>JADLFE010000001.1 GCA_020845755.1 Phycisphaerales bacterium
CGTCAGGTACGTGAACTTCTTGAGGAGCGTGAACGTCGAGAACGTTGCGCTGTCGCCATTGCGGATGCGGGTTTCGGTGATCCGGTGCTCGCCGTTGTAGTCAAAGCCGACGACGATACCGGCGCTCATGCTGACGGTCAGCGCATAGCCCGAGCCGTCGTCCACCGGCCGGTAGGTGCTGATCGCGGACGGGAGCACGACGCGCGTGACGTCAAACGTGCTGGTGTTCCGCTCGATGTGCGTCACCCAGCGCTTGCTCGTGTCCGCGGCGTCCACGATCGCCACGGTGTGCAGGTAGGGCACCCCGGAGATCTTGGTCATGTCGTAATAGGTGTGCCGGTACGCCGAATAGCTCCCGCTGCTCTCGGTCGACTCCGTCACCTTGGTGGTGGGCTGATCGGTGCCGCGCGAAAGGTACGAAAACGCCAGCTTGGTGCCGTGGGCCGAGCCCGCGCAGCCGCAGGAGGTCTGCAGGTACTCATGCGAGACCTTGCCGTTGGAAAGGTCCGCGTACGACACGATCTTGGAGGCGTAGTCCAGCACCTTGCGGGGCGAGCTCGTGTAGAGCGACGCCGAGTCGGCCAGGCCGCGGATGTACGCGGCGGCCTCGAGCACCGACGCGTCGGCCGACCAGGTCTGCCCACCGCTGGTGACCAGTTCCTCGGCGGCGAACTCGATCTGCTCAGAATTGAAGACGCTCTTGAGCTGGTGCAGGCTGCCCTTGGCCATCAGTCGTTCGTCGCTGTTGGACAACGGCTCGCTGCCGTTGTGGTAGCGGTAGAGCGTGACGCTGGGGTGGAAGAGCGAGTCCGTGGACTCGGGGGCCTTGTCCAGGCGCGTGTGGCGCGTCACCTGGACGAGGTCGCCGGCGACGCCCTCCTGGTTGGCCGAGGTGGCCGTGCAGTACGCATAATCCACCTGGTTCATCAGGCGCGACACGCCCGACGAATCAAGCCCGTAGTGCTGGATCGACTTGAGCTTGCCCTTGGTCGCGTCGGGCGAGCCGGTGTACCAGTTGAAGACCAGCGACGCGCCGGAGCCGTTCTCCGGCGTGCCGTCCAGCAGGATGCGCACCAGGCGCGCGTGCGGGGTGCCCGATCCGAAGAGCGCGTACTGGTACGTGTGCAGGTTCCCGTAGGCGTCTTCTTCAGCCAGGAGGAGGCCTTCGTACTCCTCCGTCGAGGGGTCGCGGTAAAAGTGCATCTTCCACGATCCCGGCTCTTCGAGCGTCCACACATTGATCGCGGTGCCGTCGATCGTGAGCGACGACGAGGTGATCCGCTGGTTGCTGGTGCCGCTCGGCTTCCAAATCCCTGAGCCCGAGCCGGTCTCGGTGTAGTTCACCACCCGGTCCGACGGCCAGCCGTCGAGCGTGATGACAGACCCGCTCACCGGCGTGCGCAGGAACGCGCCAAGCGAGAACATCCAGTGATGGCCGAGCAGGTTCGATCCGCCCATGTCGCCGTCGCTGCTGTAGGCGCGGCGGACGGCGAACGACCCGTGCCGGGTGGGGACGACGAGGTCGGTCGCGGACTCGAGTTTCATGCCGCGGGTCAGATTGACCGGCCAATCCGACGATGGATCACCGCCGTTGAGCGCCGCGTTGAGCGCCGCCTCGCTTTCGAGCCAACCGGCATACTTGTTCTCGTTGTCGCCCACGGCGCTGCCGACTTCGCCGCCAGTCGAAGGGCCGGAAGCGCCCGGACGAGTCGGGTTGTTGCCGCCCCCGGGAGGGCCACCTCCGCCCGGGCCCCCGCCGCCACAGGTATTCGGCAACGGATCGGCGGGGGGATTCTCGGTTTCCTCGTTCGCATCGTTGCCGACATCGCCGAGATTACACACGCCTTGTCCGTTCACGTCGATTGGCGGGATATCGAAGATCACCCGTACTCCATCCGGCGCCGTTGACAGTTCGTTCTCGTAAAAGAGCGACCAGCCCTTGTCGATATTCGCTGGACACTCCGCTGGAGGCGGTTCGATCTCTTGATCACCCGCATATGGAGTACGGTTGTCCTCGCTCGTCACGGTGGTCCAGCGATGCCAAGCCTCGTCCACATCGACCGGGGGCTCACCCGGCGGCAGCCCATCCCCCATGACCTGCAGCTTCAAAAAGACGTACGCCGAACCAATATGGCCGTCGAAGTCGGCCTGGTACTTTGCGCGGTTGGCCGATGCCCCCAGCCCAATGATTGTCCAGAGAGGAGTCTCAAGATCGGCAGTCGATCCAAGTCCATACCACACTTCGGGGAACACGTCGTAGTTCACTTCCCAGTCGGCGTAGTCGTCCCAATACCCGTTTGCCACGGTCCATGCAGCCTCACAGGAATCCCCACTGAATGAGACCGGGTCTCCCGAAAGGCCGATCCCCCAAGCGGCCTCGTCGACAAACGTCCCGGGATACAGCATTTCGATCAGGTGAAGTTTGGTGAGGGCATCGGCGCAGATTTCGAACTGAGCCACATAGTTCGCGGTCGTCACAGTGGTGGTGATACCGGGAAAGTCCGTGGTCGTGTAGTGCGGCGGGTCCCATTCCGCCCCGGAGTAGTCCATCGCGCTTTCGTTGAGATACTTGCCGCTTCCGACGATCTCCACGACGGCCAGGCGCAGCGACTCCACTACGGCCGCCGCGCATTCGTCGCTATCAAACGACTCCCCGTAAAACCCATCCGGCGGATTTTCCGGACCGTCGCCGGAGGTGCCACAGCATGGCGGCCACAGATCCAGCTCCACCCCAACGAGTTGGGCTCGATCTCGGGCCACGCGCATCGCATGCTCGATCGGCACTCGATCGCCAACGGCCGCCCATGCAACACTCGCCGGGACCGCGTTGAACACGAAGACTGCCAGCAGGACAATCAGTCGGAATGTAGAGATCCGCGGCATCGGTGCATCTCCAGGCCGAGATCGGGGAGCCGCGTCGGTCATCCGTCGAGCGCGGGCTCCGGCAACCTCTGGCATGGGTGGTTTACCACCAGCGGAGTATTCCGTCGAGTGAGGTCCGGTTTATCCACCGCTTGTGCACAGCGACTCTGTCAATTTGTATGGTAATTTTGTTTTGTATTGAAAAGATGGGCGATCTGAGGC
>JADLFE010000002.1 GCA_020845755.1 Phycisphaerales bacterium
GCCCTCATCGCCAACTTCCGCGCCCACATCAAGGCGTACAAGTCCAGGGACACCAAGGAAGCCGAGATCCGCCAGCAGTTCATCGACCCCTTCTGGCGCGCCCTGGGGTGGGATGTCGGCGACACCAAAGGCGTCGGGCCCAGCGAGGCCGAGGTCATCATCGAGAAGAACGTCGAGACGGTGGATGCGGGCGGGCTGCGCAGCCGCCGCCCCGACTACCTCTTCCGCCTGGGCGGGTTCGCCCGCTTCATCGTCGAGGCCAAGAAGCCCGCCATCGACATCGACGACGACAAGGACGCGATCTTCCAGGCCAAGCAGTACGCCTGGAACAGCACGATCCCCTTCGCCGTCCTCACCGACTTCGAGCAGTTCCGCCTCTACGACACCACGCTCAAGCCGATCCTGGGCGACCCGCGCCGCGGCCTGGTCAAGGAGTTCGCGTTCGATTACGACAAGTACGAGTCGCAATGGGACGCCCTCTCCGCCGCCTTCGGGCGCGACGCGGTGGAGGGCGGCTATCGCGCCTAGCCATTCGCTTGCGGCAGGAGCGAGATAAACGGCGCGCGCGAGAAGGACGCTTTGAGCGTAGTCGCCTTCGTCTTGGGCACCGTGATGCGGTAGTCGGCGTTCCGCAGGAACGCGACAAGCACATCATCCACAACCACGCTCGGCCCGCTGGTCACGAAGGACAGCATGAGGTGCAGCCCGACATGCGGGTAGTGGCAATCGATGTTGGCGTTGTCCCGCGAGGTCTTGATTTCGAGGCCGTCCGGCACGCGGACGGGCTTCTTCTCCTTGCCGCGAACCGCCGCCCCGATATCTTTGTCCTCGCGCGACCGAACGGGCAACTTCGAGTAGTCGTAGGTCTTGACGTAGATATCGGGATAGTCGCTCTTGCTGTTCCCGGCGAGAGCGCCGCCGGGATACTTGGACAGCAGGTACCCCGTGACGACCGTGCTCACGGTGTCGCCCGCGACGAACGCCAACAACACACCCTCGCGGGCCAGCAGTTCGTCGATGCGGGCCGCTTCGCCCGGCGCGTCGATCTGCGATTTGAGCGATGCCCACGCCGATCGGAGCAAGGCGGGCGAGTTCAGGACCTCCTCGACGTACAGGCGAAGGCCGGGCGTCTCTTGAATGAGCCACGGCACAAGCGCGTTCGCAGCGGTCAATGCTCGCTTGTGCCAGCCGAAGCCGTCGGGCGCGTACGCGTCCAACTCGGGTCACTCGCCTTCAGCGTCCGGTTCGTGGTACGTGGTCTGGTACACCCCGCGTTCGTCGCGTTTGAACTCAGACGGTTGTGTGTCCCCGCCGGGCATGAACCAAGCCGGGCGTGCCTTGCTCGCCGCTCTCTTGGACTTCGTGTACGTTCGCACTTCCACCCTCACCGCCGGAGCGCAGTCGCAGAACTGAACCTCGCGTACTTTGCCTGCCTCGACGCAAATCACGATCGTGTGTCCATCTGCCATCTTGGGGACTCCATGGAGCGGATCCGTTGCCGTCGCGCGCCCCTCCCGTTGGGAAGGGTGCTCGCCCGCCTGCCAAAGTCCACGGACTATCAGTACCATTTGGTCTATGGCGACCACCCCGCGCAAACCGCTCTTGGAGACCTCCGCCCTCATCGTCGGCTATGCGATGAGCCGGTTGGACCGTGCCTATCTGGAGGCCCACAAACTCAAGAGTTGGAAAGAGGCGTTTCGTCGCGCGGGCGAGGCGCTCAACGTGGCTCCCGCATCAATCAAGAATCTGCGAGACGAGTTTGATCCCGTACACGGGAACGCGCGCAAAGGATGGAAGGATCGCCCGATGCGACCCAACCGGCAGCGCATCATGGGCCAGTTGTGCGACGTGAGCGACGCGGCGTTGCTGGAGATGATCGACCGCGTCCTCGCACACGATCCGGACGCCGTTCAAGAGGTCGTGACCCCGCTCAGCAAGCCCGCCGAGCGCATCCACAACGTCGCAGAGCGCCTTCGCACAGGTCGGCTCGCGGAAGCGTTCTTTCTGGCCAACTCGGAGACGATCGCCGATGTCGCCGCCGCGCTCATTCTCGACCACCGCGAACTTGCTCGCGGCTACGATTTCGGCGTTCGCAAGCGTGATGGCATTGCGATCGAAGTCAAGGGAATGAAGCAGATGCGCGGCGGCATCCTGTTCACCGACCGCGAGTGGTCCGAGGCCAGAGCCCGGCGTGCGGACTATTGGCTGGTGGTCGTGGGCGGTATCGAAGCGAACCCAATCGCCAAGCTGTTCCCCGATCCCACCACGACGCTCCAAGCCGAGTGCAAGTACCAGACCACGATCGCCGCGTCATGGAGTGCCAACGTCGCGGTCGCTTGATTACCCATGCGTCGGATGCTCTGCTTCTTCGCCCCAGCGGGGCGGCGGGCTGTAGCCACGGGTGGAGCGACGCGGCTTTGGGCGTCGCGGAACCCGTGGAAACGGGTGTCTCATATCCTTTTCTCGCCCCAGCGGGGCGAAGGAATTGCAGCATACACAGAAAGGCCCGACATGCCCGGCACCTTCTCCCAGATTCTCCTGCACATCGTCTTCAGCACCAAGCACCGCGAGCCGTGGATCACCGCCGACATCGCCGAGCGGCTTTATCCGTACATGGGCGGCATCGTGCGGGCGGAAAGAGGCGTGCTCTACGACATCGGCGGCGTGGAGGATCACGTCCACATGTACCTGCGCTGGCGGCCCGATGAGTCGGTGTCGGACCTGATGCGCACGGTCAAGGCCCGCTCGTCGAAGTGGGTGCATGAC
>JADLFE010000003.1 GCA_020845755.1 Phycisphaerales bacterium
AGGCGAACTCCTTGAGGACGAACTTCTGCAGGCCGTCGGTCGCGGCGACGACGGAGATGACGGCGGCGACGCCGATGATGATGCCCAGGGTGGTGAGCATGGCGCGGACCTTGTTGGCCCAGATCTGCCCGAGAGCGAGGAAGACGGTCTGGAAGATGACGCGGAAGATGATCATGGCTTGACCTCCGCGACGGAGGCAGAGACCGACGCCATGACGGCGGCGTCGCCCAGTTCGCGTTTGGCGACGGAGACGGCGGCGACGGCGGCGCGGCGCAGGTAGTCCTGGTGCATCACATCCTCGTGGGTCGGGCTGTCGGAGAGGATCTTGCCGTCGCGGAGACGGACGATGCGCTTGGCGTGCCCGGCGATGTCCTCTTCGTGGGTGACGATGACGATCGTCTGGCCCTCGGCGTGGAGTTGCTTGAAGAGGGCGATGATCTCCTCGCTGGTCTTGGAGTCGAGGTTTCCGGTGGGTTCGTCGGCGAGGAGGATGCTGGGGCTGTTGACCAAGGCGCGGGCGATGGCGACGCGTTGTCGTTGCCCGCCGGAGAGTTGCATGGGGCGGTGATGGACGCGATCGCCCAGGCCGACGCGTTCGAGGGCCTCCTTGGCGCGTTTGCGGACGCCCCACCAGCGTTTGGAGGAGTAGATGAGCGGGAGGGTGACGTTGTCGAGGGCGGTCTGACGGTTGAGGAGTTCGAACGACTGGAAGACGAAGCCGATTTCCTGGTTTCGGACCTGCGCCAGTTGGGTGGCGTTCATTCGGTGGGTGGGCTTGGAGGCGAGTTCATAGACGCCGGCGGTGGGACGGTCGAGGCAGCCCAGGATGTTCATGAGGGTGCTCTTGCCGGAGCCGGAGGCGCCCATGATGGCGACGAACTCGTTTTTGGCGATGTCGAGGTCGATGCCGCGGAGGGCATGGACGCGTTCGGCGCCGACGCGATAGATCTTCTGGAGTTGTCGGATGCGGATGGTCATGCGCGGCTAGTTTCCGGCCTTGGCGGTGGTGGTGGTCGCGGGCTTTTGTTCCTTGGGGATGGTGGTTTCGTCGCGGACTGCCTGTCCTTCCTTCATGCCGGTGAGGGATTTGAAGGGGCCGGTGATGATGGTTTCGTCCGCCGCCAGGCCGCCGAGGACGATCGTGTGGGTCAGGTCGCTCGGCCCGATGCTGACGGGGACGGTGACGGCCTTGCCGTCGACGACCTTGTAGACGACGCGTGCGAACTTCTTGGTTTTGTCGATGTACTGGCTCGCGTCGACGATCGCCTTGGGGAGTTCATCGAGCGGGCGGTCGAGGACGGCCTGGCTGGGGACCTTGACGACATCGCGGATGGTCTCGACCTCGATGTCGGCGTTGCCTGTCATGCCCCAGAAGACCTGATCGCCCTTGGGGATTTCGACGAGGAGTTCGGTCTCGAAATAGGCGGTGCCGTCGCGGTCGACCTGGCGCTGCATCATGACGCGTTGGACGATGGCGTCGAAGGCCTTGTCGCGGTAGGCGTTGAAGAAGACCTTGGCCTTCTGTCCGGCCTTGACGGGCGCGACGTTGGCCTCATCGACCTTGGCCTGCAGGAGCATCTTGGAGAGGTCGGCGATTTCCATGATGACGGTGCCGGCGTTGTTGAAGGTGCCGACGACGACGAGTTCGCCGACCTCCGCGTTGCGTTTGACGAGGACGCCGTCGATGGGCGATTTGATGATCGCGTTGTCGAGGTCTTTTTCAGCGCGGCTGATGTTGGCCTTGGCGATTTCGATGGAGAACTCGGCGGCGCGGAGGTTGGACTCGGCGCGCTGGAAATCGGCCTCGGACTGGTCGAGTTCGGCCTTGGAGACATCCTTGGTGGAGAAGAGTTCGCGTCGGCGTCCGAGTTCCTGCTCCATGTTTTTGTAGGTGGCCTTGGCGCCGTCGAGGCGGGCCTTTTCGCCGTCGAGTTGGGCCCGGGCCGAATCGAGGTTGGCGACAAGGTCGCGGTCGTCGAGGCGGACGACGACATCGCCGGCTCTGACGACTTCGCCCTCGTCGAAGGGGAGGGCGGTGATGCGTGCCGAGACCTGGGCGCTGATCAGCACCTTGTTCTTGGGTTCGGAGAGGCCGGGCGCCGACACCGTGCGGATCAGGTCGCCCTTGATCACCTTGTCGAGGCGGACGGTGGTCGCCTGGAGGTCAGGGCGGAACTGCTCCTGCAACTTCTTGAGTTGGCCGGAGCTATAGAGCCAGTACGACCCGCCGGCACATCCCAGCACCAGCACGACGAAGATCCCAAGCAGCCATTTCCACACGAGATTCACACTCCAATTCGGTCGTGCCGACCGGTGCCGCGGGCGGCGATCATGTCGACGGTGCTCAACGAGTTCTCCGGACACGCCGGTAGGGCTTCACTGGGGAAGTCGTGTTCCCGCTTTCAACGTGCGATCTTGATCGATCCACCCACGATACCGACGCCAAAGTTGGCCGACCCACGCCCCCGAATGCCCAGCGGCAGCGTACCTCTCGTACGTTCTACCGGCCGGTGTAGGTCGGGATGCCGGAGGAAGGCCGAACAATACTAGAAAGTTCGGACCCTCCATTCCGGAAATAGCGGGGACAACTTCCCAATCAATGCGAGGCGGGAGGTCGGCGTGGCCATGGAGCCGCCGTCGTTTGCCTGAAGGTTCGGCAGGCGGTACTCGCCTCACTTGGGTGGATCACCTATGGATCATGCGATGCCCAGTCCCGCCCGATTCCGCGACCCGGACGCGACCCAATCCGACCGGAACAAGGCGATCGCCGCCCACCTGCTGGGGCTGTCGTCGTTTGTCGGCGTGCCGGTCGTTCCCACGCTGATACTGTGGCTTATCACCAAGGACGATTCGCCCTTCGTCGCCGATCATGGAAAAGAGGCGACCAACTTCCAGATTTCGATCCTGCTGTATGCGATCGTGGGCGGGCTGCTCTCGATGATTCTGATCGGTATCCCGATCGTTGTCGGGGTGGTGGTCCTGAAGATCGTCGGGATGATTCTGGCGTGCGTGGCAGCCAAGGACTCGGAGTACTTCCGATACCCCATGTGCCTGCGGTTCATCAAGTAGGACCTGCTCGCCGCCGTATCGCGTGTGATCGACCCGCGAGCGTGCTGTGGTGGTAAGTCAGCCGCGGAGGAGTAGCGGCGATGCCGCGCGGGCGACCGGGATGGCTTTCTTGTCGCACGCGGGGCTCTCGCACCACCCTTCCGCGACCCAAATTGGATATCCTCAGCCGCAGGAAGGAGCCTCGATGCACATTCCTGACGGCTTTCTCGACGCCAAGACGACACTCGCGGCCGGGGTTCTGGCGGCGGGAGCGTTGGGCGTGGCGCTGCGGCGGGCTCGTCGCGAACTTCCGCCGCAGCGGGTGCCACTGCTGGGGCTTGCGGCGGCGTTTGTGTTCGCGGCTCAGATGCTGAACTTTCCGGTGCTCGGGGGCACGAGCGGGCACCTGATCGGCGCGGTGCTGACGGCGGCGCTCCTGGGGCCGAGCGCATCGGTGATCGTGATCTCGTCGGTGCTGATCGTGCAGTGTTTCCTGTTTGCTGACGGCGGGATCGCGGCGTTGGGGGCCAACATCTTCAACATGGCGGTGGTTGGCGGCGTCGGGGGGTGGGCGCTGTGTCGTGCGATCGAGAAGGTCGGGCGTGGTCGGGGGATGAGAATCGCGGCGGCGGGGATCGCGGCGTGGTTCGGCACGGTACTCGCGTCGATCGCGTGCGCGGGAGAGCTGGCGGCGTCGAAGACAATCGAATGGCGAGTCGTGTTCCCGGCGATGGCGGGAGTTCACATGCTGATCGGCGTTGGGGAAGGTGTGATCACGATGCTCGTGCTGTCGGCGATTGCGGCATCGCGGCCTGACCTGATCGGGGAATCGACGATCGGATCGCGGGCCGGGGAGAAACGCCCGGGCGCGGAGGGCCTGGGATCGTTGTTCACTTTCGGGCTGATCATCAGCATGGGACTCGCGTTGTTTATGGCGCCGTTCGCCAGCCCATGGCCGGATGGATTGGACAAATCGGCGGAGAGTCTGGGATTTGCGGATCGCGAGACATCTGAGCGATCGATTCCAACGCTGATACCTTCGTATAAGATGCCCGGCATCGCGTCGGAGGGTCTGGCGACGGGAGTGGCTGGTGTTGCGGGGACGACCGTCGTGTTCGTGCTGTCCTGGATCGGAGCACGTGCGTTGGTGCGGCGGAAGCGGGGAGCGCTGTCGGCGGATGCCGCGGCGTCGTGACACATGAACCTCGCATCATTTTCGGAGCGAGCGAGCGGGATTCAGAGCCCGGTGCACCGGCTCGGGACGGGGGAGAAACTCGTTCTGGGAATCGGTCTGATCGTGTTCATCGTGGCGCTCCCACGCGGCTGGGCAGCGGGGTTGGGATTGGCGACGGCGGTATTGCTGCTCGGTGTGTACATGAGCCGGATTCCGTGGGGTGAGATCGGGCGAGTGTTGCTCCGCCTGGAGCCGCTGGCGCTCGGGGTGTCGCTGGTGGCGGGGCTTGGTGCGGCGGGCCTGAGCGGCGGACTGTTCCTGGCGGCGAAGTGCAACCTGTGCATATTGACAGCGCTCTTGCTGTCGGGGACGACGCCGTTCCCTGAACTCGTGCGGGCGATGCGTCGGGCGCGGTTTCCCTCGCTCCTTGTGACGACATTGGCGTTGATGTATCGGTACAGGCGCGTGCTGATCGATGAGGCGGAGCGGATGCGCCGCGCCCGCGCCGCGCGCACGATGACGCGTCGGAGATGGCACGTGTGGCGGATGTCGTCGGGCGTGATCGGGCGGCTGTTCGTGCGCGCCAGCGAGCGTGCCGAACGGCTGTACGGCGCGATGCTCGCGCGGGGCTGGAAATGACCGCGGCGATTGAGGTTCGCGATCTGTGCTACACATACCCGGACGGAACGGAGGCGTTGCGGCACATTTCCTTCCGCGCTGAGACGGGCCTGCGCGTGGGATTGATCGGGCCCAACGGCGCCGGAAAAAGCACGCTCCTCCACCACCTCAACGGGCTGCTTCCAGAGTCGCGTCGCGGCAGCGCATCCGTGCTGATCGATGGCGAACCCATCGATCGATCCAACATCCTGGACGTTCGCCGACGCGTTGGCCTGCTCTTCCAGGACCCGGGCGACCAGTTGTTCTGCCCGACGGTTGGAGAGGATGTCGCGTTCGGCCCGGAACAGATGGGCCTCGCGGACGGGGAGGTTCGGCGTCGTGTCCGCAACGCGCTGGAACACGTGGGATTGTCGGGGTTCGAGTCGAGAGAGCCGCATCACCTCAGCGCCGGCGAGAAGCGCCGGGTCTGCCTGGCTGGTGTTCTGGCGTGCGATCCCTCAATCCTGCTGCTGGACGAGCCGAGCAGCAGCCTGGACCCGCGGGGCCGCAGGGAGCTTCTCTCGCTCTTGCGTCAGACCCCCCTGACCCAGATCATCGCGTCGCACGATCTGGAAATGATGGTGGAGTTGTGCCAGCAGGTCGTCGTGATGGACAAGGGACAGATCGTCGCGCACGGTCCAACTCTGGAGTTGCTGAGCGACGAACCGCTCATGCTGAGGCACGGCCTGGAACGCCCGCACATCCTCCAGCACCGGCACCCGCACGATTGAGAGCCTCATCTGCGTGCACCCGGCGCGCCCGCGGACCCGCCTGGTTGCCCCACGTGGCCCGGCTGCATCTCCGAACGAACGCCGATCGCCCTATCGCTCCGGCACCGGCGTTGCGATACACTCTCCGCACGTGTCGTTGCTCCAGGCGATCAAACTCCGAAAGACGTTCTCCGGGCGGCTTGTCGTCAACGACGTGTCGTTCGTGGTCAATCCCAGCGAGATCGTGGGGCTGCTTGGTCGGAACGGTGCGGGGAAAACGACCAGTTTCCGAATGACCATCGGGATGATCGATCCTGATCCTGGTCCGGATTCTGGGCGCGTGCTTTTCAACGACAACGACGTGTCCAACCTGCCCATGTATCGGCGTGCACGACTGGGGATGGGATACCTCTCGCAAGAGCCCAGCATCTTCCAGCGGATGACGGTCGAGCAGAATCTCCTGGCGATATTGGAGACGCTGCCGCTGTCGCACGACGAGCAGCGGAAGCGGGCCGCGGCGTTGCTCGACCAGTTTGGGCTGAAGCACAAGGCCAAGCACCAGGCGCGAACCTGTTCGGGCGGCGAGCGGCGCAAACTCGAGATCGCCCGCGCACTGGTGACGCGCCCGAAACTGATCCTGCTCGACGAGCCGTTCAGCGGGGTGGACCCGATCGCGGTCGAGGACCTGCAGACCGAAATCAAGCGACTGGCGGAGACAGGCATCGCGTTTCTGATCACCGACCACAACGTGCAGCAGACGCTTCGCGTGTGCGATCGCGCGTACATCCTCGACAGCGGCAAGGTCTTTGCCGAGGGCACGCCTCGTGACCTCATCAACGATGAGATGGTGCGGCGTGTGTACCTAGGCTCGCTGTTCCGGGGCGATGAGTTCGACGATCATCACGCGCCGCGGAACGGGGGCGGGTCGACGACACTTCCGGCAGTTCCACAAGTCGGACCCGCATCAGCATCGGCCCCGACGCTGCGCCCATCGACGCCCGGCGGCGCTCCGGTCACCCCGGGAGCGGTTCATCCCGCGTCGGGCGTTCGTCCGGCGGGTTCGTCGCAGGGGAACGGCCAGCCGGCGCCGGTGATCAGGCCGCCCGTGCCACGTACGGCGATCAATCCGACCGCGCCAGGCACGCCGCCCACGAATCCGCAGACGCCTCGCCGCTAGCCCGCGGACGTGGTATCGTGATCCCATGAATCTGCGGCCAGCCCCCACTCTCATCGTCCTTGCCGCCTGCACGCTGGTGCTTCCCGGGTGTCTGACGCGCCGCATCACGGTGACGTCGAACCCGTCGGGGGCGACTGTGTGGCTGAATGATGCGGAGGTCGGACGTACGCCGCTCTCAACTGATTTCACGTACTACGGCGATTACGATGTGCGGGTGAGGCTCGACGGATATGAGCCGATCAATCAGCGGATGTCGGCGGAGATTCCGCTGCACGAGGTGCCGCCGTTTGACCTGATGGCGGAGGCGATGCCGACGAAGATCGACCACGAGGTGAAGTGGCACTTTGACCTGGTGCCGTCGCTCGAGACCTCCATGCCGCGCGAGAAGTACGAGAAGGAACTGTTGGAACGGGCGACGGACCTTTCGACGAAGGTGGAGCGTCCGGCGGAGAAGTAGCGCCGGGGGTGAGTCGGGTGGGGCTTCAACCTCAGAGCGTGCGGCTGATCGCGGCGTGCCGATAACGCGCTCGGGGACGGTGTTTGGTGAAGATCTGCTGACCCACGCACGATGTCCGACGGTGCGGGCACACGATCGCATTGACACGACAGGCAATGGCTGCGAGTTTGGCGAGGCGGAGCCTTGTTCCATCGTTTCGTCGTCGGTAGGCTGGCGGCAGGGAGTCTCGGAATGAAGTACGCGCGAATCGTGCCGCCCGGTGCACTGGTCATCGGGATGCTGTTGGTCCTGTCGTCTTGCACAACCGGGCAGCAGGCGGTGCAGCGCCCGCCGAAGGCGACGCACCAGGACGGGGCCGCCGTCCGCATGCCCGCGACCGGGGCGTGGGAAGGCCATCAATGGCGACGCCTGGCGTGGCTGGATGAGGACGGGCGGATCGCGCCGGGCGTGCTGCGCACGGCGTTGGATCAGCGCGAGGCGAACATGGCGGCGTGGGCGGGGTCGTCGCGGATCGCGGGCATCGCGCCGACGC
>JADLFE010000004.1 GCA_020845755.1 Phycisphaerales bacterium
CGCCGTAGGAGCCGCCGGTGATGACGACGATCTTGGGGACGACGCAGTTGGACATGGCGTTGACCATCTTGGCGCCGGCGCGGATGATGCCGCCCTGCTCGCTGTCGCGCCCGACCATGAAGCCGGTCGTGTCGTGGAGGAAGATAATTGGGACCTTGCGCTGGTTGCAGTCCATGATGAAGCGGGCGGCCTTGTCGGCGGAGTCGTCGTAGATGACACCGGGCATCTGGACCGAGGCGGTGGGACCGGCCTTGCCGCCGGGCATGGTGCGCTGGACGAGTTTCTTCTGGTTGGCGACGATGCCGCAGGGATGGCCGCCGATCTTGGCGTAGCCGCAGACGATGGACTGGCCGTAGTCGGCCTTGTATTCGTCGAAGTCAGGGGCGAGTGATTCGAGGCCGTCGGCGTTGGGGACGGCCCGGGCGTCGACGATGCAATTGATGACGTCGTTCACGTCGTATTGCGAGCCGGGCTTGTCGGTGAAGATGGTGTAGATGTCGTCGGCGGAGCCTGCGCCGGCCTTCCACTTCGTCTCCTCGTCTCGTTGTCTCTGCGTCTCGCCATACTTTCTTACCAGTTCACGCACCCGCCGGATGCAGCTCCCGTCGTCCTTCTCTTTGAAGTCGATCGTGCCGGAGATCGAGGCGTGCATGGAGGCGCCGCCGAGTTCCTCGTCGGTGACTTCCTGGCCGATGGCGGCCTTGACGAGCGCGGGCCCGGCGAGGTAGAGGCCGCTGCCCTCGGTCATGAGGAGCGTGTCGCACAGCACCGGCAGGTATCCGCCGCCGGCGACGCAGAAGCCCATGATGGCCGCGATCTGCGGGATTCCTTCGGCACTGATGACGGCGTTGTTGCGGAAGATGCGCCCGAAGTCGTCGGTGTCGGGGAAGACGTCTTCCTGCAGCGGCAGGAACACACCCGCCGAATCAACGAGATACACGAGCGGCATGCGGGCCATCATCGCGATGGTCTGGGCGCGGATGATCTTCTTGCAGGTCATCGGGAAGAACGCGCCGGCTTTGACGGTGGCGTCGTTGGCGATGATCATGTGCGGGCGGCCGTGGATCGAGCCGATGCCGGTGACGACGCCGGCGGCGGGCGCTCCGCCGTGCTCCTTGTACATGTGATGGGCGGCCCAGAGACCGAGTTCCTGGAAGGAAGGCAATGGGCGATGGGCAGTGGGCAATGGGGACGAAGACGCGGGAGAATCGTCATTCGCTGATGCCTGATGGCTGGTACCCGATGCCTGATCCACCAGCAGCGCGATGCGTTCGCGGGCGGTGAGGCGGCCCTTTTCGTGCTGACGCTCGATGGCCTTAGCGCCGCCGCCCTGGCGAAGGTGGGCTTCGGTGGCCATGTAGTCGGCGGTGAGGGCGCGGAGGTCGGGACTGGAGTTGGCAGGCGCTGGCGAAGGGGCTTTGTGAGTCATGGAAGGGGAGGGTAGGAAACCCGCGGCGGGTGGTCCGATTCCCACGGATCGAGCGTCTACTTCACCATGTGTTCCATCGCCGCCTTGGTCGCGGGCAGGACTGTCCACTCAAGGTCGCCGAGGGTGAGGAGATAGCCAACCTGGACCAGGGCCGCGATGACAGGCAGGAGCGAGGCGAGGATGGACCAGCAGGCAAGTCGGCGGCCGGCGACGTGGTTGCGTCGCCCGATGTATTCGCAGACACAGACGATGAAGGCGACGGTGAAGAACTTGAGCCCGATGAGGCCCCAGGTGCCGAACTGGGTGATGGACCACTGGGCGAAGGTGTTGGCCTCTTTCATGCCTAGGTGGGAGAGGACGAAGACGGTGACCATGATGTCGAGGGATGAGGCAAAGACGTACCAAACGTACTGGTTTGGATAGAGGACCGGGCGCTGGGCGAGGACCTGTGCCATCTTTGTTCAAATGCCTCGGCTCAAATCATAGAGGTTTCTGGGATTGGGGCTCGCCCACTTTCGATGGAGCGCGTTATGCTGGCGCACCCGGCGAGCCGGGATCGGACGGCGCGGCAGCGCGTTCGAATCAAGCGAGGACTCACCATGAGCGAGAAGACCCCAAGCGTTACGCGTCGTGATTTCGTGAAAACCACCGGCGTGGTCGCCGCGGCCGCCACGGTCGCGACGGCATCGGCCAAGAACTGGGCGTGGGCGGGCGGATCGGACACGATCCGGATCGGCGTGATCGGCTGCGGCGGGCGAGGCACCGGCGCCGCGACGGACGCGCTGGACTCCGGGCCGGGCACCAAGATCGTGGCGCTGGCGGACGTGTTCCGCGATCGGGCCCAGTCGTGCCGCGACTTCCTGAAGGAGAACTACAAGGACCGGGCCGACGTGCCGGACGACAAGTTCTTCACCGGCTTTGACTGCTACAAGCAACTGCTCGCGACGCAGGGGATCGACTCGGTCATCCTGGCGACGACGCCCCACTTCCGCCCTATCCACTTCGCGGCCGCGATCGAGGCCGGCAAGCACGTGTTCATGGAGAAGCCTGTCGCGGTCGACGGGCCGGGCATCCGCGCGGTGATCGCGGCGTCGGAGATAGCGCAGCAGAAGGGTCTGGCGGTCGTCGCGGGCACACAGCGTCGCCACGAGGACTGCTACCTGCAGGCACTCCAGCGCGTCCGCGACGGCGCGATCGGTCGTGTGGTGCACGGGCGCGTGTACTGGAACCAGGGCGGGCTGTGGGTCAAGCCCAAACTCCCCGAATGGTCGGACATGGAATGGCAGATCCGCAACTGGCTGTACTTCACATGGTTGTCGGGCGATCACATCGTCGAGCAGCATGTGCACAACCTCGACGTGGCGAACTGGGTCGTGGGCTCGACGCCCAAGACGGCCTATGCCATGGGCGGCCGCCAGGTACGCACCGGCGCGGAGTATGGACACATCTTCGATCACTTCGCGGTCGAGTATGAATACGCCGACGGCACGATCATCAACAGCATGTGCCGCCAGATCGACGGCACGGACTCGCGCGTCTGGGAGGCCTTCGCGGGCACCGACGGCACGCTGCGGACCACATCCGGGCAGGCTGAGATCAAGGGCAAGTCTGCGTGGCGCTACTCGGGCTCGATGAATCCGTACAAGCAGGAGCACGTCGATCTCTACGCCAGCATCGCCGCGGGCAAGGTGATCAACGAGGGCAAGAGGATCGCGGAGTCGACGCTGACGGCGATCATGGGACGTATGGCGGCGTACACCGGCAAGACGGTGACATGGGAGCAGGCGCTGGCGAGCAAGGAGCGTCTGGGCCCGACGACCTATGAACTCGGCTCGCTGCCCGTGCCGCCCGTCGCCGTGCCGGGGCGCACGCCGCTGGTGTGAGTCGAAGAACAATGAACTCCAAAGCCCGGTCGTGGTCGGCCGGGCTTTTCGTTGATGCGGGAATCGTTTGATGACCTGTAATCGGTGACACGAGAATTCGCGGCGTGTTGGCACACCGCCCCGCCGCTCTGGAGGCTTGCACATGGAACGCCGTGATTTTCTGACCTCGTCGATCGCCGTGGGCGCTGCTGTCGCTGCGTCGAGCCCGCTGAGCGCGTCAACGCGCCAACAGCCCGCGGCGACGCCGCAGGGCGCGGGTAAGGGACGCTTCAATCTGGCGTATGCGCCGCACTTTGGGATGTTCTCCAGCCACGCAAAGGACGATCTCGACCAGGTCTCCTTCGCCGCCGACGAGGGATTCGCGGCGTGGGAAGACAACGGCATGCGCTGGCGCGACGAAAACTTCCACAAGGCGTTCGCGGACCGGATGGCCAAGCACAAGATGCGGATGGGCATCTTCGTTGCGCAGGACATTGACTGGGAGAAGCCGACGCTGACGACGGGCGACAAAGGTATCCGCGAGAAATTCGTGAAGCAGACGGGCGAGTCGTGCGAGATCGCCAAACGCATCAACGCGACCTGGGTGACGACCGTGGTCGGTCGCGTCGCGCAGAATCTTCCGTGGGGGCATCAGTTCTGCAACGTCATCGAGACGCTCAAACAGGCAGCGGCGGTGTGCGAGAAGAGCGGAAGCGGCATGGTGATGGTGATCGAGCCGCTCAACTGGCGTGATCATCCGGGACAGTTCTGCCCGACGAGCGACGTGCTCAGGGCGTTGTGCCGCGCCGTCGACAGCCCGCACCTCAAGATCCTGCAGGACCTGTATCACCTGCAGGTGACCGAGGGCAACCTGATCGACAACATGAACCGCTCGTGGGACGACATCGCGTATATCCAACTCGGCGACAACCCCGGGCGAGCCGAGCCGGGCACAGGCGAGGTAAATTACCGCAACGTCTTCAAGCACATCCAGGCCCGCGGGTTCACAGGCATCCTCGGCATGGAGCACGGCAACAGCAGAGGCGGGAGCAAGGAGGGCGAGCGATCGCTCATTAACGCGTACCTCGCCGCAGATTCGGGGCAGTGAAATCGAAGTGACATCGCGGGCCTGAATTCACTCCGGTCGAGCGACGGTATCGGCGTCGGCCGGGGTGTTTGTCTGCGCTGGTTATGCGACCAGGGCGGGTGGCCCTTATTCGCCCCAGCCTCATAAGCCGATTTTCGCCGAAATGGGTTGCCAATCGCCGGAGTGTTTCGGATTGTCTTGCTCGTCCCGCGACCTACTCCGCGGGCCTTTGGGAGGAAGCATGAGCAACCGTCGTTTCGCCGCCTCCGCCTGTATCACCGCGATCGCCGCACTGGCCATTCCGGCGGGCAATTCAGCCGCTGGTCCGGCCGCCGGTGCCTCGAAGATGGCCGCCAAGGGCGCGGTTTCTGTGAAGGCTCCCCCAGCCAAGCCCGTCGGCGGGGCAAAGTCAAGCATCCCGGCGGCGAAGCCCGCCAAGTCAGTCAAGGCCGCCAAGGTGTCCCCCTGACCCGCCGCCTTACCCGTAGCACGCCCCCCCGACGCGTTTCCGCCGTCGGGTTGCTCGCGGCCCATTCCTGCTCCACGCGGGATTGGGCCGCGTGCGTTTTGGCTATTTGTCCTTCTTCTCATCCGCCGGGGGACGCGGCACAAGCGTCGGCGCGCACGCCAGGTTGTACGCCGTCACCGCCGCGCAGGTCGCCGATTGAGCGAGATAGTTCGGGATTGCCAGATCGAGCCTGTCATATTGCGTGTGCCAGCCGTGACCATAATCGGCGCGGCCGGTCTCGGCCCAGTAGAACCCGGGCACACCCTTGTTGTTGAACGTCGCGTGGTCGCTCCCGCCGTTGGGGGGCATGCGCTCGCCGATCGTGCGAATGTCGCAGTTGAGATACTTTCCATCGACCTCGTCATGGAAGACGTTGTTGATGGGGGCCGTCGCCGCGGCGAGCATGTCAACCATCGCCTTGGGCACGCTCAGCGCGCCGTCATAGTTCGTTCCACCGTCGTCAACGAACACCGCGGAAATCTTGGAGAGTTCCTTCTCGTGCGTGACAACGTACCCGGCCGAACCGAGCAACCCCTGCTCCTCGCCCGACCAGTTGACGAAACGGATAGTCCGCTTCGGCTTGGCTCCAACAGCCATGAGAATGCGCGCGGTTTCGAGCGTCGTTGCAGAGCCGGTGCCGTTGTCGGTGCAGCCTTCGGAGCCGACGCCGTCCCATGAATCAAGGTGTCCAGAGACAATCACGATCTCGTCGGGCCATGTGGAGCCCGGAATTTCGGCGATGGTGTTGTACACCGGCACGGGCCCGGGCGTGAGCGTGTGCTGGATGTTGAACTCCAGTTCGATCGGCTCGCCGTCCGTAAGACGCGAGTTGATCGCGTCGTAGTCGGAACTGCGAACCGAGATCGACAGATCGTTCGGATAGTCTTCGATCTTGCGTTCACGCCAGCCACCGATCGCACCGGTCCAGACCCGCTCGTCACGCGTGGTTGAGATGAAGCCAGCAACCGGGGCAACGGCGACCTTTTCCTGCATGGTCAGGCTCTCTGGCGCGGCACCGTCGGCGATCTTCTTTCGGGCGGCGGTACGCATCTCGGCAAAGTCGGCCATGCGCCGACGCACCCCGCGCTGCCCGATCGGGCTGGCGGCCTTCACAAGCACCCACGCGCCGGGGAGTTGATCCTTGACGGCCTCATAGTCGGCGTCGCTCTGGGGCTCACGAACAACCTTGCCTCGCACGGCACCTTCGGTTCCCTTGGTCCACGAGAGCGTGCTGAACTCAAAGTCGCGGAGTGCGTCATACTCGATGGTGACCGAGTTGTCATCGTTCTTCTTCTCGCGCGCCAGCAGCATCTTGCCGGAGCACGGACCGCGATCAAACCCGGTCGTCACGTCACCCCACTGCTCGAGGTGTGCGTTGGAGAGCCCCCAACGGACATATTGGTCACGGCACCAGTTATTGGCGGCGATCAACCGCTGCGAGCCGGTAAGACGTGAGCCGATCTTCTTGGTCAGGTGGGTCAGATGGTCCATCACCTGATTGCGGTTCTTGCCCTCGTCAAGAATCGCCGCGATGGTCGCCGGGTCGCCCATCTCGATCGCGGGTGGCGGTACTTCCTTGCCGTCGATGATCGCGACTACGTCGCCCCGCGTCGTGCCGACGGTCTTCAACTCACCGGCGAATACCGAACCGGCGACAACCGCGAGGAGCGAAGTGACCGCGATCTTCCGAATGACCAACCTGTCAAACATGATGCAAACCCTTCCGCTGCCGGCGTCAACCGCCGCGTTTGATAAACACACCGAGTTCCGCGAGCCGCATCAGTCTACAGAAATCCGCGGAACACGCCGGTTGCCCCTTTGATTTTCGGCCGGGAAGTCGTCAAGATGGTGGCAGTCCCTCAGGAGGCTCCATCATGACCAGCAGTCTCGGCTTGTCTCGGCGTTCCTTCATCCGTACCACCGCCCTGGCCGCCGGTGCCGCATGGGCAATGCCCGCCGCCAGCTACGCACGCGTGCTGGGCGCCAACGACCGCCTGAATTTCGGCGCGATCGGCACGGGCGGCATGGGCACCGGCCACCTCCACTCGCTCATGGGCCGCAAGGACGCAGAGAACATCGCGGTCACGCGGGTGTGCGATGTCTATCGCCGCCGCCTGAACAACTCCATCAAGGTCATCGGCGGCACCTCGAACTCGGGCACGATGGAATACCGCGAAGTGCTCGATGACAAGGACGTGTCGACCGTGCTGATCGCGACGCCCGACCACTGGCACACGAAAATCGCGATCGAAGCGATGCAGGCCGGCAAGGACGTGTACTGCGAGAAACCCCTGTCGCACACCATCGAACAGGCGATCGAGTGCCGCGACGCCGTCAAGAAAACCGGACGCATCCTGCAAGTCGGACCGCAGGCGACCAGCGACGCCTGCACGTGGAAGGCCCGCGAAGCCATCGGCGCAGGACGCATCGGAAAAGTCTGCTGGAGCCAGGGCGCGTACTGCCGCAACTCACGCGGCGGACAGTTCAACTGGCCCATCGATCCCGACGCCACTCCCAATCAGGACAAGGGGGCCGAGGGCTATGTCGATTGGGATCGCTGGCTCGGCCACCAGTGGGGACTGGCCCCCAAGATCCCGTGGAACGCCGACCACTTCTTCCGCTTCCGCAAGTACTTCGCGTACAACGGCGGCGTCGCGACCGACCTGCTGTATCACAAACTCTCGCCGCTCCTCCTGGCGATTACCGGCGAGAACGGCGAGTATCCCAAGCGCGTCGTCGCCTCGGGCGGAAAATACCTCGAGAAGGACGAACGCGACATCCCTGACACTTTCATGATGATGGTCGACTATCCCAGCGAGCACACCGTCGTGCTCGTCAGCGTCATGACCAACGACGTCGGGCTTGACACCATCATCCGAGGGCAGCACGGAACGATCGAGATGCCGGGCGGCAACGCCGCACTCAAGATCCGCGAGCAGGGCGAGTGGTGGAGCGAATTCCGCAAGGTCAACGCCGACAATGTGCAGACCAAGACGGTCAAGAATGACAAGGGCGAGGAACGCCCCGAGCCCGGCCCGGGCGGCGCAAGGTTCGAACTCGCGTCGGGCGAACACCGCGATCACATGAACAGTTTCATCGACGCGATCCGCGGCAAGGGCAAACTGAGTTGCAACGTCGACCTAGGCGCGTCCGTCATGGTCGCAATCAAGATGGGCGTCGAGGCCTATCGCCAGAACAAAGTCATGCTCTGGGATGCCAAGGCCGAGAAGATGCTCGTCAGTTGAGCCTCGCTCTGCAGCGCTATTCAACCCACAACCGACCGGGCCACCCCGGTCGGTTTTCGTTGTCGCTCACGCCCGATCCCCTACCCGGCCCGCTTGGACCCCACAACCGCCAGCGACGGCCCCATACCGAGTTTCTTCGCTCGTGCCACGCACACCGGCACCGACACCAGATACCCCGCCGCCAGTACGGCCATCGTGAGCAACGGGTCACGCGTCGCCGCCACCGCGATGATCCCCACCAGCACCATCAGCGGCACCACGAACCTGCGGCTGATCTTCCGTCCCTTGAACGAATAGTGAGGAATCCGGCTGATCATCAGCACCGCGACAAGCAGCGTGTGGCCCGCAACGATCCACACCGGGATATCGAACTGCGGGAACCACGCGTTGAGTTTGCGTGAAGTGTCAAGCAGCAACGGCATGAGCACGATGCCGGCGGCGGCAGGCGTGGGCATGCCCATGAAGTAGCCCTGTCCCCACGGCACCTGCTTGCCCTTCTTGGCCATCGCGGTAAACCTCGCCAGACGCAACGCGGCGCACAGCGTAAAGAGCCCGACGATGATCAGCCCGCCGGCGTCGAACACACCGAGTTTCCAGTGATAGATCATGAACGCAGGCGCGATCCCGAAACTCACGAAATCAGCAAGCGAATCGAGCGTGGCGCCGAACGGGCTTGAGACGCGCAGCAGCCGGGCCGCCCGCCCATCGAGGGCGTCCAGAATCGCCGCCGCGCACACGGCGCCGAGCGCGCGGGCCCAGTCGTCCTTCATCGCAAAGTGCAACGACGCCACCCCGCAACACAACGCCGCGGTCGTGATGAGGTTCGGAACGAGTCGGCGGAGCGATACGTGCTTCGGAGCCTTTCCGCTGTCATCGACCAACGGACACCCCCTTGCCCTTGACCTCGACGCTCTCTCGCCCAGAACGTGTTGGGATCATGGCGAGCACCGTTTCGCCGGCGATCGTCTTCTGTCCGAGCGCAACCTTCACCTCGGCGTCGGGCGGCAGATAGACGTCCACGCGTGACCCGAAGCGGATCAGCCCGAACCGCTCGCCCTGCTTCACATCCTGGCCATCGCGCAGTCTGCACACGATCCGCCGCGCGACCAACCCCGCGATCTGGACAAATCCGATCACATCGCCCGCGTCGCTGCGTATCGCGACCGCCATGCGCTCGTTATGGATGCTCGCCTTATCGAGCGAGGCATTGAAGAACTTCCCCTTGGTGTACGCCAGGCCGATGATTTTGCCGTTGACCGGCACACGGTTCACGTGGACGTTGAAGACATTCATGAAGACGCACACCCGGGTGCGCATCCCCTCGGACAAGCCGAGTTCCTTGGGAAGTTCCGCCCGACCGATCGCGCACACCACGCCGTCCGCCGGCGAGATCACACCCCCCGCCAGCGTCGGCGTCGTGCGCTCCGGATCGCGGAAGAACCACAGGCACCACAGCGTCAGAACGATCCCCACGCCCACGATCGCGTAGCCCGGATCTCCCACAAACCGCACCGCTAGCCAGCCAACGAGCGCCGTCGCCAGCGCGAAGATCAACACGAACGGCCAGCCCTCTTTGGCGATTTTCATCTGAGGAGTTCCCCCTGTCGGAATCTGAACTCTAGCGTAGCACGAAACACGGATCGGAACCGCGATCCGGTTGACACCGCGTCGGGCATGCCCTATCAAACACGTGTTTCAATCGCCTGTTTGAAGAGGCATGACGTGAACCGCACCGCCACACCTCGCCCCACGACTCGATCCGCCATCCGCCCCGGCGTGCGGATCGACGCCAAGTCCTCGGGCAAGCCCGACGAGGCGAGCGACCACGGCACACGCGATCGCCTGCTCGACGCCGCCGGCGAGGTCTTCGCCGATCGCGGGTATGAGCAGGCAACAATCCGTGAGATCTGCCGCCGAGCCGAAGCGAACATCGCCGCCGTGAGTTACCACTTTGGCGACAAGCGAACGCTCTACATCGAGGTCATCGCGTACGCCCACCGCTGCGCCGACGAATACGACCCTTCGCAGGAGGCGGTGAGTGATGCAACGCCGCCAGCCGATCGGCTCCGCCACTTCATCCTGACGTTCATGCAGAGGATCGGGCTCAAGGGACGCCCCGCGTGGCACGCCCGCCTCATGGCCCGCGAGATGGCGTCGCCCGGTGCGGCCCTCGACCACGTCGTGCGGTCCGGTGTGCGCCCCAAGTTCGAAGCGCTACAGATCATCCTTCGTCGCCTCAACCCCAGGCTCGGCGAGCGACAGGTCGAACTCTGCGCCTGCAGCATCGTCGGGCAGTGCCTGATCTATTACCACGCTCGCCCCGTGCTTTCACGCCTCTTCCCGAATCTGAGGCTCGATGCCCGCGAGATCGGCCAGATCGCCGACCACATCACCCGCTTCTCGCTCGACGCCGTCGCCCTCGCACATCTCCGCGGAGACGATCGCCCATGATGTCCGTCGCTCTCAAAATGCTCTTCGGCGATCGCGCCAAATACTTCGGCATCGTCATGGGCGTCACGCTTGCCTCCATGGTCATCACCCAACAGGGCGCGATCTTCATCGGCATCATGACCCGCACCTTCGGCACCGTCACCGACATGGGCCAGGGCGACATCTGGGTCATGGACCCCAAGGTCCAGCAGATCGAAGACATCAAGCCCATGCAGGACACCGAACTCTTCCGCGTCCGTGGCATCCAGGGCGTCGGCTGGGCCCTCCCGCTCTACAAAGGGCTCATCCGCGCCCGCCTCGACAACGGCCAGTTCCAGAACTGCAACATCCTCGGGCTCGACGACGCCACGCTCACCGGCGGCCCGCCGGGCATGGTCGAAGGAGCCCTCGCCGATCTCAGACGCGCCGACGCCATCATCGTCGATGATGTGAGCGCCAACTCGCGTCTCGCCAAGCCGTCCCCAGACCCCAAGGGAAAACCGATCCCGCTCAAGGTCGGCGACACCCTCGAACTCAACGACCACCGCGCGGTTGTCGTCGGCATCGGCCGATCGACGCGAACTTTCCAGTCGCTCCCGGTGATCTACACGACATACGGACGTGCCACCACATTCGTCCCCAAGGAACGCAAACTGCTCTCGTTCGTCCTCGTCAAAGCCGCACAAGGTGTTGACGTCGAGAGTCTTCGCCGCCGTATCGAAATCACGACCGGACTGGCCGCCCTCACCAACCAGCAGTTCAAAGATAAAACCGTCGATTACTTCATCAAGAACACGGGCATCCCCATCAACTTCGGCATCGCCGTCGCACTGGGTTTCCTGATCGGCACCGTCATCACCGGCTTCATGTTCTACAACTTCACGCTCGATAACCTGCGCTACTTCGGCACGCTCAAAGCCATGGGCGCCTCCGATTCAACCTTGCTCTTCATGGTCATCCTCCAATCGCTGGTGGTGGGCGCGATCGGCTGCGGGCTTGGCATCGGCATCGCCACGTTCTTCGGCGTCTCCATGTCCAACTCAACACTCGCGTACAAGATCCCGTGGCAACTCCTCGCCGTCGCCTCGCTGGCCGTCGCAATCATCTGCGTGCTCTCCGCCGTGCTCAGCATCCGCAAGGTCATCTCCCTGGAGCCGGCCGTCGTCTTCAAGCAGTAGCCGCGGACCCCGGCCCTTGACCAGGTCACTTTACGGTGTATAGTCAGTAAACAGTGTAAGACATTCCCATGCCCACCACCCCCCGACGAGCCCAGGAACGACTCGCGACCCGCGCCAGGATCATGGACGCGGCCCGGGTCCTCTTCCTCCGCGACGGGTTCGAGAATGTCTCGCTCCGCAAGATCGCCGCGGCGATCGGCTACACCGCCCCGGCCCTGTACAGCCACTTCCCCGACAAGCGGGCCCTTATCCTCCAACTCTGTTGCGAAGATTTCGCCCTGCTCCGCCGTACGCTGGACACCGCCAAACGCGTCGAAGACTGCGTGGAACGCCTCCGCACCATGGGGCGAGCCTATGTCCGCTTCGCGCTCGATCACCCCCACCACTACCGCTTCATGTTCATGACCCCATGGGCCGCCACCGAGGCCCCGACCGATCTCCCGCCCGAGCACGGTGATCCCGACCACGACGCCTACGCGTTCCTCCGCCGCGCCGTCGGCGCGTGCATCGAGCAGGGACGCTTCAAGCCGCATTACTCCGACATCGATGCCGTCACACAGGTCTGCTGGGGCGCGTCGCACGGCGTCGCCTCGCTCCACATCGCCCTCAAGGAGGATCCCTGGGTGCGCTGGCGCTCGCCCAAGCACACGGCCTACTCACTCATCGACGCGACGATCGACGGGCTGTGCGCCACCGGCGAATCCGCGCCACTCCGACCCTCGAAAGCACGGCGAGCCCGGGAAACCTCATGAATCTGCTGGCGATCAAAATGCTCATGGGCGATCGCCTGAAGTACTTCGGGCTGATCATCGGCATGACCTTCGCCGCCATGATGATCGCGCAGCAGGCCTCGATCTACTCCGGCCTCAAATCCCAGACCGGCACGTTCATCCGCCAACTCTCCAACGTCGACCTCTTCGTGATGGACGATCAAGTCCGCTTCAGCGAGGACTACAAGCCCATCCCCGATACCGCCCTCCAGCAGATCCGCGGAATCGACGGCGTGGCCTGGGCCGTCCCCATCTACAAGAACTGGCTCCGCGCTCGCCTCGAAGACGGCACACGCCTCACCGTCATCGTCATCGGACTCGACGACGCCACGCTCACCGGCGGCCCGGCGGAGATGGTCGAGGGCTCGCTCGCCGATCTTCGACGCGATCCCGGCATCCTCATCGACGTCCGCGATGCCGGCACCAAACTCAAACTCGAACGGACCGCAGGCGCACCGATCAAGGTCGGCGATCGCCTCTCGATCAACGACACCGACGCCGTCATCGTCGGGAGTTACAGGGGCGATCCCTCGTTTTTCTGGGAGCCCACGATCTACACGACCTACTCGCGCGCCCTTCGCTTCGCGCCACGCGAACGCCACCTTATGTCGTTCGTCCTCGTGAAACTGAAGCCCGGCACCGACCAGAAGCAGGTGCAGGATCTGATCGCCCACGCGACCATGTACCGCGCCTTGACAGGCACGGAGTTTGAGGCCGCCACCTCGGGCTACATACTGAAGCAGACCGGCATCCTCGTCAACTTCGGGCTCGCCGTCATCCTCGGACTCATCGTCGGCGCCCTCGTTACCGGACAGACCTTCTTCAACTTCACCCTCGACAACCTCCGCTACTTCGCCACGCTTCGCGCCATGGGTGTCTCGTCGTTCCGCCTCATCGCCATGGTCGGCTCCCAGGTCTTCACCGTCACCTCCATCAGTTTCGGCCTCGGAGTTGGGCTCGCCGCGGCCTTCGGCGTCGTCATCACCAAGACCGATCTCGCGTTCCTCATGCCATGGCAGGTCCTCGCTCTCACCGGCGTGTCCATGTTCGGCGTCGCATCGCTCGCCGCCCTCCTCAGCCTGTATAAGGTCCTCCGACTCGAACCCGGGATGGTGTTCAAGGCCTGATCGCCCACTCCCTGGAATCCCTGAATGTCCAACACACACTCCAATCACCCACCATCCAACGGAGCACCCCACGCCAACGGGATTACACCCGCCGCCACGCCCGCGGTCGTCTGTCGTGGTGTGACCAAGACCTACGGCAAAGGCTCGTCCGCCGTCTTCGCGCTCCGTGGTGTCGATCTCAGCGTCGCGCCGGGCGAACTCCTCATGCTCGTCGGCCCCTCGGGATGCGGGAAAACCACCCTCATCTCCATCGTCGCCGGTGTGCTCGACCACGACGAGGGCGACTGCGTTGTCTATGGCCAGAATCTCAAGTCGATGTCCAACGCCGAGCGCACCGAGTTCCGCGGCAAGACGGTCGGCTTTGTCTTCCAGTCATTCAATCTCATCCCCACGCTGACAGTCGCGGAGAACATCGCAGTCCCGCTGCTCATCGCGGGCACATCACGCTCCGAGGCGATCGCTCGCTCTCGCGATATTCTCGGACGCGTTGGACTTGGCGATCGCTGGAACAGCCGCCCAGCGCAACTCTCCGGCGGACAGCAGCAGCGCGTCGCCATCGCGCGCTCGCTCATCCATCACCCGCGACTTATCGTCTGCGACGAACCCACAAGCGCCCTCGATCATAAAACCGGGCACGACGTCATGCAGCTCATGCGTGAGGTCGCGCTCTCGTCCGGCCAGTCACTCATCGTCGTCACCCACGACGCGCGAATCTTCGAATTCGCCGATCGGATCGCGCGCATGGACGACGGCAAGATCGAATCCATCGATACGCCCGGCCGCGCTCTGTCGGCCTCGCACGGAGCAGTCCCATGATCCGCACCTACCTCGTCCCACTCCTCGCCCTCGCCGGCCTGGTCTTCGCCGTCGTCAAGGTCGTGCAGGCCGCCAAGCCGCCTATCCCCGCGCCCCCCGTCGTAGAGCCGGCCCGCGCCCCGTACGACGCCTTCGTCGCCGGCTCTGGGCTCATCGAGCCATCCACCCGCAACATCGCGCTCTCGACACCCGTCGGCGGCGTGGTCACGTCGGCGCCGGTCGTTCCCGGGCAGGATGTTCACAAGGGTGACGTGCTATTCACGCTCGAGACCCGCGAACTCGAGGCGGAACTTGCCGTCAAGCAGGCCGCGCTCAACGTCACGCAGCGTCAGCTCGCCGCGCTCAAGGCCCAGCCCCGCCCCGAAGAGATCCCGCCCGCCGAGGCTCGCCTCGTCGCCGCGCAAGCCGCGCTGGCAGATCAGCAGGCGCAACTCTCGATGTGGGAGAATGTGCAGGACAAACGCGCGATCAGCAGCGAGGAACTGAGCCGTAAGCGCTTTGCCGTCGACGCCGCCAAGGCCCGCGTTGCCGAGGTCGACAGCCAGTTGAAGTTGCTCCGTTCAGGCGCGTGGTCGGTCGAGGTTGCGGTGCTCGATGGGCAGGTCCAGAATGCCCAGGCCGCGGTCGACAGTGTGAGGGTCGAGATCGAACGACGCATCGTCCGCGCCCCGATCGACTCGCAGGTCCTGCAGGTCAATACACGCGTGGGCGAGTACGCCCAGCCCGGCCCGCTCGCCTCCCCGCTCATGATTCTCGGCTCTGTTCATCCGCTCCACGTTCGCGTGGACATCGACGAGTATGACGCCTGGCGATTGACGCCCGGCTCGCCCGCGACCGCGTTCCTCCGCGGCAACAACGCGATCAAGACCGAACTCAAGTTCGTTCGATTCGAGCCCTATGTCATCCCCAAGCGCTCCCTCACCGGCGAGAGCACCGAGCGCGTCGATACCCGCGTGCTCCAGGCAATCTACTCCTTTGAGAAAGGCGATCTGCCGGTCTTCGTCGGCCAGCAGATGGACGTTTACATCAAATCCGCGCCACTTCAGAACGTACAGCCGGCCCCAGCCGCCAACCCCGAACCCGGAGCCGCCAAGTGAGTCACCCTTCGTTCTCCGTGCGAATCATGCCCCGCTCATTCCGAACGATCCGCACTGCTCCGGCGGCCTTGGTCGTGGCTCTCGCCGGCGCCCTCGTGACACTCCCCGGGTGCAAGGTCACAGGCGACTACACACCTCCGCAAACCACGTCGCCCGAATCGTTCAACAAACTCGCGGTTGATTCGCCCGTAACCTCGGCGCTCAAGAACTCGTCCGCGACGCTCGATTCATGGTGGAAGACGTTCAACGACCCGATGCTGGATTCGCTGATCGAGCGTGCCGCCGCGAGCAATCTCGACGTCAGACTCGCCGAATCACGCATCCGCGAGGCCCGCGCACAGCGCCGCTTCGTCAAGGCCGATGAACTCCCACGTCTCGACGCCGCCGGCGCCTACACCCGCCGCCGCAACAGCGAGAACACGGTCGGGAGCTTCGGCTCAGACGAGTCGTACGACCTCTTCCAGGCCGGCTTCGACGCCTCGTGGGAACTCGATCTCTTCGGGCGGGTCTCCCGCTCCGTCGAGGCGGCCGACGCCGAACTCGCCGCGTCGGTCGAGGCTCGCAACGCCGTGCTCGTGTCACTTCTGGCCGAACTGGCCCTGAACTACATCGACTACCGCGCGACACAGATCAATCTCGACATCGCCCAGCGGGCCGTCGTCGCACAGGAAAGCACGCTCTCGCTCACGGAATCTCGCTTCGCCGCGGGACTCATCGGCGAACTCGACGTGGCCCGCGCGAAGGCGCAACTCGAAACCCGCCGCTCGCAGGTCCCGCCAATCAAGGTCTCGATGGCCCAGTCCGCGCACCGCCTCGCGACGCTCCTGGGTAAGCCCGCCGGCTCCCTCGACGGGGAACTCATGCCGCCCGCCCCGCTCCCGGTGATCGGACCGGAGATCGCGGTGGGCGTTCCGGCCGATATGCTCCGCCGACGACCCGATGTCCGCCGCGCCGAACGCCAACTCGCCGCTGCCACCGCTCGCGTCGGAGTCGCCACCGCGGACCTCTACCCGCGCATCGCGCTCAACGGCACGCTCGGCGTGCAATCATCTCAATTCGCAGATCTCTTCGACATCAACAGCCGCTACTGGTCCATCGGCCCATCGGTCACATGGCAGGTCTTCGACGCCGGGCGCGTCCGCGCCAACATCTCCGTGCAGGACGCCCGCGTCGAGCAGTCGCTCACGCAGTATGAGCAGATCGTGCTCGCGTCGTACGAGGAATCCGAGAATGCCATGGTCGGCTTCCTGCGCGAGCAGGCCCGCCGCGCCGCGCTCGCCGCGTCGGTCGACGCCAATCGGCGCGCCCTCTCGCTCGCCGAGCAGTTGTACTCGTCCGGCCTGGCCGATTTTCTCAACGTGCTCGACGCCCAGCGTTCGCTCTTCGTCGCCGAAGAGGCGCTTACACTCAGCGAGCAGGCGGTGGTTTCGAACCTGATCTCGATTTACAAATCGCTCGGCGGCGGATGGGAATCCCTGCCACGGACCGACCCGCCACCGGCGCAGCCCGCGGCCAGCCAGCCCACCGGCGGCGAAGCGCCGTGAGCGCCTTTCAGGTCCAACGCCGCGTGGCTCCGTGATTTCCTAGAACGCAACCTCAATCCGCAGCCCGCCCACCACAGCGTCGTCGATCGCCTCGTCGCCCGATGGATTGAACACAAACTGCAGATCTGGGCGGATGCTGAACGACGGCGTGACCTGGCACTTGTAGAAGAATTCCCAGGCGATCTCGTCGTCGGCGTAGCCCGCGCTCTCGTCATCGCTGAGATCGATCCACGACAGCCACGTACCGACGTTGTCGTCCTCGCGCCCGGTGAATGTCCCCTTGAGCACCATCCCGCCGCCGAGGTGCTGCGAAACGTCGAGGATGTCCTCGTCCGCGCAGCCGTATTGCAGCCAGCAGAACAGGCCGTGCTCGTCCGCGGCGTCGCCCTCTCCCTGCTTGAAGAGTTGCTGCTCGACCAGCCCATAGAACCCGCTCGCATCGCTCTCGACTCCGCCGTCAAAGCGATCGAAGTCGTGCGTGTGATGCCACACACCCGCCGCGGCACGCCCGGCGCCCATCGACCAGAGTTCATTCCACGTCACGCCGACCTCGCCCATCCATAGCCACGAGTCGGACTTATCGTCATTGAAGAACGTCGCGGGCCCACGACGCCCAGTGGCAAAGCCGTCGAGCGTCGCGCCGTCAAAGAGCCCGCCACCGATGTACAACCACTCAGTCGGATACGCGAAGAGCACCACGCCCATCGCGGGGTCGGGGTAGGTTGGATAGCCCGGGATCGTGAGCACACACCCCGCGGCACCATGCAGATTGTCCTCGTTGTGCGAGACAAACGCGAACTCGCCGGCAGCGTCCATCTTGCCGACCTTGAGTCGGAGAACGTCCTTGAAGAGACGCTGCTCATACCAGAACTCCGCAACCTGATCGAGATTGTCGCCGGTCTCGATGTTCGAGACGCCTTGGTAGTCGCCCACGTCACGCGACCCGCCGCGCATGTCGGTCGAGTAGAAGTCCGCAAAGACGGTGCCTCCCTGGAGGCCGACGATCTTCTCAAGATCAAAGGTCAGATTGAGATCAAGGAGCGATCGCGTCGACGCGACATTCCTCACGCCGCCAGACCACGCACTCGACCAGTCGAGCGTGTACGAACCTGCGAACTCAATGCCGAGGTTCTCAATCTTCGTCCGAGCGCCGCCCCAGTCGCCCGTGACGCGCGACCACTCCCAGAACGGCTTGTGACCAAACCACTCCCGCTCCTCTTCGGGTGCAGCCTTTGGCTCCTCGGACTTGGGAGCATCGTCCTTGTCGCGTTCGCCGCGCTCATGCCCCGGAAGATCGAGCGGCGGCTCCATGACGTTCGCCACACTCTCATCGCTCGTCATCGGTGGCTCGGCGTCCTGCGCCGTCACCACGCCCGCGAACAACCCCATCACAATGCCGAACATAATCTGACCGCTCTTCATGGAATAGCCCCCGGGCACTGGCGTTGCGAAGCCACGCCGTCTCGCAACCCATCGGCACCTAGCGCTCCGGGGTCAACGCCCCTCGTAGAATCACGCCCCAGCACCCCGGATTTCCCCGGCGTTGCAATCGATACGACCCGCAGGACCAGACATGACCGTCACCCGAGCCGCCCTCATCCAGTCCGCCTGCACGCTCGACGCTTCCCTTCCCGTCGATCGCCTGAAACGCGAACTGACCGACAAGCACGTCGCCATGATCGAACAGGCCGCCGCCAGGGGCGTGCAGGTCTGCTGCCTTCAGGAACTCTTCAATGCGCCTTATTTCGCAGCCGAGCAGAACGACCGCTGGCGTGCCGCCGCCGAACCGATCGAGACCGGCCCGACCATCACGCTCATCCGCGATCTCGCCCGCAAGCACAAGATGGTCATCATCGCACCGATCTGCGAACTCCACATGACCGGCGTCCTCTACAACACCGCCGCCGTTGTCGATCACACCGGCATGCTCCTGGGCAAGTACCGCAAGCACCACCTGCCCCACTGCCACCCCGGCTTCTGGGAGAAGTTCTACTTCACACCCGGCGACTCCGGCTATCCGGTCTTTCAGACGCCGTTCGGACGCGTCGGCGTATACATCTGCTACGACCGCCACTTCCCGGAGGGCGCCCGCGCCCTCGGCCTCGCAGGCGCCGAGATCGTCTTCAACCCCTCCGCCACCGTCGCTGGACTCTCCGAGTATCTCTGGAAGATCGAGCAGCCCGCGCACGCGGTCGCCAACCAGTATTTCGTCGGCGCGATCAACCGCGTAGGCGTTGAAAAGCCCTGGAATATCGGCGAGTTCTACGGCTCGTCGTATTTCTGCGATCCGCGCGGGCAGATCATCGCCCAGTCTCCGCGCGACAAGGACGATGTCCTGATCGCAGACCTTGATCTCGACCACATCCGCCAGGTCCGCGATGTCTGGCAGTTCTATCGAGACCGGCGGGCCGACACCTATTCCCCGCTGACTCGCTGATCCCCACCGGCCAACAATCACCCATGCCGCTCCTGGTCAAGAACGCGCGCATCGTCACCTCCACCGCGGATTACACCGCCGACATCTACTGCGAGCACGAGACCATCACGCGGATCGATCGCGCCATCGCTCCCTCGACGCTCCCCCCCTGCGACATCCTCGACGCCGCGGGGCTCATCACCTTTCCGGGCTTCATCGACCCGCACGTGCATGTCTACCTGCCATTCATGGGCACGTTCGCCAAGGACACGTGGGCCAGCGCCTCCAGATCCTCGCTCTTGGGCGGCACGACCACCCTGGTCGAGATGATCTGCCCCGCACGCACCGACGACCCCACCTCGGCGTACGACCTCTGGCGCTCCAAGGCGCGCGAGTCTGTCTGCGATTACTCCTTCCACATGGGCGTCACACGCTTCGACGATCGCACCCCCGCCGCCCTCAAGCAGATCGTCGACGCGGGCATCACATCGTTGAAGGTCTTTCTCGCGTACAAGGGCGCTCTGGGCGTCGACGACCGCGAACTCTTCGACACGCTCCGCGTGGCACGCGAATTGGGCGTCGTTGTCGCTGCCCACTGCGAGAACCAAGAACTCGTCGCGCTCCTGCAGAAGCGAATGCTCGCGGCCGGGAAAACAGGCCCGGAATGGCACGAACCGTCCCGCCCCCCCTATGTCGAGGCCTCCGGCGTGCATCACCTGTGCGCGTTCGCCGAGGCAACGGGCGCCCGGGTGTACATCGTCCACACCTCGTGCCAGCCCGCGATCGAGGAAGCGCGCCGAGCCGCCGCCCGAGGCGTGCGCGTGGATCTCGAGGCCGTCATCCCGCATCTCGTGCTTGATCGCTCGTTCGCCGAACGCCCCAACTTCGACGGCGCCAAGTACGTCATGTCCCCGCCGCTCCGTGAAAAGCGACATCAAGAGGCGCTCTGGCACGCCCTGGCTGCGGGCGATATCGCCACGATCGCCACCGACCACGCACCGTTCGACTTCGCTACGCAAAAGTCTATGGGAAAGGACGATTTCACCAAGATCCCCAACGGCATCCCGTCGGTGGAGGACCGCGTCAACCTGCTGTACACACGCGGCGTGTGCGAAGGCCGCATCGACCTGCACACGTTCGTCCGTGTCGCCAGCACCAACGCCGCCCGAATCCTCGGCCTGTCAACCAAAGGCGACGTCGCAGTCGGGCTCGACGCCGACCTCTGCCTCTACGACCCCAATCACCACGCCGTGATCTCCGCGCGTTCACACGCGATGCAGACCGATTACAGCGCGTTCGAAGGCTTCGAGATCCGCGGGCGACCCAGGCACGTCATCCGCCGCGGCGAAATCGTCGTCCGCGACACCGCGCTTGTCGCCACCCTGTCGCCCGGCCGCCTCGCTCCGCGGATCCGTACTGGCTGACGCGGAGATCTCACGTTCTCGCGTTCACGCCACACTTCGGAATTACATCACCGAGCCTGCTCCGGGCCACTGAGTCCATGCCACCACTTGACCCACGCGGCGCCCCTGCATTCTCATCGTGACTTCGTGATTTCTTCAGTGCCGTTCGCCGGCCCTGGCGATCACGTCCTTCTCGTCATTGTGGACGTACACCCGCGAAACCTCGACCCACCCCACCTGCGTGTAGGGATGCCGCAGCATCGCGTTCTCGATCAGGCGGCTCGCCGGATCGTTGTCCTCAATCAGCATCACGCGTGGCCTGTGCTTCGCCAGATCAAACCCATCCAGCAGATCCAACTCGCCACCCTCCACGTCAATCACCGCCACGTCGATCCTACCCGCGTGATCCTTCAGCAATTCGTCCATCGTCGTCAGCGGCACCGTCACCGATTTCCTCAAACGCTTGTCGGCATTCAGCACGCGGAGATGCTGCTCCGTCGTCGTGTGATACGACAGCATCCCGCCGTACTGATCCTCAACGACCTGGAACGTGGTTGTTCCACCGCTCCCCCGCTTCCCCAGCGCCGCATGCACCACCCGGCTGTTCTTCCGCCTTGCCCGGCACTGCTCAAACCGCTCCGGGATCGCCTCGACCAGCAGCCCCTTCCAGCCCACCGCCTCCAGCACATACGTCACCGCGCATGAATACCCGTCGAACGCGCCGACCTCGATGAAGAACCCGTCGATCTGCCCGTCGAGCAGATCCCAGATCATGATGTCCTCGCCAAACTGCGAACGGAACTCCACCGGCATCGACGCAGCACGACCCGCCTCACGTAGGCGGTCCTTCGCGTCCAACCCATACACCCGCCGCCGCGTCCGCAGCAACTGGGCAAACAGTTCCCGCAACCCTCCCTCCATCGAGCGAACGGCGTTCACGATCTGCTGCATATTCATCGCGGTCTGTGGCGGCATGGTCGCTCCATTTCGCCCGAGACTCGGGCAGACCATCGTACCGCCTTCGCCACGCCGCGCGTCCCGCTAAACTCTCCCGATGCACGATGACTTTCTCCAAGCCCGGCGCGTGCTCGACGCCTTCCTCGCCGATGCCGCACTCCTGGCCGACGCCGATGACGCCGCCAACCTCCTGGCCGACACGCTCCATCGTGGCTGCAAAGTCATGATCTGCGGCAACGGCGGATCGGCCTGCGACGCCGCCCACTTCGCCGAGGAGCTCTCGGGACGCTACAAGGGCGACCGCAAGCCCCTGGCCGCCCTCGCCTGCACCGACGTCGGGCACGTCACCTGCGTCGCCAACGACTACGGCTTTGAGTTCGTCTTCTCCCGATGGGTCGAGGCCCTCGCCCAGCCCGGCGACACCCTGATCGTCCTCAGCACCTCCGGCCAGTCGCCCAACATTGTCCGCGCCCTCGACGCCGCCAAGGCCAAGGGCGTTCAGACCATCGCGCTCCTGGGCAAGTCCGGCGGCCCGTGCAAGGCCCTCGCCGATCACGCCCTGGTCTTCCCAGGCCAAACCAGCGATCGCATCCAGGAACTCCACATGATGGTGCTGCACACCTTCGTCGCCCACATCGAGCGGGCCCTCGGACTGGCCTGAGCGGGACCATCCAATCAGAACGGCCAGCCGCGCATGAAGATCAGCGCGATCGACGCCGTCATCCCGATCCACCACACCCAGCGCCACGCCCGCTCGCGCGGCGTCGACATCAGCTCGTCAAACAGCGCCAGCCCCAGCGGGTACTTCATCGCAAAGAGCAGCCCGAGCAGCCCGTCGCGCTTCCAGCCGCCGATCATCTGCCCGATCGCCAGCACGAAGGAATAGACGCAAGTCAGCACGATGCATGCCTGACGCCCCTCGATCGCGGTTAGACCCCACGCAAAGAGCCCGCCGAAGACCACCAGCCCCGCCGTCCACACCGGCACGCCGGCGGGGCGCTTCTCCGGCTCGCTCGGCCCGCCGTCGTATTTGGTCAGGATGCCACCGCCCAGCCCGATCGCCCCAGTCTATCCGGAACGGCCGGATTGAAAACTCACGGAGTTTCTCGATTTCTTGACACCGGGGGTCGATTGAGTTAGTATACACTAACCATGAAGACTCAAACCCCCTCCGTCACCATGGCAGACACCAACCCTCTTCGCCCGCCGCTCGCCCGGGTCGCACTTGGCGTCATCGCGAGCGGGACCCTCGGCCTGGCTGCTGTCACGCTACCCGCGGTGCACACCCACTGGCGGGCCGTCTACTCACTTCCCCCCTTCACTCTCGAAAAACTCGGCATCGACCACTTCCAGCCCATCTCGGTTGCGTTCCTCATTCTCGCCGGCGTGCTCGCCTCCTTCATCATCGGGCGCGGGCGCTGGGCCCTAGCCGGCCTCTCCACCATGCTCGCCTTCCCCGTCCTCATGCTCGTCGAGATGATCCGCGATTCCACCTCGCACAATCTGTTTCCCTTCGAACTGATCTCGTACGCCGTCCTGGCCATTCCGGGCCTCACCGCCGCCGCCCTCACCGACTGGCTCCGCGGGCGATTCGAGTTCTCCACCCGCCGCGCCTGATTTCGCGCACCACCCCGCCGACCTTTCGCCGCCCCAAACCCGCCCCCGCCCGGGCCGTACAATGCCCGCGCGGAGGTATCACGATGCCCTATTACACGAAGCTCGGCCTGCTCCCCCAGAAGCGTCACGTCCAGTTCCGCCGCCCCGACGGATGCCTCTACTCCGAAGAAGTCTTCGGCACCGAGGGCTTCGTCGGCCCCACCACCACCATGTACCACATCCATCCGCCGACCCAGGTCTACGGCTGGAAACCCCTCTACTCCACCAAGGTCGAATACGTCGAGACCGACATCATGCGCATGCGCCACGTCAAGTCGGCGCCCCTCCCGCCCAAGGGCGACTTCGTCACCGGGCGCGTCGTGCTCTTCGGCAACTCCGATTGTGAAATGACCGTCTGCAACCCCGCCGAGCAGCTCTCCTACCACTACAAGAACGGGCAGGGCGACGAGTGCATCTTCATCCACTTCGGCTCCGGCGTCTGCCACACCATGCTCGGCACGCTGAAGTTCGGCCCGCGCGATTACCTCGTCATCCCCAAGGGCGTCATCTACACCATCATCTGGGACAAACGCCAGGACACCGTCAAGTTTGCCGCGGACGGCAAGGCCAGCGACGGCGGCCCCTCCCTGCAAGAGTGCCCCTTCGGCAAGTACCTCATTATCGAGACCACCAACGGAAGCCACATCGGCCCGCCGCCACGCTACGTCAGCAAGATGCACGGGCAATACCTCGAGCACGCGCCCATGTGCGAGCGCGACATCCGCCTGCCCGAGCAGCCCATGACCTGGGACCAGAAGGGCAGCTTCGAGGTCCGCATCAAGGCCCGCGACCTCATCCACAGTTACACCTACCACTACCACCCGCTCGACATCGTCGGCTGGGACGGCTGCTATTACCCCTTCATCTTCAACGCCGACGACTTCTGCCCCATCACCGGCAAGCTTCACATGCCGCCGCCCATCCACCAGACCTTCGAGGCCCACAACTTCGTCATCTGCACCTTCGCCCCGCGACTCCTGGACTATCACCCCCAGGCGATCAAGGTTCCATACAACCACAGCAACCTCGACTCCGACGAGGTTCTGTATTACGTCGAAGGAAACTACAAGGCACGCAAAGGCATCGAGGTCGGAAGCCTCACGCTCCACCCGCAGGGCATCCCGCACGGCCCGCACCCGGGCACGGTCGAAGCAACCCTGGAAGCGACCTACACCAACGAACTCGCGGTGATGTGCGACACGTTCCGGCCGCTCTTCCCGACCAAGGCCGCGCTGCAACTCGACGACATCAACTATCCCAAGAGCTGGGAGGGCGAGCACTTCCCGGGGCTGTCGACGCACAAGATCGACCTTGGGCACATGGCGATCCCGCCGGCGAGCGCCGCGGCCTTCCCGCGCGAGATCAAGCCAGTGGACGTCATCAAGGCCGAGGTGTCGCAGACCGTGATGCCAGCGCCGCGTTCAAACGGCTCGGCCGCGAGCACGACGGAGACCAAGACGACCTCGGCGAATGTGTGGGCGCCTTAGGCATGTAGGACTTCAACTCCAAGAGAGCTTCGATCGTGCTACGCACAACAGGGAACATGATAGCATGGCATTCATAGAATGGATCAAATCTCTGTTCAGTGCACGCCCATCCTCCGTAGATGATTCAGCGCGCCACGTGTTTGCGATGGCCGCTGCGTCTCAGCTCTCGAGTGCAGCACTCGCCATGGGATGCAAATTGGAACTTCCGAGGGAACCTCGCTATGACTTCATCGAGACTGTCGTGGATTTTGCAGACCTAATTGTAGATCGCGTGGATCCATCCGCAGCCCTGTTCACCTCGCAACCAATCGTCGAGGCCGCGCTCCCGCGATTCATCTGCGGCTTCATATCCTGCGACATTGCCGATCGCTTTCTCGGCCTCGGAAAGTTCGAGATGGCCACATCACTTCTCGCATTTCGCTACGCCATCCGTTTCAAGACACTTAATGGCGATCAACAACCAGCATTCACTGCGGCATTGCTCAAAACTGGCGTCGCCTCGTACGAACTGATGGCCACTCCGGCTTATGCAGATTGTCCCGCCAAAAACTTTGCAATCGGCGTGTACCATTATATCTTAAAACAACATCCGTTATATATTACATATATTAGCGAACAACTATCGGCCACACACCTTTGGTTCAAATCGCGCCTTTCGGAAAAAGCCTACCGGCAAGCACTCGCTGCTCGCGTGCAGAACGCGCATGGTCCCAATTCGCTGAATTATCGACAATGATTCGTCTCGATCCGGCGGCATGACACCGAAGTCTCTCGCACCCCGCGCCGACCTTCAGCAAGGCCCGCCAACACAGGTGTGGAGTCACGTCTCCGGGTCGGGACTCATCCCCTCTGTCCCATCGTGGCACGAGCGCCCCTTCGGGGCGCGGTCGCGAGGCTTCGTGAATTCCCATGGCTTCGGCGGCGGACTCGCTCTCCCCCGGCTGCAAGCGGTCAGCCCACCGCGCCGGAGTCGCGGATTTCAACAGATCGGACTCGTGGCCCACGACTCACGACTCACGACTCACGACTCACGACTCACGACTCACGACTCACGACTCACGACTCACGACTCACGACTCACGACTCACGGGATTTTCGCCGTGACTCCAACCCCGACTCCCCACTCCTGATTCCCCACTGCCGCCTTCTCGGTCCAAAAACGAGGAAGCCCGGGTTCTCGCTCCCGGGCTCCCGTCGTCTCTTCTCAGAGAGGAGTTGGAGGGCTCGGGTCTTCTCTTCCCGCGCCCCCCGATTGGAGGGTCAAAATTGGAGGGTCAAACTAGAAATCACTCGTCCGTATCAACCTCGTCGTTCTCTTCCTCGGCATCGCGGAGGAAGCGGGTCGGCTCTTCGTCGGTCATCTTCTCGTTCAGCTTGGTCAGGGCCTCGTCAACAATCTGGCGGACGCGTTCGCGGCTGATGCCGACCTCGTCCGAGATGTCCTTCAGGGTCAGCGGCTCGCAGCCGTCCAGGCCGAAACGCAGCCGCAGGATCTTGGCCTCACGCTCGTCGATCGTGTCGAGCAGGCGCCGCAGCAGGCCGAGTTCTTCGGTGCGGAACGACTTGTCCTCCGGGCGGCCGACACGGACGTCGGCGATCATCTCGCCCATCGACGAGAGCGAACTGTCCGCGTTCGACGATTCCTGGGCCGGCGTCTGGAACGCCTTCATCGCGCGACGGATGATCCGCACCTTCTTCAAGGGCAGGTCCATCGCCTTGGCCAGGTCGTGGATCGTGGGCGGAGTGCCCATCTCGGCCTCGAGCTTCCTCGCGGCCTGCTTCCACTTGGCGATCAATTCGATCATGTAGGAAGGAATGTGGATCGGCTGCGTGGCGTTCATGAGCGCCCGCTTGATCGCCTGCTTGATCCACCACGACGCGTAGGTGCTGAAGCGGGCGCCGTTGGCGGGGTCGAACCCCTCCACCGCTCGCATCAGACCGATGTTGCCTTCTTCAATCAGGTCGGACAGCGGGAGCCCGCGCCCGGCATAGTTCTTGGCGATGGCCACCACCAGCCGCAGATTCGCGCGGATCATCCTCTCGCGCGCTTCGGCGCTGTTTTCATTGATGATCGACCAGCCAAGTTCGCGCTCCTCCTCAGCGGTAAGGAGAGCGGTCTTGTTGATCTCGCGCAAATAGAGCTGCATTTCGGTCTGAAGAGACCGACTGCCCGTTGAGGGCGCAGTACGCACTCGACCCACTGTTCTACCCACCTTCCGCGACTCGGGTGAGTCGCCAACGAAGCCCCGACCACACCGGGGACCCGCTGCCCTTCTCTCCGCGGAACCCCACCACAGGGTTCCATCGTCCGTCGAATCTTCCGCCCTAAGGCTTAGACCCGGCGCACTGGCACCGGATGAGAAGGTGCCTCAGGATACACGAAATGCCAGGACCATGCAGCAAAATCGTCACAAAATGTCAAAAGTTTCCGGCCCTCGTCCTTCCCATAATCCTCGCTTACCCTTGTCCTCGTACCCCGAAGCGTCCGATCCCTCCTACGGGAGTCCCTCTTGGCCAAGAAAGAACCGAGTCAAGACCTAACACCCTTTCTCGCCGCTTGGCCATTTGTGCCCGGCGAGGTCTCCGCTCGCATCATCCCCGGACTCGACGGCGAGCCCAAAGTCCAGATACGCATCGACTTAGGCATCCTCCAGATGAACGCCACCGGCCGCCCCGACGGCCAGCGGCCCAACAACATGGACAGCCTTCTGGAGTACCACGAGGCCCGTATCGACGAGGCCGAGAAGGAAGGGCGCGATCCGATCACCCTCGATCCGGACGAATGTCGCGAATTACGGGACGAAGCAGTCCAGTACTACCACCGCTACATCGCCCTGCTGACGCTCGACGATTTCGAGGGCGTAGTCCGCGACACGACCCGCAACCTGCGCGTGCTCGACCTGTGCGCCAAGCACGCGGCCGAGGATTCGGATCGCACGGTGCTTGAGCAGTTCCGTGCGTACCTCCTGATGATGCGGACGCGAGCGCTGGCGAGCCAGGCGATCCGGGACGAAGAACCGAAGGCCGCCGTGGTCGCGATCGACGCGGGCCTCGATGCGCTCAAGGCGCACCTCAGCGAGTCGGGAAGTGCGCAGAACTTCGACGAGTCGCAGGAAGTGCAGGTCCTCAAGAGCATGCGCGATTCGCTCGTACCCAAACTGCCGGTGAGCCAGACGGGCGAGTTGCAGGCGCGGCTGGACAAGGCGATCGCGGAAGAGAACTACGAACTGGCCGCGATACTCCGCGATGAACTGAAGCAGTTGAAGGACACGCCGTAGTCGACGGCGTGAACGAACTCACGTCGCCTCGGGCGTCAGTGTTTCTGTATGCGCGGCACGGCGTGCCACGATCTTGTCGAGCACGTCGCGGGCCATGAGGTCGCCAGTCGCGATCTCTTCTACGGTCACATGGTCCGCGCCGAACTCCTTGGCCCGCATCGCCTGGCTCAGGAAACTCATGCGGGCCGCGATGAACACCGACGGCGAAAGTTCGCGTACCACCCGGCAGGCCTTGAGCACGGCCTCTTCATCCGGGACCGTGATGATCACCGCCTCGGCGTGGCGGACGCCCGCCGACTCGAGCACCTCGGGGTTTGCGACATCGCCGTACACGATCGTGCGCCCAAGTGTTGTCTGACGGCGCACGGTCGAAGGATTCAGCTCGATCACGGTGATCGGCACGCCCTTGCGCTCGAGTTGCTGCGCGATGTGACGCCCGACCGGGCCGAAGCCGGCGATCACGACATTCCCGCAGCCGATCAGTTCGGGATGAGCGGCATCGGGCTCCGGGGATGCTTCACGCAGCGCGGAATCACGAATCCACGGCGCCAGCGGCCACGACGCGCCACGCTCGGCCATGCGGTGCGCCCAGGGCACGAGCAGCGGCCCGACGATCAGCGTGATGACGATCACGCTCACGATCGCCGCGTTGACCTCGATCGTGATGAGCCCGGCCGTCAGCGCGCCGCCCAGCACCACGAGGCTGAACTCGCCGCCCATCGAGAGATAGACGCCCGAGAGCACCGACGTTCGCGCCGTTGCCCCGAGCATCCACGATGTTCCGCCGATGACGAGCGTCTTGAGTGCCAGTACGACCAGCACGCCCACCCCGATCTTGGCCCAGTGATCCACCAGCACCGCGGGATCGAGCGTCAAGCCAACACCCGTGAAGAACACGGCGAGCAGCAGATCGCGCAGCGGCTGGAGTTGTCCCGCCAACTGATGGCGGAACGGCGAGAGGCTCAGCATGAATCCCGCGAGAAACGCGCCCATCTCGGGGCTGAATCCGACCGCGCCGGTCGCCAGTGCGGCGCCCAGCCCCGTGGCGGCCGAGAGCAGCAGGACAAGTTCGCTGAATCCGCCCGAGCCGTCCTTGGATCGCCCGAGCCATGTGAGGAGGCGAGGCAGCACCGCGTATCCGACGACGACGATACCGGCGATCGCGCCGATGGACCGCCCGATCGCGGCCGTCCATTCCAAGGCGGCGGGAACGCCCGACTGAACCGCGTTCACATCGACCGGGCCGACCTGCACGCCGCCGACGCGCGCGATCAGCGGGAGGGCCGCGAGCATCACAACGGACAGGAGGTCCTGCGCGATGGAGATCGCAAGGCATAGCCGCCCGTGGGGCGAGCGGAGTTCACGCCGTTCCTGCATCACACGCATCAGAACGGCTGTCGACGACATCGCGATCGCCATCGCGATCGCGAGCGATGCGCTCCCGTTGCTCCCAAACAGCAGCCCGACCGGCCACATCAGCAGCACTGTCGCAACCGTCGAGATCACGCCCACCGCCAGCGACGAGACCATCCCGCTGCGGAGGCTGCGTGCCTCGAGCATAAGTCCAATCGTGAACATGAGCAGGATCACGGCAAGACGCGAGATGTTCTCCACGTTTTCCGGGCTCTGCACCAGTCCAAACGCGTGCGGGCCGACGATCGCGCCCGCGACGACATAGCCCGGGATCATGCCAAGGTGCAGGCGGCGGAAGATGGCCGCGACCACCGCCGCTGTCGCCAGGATCGCCAGCAAGTCGAGGAGCAGGCGTGCCCCGCCCGCGTGGGCGCTCTCGGCGCTCTGCGCCAGCACGAGCAACGGACTCACCAACTCGTGCGTGTGCATCACCGCTCCTTCAACCCACGACCGCTGCCCCGCCCGTGCTTCTTCAGCAGGACCGAGAGGAGCATCACGTCCGCGGGCGTCACTCCCTCAAGCCGCGACGCCTGACCGAACGTCGTCGGCCTGTACTTCGTCAGCGCCTGCCTGGTCTCGGCCCGCAGCGCCGCCATGCCCATGAAGTCCACGCCGTCCGGAATCCGCCGGTGCTCCATCTCAGCCGCGCGACGGATTTGTGCTTTCTGCTGGGCAACATACGGCATGTAGAGGCGATCCGCCAGAACACGCGGAAGTACTCCGCACGATCGCGCACGCTTCAGGAGATTCGCGTCCGCTGCGTTGAGTTTCGCCTCGATGTCGCGAGGTTCGACGCCCGGCGTGCGGATGAGTTTGTCGAGGGGCGTGGCGTCGACCTTGATCGCATCGATCAGGCGATTGAGTTCCTCGCCCACGCGCTCGCGCGCGGCGAGGTGCTCCCGGCGAAGCAGCCCGAGGTCGACTCGCATCTCCTCCGCGATCGATCCTCCACTGCTCTCTCGCTGACGCGATCCGAGCAGTCCAAGACGCTCCGCGATCGGAGTCAATCGTTCCGCCGCGTTGTCGGAGCGCAGGAGCAATCGGTGCTCGGCCCGGCTGGTGAACATGCGATAGGGCTCAAGCGGTGTCTTGGTCACCAGGTCGTCCATCAGCACGCCGATGTACGCGTCCTCGCGCCCCAGCACGAACTCGCCCTCGCCCAGCGCGAACCGGGCGGCGTTGATGCCGGCAACAAGACCCTGCGCCGCCGCCTCTTCATAGCCGCTCGTGCCGTTGATCTGTCCCGCGAGAAACAGGCCCTCGACGAATCGCGTCATGCAGGTCGCGAGAATCTGGTGCGGCCTGACCATGTCGTACTCGACCGCGTAGCCGTAGCGGAGAATCTGCGCACGGTGACAGCCGGGCATGGATCGCACGATCACGTCCTGCACATCGCGCGGCAGGCTCGTCGAAATGCCGTTGCAGTAGATCCAGTCGTCGCGGAGGCTCTCGGGCTCCAGGAACACGCCGTGGCGCTCGCGCTCCGCGAAGCGAACGACCTTGTCCTCGATGCTGGGGCAGTAGCGCGGCCCGACGCCCTCGATCTGGCCTGAGAACATCGGCGCGCGATGCAGATTGGCGCGTATCGACTCGTGCGCCTCGGGCGTCGTGCTCGTCTGTCGGCATTCGATCTGCGAAAGCACGGGAAACCGAGCGAGCGAGGGAAAGGCGAGCGACTGGCCTGGATTCATGGCAAATTCGATTCGTTGCGCCTCGCCGATCGCGTTCTCGCGGTCGGCGCGATCGTGCCACGCCATTCTTCCCGACAGATCGCTGAACGCCGCGGGGTCCTTGTCCCCTGCCTGCGGCGGCAGCGCGTCCCACTCGATCGTGCTCCGCCTGATGCGCGGCGGCGTGCCGGTCTTCAACCTTCCAATCTCAAAGCCGAGTTCGCGGAGCGCGCCGGAGATCCCCAGCGCCGGCGCCTCGCCGTAGCGCCCGCCCTCGTTCGTGCTTTCGCCCGTGTGCATCAGGCCGCGCATAAAGGTGCCCGTGGTAAGCACCACCGCAGATGCGGTAATCTCACAACTCGCAGCCGCTTCCGAATTCGTGGTGAGATCTCGCCGCGGCATTGGAAACTTCGTGCTGGTTTCCGAGGCGACGGGCGGTGTCCGAACCACCACGCCGCGGATGCGCCCCCGCTCGACCCGCAGCGCCTCGACGCTCCCTTCGATGACGCGAATCTCCGGGCGGGCCGTGATCATGTACTGGACCTGCTCGGCATATGCGTGCTTGTCACACTGGGCCCGCGGCCCCTGCACGGCGGGTCCCTTGCTGGCGTTGAGAACTCGCAGTTGGATCGCGGTGGCGTCGGTGGCGAGGGCCATGAGTCCGCCCATGGCGTCTATCTCTCGGACCAACTGGCCCTTGGCGAGCCCGCCGATCGCCGGATTGCACGACATGACGCCGATGGTGGCGGCGTTCATCGTGACCAGCGCAACACTGGCGCGCTCGCCCTCGGCGCGGAGAAGATTGGCCGCGGCCCACGCGGCTTCAACACCGGCGTGCCCGCCGCCGATCACGATGACATCGAATGACTGTTGGCGCACCGGAAATAGTACGGCCGTCGGTTTGATCTACTTGGGTTGGCCTGTGTTGACTTCGCTCCCGCCGTAGTCGATTCCCTTGAGACCGCCGCGTGTCCAGCGGTAATACCCGGTCACCGTCTCTTTGAGCGCACCGCTGCGCGTCGGGGGTTCGAAGCCCAGGATGCTCGGCGCATAATCAAAGAAGGTCGGGTTGGCGTTCCTCGGCAAGTTCGGACGGAACCCCGGATTGGCATCACCGGTGATCTTGGTTCGTACCGAAGCGTCGAAGAACAACAGCGGGACCTTGGCGTCGGGATATGCATAGAACAGCGGCTGCTTCGTATGACGCGAAATGAACTCGAAGACCAGGACCTTGCTGGCCGGATACACCACCTCAGATGCACGGCGCTTGGCCAGCCCGGCGCTTCCCACCAGGAACAGGTTGTGATCAGGAAGGTATTGGGTGTATGTCGATTGGCTTCCAACCTGTTGATCGGGACACCACGTCTGTGGGACGATCTGGTAGGTCGAGCTGTACGGCCACATCTTCGCGAACGCATCCGTCCCCTTCGGTGGGCTCGGTGGATTCCGCGGATCCGTCTGCCAGCCGAGCAGCAGGCGATCCTCGGGGCAGGCCATCGACTTCTCGGGGAGTTTCTGGCTGAGGTAGTCGTTGAGCACCAGGTGGCTGTAGTGCCGGTGCGGGAGGCGGTCGCCGACACGCGGGAGTTCCTGTTGCGTCCGGTCTCCGAATTTCCGCAGGATGTACGTCGCCTGGTCCGCGGCGGCCTGAACGTCGCTCGTCGGCTTCTGGAGATCGGAGTACTCGCGCTGGTACTTGTTGATCTCGTTGGTGGCCTTCCATGTGTATCCGGCGATCTTGTTCTGGAAGTCGATCTGGTAGGTCGCGTGCGCTTTGCCGAGTTGGCCAAGGTTTGCCTCGCACACGCTCTGGCGGCCGGCACGTCGCGCTCCGCCCAGCGCCGGCAGAAGAATCCCGATCAGCAGCGCGATGATGGCGATGACGACCAAGAGTTCGATCAGCGTGAACCCGCGAGCGCGATGAGGCGTGAGGTGGACAGCCATGCTGCCTCCCGGTTGATACATCGGAGCGCCCTTCCGCGCGGGAATCCGTTTCCCGCACGACGGCTACCGAGCGCGGGCGAATGCCCGCAGAAAGCAGTCTATCAGACCGAAATCCAAACGCAAGGTGCGGGTCGGGATATGCCTGTGAGGGGGCGGGACCACGGTACCGACCAGCGGCAACAGCGAAAAGGCAGTCCACTCAATGCTGAAGATCGAGTTTCTGGTTCAGTTCCTTGAGGGGGGCGGGGTCGAGGCGGATCAGGCCTCGGCGCGGGCGATCGAAGTCAACGGTGATGAAGAGCGCCGTGGCCGTCAACAGCGCCAGGCAGATGGTCACGCTCATGGAGCGTCGCTCGACAAGGCCCGCGCCGTAGCCGATCGCGCCCAGCGACGCTGCCGAGCAGATGAGCATAACTATCACGAATTCGGCAGGCATGTGCCGGCGCGACAGAGCCATGCGCCGCGCGAATTGGTCGTTGATGGCTTCAACTACCGGGATTTGCAGGTTCGCCATCGCAGGCACCTGGCGAACGCCCTCGATGCAGGCGGCGAAGGCCGCGTCATACCTCTCCTGGAGTTGCTGTTGGAGTTCGGCGTCGTCGCCGTCGTGTGTGGCCTCGAAGAGTTTGAGACGGAGGTCGGCGTATTCGCGGAGGATGCTCCGGATCTGGTCGCGTGTCGGGAGGAGTTCAACACGGTCATAGGCGTTTTCGATCGCGTTGGCCTCGGCGTAGAGTGCGTCCTGGCGTTCGGTGAATCGTGACATCGCGCCCGAGAATGCGAACCCGAGCATGAGGCCAAGCAGGCCGAGAAGTGCGCCCTGCACCGTGCCGAGGTGGTTGTTCTCCGGGCGACGCTCGGGTGCCACCCTTCGACCCCAGCGCACGCCGAGCCACGTGCAGGCGAGGGTCGGGACAAAGCAGAAGAGGAAGAGGGTGATGGTCGGGAACGAGTTCATGGGGTGGCATGGTACGGCTCGTGCTCGGGAAGGGTCCTTCCACGCGCCCACGCTCTCGGGCGTGGCTGTCAAGGTCCAACTGGCGTATGAGCGGCCGCGGCTGCGGGTCGTGCCGAATCCGCACGGACTTTCCGCGGAGTTCGAGTCCGAGAACGGCGTCACTGCTATCCCCGCGGGTGCATTTTGCCGCACTGACGATGGGCGAGGCACGCCTGGACGCGTGTCCATCGCCGATGAACGAAGACCGCCTGACATCGCACGAACATCGCCGGAGATAGAACGATGAAATTGAAGGTCGCGCTGGTTGCCGCTGGGACATTGGCGGTTGGCTCAGTCGGGTACTTGATTGCAGGTCCTTTGACACCACCCGGTGGTTCGGTTGCCTCCACGTACAAGACGCTATCGGAGGTCGAGCCGCGGATTGCCATCAACGCGACCAACACACCCGGCAACGGAACCAACGTGTTCGTCATCACGCAGCCTGGGTCGTACTACCTGGCGGCGAATGTCTCGGTGCCGAGCGGGAAGAACGGCATTCTGGTGAGCGCCTCCCGCGTTACGATCGACCTGAACGGCTTTGCGATTGTGGGAAGCACGGGCTCGCTCGAGGGGATCACGACCGCCGGCGGGAGCCCGTCGCATGTGAACGCGAGGAACGGCACGATCGCGACGTGTGGGTCCACCGGCATCAACCTGGTCTGGGCCCCGTCATGCCTGATCGAGAATGTGGCGTTTGCCGGCAACAAGGGCCATGGGTTGCAGGCCGGCAACAACACCCACGTGAGCAATTGCTCGGCGTCGAACAACACCAACTCGGGGTTCTATTCCGCGGGTGGGACCGAGTTCCAGGATTGCACGGCGTATTGGAACGGCAGCGGATTTACTTCACAGCAGAGCGACATGTATGAGCGGTGCACCGCGCAATACAACACCGGTATTGGTTTCGTCATCACCGTCGACACCAAGATCATCAATTGCCAGGCCATCGGGAATGGACAGCAGGGCATCGTATGCACCTCTGACAATTGGATTACCGGGTGCCAGGTTCATGGCAACGGCGGTTCGAACATGGCAGGCATCTGGGCTACCGGTGTATACAACCACATCGAGGGCAACGACGTGGTCAACAACGGCTACGGCATCTATGTCGCCGGTGCTACCAACTTCATCTATCGCAACAAGGTCGGGAGCAGCACGCAGGCCAACTTCTTCATTGTCGCGGGAAATCACGTCGGCACGATCGGCACCGCGTCGACCAATGGCTCGCTGATCAACGGCAGTTCCGGCGGCGGGATGGGTGCGCTGGAGAGCGACCCCAATGCGAACCTCATCTATTGAGAATGCGGGAAAGTGAAGTGATGAGCATCTCGCGCGGGACTCGGCGGAGCAAATCGCCACATTGCATTTGCGCCAATTTCGCAAGTGAAGTCAGATCACAGGCCATCGGGGACCGCCGGGCCACTCAGGAACCCTCTGCCGCGAAGACGCGGCCGTGCCACGGGCTCAAGAGCATGTACTTGGGTGCAGGTCCCGCGTGACGCTCAGATCTGCATGATCTCTTTGGTCTTTTCGTCGACGCGCTTGTCGACGTCTTCCTCGTACTTCTTGAGGAGGGACTGGATCTCTTCCTTGAGCGTCTCGATGTCGTCCTCGGGGACATGGACGCCGGGCTGGTTGCTCAGGGCTTCGGCGTGCTTGTTGGCGTCGCGCCGGCCGTTGCGGAGGATGACCTTGGTTTCTTCGCCGAGCTTTTTAACGCGGGCGGAGAGTTGCTGACGGCGTTCGTTGGAGAGCGCCGGGATGACTAGGCGCACCTGCTTGGGCTCGACGATGGGGTTGAGGCCCAGGCCGGAGGCTTCGATGGCGTGGCGGATGGCGCTGATGGAGCCCTGATCGAAGGGGCGGATGAGGATCTGGGTGGGCTCGGGGATGCTGATGGCGGCGAGGGCCTTGAGTTCAGTCATAGAGCCGTAGTAATCAACCTTCAGGAAATCGACGAGGGCGGTGGTGGCGCGGCCGGTGCGCAGTCCGCGAAACTCGTGCTTGAGATACTCGACGGCCTTCTCCATGGCTTCTTCGGTTTCGAGGAGGATGGTGTCGGGGTCGCTCATGGGTGGTTCCTTATCCGATCGGCATTGGCCGAATTGACGATCATACGTCGTGATTGGGCTGGGAGAAGGTAGCGGTGCAGGGGTAGAGCGGACGACGACGCGGCCCGAGGAGCAACCTGCAGGGACATGCATGCGGTCTGGGCGAATGAGTCTGGCTCGTATCCAGCCTGCACGGACATGAAGGCAGGTATCTCGATCACACAAGCCAGAGACAGGCGGGGACCACCCAAGCCGGGAGGATGGAGTCACATGGCCCGATAGTGGGCGGGAATATCGCCGAAGTCGGCTCGGATGATGGAGCGGATGCCGCCGCGGCCATTCCAGTCGGCGCGGACCTGGAGCCAGACGGGCTTCATGGCGGCGACGAGGTCGTCGCGGATGCGGTTGGTGACCGCCTCGTAGAAAATGCCCTCATTGCGGAAGGCCTGGTAGTAGAGTTTAAGGCTTTTGAGTTCGACGCACACGCCGCCGGCGCTGGCGGCGCGGGGCGTGTAGCGGATCGTGATGGTGCCGAAGTCGGGGTGCCCGGTCTTGGGACAGAGCGAGGTGAACTCCTCGGCGATGTGCTCGATCACGAAAGGCGTGTCGCCGGGGGTGGGGAAGAAGTCGAGGATGGATGGGGAGGGACTCGGCATAGGGCACTTGGCACGGGGGAACAAGAAACAGGGAAAGAGAAAACAGAGCAAAAGATCGAGGAGCGACGCGCGGTGGCGAGGTCGGAGGTCACTGATAGCGTGAGAGGAGCTCGACGATTTTGGGTTGGCGTTTGTCGATGGCGAGGGAGCGGCGGAAGAGATCGACGGCTTCGGTGCGGGCGGCTTCGTCGGTCTTGTCGCTCCAGACGTAGCGGTTGAGGCAGCAGACGGCCACGCCGTTGAGCGCGGGGAAGTAGGCGGGATCGAGATCGATGGATTTGCGGAAGGCGGTTTCGGCCTCTGGGTATTTGCGGAGACGGAACTGGGCGGAGCCGAGGCGCTCGAAGCCGGCAGAGGAGGGCTGGAGTTCGAGCAGGCGGGTCAGCGTGTTGACCATCTCTTCGTAGCGACCGATCTTGCCGAGGCTGTCGGCGAGGTTGAGCAGGAGCGGCGGCGTGAGGTCGGCGAGTTCGGAGGCCTGCTGGTATTCGCTGACGGCCTCGGAATGGCGGCCGAGCGCGGCGTAGACGGAGCCGAGGTTCGTGCGGGCCGGGCCGCTGGAGGTGTCGATCTTGACGGCGCGCTGGGCGTATGGAAGGGCCTGAGCGGGCTCGCCGAGTTGGAGGTAGGCGGTGGCAAGGTTGAGGTTTGCGGAGAAGTCGTCGGGGCGGATGGTGAGGGCGCGGAGATAGGCGCGGACGGCCTCGCCGAGGCGGTTGAGGAGCTGGAGAGTGAGGCCGTGGAGGTACTGGGCGTCGAAGTTCCCCGGCTCGATCTGGGCGGCGCGGGAGTAGCGGGACTCGGCGTTTTTGTAATCGCCCTGCTCGCGGTAGATATCGCCGGCGCCGAGGTAGGCGACGGTGAGGTTGGGGTTGATGGCGATCGCCTTTTCGAACTCTTCCCGGGCCTTGTCGAGCATGCCCTGACGCTTGAGGGCTTCGGCGCGGTTGAGCGCCTGATCTGCCTGGTTGATGGCGGGCTGGGGCTCGGGCGTGACAAGTTCGATGGGCGGCTTGGGATCGAGGATGTTGCAGCCGGAGAGCGCGGCGGCGAGGAGCGCGGCGACGCTCAGGCTCTTGATGAGTCGGGACGAGAACACACGCGGCCCCGGATGACAAGTCATGCACAATCTCCGAACTTAGTCCCGACGCTTGGTGCGGCGGGAAGAGTCAATCTTTCGCTTGCCGGAGTCCCGGGGCGACTTGGCGGGCATGGACGGTGATTTGGCGGGCTTCGCAACGCGCGCGTTGGATGCGGGAGCGGGCTTGGCTCGCTTGGCGGGTTTGGTGGGCTTGGCTTGTGTTGCGGGCTTGGCTTGGGGCTTCGCCTCGACGGCTGATTTGGCGGGCTTGCTCGGCTTTGGTGATTTGGGCGTGGACGGCGTGACGGGGTGGGTTGCGAGCCACTCCCCCACCAGCGTCTCGGAGTCGGCACCAGTTTGAAGTGATACAAGGCGGGCGCGGTTGATGATGTCCCAGGGCACGCCGTCGGCGCGATCTTCTTTGGGAGTTTCCAGAATCTTGGGGATCTTGATGATGGCGGGGTGGTTGACGATGGCGGCAAAGCCGCTGGCGGCAAGATCGGGCGCCCCGATGGTGCCCTCGCCGATGTGGGCGTGGCGGTCGAGCCTGGAACCGACGGCGCCCTTTGAGTCGTTGAGGTGGACAACACGGAGGTTTTCTATGCCGCAGGTCGCGTGGAAGTGATCCAGGGCTTTCTCGGCGGCGTCGCGGGTTGAGAGGTCGTGGCCGAAGGCGTGCATGTGGCAGGAGTCAAGGCAGTAGCCGATGCGTGGTGGCTCGCCGGTCTTATCGATGATCATGGAGCGGAGGCGTGCGAGGTCTTCGAACGGGCCGCCGATGGTGCTTCCGCCGCCGGCGGTGTCTTCGAGGCAGGACACGGTTTGATAGCCGCGGGTGCGGCCAAAGAGCTCGCGGTAGGCGTCGGCGATGCGAGCCAGACCGGTGTCGAGGGTGTGCCCGACGAACGAGCCGGGGTGATGGACGAGGTAGCGGATGCCGAGGGCCTCGCAGCGCTCGATCTCGTCGGTCATGAGGTCGATGCTCTTGCGCCAGAGCTCGTCCTGGTGCGTGGCGAGGTTGATGAGGTACGAGGCGTGGCTGACCATGCGGTCGCCCCAGCCAAGCGAGGCGACGCGGGCGTTCCAGTCGCTGACCATCGCGGGGTCGAGCGGCTTGGCGGCCCACTGCTGCTGGTTCTTGGTGAAGACCTGCACGGTGTCGAAGCAGAGGCGCTGGGCTTCGTCGAGCGCGGTGAGCATGGAGCCAGCGATGGAGAGATGAGAGCCGAACATGGGGAGGAGGGTATCAGAAGGAGGGACTGAAGACACTCACGACGGAGGGACGAGGACGGGGTTCCGAGGGGCGGAATCGGAAAGGATGCTCGCGACATACGCTTGGGCCATGCAGACGCTCAATGGACGGATCGCGATCGTGACGGGTGCTTCGGCGGGGATCGGGACGGCGGTGGCCCGTGATCTTGCGGCGCAGGGCGCGGCGGTGGTGTTGAATGCACGGCGCGAAGGTCCGTTGAAGGAGCTGGCGGCGACGCTGCCGGCAGGGAAATCGGCGGTGGTCGCGGGCGACGCGAGCGATGACCGCGTGATCGCGGCGATGCTAGATGCGGCACGCGATCGGCTGGGCGGCGGGACGCGCGAGGCGGACCTGGTCGTAATCAACGCCGGGCGCGGGCTGAACGGCTCGGTGATGACGTCGGACACGGCGCAGTGGGAAGAGATGATCCGCACGAATCTGCTGGGTGCGGCGAAACTGATCCGTCAGGCGGGGCTGCGGATGCTCAAGGCCTGCGAGGGCAAGGCGGGCGCGGATTTGGTGCGCACGGGTCGGGACATGGTGGTGCTGGGGTCGACGGTCGGGCGGAATGTCTCGCCGTTCTCCTCGATGTATGGCTCGACAAAGTTCGGCGTGCATGGATTGGTGGAGGGCGCGCGGCGGGAACTGGGGCCCAAGGGGATCCGCGTGACGCTGATCGCACCGGGATTCGTGAAGAGCGAGTTCCAGGATGTGGCGGGCTATGACCCGGCGTGGGTGCAGCAGACGTTTGACCGGATCGGGCCGGTGCTCGTGCCGGAGGACGTGGCGCGGGTGGTGACGTTTGTTGCGTCGCAGCCGGGGCAGGTGCATGTGAACGACGTGATGCTCAGGCCGACTCGGCAGGATTATCCGTAGGGGCTCGGCTCGGGCATGGGGGCTTGGGGTGGCGGAAGAGGCGGAGTGATGCATCGGAACGGCACGGGAAGTGCGCCAATGTCGAGGACGACATCGGTGGCACCGCCAGGGGCCATAACCCGGGAACGCCGGCGCCGGCGGGCGGGGTGAGAGCGGATGGGCGGAGTAATCGGACGATCCCGGAGGCGATGAGGGGCGTAGGAGGGGCTGGCGTCGGGGGATTGTGGGGTTGAGGACGGATCGGGCCGATCTGAATTGGCCGGGCGCGGAGAGCGCCGGCCCCGCCGGTTGTTTCTGGTTGCCCGGGCGGAACGGAGACTCGCTGCCATGTGCGGAATCGTCGCTTACGTCGGATCGAAGCAGTGCCAGGACCTCATGCTCGAAGGGCTCAAGAGGCTCGAGTACCGCGGGTATGACTCCGCGGGCATCGCGACGATGCACAACGGCAAGATCAACGTCGTGAAGACGATCGGGCGCGTCGCCAACCTCGAGGACAAACTCGAGACCGTGGGCGGCGTGCGCGGCACGATGGGCATGTGCCACACACGCTGGGCGACGCACGGCGGCGTGACCGACCCCAACGCACACCCGCACACCGATGATCGCGCGGGCATCTGCCTCATCCACAACGGCATCATCGAGAACTATGCCTCGCTCAAGACGTACTTGCAGGAGAAGGGGCACGTCTTCAAGAGCCAGACGGACACGGAAGTGCTGGCGATGCTGATCGGGGAGTTGTATGACGGAGACCTCGAGGCCGCGGTGCAGGCGGCGCTGCGCGAGGTGACGGGGGCGTACGGCATCGTGGTGATGTGCGAGAAAGAGCCGGAGACGCTGGTGGCGGCGCGGAAGGGCTCGCCACTGATGGTGGGCGTGGGGAACGGTGAATTCGTGATCGCATCGGACGGGTCGGCGATCATCGCGCACACGTCGCACGCTTTCTCGCTCGAGGATTACCAGGTCGTGAAGGTAACGCCCAAGGGATTCCGCACGTCGACGATCCACAACGTGCCGGTGACGCCCAAGGTGCAGCAACTCGAGATCGACCTGGAGCAGATCGAGCTCGGCTCGTTCTCTCACTTCATGCAGAAGGAGATCTTTGAGCAGCCCAAGGCGCTGCGCAACACGTTCCGCGGGCGAACGGACCTTCGCGAGGGCAAGATCGTGCTGGGCGGCGTTGGGAGTTTTGCCAAGCAACTCACGATGGCCAAGCGGATCGTGCTGACCGGGCAGGGCACGGCGCTGCACGCGGCGACGATCGGCGAGTACCTGATCGAGGACCTGGCTCGCATCTATTCGGTCGCGGAGTATGGGAGCGAGTTCCGCTATCGCAATCCGATCATCGAAGAAAACACGGTGGTCGTCGCGGTGAGCCAGTCGGGCGAGACGGCGGACACGCTGGCGGCGCTGATCGAGGCCAAGGAGCGTGGGGCGCTGGCGCTAGGCGTTGTGAACGTGGTCGGTTCGTCGATCGCGCGCGAGACCGACGCGGGCGTGTACCTGCGTGTGGGCCCGGAGATCGGCGTGGCGTCGACCAAGGCGTTTACGGGGCAGGTCGCGGTGCTGACGCTCGTGGCGCTTTACCTGGCGCGCCGTCGTCACATGTCGGCGGACCAGTGCGCGGACATGATCAGAGAACTCGAGCAGGTGCCCGACAAGATGGAGCGGATCCTCGAGCACGACGCACGGATCCGCACGGTGACAGAGAAGTACATCGATCGCGACAACTGGCTGTTCCTGGGGCGCGGGTACAACTATCCGACGGCGCTCGAGGGGGCGCTGAAACTCAAGGAAATCTCGTACATCCATGCCGAGGGAATGCCGGCGGCGGAGATGAAGCACGGGCCGATCGCGCTGATCAGCGATGGGATGCCGGCGGTGTTCATCGCCAACCGCGGGCGCCAGTACGAGAAGGTGATTTCGAACATCCAGGAAGTGAAGAGCCGCGGCGGTCGGATCATCGCGGTGGCGACCGAGGGCGACGAGCACATCAAGACGCTGGCGGACGACGTGTTCTATGTGCCGGATGTGCCGGAGTGCCTGTCACCGATGCTGACGGTGGTGCCGCTGCAGTTGATGGCATATCACGCGGCGGTGCTGCGTGGGCACGACGTGGACAAGCCGCGGAACCTGGCCAAGAGCGTGACGGTGGAGTGATTCTTGCGGGCTTCCCGGACGTCGGATCCGGGGTGTCGAGCAAGCCGCGTCGCGGCTACACTTTTCCGATTGTCGCGGGCAACGACGGAAACGAGAACGGGTGAGAAGGCCTCGCCGGTGGCGGAGGCGTTGGCTGTGGATGCGCCTGTGCGGGTGGACGTGCCCGCGGTGGACGAGGCCTCATCACGTCGTGCGGGCGTTGCCAGGAGCCTGCTCGAGACGACCAAGCCGGGCATTACGAAACTGGTGACGATCACATCGGCGCTCGGCTTCGTGCTCTCGGCGGTCGAACACACGTGGACGCTGGGATCGCTTGCGATTGCGGCGGTCGGGTCGAGCGTGGGCGTGGCGATGACGGCGGCGGGCGCCAATGCACTCAATCAGGCGATCGAACGCGATCGGGATGCGGTGATGCATCGCACGGCCAAGCGGCCGCTGCCCGAGTCGCGGGTAACAACGCGTCAGGTCGTTGTGCTCGGGATCGCGTTGTCAGTGATTGGAACGGCGCTTCTTTGGCTGGTGAACGGCCCGGCGCCAGCGGTGTTGGCGGCGGCGTGCATCCTGGTGTATGTGTTCGCGTACACCCCGATGAAACTGCTCACGCCCGCGTCAACGCTGGTCGGCACGATCCCGGGGGCAATCCCGCCCATGATCGGGTGGTCGGCCGCGGCGGGCGGGGACTTCGAGTCGGCGCTTTCGCTGGGGTCTTTGTCACTGTACATGCTCATGACGGTGTGGCAGATCCCCCACTTCTTTGCCATCGCGTGGATGTACCGCGACGACTATGCCCGCGGCGGGTTCTGCGTGCTGCCGACGCGGGAACGTGGCGAACTCCGCACTGTGCGAGCGATCGTGACGTGGACGATCCTGCTGGCGCCCGCGACGATCGCGCCGGGGTTCCTGGTGAAGCATCTCGGCCTGCCGTATGTTGGCGTGGCGACGCTGACCTACCTCGGCTTCCTCTGGCTGGTCGTCAAACTTGCGCGGATCAAGGACCGCCCTTCTGCTCGCAGGGTGTTCTTTGCCTCGATCGCGCACCTGCCGCTGCTCATCATCGCGATGGTGTGCGAGGCGCTGGTGCGTGTGTGGCTGTCGCGGGGCTGATGGATCGCGGTTCATGGTCGCGGACGGATGACCAGGCTTGTCGCGTCGAGCCGCGCGATCACGTTGGAGAACTCAAAGTGCTTGATTTCGCTTGAATCGGCGCGGATCGCTGCGAGAAGTTGATCGAGCGTTCGCTTCGAGATCGCGTCGGGTGCTCGCCCGATGCGAGTGATGACGTGACGAAGTGCCAGTTCCATGGCCGCTCGCGAACTGTCGCCCAGTATGTGGCGGCAGAGACAGACCGGCTCTCGCACATTCATGCCAGCCGATTCCGAGGCGCGAAGGAGGAGTTCCTTCGCAACGCGATCGAGGTCTCGCGCGACCTCGCGCTGCACCAAGGCGACTCGCCCTGCCGTGGCCGCGATCGAGGGAGCGATGGCGCGGAGCGGCGGGATCACGTCGTGTCGGATCGCGGCCCGGAGGCGAGTGCGATCGGTATTCGTCGTGTCGTTCGCCCAGGAAACGCCCGCGCCGCAGCAGATCGCTTCGGCGTCGGCACGCGTGATCTCGAGCATGGGGCGGATGAGCGTGATGCCCGGCGCAAGGCGCCGTCTGGGCGCGATGCCGGCCAACCCGCGCGGCCCGGCGCCCCGAGCGAGCCGCATCAGGAGCGTCTCCAGCAGATCGTCGGCGTGATGGGCGGTCGCGATGAAGGGGCAGGCGTGCTCGCGTGCCAGAGCGACGAGGGCGGCGTATCGCTCGCGTCGGGCGACCGCTTCGAGATTTCCGGCCTGAGTTCTGCACGACACACGCACGCTGGCGAACGGAAGCGAGAGCCCCGCGGCCAGCGAGCGGGCGAGGTCGAGATCCGCGGTAGCAAGGTCTTGCGTGCGAAGATCGTGCAGGACGTGTGCGATCACCAGGTTCGAGCCAGCGGCCGCGAGGCAGAGGGCGAGCGCGGAGGAATCCGCGCCGGCCGAACAGGCGATCAGCGTGCGGCGGTCGGGGTCGCGCACACGCGTGCCGCCGGAAAGTGATCGCCAGCGACGGACGACGGCCGCGACCGGGCCGGTCCTTTGGGGGAGAATTGGCCGAGCGAGATTGACCCGTGGGACGTTCACTTGCCGATGGTAGGGATATGGCGGACATCGCCCGATAGTGATGGTCCGTCTGGTGGAGAACGGCATGCAGGACGGCAACAACACGTCGGTGGTTCGGCTTCAGACCTCGGAAGGCAATGCCATTCCGGCCATGACCGCGGCCCAGCCCTCGGATGCCGTGGGAACCACGGGCGAAGCGACAGGCACCGTGCAGTTGCAGCCGGCGGGCGGGCCCAAGTCGACGCTGGACACGCTCAAGGGAATGACGGTACCAGACGTGGCCGCGGGCGTCGCGCTGGTGGTGGGGATAGTTTTGGTGATGCGTCACTTTGGCTGGAAGAAGGCCGGTAGGGCCGCAGATGAAAACCTGGCGCATCTGGAGCAGGCTCGTCTGCTGGCGCAGGCGGCACGCTACCAGGCCGCTACGGATGCACTTGGCGAGGTGCGTGCGAAGCCGACGCAGGCGAATCTCACGGGCGTGGGCGCGTCGAACTCAATGGAGCGTCGCACCGGCGATGGGCGAACGGGTGAGGATCGCATGTCGCGCCGGGTCGACGAGAAGATTGATCGATTGGAAAGACTGATCGCGGAGGCGGATCGTCGGATCCGCAGGCTCGAGGATCTGGGCACCGAGGCAGGAAATACTCGGATGACGGTCGAGCGGGCGGCGACGATTCCGGGCGTGCCGAGAATTGTGCCGTCGGGCGAGTCATCAGGTCTTGCTCCCGAGAAACCGAGCGGTGTGCCCGCCAAGGGTGAGTCGCGACTGATCGAGCCGCGGACGGATGCGACGCCGGATGATTGGCAGTCTCGAACGCGTCAGTTGGCGTCGGGGGGGTTGTCGGCGCGAGAGATCGCGTTCAAGCTCGGGAAGCCGATCGGGCACGTGGAACTGGTGCTGGCGCTACAGCGCGGGCAGATCGCGGGCTAAGTGGGCCGCGTCAAGTAAACCGGGCGGGGGTTGGCTGATCGCGTTGAGCGAGCGGCTGTGGTGCCGCGGCCGTGCGATCGCGTTGAGGCCAGCGCTCAATCAATCTGCAGTCACGATGGTGCCGACGCTCTTGCCCTCGACGACACGGCGGATGTTGCCCTTGACGTTGAAGTCGAAGACCAGGAGCGGGAGTTGATGCTCCTGGCACATAGCCAGGGCGGTCATGTCCATGATGCGGAGGTTCTTTGAGATGGCCTCGGTGAAAGTGAGGCGGTCGTAGCGCTTGGCGGCAGGATCTTTCTTGGGATCGGCGGTGTACACGCCGTCGACCTTGGTGGCCTTGAGGATGACCTCGCACTCGAGTTCGATGGCGCGGAGGGAGGCGCAGGTGTCGGTGGTGAAGAAGGGGTTTCCTGTGCCAGCGGCGAGGATGACAACGCGGCCCTTTTGGAGATGGCGGATGGCGCGGTTGCGGATGAAGGGCTCGGCGACGGCCTTGATATCGATCGCGGACATGACGCGACAGTCGACGTCCATGCTGACCAGTTTTTCGCGCAGGGCCATGGCGTTGATGACGGTGCCGAGCATGCCCATGTAGTCGGCGGTGGACTGGGGGATGTGCCCGGCGGCGGCGAGAGAGGCACCGCGGATGATGTTTCCGCCGCCGACGACGACGGCGACCTGGGCCCCGACCTGGCAGGCGTCCTTGACTTCGGCCGCGATTGCTTCAACCTCATCGGGGTCGATGCCGAAGCCGCCAGGTTTGCAGAAGGATTCACCGCTGAGTTTGAGGAGGACGCGCTGGAAGGAACTGCGGCTCTTGGACGAGGAGCCGGAATGGGGGGTGCGCTTGGTGGAAGGCATTCGGGTCTCCTGTCGGTTGGCGATTGAACGCCCAGCGGATTGCATCGTCAACCTGCGGGAAGTGGGAACCGGACAGGTTTGCGACGGTAGTACACTGGTTGGGAGAACCAACCGAGGGCGGCGAGCGAACCCAAAGTGGGCTGACTGCGTCGGACGAGAAGCGATCGTCGGGTCCAGAGTGGGGTTCGATCAGGTCGATACGGGTGATAGCCATGGCATCGTCGATACCAACCCCGGGCAATGAGAATCCGATGTTGAGGGCGGCGGCCGGTCCGCTGCTGCGGACGTGGGCATCACGGATTCTCATCGTGGCATTGGCGGTGTCGGTGCTTTTTCACCTGACGGGGCTGATGCTGGCGTCGGTGTATCGGCTGGGGGTTGGCGGAGGGCCGGGCGCTGGAACGGGGACGAAAACGCCGGTCGAGTTTGCGGTGGTGAGCGAGGCGGAGTTGGCGAGCCTGCAGCGCGGGGCGGAGGTGATCTCTGACGTACCGGCGCCGATCGGCGACGGGGTGTCGAGTGAATCGCCGGGGACGCGACTGACACTGGATGACATGACGGCCTCGGACCTGCTTGGGTCGGGCGACTCACCCGGGACGGCGTTTTCGGCGTCCGACATCAGCGGAAGCCTGGGAGACGGTGCCGTCGGTGCCGGAGCGGGCGGCGGCGGAGGTGGCGGCGGTGCGAGTTTCTTCGGCGTCGAGGCGCAGGGGAATCGGTTTGCATACGTCGTGGACGTGTCCGGATCGATGAGCGTGGGCGGGAAACTCGAGGCGCTGCAGCACGAATTGACGCAGTCGGTCAATCAGTTGCTGGAGACTTCATCGATCACGATTGTGCCGTTCTCGTCGCAGTACGAGGTGCTCGGCTCGACGAACGGCAAGGCGACGTGGATCGACGCGAACGATCGGAATAAGAAGGGCGTGGTGCGGAATATCACGACGCTGCGTGCCAACGGCGGGACGAATCCCGGGCCAGCGTTCGTGCTGGTGTTCTCGATGAAGCCGAGACCGGACGCGATTTACTTCATGACGGACGGCGAGTTTCCGGAGCAGATCGCGTCGGAGATCATGGCGCTGAACGCGGAGTACAAGATCCCGATCCACTGCATCTGCTTTGTCAGCGACGGCGCGGCGGACATGATGAAGGTGATCGCGCAGAAATCCGGCGGGACATACACGTTTGTGCCGGGCCCCAGGCCATGACCGAAATCCTCGGCGTCATCTTTCTGGCGGGGTCGATGACGCAGGTAACGCTGCGTGATGGCACCCGCTCAGGGTCACCGGTCGAAGCGGTCTCGATCGATGGCGTGCGCGTGGGCGGGGCGATGGTCGGGCTTGATCGCGTGAAGGCGGTCGAGGGCGAGTTTGCCCAGCAATGGGGCACAATCGCAGCAACTGCGGACGACGCCTGGCGTGTAAGGCAGCGATTCGAGCGAGGTGATCTGGCGGGCGCGGAGGTCATTGCGGAGCCCTTGTTTACCCAACTTGTGGGCAACCGCGGACCGACGGCGGCGATGGTGGCGGAGGTCTTGACGCGGGTGCGCGTGAAGCGCAGTTCGCAGACGGGTGCGCTTGAAGCGTGGCTGGCCTGGTATGACTGCGGGAACGAGTCGGAGCCGCTTCCGTCGAGCTTTGCAGGTGACCTCGCTTCGCGGCGGGCGGTGCTGGCGGATCGCTGGCCGACGCTGTCGATCGATGCGGTGTCTGGATTGCTCTCGACGCTCCCGCCAATCTGGATCAATGTGCCCTCGGTGCAGGCGTGGGTGCGATCGGCGGACAAGGCGCACGCACACGAGGAGCGTCGGTCCGCGGCGTATGAGCGCTTGTATCGTGCCGCGGCGAAGTTCGAGGTTGATGGCTCGCCGGTTGATGTCGGCGGGCTTGAACTGAAGCTCGATGGGCCGAAACTGGTATCGGAGATCGTGATCGCTCGTGCGGGGGAAGTGAACGCGCGGGAAGCGGCACGGCGAGATCTGCTGAAGCGGCTCGAAGGTTCGCCTCCTGCGTGGCTGGAGGCATGGGTGCGGATTGCGTTGGGGCGGTCGATGCTAAGGGAGGTCGATCCTGAGGTGCGTCGGCGCGGCGTTCTGCACCTGCTGCATGTTCCCGCGAGGTTCGCCACGGACTCGCCGTATCTGGCGGGGATTGCGCTGGCGGAATCATCGCGCGCGCTTCTTGAACTTGGAGATCGGGATGGAGCGGACGTGATTCGCGCTGAACTCCTGCGCGATTACCCTTCGCATCAGGCGCTGGACTGGCCGGGCGTGCGCGACTGGCCGGCTCGAGGTAGTTCGAGCGTGGCTGGTCCGGCGGGGAGCAGAGACTCCGGGGGCAAGCCATGACGCGAGCGGGCACGACATCGCGGCGGGCGCTCCTTGCGTTGTTGTCCTGTGCGGTGGCCTGGATGAACCCCGTGAGCCGCTCGGAAGCGTCGCCTCCGGCGGGAGATGACGCGCTGGAGGGATACCTCGAGAGTCGTGATCTGTCGAACCTGCTGGCGGCGCAGTTGCGCGGGCGGCTTGCGACCGCGGCGGGCGAGTCGCGAAACGAGATCGCGGAGAGGCTCGGACGGGTGTACGTGCGGCAGTTGTCGCAGGCCAAGACGCCGGACGAGCGACGTGTGATCGAGGACGCGGCGCGAGTGCTGCTGGAATCGATGCCGGAGTCTTCGGTGTTCGAGTTGCGCATCGACTTTGCGAAGGCGTCGTACCTTCGGGCCGAAGACCTGATCGAGCGATTCCGCGTGCGGATCGTGGGAGAGGCTCAATTACAGGAGGCTGACCGGCTGTTGCGGCAGATCACGCCGCAGTTCCAGGAGATCGCGACGCGGGTGGGTCATCGGATCGAACTTCTGGAACGGAAGGAAGCCGGCTCGCGTCAGGACGAACTGGAGGAGACCAAGGCGCAATTGGCGGATGCACGCAGGGCGCGGTCGCTGGCGCAGTATTACGCGGGCTGGTGCGGGTATTACGGCGCGATGCTCACGAACAACAAGGGCACCGCGATGCGGGCCATGCAGGATTTCGGCTGGCTGCTCAACTCCGGCGGGGGAAAGATCCCCGAATTCGATCGGGTCCCCAAGGCACTTCTGAAATACGAGCATGTTGCAAGGGCGGCGGTGGGCGTTGCGATGTGCGCCTCGCTGCGCGACAACGACGTGGAAGCGCTCCGGTGGCTTGACTTGGTTGATGACACCGACGGGATCTCCCCGGCGCTGCGGGCAGAACTGCTTTCACGTCGCATGGTGGTCCTGGCTGGCGCGAAACGGTGGTCCGATCTTGAACTGCTGCTGAAACGGCGCGCGGCTGATCGCAAGAAAGACCAATCACTTCTCACTCCGTCGGAGGCGAGGCTCCTGGCTGTGCTAGCGCTCGACGCCGCATCGGCACAGGGAGACAGCGTAAGGCCCGGGCGGATACAGATCGAATCGCTGTCGCAGATTGCTCTGGCGGAACTGGTTTCGCAAGGGCGCGTCGCCGACGTTCTCGACATCGTCAACCGCTACGGAACGAATCCGATCGGGCAGGACGGGTTCATCGTCGTCTACGTTCGCGGCTTGCAGTCGTATGAGCGAGCACGCGACGCGCACAAGAAGATCGACCCCGGCGCGACCGATCCGGTGAATGACGATGCGGTGGCGAACCTGTATCGCCAGGCAGCGGACGTGTTCGCGGCCGCGACGCTCGCGTCGGACGCGCCGCGCTATAGCACGGACGTGGGGCGCGCCTCCATGCTCCGCGGGCTGGCGATGTTCTACGCGGGGGACATGACGCGTTCTGCGGAGATCTTCGCGAATGTCGGGAATACGGCCACGGATGCGAAACTGAAAGAAGAGGCGTTGTGGTACGCGATCGTGTCGCTGGATCGCGCGGTGGAGGACGGGAAGAAGTCGCTGGTGAGCGAGCGAGATCGCGTCGCTACGCTGTTCCTGACGACGTTTCCCGCGTCTCCCAATGCGGCCAGACTGCTGCTTCGTCGCGCGGGCGATGGGCTGATCCCTGATGCAAAGGTCGTGGACATCCTGCTCGCGACGCCGACGGAGTCGCCGATGTTCGAGGCGGCGCGGCGTCAGGCGGCGTTTGTCCTGTTCAGGATGCAGCGGCGAGCGCCGGGCGACCGCGTGCTGACGCGAAGATTCATGGACATCTCGACCGAGGCCCTCTCGCCGCTGATCGTGCAGTGCCGCCTGTCGCCCAAGGACAAGGATCTCCCGACGATCGCGCTGCGGCTGGTCAGACAGATCGCGGAGGTGGGATTGTCAGCGTCGCCGCCCGAGGTAAACACGGTCGAGCGGGTGCTGGCGCAGTGGAGCGACCTATCGGACGAACTCGGGCTGGGAGGGAGCGGGTCGTCGGAGGAAATCGCGTACCGCCGGCTGCAGATCTCTCTGGTGCAAGGGAACGTCGATGCGGCGGTCGAGGCGTTTGAGAAACTCGGTCCCGGCCAGTTCCGCAAGAGCGCCGAGCGATTGCTCTACAAGCACGCGGTGAAGGCGTGGGAGGCCGCGCCTCGCTCGGTTGAGGCCGCCCGCGCGGTGGTGCGGTTCGGCACTCCAGTGGCGGAGCAACTGATCGCTGGTGATTCCGCGTTCCAACAGCCGGTGACGCTCGGCGTATGCAACGACGTGGCGGCAGCAGCGGCAATCGTCTTTGAGGAGGCGAAGGACATCGCGGTGCGTGACGCAGCGATCAAGCTCGATCGCAAGGCGTTTGAGAGCGGAACGCCGTCGGCCACGGCCGTGCGCCGCCTGGCGAGGTTGAGCGAGCATGCGGGAGATTCCTCGTTGCCGCTTGCGTGCTGGCAGCGAATCCTGGGAGGCGTGCCGAGCGGGACGGGCGATTGGTTTGAGGCACGCTATGAAACACTGCGATTGATCGCGGCGTCAGAGCCCGAGAAGGCGAGGCAGATCTGCGAGCAGTATCGCGTGCTCTATCCGGACTGGGGTGAGAAGCCCTGGAACGAGAAGATCCGCGAGATCGCGGTGCGGCTTGACGTCGCCACGGTGCCGTCGGCGGGCGGCCCGGGTCAGAATCCGAACGCGGGAGGCGGGAACAGATGAGCGACTCTCGCCATGTCGAATCGCTCGTGAAGTTTCTGGGCGAAGCGGCCGCGCCCGGGCACGCGTTCGCCGTGCTCGGACTCGAGAGACTCGCTCACGCAGACACGGTGGTGCTCCGGGCGCTGAACGAGCAATTGGCGAAGGTGGCGGCGCATCCGCAGAACTCCACACCTGAGGCGGATGAAGTCCGCATGATCCTGCATACGGCCGCGGCACAACTGATGTCGAAGCGGCGCACGGCGGAGCATGTGCTGGCTGCAGGATCATCGGGCGGCATGACGAACGGGGGAGGGCCGTGCCAGTCACAGTCGATGCCACGCGGGCTCGTCGCGCCCGTGGTTCTCGCGGAGTTGCAGGTGATCATGGCGCGGCACGGCGGGATGTCGCGCGAGGCAATGAGCGAATTCTCGGCGCTTGCGGAGCGGGAGAATGTCGAACTGGCCGAGTTGATGGATGCGTTTGCATCGCCGCCGAAGGCGCAGCCTGAGCCGACGAAGCCCTCGCCGCGTGGGCTCGCGTGGCCCGCGGATCTGTCTGAGCCACGGCCGGAGGAGATTGTTCGCCCGGGCGAGATCCCGGAGGACATCGACCCCGCGACACGAACGCTCAAGCACGCGGTGATCATCGCGGGAATCGCGGTGGTGGCACTGCTCACGATGGCGGGCGTGGTTGTTGCGATCGTTCGCTCGTATGCAACAGCACCGAGCGTTGCGGACGACCGTGCGATCAGCGAGCAGACAAACCCCGACGCGCCACGCGTCGAGTATTTCCCCTCTCCGACACCCGACGAGCAGGCGGCCAAGGCAAAGAACACATCCAGATCGAAGGAGGCGGCCAGACCCGCGGCACCGCCGATGGGCGATGCGCCGGCGCTGGTGCATCAACTCGGCACGTGCCTCGAAGAGATCAACGTCGATGCGTCAGCGGCGATATCGCGATTCGGTGACGTACTCGGGAGGCTCGCGGAGTGCTGGGATCAACTTGCGCCCGACCAACTGCTGGCGGCTCAGGATCGGATCGTGGAGTTCGTGTATCGCGCCGGAAGTGATGCGTCGCGCGCGGGCGAGGTGGTCGATGCGCTGAACACGACGACGGATTCCACGTTCAACGCCAAGTCGATCAACAAGCGGGCGTTCTCTGCCGGGATGTTTGCGCGGCTGTCGCGTGAGAGCGATCTGCCCGGCGTCATCGCTCGCGAGGTCAGCACGCAGGTCGCCGCGGCCGGACTCTCGGACGGGGCCACGTTCGGCCTGGGCGCGCGGGGGGCGGTCGTGAGGATCTCGGGCGAGATGGTGAAGGCGATAGCGATAGCCGGCCCGACGGCGACGGGCGATGATCCGTGGGCGGCATGGCTCCGGCTGGTTGACGTCGTGTCCGGCGCGGACGAGGCCATTCGAGATCGATTGATCGCGGGCGCGGTCGAGTCGATCCTGATCGATTTCCCTGAGCCATTGAACCCCGCGGCAGAGAGCGTGGCGAAGCGGCTGATCGCGAAACTTTCGTGGCGTGAGGACAGCCCGGCTCGGCACCGCGTGATCGGCTGGTTCGGCGATCCCCGCATCACGCCCGAGGATCTCTCGTTGATTACAGGCGTGATCGCCGAGAGCAGCGCTCCGGGTGTCGATCGCACGATGGTGCTGGCGAGGGACGCCGACCCGGCGCAACGTGATCGACTCCGCGAGGTGTATGAGGCCGCCTGGGGCGCGGGGGAGGCCAAGCCCAAGGACGAGTTGATCGCGGCGTGGATCACCGTCGCGAAGCAATACGCCGACAGCACGGATTCGACGGCGACGCCTGCGGAGTCCATGGCACGAGCGGTGATCCTGTCGCGTCTCAGCGAGGCGGCCGCTCGGATCTGGGTGGGAGAGGATGTCGAGCCCGCCGAGATCGTCAAGGCGCCGGAGGCGACCGTGGTGAATCTGTTGACCTCCCCGGGCGCGAACGCGGGCGCGCTGAGTGGCGATGCGGGCGGCGAATGGGCGGAACGGTATATCTCCGCCAAGGCACAACCCTCCGAGCGGCTTCGGTTGCTGGGAGAGTTGGCCACGCGTGATTCGATCGGCGCCGCGGACGCGGAAGTCCTGATTGTCGAGGCGATCCGCGGCAACTCGTCGTCAATCCGTCGCGCGGCGGACACCGCGGTGCGCCGCCTCGCGAAGACGCCGCAGATCGTGAACGCCATGCTGGAGCAGGCGTATCTGCTGCCCAAGGCCAGCGAGGTGATCGATCTTGCAGAGTTGATATCGGGCACTTCACTCCCGCCGACGCGGGACGCCTCTTGGCGAGCGGCGGTGCGTCGTTCGCTGGTGGAGAGGCTGCTTCAGTTGCTGGCTTCCGAGGGGGACGACGGTGCGATCGACGCGTTGACAGAGCGGCTGGCATTGACCTACGCGGGGAGGCAGGTCGCGGCGACGACGGATCGTCTTCCGCCGGATGCGACCGCGGGAGCGCCGATCGACGCGTTGCGGAAGTCGCTCTCCGCATGGGATCGATTGGCTCGCTCGCTCACGGCGTCGGGGCGTGAGCCGTTGCGGCTGGACCAGATCGAACGCCGTGCGGTGGCTCGCGCCAAGAACGCCAATGGGATCGTGCAGAAATTCGCGGCGGATCAGGTGACGCTGGCCGAGACTATGGTGTATTCGATCGCGTGCGAGCGTCCGGCTCGTTCGGGCGAGATCACACGCGTGCTCGAGGAATTGTCGACCCGACGGCGCATGGCTGAACATGTGATGACGCAGTTGCGGGACGGCGAGCGTGCGATGCTTGAACTCTGGATCATCCGGCTGGAGGGCGGGCGGTGAAGCACGATCGGATCATCGCATCGGCCGCCTTTGTCGCGTGGTGCGGCATGGCGATCGCGCAGCCCGCCGACCCACCCTTGCCCGATGCGGCCAAGCCCGAAATGGTGAAGCCCACGGTGACCGCGGGCCCGCCATCGTCGCAGGTCACGGGCATTTCCGCGCCGGCGTCGTGGCGTGGTGATGCGGTGCTGACCGATGAGATTCTCGCGAGGCTCTCGTCGATCTCGCCGGGTGATCCCGAATCGCTGTTGCGCGCCGGCGAGGACATTGCCGCTATGGGCACGCCGCTCTCGGTTCGGGTGGCGCGGCGGATGCTGGCTGGCGCGATCGAGGTTGACCGCACAAGGGCCGACGGGCGTGTTGCCGCCGGAGCGTGCCTGCTCCTCGCGGAACTCTCGACAAATGAGCCCGATCGACGCTGGTTCGCCGCACTGGCGAGAGCGATGGAGGCGGCTGGCACGAATCGTTCGTGGCTGCGCTTGGGCGAAGAGGCTTATAACGCAGAGGCGGCCTACAACGCGGCGTGTGTCGTCGGGCTCGTCCGGGCTGGCGATGGGCTCGCGGCACGCCAGATCCTCAACGAGCCCGGCGTGCGGCAAGTCCTCCTCGATCACGAGAGGTTGCTGAGCACGATCGGCGAGCCGGGCGGGCTGGCGTATCTCGAAAAGGAGGCCGGACGCTGGCCGTGCCCGGAGTGTCGGAACGACCGCGTGGTGCGCACGGTCATTGATCGCCAAGCGCAGTACAAATTGTGCCCTACGTGCAACGGCAATCCGGGGCCGGTGCTCGGCGATGACGCCGTCATCCTGCAACTACGCTTGGAGGCGAGGTTGCTCCACGGCGTGCAGCGTTCGTGGGCGGCGCAACTGGCGGCGGATCACGGCCTCCCGCTTGACGATCCCGATCCCGACGATCTGTCGAATGTGCTGGGCTTTGATAGTCTGGCGATCGTCTTCAAGAACGGCGGGTGGTATCGGGTGGATGGAACTCAGCCAGGGCCCGTATCACCGTTCGCGCCGGCGGCCAAGCCCGCGGATGGAGGGGCGCCGGGCGATGGGAACATCAAACCCCAGGCGCCAGTCGAAACTCCGAACCAGCAATCGAGCGGCTGAGTCGGTCGCGGCTCTCTGACGACGGTCCGGCGTACACTCTTGCCCCGCGGATGAGCCGCGTGACTGGAAGGAACCTTGCCATGGCCGACGCCCCGCAGCCCGCGCCCGAGTCCAAGCCCGCGACCCCCGCGGTGCCCGACGCCAAGCCGACTATCACCTTCGACGAATTCGCCAAACTCGACCTGCGCGTTGCGCGGGTGGTGGCGGCGGTCAATCACCCATCGGCCGACAAACTGCTCAAACTCACGCTCGACGATGGGAGCGGCACTCCGCGACAGATCTGCGCTGGAATCCGTGCCGATTACACGGCCGAGTCGATGGTCGGGAAACTGATCGTGATCGTGGCGAACCTGGCGCCGCGTGTCATCCGGGGCGAAGAATCCCGCGGCATGCTCCTGGCGGCTAGCAACGTGCCCAAGGACGCGGCGGCGGACACGCCACGACGCGTGGTGGTCCTGAGCCCGTCGGCGGAAATCTCGCCTGGCTCGATCGTGTCGTGACATCCCAAGCAGACCGGGCGGCTTGCCCGGACCCAGACTCGACTCGGAACGCCGCGTGAGGCGCGCTCCCCGGTTGCGTCACGAACCATGCCGCGGCGCGTCCCGGGAAAGCGAGCCCGCGTCGGCGTGGTGGCGCACAAGAACCGCCCCCGAAAAGCCGGGGGCGGTCGAGTGGAGGGCGCTGAGTGCCGAGACAAGTTTCCGCGGAGCGATCTCGCGCGACCAGCGACCGGTGGCACGCGAAGGGCTTACGCGGCGACGCTCTTGCTCTTGGCGACCATAGCGTGGTTGATTTTGTAGCGCCCGACGAGTTCGTTGAGTTGCTCGCTCTTGGCCGAGAGTTGCGATGCGGCCGTCGCCGCCTGCCCGGCGCCCGCGGCCGATTCTCGCGCAATAGCGGTCATCGACGTGAGCGTGCGGCTGATCTCCATCGCCGTCGCCCCCTGCTGCTCCGCCGCCGCGGCGATCGTCTGGATCTTGCTCGACACTTGTGTTGAACTCTCGATGATTCTGAGGAGCGACTCGCCCGCCTCACCGGCGCGACGGACACCCTCGCTCACGCGTTCGGCGCCGCCCGTGATCTGCGACACGGTCTGCGTCGTCTGCTGGCGAATGGTGTTGATCGACGTCGCGATCTCGTCGGTGGCCTTGGTGGTTCGGTCGGCCAGTTTGCGGACCTCGTCCGCCACGACGGCGAACCCTCGCCCGTGCTCGCCGGCGCGGGCGGCCTCGATCGCCGCGTTGAGCGCCAACAGATTTGTCTGGTCCGCGATATCGTTGATCACGCCGATAATCTGCCCAATCTGCTCGCTCCGCTTGCCGAGTTCCGTTACCATCTCGGCCGACGACGTGACCGATTCGCTGATCGCATGCATGTCGCTGATCGTGAGTTCGACGACCTTGCCGCCATCTTCGGCCCGCTTCCCGGATTCCGTGGCGTCCTTGGAAACATCAGAACTCTGCCTGGCAACATCCCCCACCGAGGACGACATTTCTTCGACCGCAGTCGAGATCTGCGTGACTTGGCTGGTCTGCTGGTCCATGCCACGCGCCATCTGCTCGCTGCTGGCGGAAATTTCGGTCGCGGCCGAGGCCACTTCGCGCGCCGAATCCGCGACCGAGCACATCCCGTCATGGACCGCTATGACAAAGTTGTTGACGTTCTGCCCGAACTCGCCCAGTTCGTCGCGATCGTGCGCATCAACACGCGCCGTCAGGTCCCCCTTGGCGATGGGCTGGAACTGGGTCTGCAGACGCGCCAGGGGCCCCGTGACCGACCGAGCTGAGAACACCGCGATCACCGCGCCGACAGCAACGCTGACGAACATCGCGATCATCATCACCGTCGACTGACGCTCCAGCGAGGCAAGCGCCGTATCACGCGCGGCCCGGAACTCCTTCTCCGCTTCTTCCGACACCTTGTCGAGGTCCGTGTCGACCCGCTCAAACATCGCATCAAACTCCGCGTGCTTGGCCGCCAGCGCCTTATCGCTCGCCACCAGCGCGTCCACACCCGCCTGATAGTCGTCCCATGCCTTGTTCGCCGCGTCGAACGTCGTCTCGGGGAGTTCGAGCGTGCCCATCTTCTCTCTGAATTCCTTGATCCGCTCGGCGATGCTCGCGATGTACTTGTCATCGCCGCGCATCATGTAGTCCTTCTCGTGGCGCCGGCAGTTCAGCAGCAGGACATTCAGTTCGGGAAGATTCATGTCCGTGACGATCTTCTCGATCCCGTGGGCCGCTGTACGGAGTTTGCCCTGGGCCCCCTCCTTCTCGGTGTAGCCACGAGCGGCGCAGAGATCCACCATCTCCTTGAAGACACCCTGAATCTCATGGACGTGCGAAACCAACCCCGTCATCATGGCGCGGCGCTCATCAGATGCGCTCGCCTTGCCAGCGGCCTGGAGCCATTTCTCTCCCTCTTGCATCGCCGCGTCAAACTTGATAACCATCGAGTCATTCGGCTTCTGGACGAACTCTGCCGCGATCGCCTGGGAACCGGCGATGACGTGCTGCGCATCCGTTGCTGCGTTCAACTCAACCGCGTTCGAGTCTGTCATGTGCCGGGTCGCATGGGAGGCCGCCTCGCCCGCGCTCCTCGCCACCAGGCACACCCCCGTGGTGATCGCAACCAGCAAGCCAAATCCCGTCCACAGTCGCGCCTTGATCGTGAAACGCATGGCCAGACCTCCATCCGCCCGAGTCTTCAAGCCGGGGATAACTCCTGAGGGACACGAAGCCCTCACCGCCCATCCGAAGGGCCTGATGATGAGTGTCGGCCGGTGCCGCGGGTTCAATGAGAAGATCGTGCGATGATGTCATGATTGATATTACTTGCACGCTGTGTGCGGTTTGTCATGTTGCCGGGTGAATACTTGACCCGATGTCCCGACGGCGTCCGGCGTTCGCCCCTCACGCTCTGCGCATGCCGGCCTCGATGCATCGATCCCATTCCACCTCGGTACTCAACTGGGCTCTATGCTCCCAGTGTGTGCGACCGTCACTGCAGACGATGAGCACGCGCCTTGTGCATGTCTTTAGCGTGTTTTCACTCGTCTCTCTTCTCGCTGTGTCTGAGTCACCGCGGCTTCATCTACTCCCGCACCGCTCGACACCCACGTTTGACCACACGCCTTGTGAGTCAACGGATCCGCTCCGTCACAGTCCCGACTCGGCGATGCTCCATATGCACTATCGCACGGTGATGTCACGCGATCTGCACAGATCCGGACATGCAACGTTATAAATATGGAGAGCACGTCTTTTCTACGCAGCACGCAGCCGGGTGGGGTTTTCGATCCATGCGACGCGCAAACACTGGCCCGCCACTGCCGGATCTCCTCGCCCAATCATCGCGTGCGTGGTCCGGAGGTAGAACGCACCGTTCCAGCGATGCAGACTTCCACGATGACCCCAGGAGCAGGTATCGGCCTCTGCCGCTTGGTGACGGCGCGGAGATGTGGCTCCTCGCTGCGACGCGTGCGTTCGAGTTAACGCGCGCTGGACATGCCAGCAATGGCACCTCGCGGCGATCAGACGTCTGATCTATGCGCAGGCAGCGGCGCCCTGTCCGTGGGTTCCCGTTCGAGGTGATCTCATCACGATGTCGATTCCGTTGCCACAGCGCACATTACTCGCACCCACGGGCTAAGCCCGTCGCCGCTAAACTGGCGTTCGAGTGGTCAAGGTGCCTCCTTCCGAGATCGGATTCTTCACTGTCGAAAGGGCAGTGCCATGCTCAACAACACACGATTCTCCGGGATTGCGGCGTACCTCACGGTGTTGGGTACTCCTTTGTTCACAGTCAGCGGCCAAGGAGTGCTCCCTCAATCCGAGAGCGTGCGTGCGTTGGCGACACGCGACACCGAGGCGAAGGTGTCACCGCGGCTGGGAGATGGCGGCCTGCTCGCGGCCGACTTCAAGACCCCCCCCGCCGACGCTCGGCCGTGGGTGTATTGGTTCTGGCTCAACGGCAACATCACGCGCGAAGGGATCACGCTCGACCTTGAGGCGATGGCGAGGGTGGGAATCGGCGGCGTACTGATCATGGAGGTCGACCAGGGCTCGCCGGTGGGGCCGATCGCGTTCGCGAGCCCGGCGTGGCGCGAGTTGTTCAAGCACGCATGCGTCGAAGCCGCTCGTCTTGGCCTGCAGATCAATATGAACGACGACGCCGGATGGTGCGGGAGCGGCGGGCCGTGGATCAAGCCTGAGCAGTCGATGCAGAAGGTGGTGTGGTCCGAGACGATGTTCGACGGGCCGGGCGCGTTCAAGGGAACGCTGGCGATGCCCGCGACGGCGGCGGGTTTCTATCGAGAGATCGCGGTGCTGGCAGTGCCCGTGCCCGACGACGAAGCCAAGGGCGGAAAGCCGCTGCGGATCGAGGGCTTGGTCGACAAGGCGCTGTACGGCACAGGGCCGACGCCTGGCCCGGTGCCCGCGGGAGGCACGTGGCCGGCGACGGCGGCGAGTGGCGCGATCGCGCGAGAGCGCATCGTCGATGTTTCGAGCAAGATGAGGGCAGACGGCTCGCTCGCGTGGGAAGCGCCGGCGGGCAAGTGGGTCATCATGCGCTTCGGGCACACGTCGACCGGCGCCGTGAATCTCCCCGCGGGCGAGAGTGGTCGCGGGCTTGAATGCGACAAGTTGAGCAAGGATGGGTCGGAGGCGGCGTTTGCGGGTCTGATGGGGCGCCTGGTCGCGGATGTTGGAACGCTGGCCGGCCCGACGCTCGTCAGTACGCACATCGATAGTTGGGAAGTGAGCACGCAGAACTGGACGGAGAAGATGCGCGAGGAGTTCAAACGACTTCGCGGCTATGACCCGCTGATCCTGCTCCCGGTCATGAGCGGGCGCGTCGTCGATTCGCTGGAGATTTCCGAGCGATTCCTGTGGGACCTGCGCATGACCGTGTCAGATCTCATCGTCGAGAACTATGCGCGGCATACGCAAGAACTCGCGCGAAGGCACGGCATCCGCCTCTCCATCGAGGCCTATGGCGAGCCGGCGGACGACATGGCATACGCCGGAACAGCCGACGAGCCCATGTGCGAATTCTGGTCGCACGGCGCGTACGGCGCTGCCGACACCTGCACCGTAATGGCCTCGGCGGCGCACGTGTATAACAAACCGATCCTGGGCGCGGAAGCATTTACGGCGAGCGATCAGGAGCGATGGCGCGATCACCCGGGATCGATCAAGGCGATGGGCGATTGGGCGTTCACCGAGGGCATCAATCGCTTCGTGTTCCACCGGTACGCGATGCAGCCATGGATCGATCGACGACCAGGCATGACGATGGGCCCGTGGGGACTGCACTATGAGCGGACGCAGACGTGGTGGGAGCAGACCAGGCCTTGGCACGAGTACCTGTCACGCTGCCAGTACTTGCTGCGGCAGGGCCGGTTTGTCGCGGACATCTGTTACCTGGCCCCCGAGGGATCACCGCAGCACTTTGTGCCGCCGACCGCGATGGCGGATGCGTCGCCGCCCGTGCGTGGCGGATACAACTTCGACGCGTGCCCGCCGGAGGTGATTCTGCATCGCAGCAAGGTCGAGAACGGCGAACTGGTTTTGTCGGACGCGATGCGCTATCGCGTGCTTGTCCTGCCGGCTGTCAAGACAATGACGCCGGAACTGCTGCGTCGGGTGAAGGAACTCGCGGAGGCGGGGCTGACCGTGATCGGCGAGGCGCCCGACAAGTCGCCGAGCCTGTCGGGATATCCCAAGTGCGATGATCAGGTCCGCGAACTGGCGGCCCAGTTGTGGGGCAAAGAAGAAGCCAAGGCAAGCGCCGACCGCACCGCTGGGCGTGGCAAAGTCATCCGCGGCCAGAGCGCCGAGCAGGTGCTCGCGGCGATGGGCGTGCCGCCGGACTTTGAGGCTCGCGGGAGTGATGATCCGTCCGACCTGCGATACATCCATCGAACGTTGGGCGATGGTGAACTGTATTTCGTCGCCAACATCTCGTCGCGACCGGTGGCGGCAACGTGCGCGTTCCGCGTGACGGGAGCACGCCCGGAGTTCTGGAACGCCGAGACAGGAGAGATCAGGCCGGTCGCGATGTATGAATCGAGCGGCACACAGACACTCGTGCCCCTCTGGCTCGATCCGGCGGAATCGGTGTTCGTCATGTTCCGTCGCGACGCCGGCGCAGCGGAACATGTGGTGGCGTTCACGCACGACGGCGAGGCGATCGGCGCGCCGGTCGTGACGTCGGCCAAGGTTGACGTGCAGAAGGCGACCTGGGGCCCACTGAACGATCAAGCACGGACCAAGGACGTCACGGCTCAGGTGCGAGCGCTCGCGGCACGCGGCACGCACGCCTTCCGCGTCGCCTCGCTTGCTCGCGAAGGCGACCCGGCGTACGGCGTGGTCAAGACGCTTCGCGTTGAATACACGGTCAATGGCAAGCCTCGGGTCGTCAGCGCGACCGATCCGGAGGTCCTCCGCATCGAAAACGTCGTGCACACGCTTGTTGTTCGCTCGGCAACCTACGGCGTACCCGGCGATGCAACCCGCACTCGGGATCTGAAGGCCAAGGTGCAGGAGTTCGCCGATCGTGGTGAGTATGAGTTCAAGGTGCGCCGGCTGGCCGAGGGGGACGACCCCGCGTACAACGTCGTGAAGACACTTCGCGTCGAATACACGCTGGATGGTGTGACGCACACCGCCAGCGCGACCGATCCCGAGACACTGCACCTCTTGATTGCACCAACGAGGCCCGCACGTCTCACGGTCGACGCGCGGGGGCGGACGCTGCTTGAGGCGAGCAGCCCCGGACGCTACGGCGTTCGATGGAGCTCTGGTCGCAGCGGTGAAGTGAACGTCGCAACGATTCCGAATGCGGTGGATATCACGGGGGAATGGGAACTGACATTCCCGCCGCGATGGGGCGCTCGCGAGATGCTCACGCTGCCGGAACTCAGGTCGTGGAGCACGCTTGAGAATCCGGGCGCTCGGTACTTCTCTGGCACGGCGACATATCGCAAAGTGTTCAACGTTTCGCCGGAGTTGATCGGCCCTGGGAAACGAGTCTGTCTCAACCTCGGGAACGTCGCGGTGATCGCGGAAGTTTCGCTCAACGGTCGCGACCTTGGCACGCTGTGGAAATCGCCCTATCGCGTCGACATCACCGACGTGCTGAAGGCGGGCGAGAATACTCTCAAGATTCGCGTGACGAATCTCTGGCCGAACCGCATGATCGGCGACGAGCAACTTCCGGAGGATTCCGATCGCAACCCGGACGGGACGCTTAAACGCTGGCCCGCCTGGCTGTCGACGGCGGAGCCCAGCACCAGCGGGCGATTCACGTTTACGAGTTGGCGGTTGTGGTCCAAGGATTCAATGCTGCTGGAGTCGGGACTCATCGGGCCGGTTCGGCTGGAAGCGGAAGCGATCACAGAGATCAAGTAACCAAGCGCGGCGGCGGCGATCGTGAGGTACATTCCCGTATGCGTCGCTTTTCGATAAGTCCGAGCGGGTCGCCGCTGCGGCCTGCTCAGGTGTAGACTGCAGCGAGCGCGGGTGGCTTGCCCGATCCATGCGTGATGAGTTTTCCATGATCAACATCCGTTCGAACCACGTTCTATCTCGGCGAGCGGTGTTTCCGGTGCTCGCGGCGATGACTGTGTGCATTGCGGCGTGCGAGAAGGGCACGCCCACGAATTCCTCGCCGACGCCGGCCCCGGCGGACGCCTCGGGCAGTGCGAAAGTCAAAATCGGGTTTATCGTCAAGCAACCCGAGGAACCATGGTTCCAACTCGAATGGCGGTTCGCCGACGAGGCCGCCGCCAAGAACGGCTTTGACCTGATTAAGATCGGGGCGGCCGACGGCGAGAAGACGCTCGCCGCGATCGACAATCTCGCGGCGGGCGGCGCGAAGGGGTTTGTCATCTGCACGCCCGACGTGCGCCTGGGCCCGGCGATCGTTGCCGCGGCGGGGCGCAACAACCTGAAGTTCATGTCTGTCGACGATCAGTTGATCGGCGCTGATGGCAAGCCGATTGCCCAGGTCGCGCACCTGGGCATCTCGGCACGCACGATCGGCGAATCGGTCGGCAAGGCCCTGGCCGACGAGTGCAAGAAGCGCGGATGGACGCCGAGCGAGGCTGCGGCGTGCGTCGTCACGTTCGAGGAACTCGACACCGCGAAGGAGCGTACCGACGGCGCGATGACCGCACTGACTGCGGCGGGCTTCCCGGCCGATCGGATATTCAAGGCCGCGCAGAAGACCAGCGATGTGCCGGGTTCGTTCGACGCGGTCAACGTGCTGCTCACGCAGAAGCCGGACGTGAAGAAGTGGCTGGTGTGCGGCATGAACGACAGCGCGGTGATGGGAGCGGTCCGTGCGATGGAAGGACGCGGACTGAACGCCGAAAGCGTAGTTGGCATCGGCATCAACGGCACTGACTGCATCGTTGAGTTTGAGAAGCCCACGCCGACCGGGTTCTTCGCGTCGGTGCTGCTCACGCCCAAGCGTCACGGCTACGAGACCGCGGAGATGGTCTACCGCTGGGTCACCGAAGGAAAGGCGCCGCCGATGGACACACGGACATCGGGCATCCTTATCGATCGCACGAATTTCCGCCGGGTGCTGAAGGAACAGGGGATCACGAAGGAATGAAGCGGGAGAAGGGGAGCCAGGGCGGCGGCGCGCCGGTGCGCGCGTGGGAAGAGGCGGTCACGCTTCCGACCTACGAGGTTCCGCCGCCCGATCCCAATCCGATGTTTCTCGAGCGGCGCGTGTACCAGGGGAGCAGCGGGCGCGTGTACCCGCTCCCCGTGACGGATCGCGTGTCGCACTCACCGGTCGCCAAGTCATGGCGAGCGGTCCATATCGACAACGGGCACGTGTATGTCATGGTGCTCCCCGACATCGGCGGGCGGGTCCACATCGCACGCGATCAATCGAACGGCTACGACTTCATCTACAACCAGAAGGTCATCAAGCCCGCGCTCGTCGGCCTGCTCGGCCCGTGGATCTCGGGCGGCATCGAAATCAACTGGCCACAGCATCATCGCCCGACCACGTACATGCCGACGGAGTGCTCGATCGAAGAGAGCGACGACGGTTCGAAGACGATCTGGCTCTCTGAGCACGAGCCGATGAACCGCCTGAAGGGAATGCACGGCGTGTGCCTGCGCCCCGGGCGGGCCGCGCTTGAACTCCGAGGGCAGATCTATAACCGCACGCCGCTCCCGCAGACGTTCCTCTGGTGGGCCAATGTCGCGACCGCGGTGCACGAGCAGTATCAGTCGTTTTTTCCGCCGGATGTCGCGCATGTCGCCGACCACGCGCGGCGTGCCATGAGCACGTTCCCTCGCTGCTCGGGCTCGTACTACGGCGTGGACTACGGCGGGCGCGCTCGCTGGCGCGACAATCCGTTCGGCGCCCTCGGGCGCGCCGACGATCTGACGTGGTATGCGAATATCCCGGTGCCGACATCGTACATGGCGATGGGAAGCAAGTGCGACTTCCTCGGAGGCTATGACCACAAGGCCCAGGCTGGGATCGTGCAGATCGCCGATCGACGCATCGCGCCGGGCAAGAAGCAATGGACCTGGGGCAACCACGCGTTCGGTCACGCGTGGGACCGCGAATTGACCGACGACGGCGTGCCGTACATCGAACTGATGGCGGGCGTCTACACGGACAATCAGCCGGATTTCTCGTGGCTGATGCCGTTTGAATCACGCATGTTCAGCCAGTTTTGGTACCCGATTCAACGCATAGGCCCGGCGAAGAACGCGAATCTCGACGCTGCTGTCAATCTTGAAGAAGGACGCCTCGGCGTCGCGGTTACGCGGCGATTCGAGGCCGCGCGTGTTGTGCTGGAGCGCAACGGGCGCGTGATTCTCGAGCGTCGTGCGGACCTCGCGCCCGCCTCGCCATTCGTCGAGGGGATTGAATTACCCACGGGAGAACTTCGGGCACGCGTGCTCGATCGAGATGGTAACGAGATCGTGTCGTGCGTGCGTGCCGCGCCGTCGAAGCGTGCCGCTCCCGCACCCGCGACGGCCGCCCCACCACCGTCGCAGGTTCGTTCGGGCGACGAGTTGTATCTGACTGGCGTGCATCTAGATCAATATCGCCACGCGACGCGCGACCCACAGCACTACTGGCGGGAGTGCCTCTCCCGCGACCCCTGCGATTGGCGCGCGAACAACGCGATGGGACTCTCACACATGCGCCGTGGCGAGCACGCGCTGGCCGAGCCATACTTCCACGACGCGATCGCATCGCTCACGCGGCGCAATCCCAATCCCTACGACGGCGAGGCGTACTACAACCTCGGCCTGTGCCTGCGTTGGCTCTCGCGAGATGACGAGGCGTACGACGCGCTGTACAAGGCGACATGGAACTACACGTGGCGTTCCGCGGCGTTTCACGCGATCGCTTGCCTGGACTCTCGGGCCGGGAGGTACGACGGCGCTCTCGTGCATCTTCGCCTGTCTCTCGACATGAATCGCACGCACAACAAGGCGCGGCTCGTAATGTCGGCGATCCTGCGTCGGGTCGGGCGTGACGCCGACGCCGATGCGGTCGATCGCGAGGCGATTGACGTCGATCCATTCGCATCCATCGAGCGGTTTCCTGTCACCAACGTGCAGGCGCATCTTGACTTTGCGTTTGATCTCGCGGAGGCAGGGTTGTTCGACGAGGCGATGGTGCTCCTGCATCGCGTCGATTCGGAGCATCCGATGCTCGCCTACACGCGGGCGTGGCTCTGCGAGCAGCAAGGAGACACGAGCGGGCAACGACGCTGGCTCAAACAGGGTCGTGCCTCGCCGACGGATTACTGCTTCCCTTCGCGGCTTGAAGAACTCCGGGTATTGGAGTCGGCGCTCAAGGCCGCGCCGGACGATCATCGCGCCGCGTATTACCTCGGCAATCTGCTGTACGACAAGCGCCGCTACGCTGAGGCCATTCGCTCCTGGGAGAAGTCACGGCGCGGGTGCAGGACTTTCTCGATCGTGCATCGCAATCTCGGCATCGCCTATTTCAACATCCGCGCCGATGCGGGCAAAGCCGCGAGGTCGTACGCCGCGGCCCGGCGTGCAGCGCCAGGGGATGCTCGCCTGCTGTATGAGCAGGATCAGCTCCGCAAGAGGCTAGGCAATGATCCCACGTCGCGTCTCAAGATCTTGCGCGCGCATCTCGATCTTGTCGAGCGGCGTGATGATCTCTCGATCGAACTGGCGACGCTCAACAACCTCGCGGGTTCGCCGGAGCAGGCCGCGGCATTGCTCGCGTCGCGTCGCTTCCATCCGTGGGAGGGCGGGGAGGGCTCGGTGCTCGCGCAGCACGAATGGTCGCAGGTGCTGATGGGGTACGCCGCGCTGGACGCTGGCGATGCGCCCCGTGCTCGCGATCACTTCGCGGCGGCCATTCGTGTGCCGGAAAATCTCGGCGAGTCGCGTCACCTGCTCGCGGCTCGGTCGCACCTGGACTATTCACTCGGTCTGGCGATGCACGAGGCTGGCGACACGCGCGGAGCCGCAGAATCCTGGAAGCGGGCCGCGAATGCCGGCACAGACTTTCAGGGCATGGCGGTCCGCACGTATTCGGAGATGACGTACTGGAAGGGAATGTCGCAGGCCAGGCTCGGACGGCGTGCTGAAGCGACACGGACCTTCAAGGCACTTCTGTCATCGGCCCAGAAGCAACTCAAGACGCCTGCCACCATCGACTATTTCGCAACCAGCCTTCCCAACATGCTGCTGTTCATCGACGATCTGAACCGGCGCAATCGCATCGACGCGTTGTACCTCCGCGGGCTGGCGCTCGCTGGCCTTGGCAAGACTTCGGACGCGCGATCGCACTTCGCAACGGTGCTGGCGATGGACCCCGGCCATCTCGGCGCGACGTTCGCCCGCTCACGCCTCTCACCTGCTCGGAGGTCTCGCAGTACATGACGCTCCTGCGCTTTGAGCACGTGAGCAAGTCGTTCCCGGGCGTGCGGGCGCTGGACGATGTTTCGCTGGATGCGCGGGCCGGGAGCGTGCATGCGCTCTTGGGCGAGAACGGCGCCGGGAAGTCAACGCTTCTCAAGGTGCTGAGTGGCGTGTACCAGCCCGACACGGGCGGCCTTTTGATCGACGACCGCATCACAACATTCGCACGCCCTTCCGACGCGATCAACTCCGGCGTGGCGGTAATCTACCAGGAACTCAATCTCGTACCCGAGCTCTCGGTCGCGGAGAACATCTATCTCGGTCACCTCCCGGCTCGCGCTGGCGTTGTCGACCGGCGCTCGCTGCACGCCAGGGCGACCGAACTACTGCGCACGCTCGACGAGTCGATCGATCCCGGCACACGCGTCGCCAAGCTGCCGCTCGCCCAGCGCCAGATGGTCGAGATCGCCAAAGCACTGAGCCGCGACGCCCGCGTGCTCGCGTTTGATGAGCCGACCAGCAGCCTCTCGGCCCGCGAGACCGATCGCCTTTTCCGGGTCATCGCGGGCTTGAAGTCTCGCGGCTGCGCGGTGCTCTACGTCAGCCACCGCCTCGAAGAGGTCTTCCGCGTCTGCGATTGCGCCACCGTGCTCCGCGACGGCAAGCTCGTGCAGACGTTTCAATCACTTGGCGGCGTGGGTCACGACGCCATTATCCGCTCCATGGTTGGGCGCGATATCGGCGACGTTTACGCCTACTCGCCGCGTTCGCCCGGCGCCGAGTTGCTGAAGATCCATCGCCTCGAGGGACTGGGGCTGTCCGAGCCCGCATCGCTCACGGTTCGGGCCGGAGAAATCGTCGGGGTCTTCGGGCTGGTCGGAGCGGGAAGGTCTGAACTTCTGCGACTTGCGTTCGGCGCTGAGCGCGCCACCGGCGGCTCTGTTCACGTTGACGGCTCTGCGATCGCTCTGCGATCGCCGATGGACGCCATCCGCGCGGGCCTCTTGCTCTGCACCGAAGACCGGAAGAAAGACGGCATCGTTCCCATTCTCTCTGTGCAGGAGAACATCAACCTGATCGCTCGTCGCCACGGCGCGGTCGGCGGCGTCATCATCCGCGATTCCTGGGAGCGTCGGAACGCTTGCGAGCAGATTCGCGCCCTTGGGGTGCGCACGCCGTCGCCGGCGCAGGCCATACGCAATCTTTCTGGCGGCAACCAGCAGAAGGCGATCCTTGCTCGCCTCCTTTCGGAGCAGGTCCGCGTGCTGATGCTCGATGAACCGACCCGCGGCATTGACGTCGGCGCCAAGAGCGAGATCTACGCGATCATCCGCGCCCTGGCGGAGCGCGGCGTCGGTATCCTCCTGGTCTCGAGCGAACTCCCCGAGGTGCTGGGCGTCTCCGATAGGATTCTCGTCATGCGGCTTGGTGCCATCGTTGGTGAGTTCGACAGATCGAACGCGACCCAGGAGGCTCTGCTCCGCCTCGCTCTCCCGCCCTCGTCTTGAGTGCTCAACATGACTTCACGCCCGCCTCGTTCGGCCGCACCATCCGCGCTCGCCCTGCTCTGGGAACAGGCCGGGATGCTGGCCGTTCTGGGAATCCTGTTCCTTGCCTGCTCGCTGCTGGTGCCGAACTTCTTCACGATCCAGAACATGCAGGGGCTCGTACTCGCGGTCTCTACCGTCGGCATGGTGAGTTGCACCATGCTCTTCTGCCTGGCTTCCGGGAACTTTGATCTCTCCGTCGGTTCGGTTGTTGCGGCCGCGGGCGTCATTGCGGCGGCGGTGATGCACTCCAGCGGGAGTGTCACGATCGGTGTCGCCGCGGCGCTCGCGTCCGGCACCGCGGTGGGACTCCTCAACGGAGTGGTGGTCGCCAAGGCCCGCATCAACCCCCTCATCACAACGCTCGCGACGATGCAGATCGTTCGCGGTGCGGCCTACATCGCCTCGGACGGCAAGGCCTTGGGCATCGGCCAGGAGTCATTCTTCCTGCTGGGCAACTCCGCGTTCCTCCGCATCCCCACTCCGGTGTGGATCTGCATCGCGTGCTTCGTCACGTTCGGGTTCCTGCTCGCACGCACCGTCTTTGGACGGAACACGCTCGCGATCGGGGGCAACGAAGAGGCGGCCCGCCTCGCGGGCGTTCCGGTCGATCGCACGAAGATCGGCATCTTTGCGCTCCAGGGACTCATCGCCGCGCTGGCCGGCGTCGTGCTCGCCTCGCGCATGACCAGCGGGCAGCCCATGACCTCGCAGGGCTTTGAATTGGAAGTCATCTCGGCGTGCGTGCTCGGCGGTGTTTCGCTGACCGGCGGCGTGGGACGCATCGAATTCGTCATCGCTGGAGTTCTCATCATGGGGATCGTGCAGAACGCGATGAACCTCCAGAATATCCAGCCGTTCTATCAGTATGTCGCGCGCGGTGCGATCCTGCTCGGCGCCGTGCTGTTCGATCGTTACCGGCGTCGCCAGTAGGCGTCGCGCTTGCTACGGAGAGACTTGCGCGGTCCCGTTTTCGACTCGTTCCCACCACCTCATCCCGGCGTTCGCCATGGAGGTCCCATGAAACGCGTGTCATCGACACTGATCGCCAGCCTTCTCACGATGATCGGCGGAGCCGGCGCGATCGCCCAGCGCGCGTCGCCCGCGACGCCCCCACCATCGCAGACTCAATCGCCCGCGCACACTTTCTCCATCGGCCCGACTGACTTCATGCTCGACGGCAGGCCTTTCCTCATCCGCTCCGGCGAGATGCACGCCGCACGCATCCCGAGGGACTATTGGCGGCATCGTCTTCAGATGGCGCGCGCAATGGGCTGCAATTCCGTCTGCGCATACCTCTTCTGGAATCAGCACGAGCCGCGCGAGGGGCAGTTTGATTTCACGGGTCAGGCCGACGTCGCTGAATACTGTCGAATTGCCCAGGAAGTCGGCCTGTGGGTCATCCTTCGCCCCGGCCCGTATTCATGCGCCGAGTGGGAGTTCGGCGGATTTCCGTGGTGGCTACTCAAGAACCCTGACCTGAAACTCCGCACGCGCGATCCCGCGTATCTCACCGCCCTCAACCGCTACGTCTCCAAGGTGGGCGAGCAACTCGCGCCGCTCCAGATCGACCACGGCGGGCCGATCATCATGGTCCAGGTCGAGAACGAATACGGAAGCTACGGCAACGACAAGGAGTACATCGGCCTGCTCCGCGATGAACTCCGCCACGTCGGCTTCACCGTCCCGCTTTTCACCTGCGACGGACCTTCGCAACTTCCCAACGACACGCGACCGGACATCTTCTGCGTCGTGAACTTCGGCGGCGATCCCGAGGGTTGCTTCAAGGCGCTCCGCGCGATCCGTCCCGAAGGGCCGCTGATGTGCGGCGAGTTCTATCCCGGCTGGTTCGACTCATGGGGGTCGCCCCACCATCGCGGCAGTGTTGAAGGTGTCGTGCGCGACCTCCGATACATGCTCGAGAACAACCAGTCGTTCAGCATCTACATGGTCCATGGCGGCACGTCCTTTGGCTACAGCGCCGGCGCTAACGCGCCGCCCTTCCGCCCGCAGAGCACCAGTTATGACTACGACGCGCCCATCGACGAGGCCGGGCGTCGAACGCCGAAATTCGACGCGATCCGCGATCTCTTCTCGGCCCATCTCCAGCAGGGCGAATCGCTCCCCGATGCCCCGGCTGCGAACCCGATCATCTCGTTCCCCCGCGTGCAGTTGAAGAGCGCGGCGACGCTCTGGGACAATCTCCCTTCACCCGTTCACTCCGATCAGCCTCGGACGATGGAACTGCTTGATCAAGCGGGCGGCTGCATCCTGTACCGCGCGACGCTCCCCGCGGGGCCCGCGGGCACACTCGTCGTCCGCGACCCGCACGACATCGCGCAGGTGCGCATCGACGGGACGCTCGTCGGCGTGCTCGACCGTCGCTACAACAAAGCGTCGCTCGCCATCCCGGCACGCGACAAGCCCGCACGCCTCGATATCTTCGTGGAGGCGATGGGCCGCGTGAACTACGGCGGGCAGATCCACGATCGCAAAGGCATCACGAGCAAGGTCGAACTCATCTCGTCCGGATCTGCCTCGGAACTCCACGGCTGGGACATGTACTCGCTCCCGCTCGATGAGGCGTGCGTGAATGCACTGGAATACACACCAACCTCAACGGCGATCTCGGCTCCCGCTGTCTACCGCGGGAACTTCGAACTCAGCGAGATCGGCGATACCTTTCTTGACATGCGCACATGGGCGCGCGGCGCGGTGTGGATCAACGGGCACGCCATCGGGCGCTACTGGAACATCGGCCCGCAGCAGACGCTCTACGTCCCCGGGTGCTGGCTGCGCAAAGGCGATAATGAAATCATCGTGCTTGACACGATCGGTTCCCCCGCTGATGCCAGCGTTGAAGGCTTGGCAGCACCGATCCTCGATCAGGTCCAGCCCGATCCGCTCGCTCCCACAGGCCATCGCAAGCCCGGGCAGACGCTGAAACTCGACGGCCTCAAGCCTCTGGCCGAGGGCGAGTTCCCGCGCGGCAAGGAATGGCAGGTCGCCAGGTTCGCCCCGACGCAGGCGCGGTACGTGTGCGTCGAGGCGCTGAATTCGAACAAGCCCGACGAGTTCACCACGCTCGCGGAACTGGAAGTGCTCGACGCCAACGGCAAGCCGCTGCCGCGGGGTGGCTGGTCGGTTGTGTACGCCGACAGCGAGGAACTTGGCGCAGAGGAGGGCGCGTCCGACAACGTGCTCGACTCAAATCCGGGGACGTTCTGGCACACTCAGTGGCAGGACGCCAAGCCACGCCACCCGCACGCGATCGTGATCGACCTGGGCAAGCCCGCAGATCTATCCGGCGTACGCTGCCTGCCACGCCAAGACAGTCCGAACGGGAGGATCGGAAAGTACCGCGTCTTCGCATCGAATTCGCCGTTCCTCGGTTTGTAAGCGTGCAGCCGATGCGCCGAGCTCGAATCACGCCGCACGATCACGACTGGCGGTTCACGGCGGTAGAGCCGAAGCCTTTGAGAATTACGGCGCGGAACTGCTCGGCCACGATTCGGAATCCCTTCGACGTGGGATGCAGTTCGTTCTCCCATTGATCGTGCCGATCCAGAAGGGCCTGGGTCTGGACCATGCGAATGCGAGACGGGTTGCTCGCGGCGAGTTTTTCCTGCCGCTCCCGGAAGGTGTTGAGCAAATCGCCGACGACCCGCCTCGCCTCGTCCGGATCCGTCCAGCCGCGTGCCTGGAGCGCTGGCTTGAGCCAAGGCCCGAAGAACAGGCATGCGCCCCGACCGTCCGGATACGGAATGGAGTACGAGTGAAGCACGAGCACACAGCGATCCGAATACTCGAGAATCAGTTCAACGAGTTCCTCGTACGCTGACATCACCACGCCAAGGATCGCACCGAGCCTTGTCCGATCAACGGCGTCTCGCCATGACAGGCCCGGCTTCCGGCTGCGCAGCCACAGAACCATCGAGTCCCCCACGATGTCGTTGCCTCCGCCAGAGAACAGGAGCACATCGGGTGAGATCTCTGGATCACGCAGAAGCCCGATCAACCGCGTGCGCTGCTTGACCCCCAACATGTGGCGTGCCTCGTCGCCGGCGTGCGCGTAGTTCAGGATCGGGATCCGTAAGAGTTTCTGGAGGTGACGGATTACTCCGCCTGTTCCCAGCCCGGGAAAGCCCTGCGGCGGGTAATCGAACCACGAATCCCCCTCGGCTGCAATTCGCATGGGCCGAGGAGGCTGCGCCATTCCAGGCTTGATTCCTCTGAGCCGCTTGCGTGACTCGGTGCGGTGCCAGAGTCTGAACGCCGCCTCCCTCCGCTCACGCTCGCGCTGGATGTCGCGTTGAACGCGACTCTGCCGCTGCAGCGCCGCTCCGGTTCGTTCGCCGGCGGGCTTCCGTGTCGCACTCGCTCCCAGAGTTCGAGCCGTCTTCTTCTTCTTCACGATCTCACTCCTGCGACGATTGGACCATGCGCGAGTCATTCACGCACCTGTCGGCCGTTCTCAACGCCCGCCCTGCCCCGCTCGGCCGTCACGCCCCATTTCTTCCGTGATCACCGGCGAGGCGAGCAAGGTTCGATCAATACGAAGTGCTCCTCGCGGCAGATGTTTAATCCATGGGCACGCCAAGGCACACTGTTCATTCATGCACTCAGAAATCGAACTGATCGATGTTGCCCTTGTCGAACGTGAACGGAGTGCCGAGCATGACATTGTCGCCCACCACGTCCTTTGTGCCGAGCTTTCCGGCCTTGATCTGGGTCTGGCCGGGCTTGAGTTCTCCGCGGCTTATCGCGCTGGCGGCGTGGACGGCGAGGTAGCCGAGGTCCATCGTGTTCCAGAGCACGACGCCGTCGGTGATACCTTCCTTCACGAAGCGCTTGTTGTCGTTGGGCAGGCCGAGCCCGATGACCTTGACGTCCTTTCTCCCGAGTTGCTTGACTGCCTCGGCGGCGCCGGGAACCCCTGGCGAGCAGATGGCCATGATGAGCTTGACATCGGGGTTTGAGTTGAGGATCGACGTCGTGACTTCGAACGCCTTGCTCTGCTGATCGTCACACGGTTGCACGCCCGCGAGTTTGATGTCGGGATACTTGTCCTTGAGTCGGGCTTCGATGTGCTTGCGCCACTCGTTCTGATTGGCGGCGGTGAGCGATGCCGTCACGATTGCGAACTGGCCACTGTTGTTCAGGACGCGAGCGGCGTTATCCATGAGCGTGTAGCCGATGCCCTGCGGCGTGGCCTGGTTTACGAAGAAGTCGCGGGCGTCGGGCTCTGCGTCGGCATCCCACGTAACGACCTTAATTCCGCGTGAGCGGGCCTTGCGGAGCACGCCGGAGAGGGCCTCGCGATTCTCGACGGAGACGGCGATGACATCGACGCCGCGGGTGATCCATGCATCAACGACCTCGCTCTGCTTGGCGGGGTCGGTCTCGGTCGGACCGTCCCAGATCAGATCGATGCCGAGCTCTTTGGCCGCTTCTTCCGCGCCTTTTCGGCAAGCGATGAAGTAGGCGTTGCCCTTGCTTTTGGGCATCATCGCAATGGTGAGCGGCTTGCGCGGAGGTTCGGGAGTCGCATCGGCGGCGCGATTCGTCGCGGCGGGCGTCGCTTTGCTCGTGTCCGTGGGGCGATCGTGCGAGCCTTGGAAGGACTTGGCGAGCATCCAGTTGCTGCCCGCAACCAGACCCGCGGCCACGAGGATCACGATGCACAACACGGCCAGTTGGGAGTTTCGCATATCAAGCTCCGAGCCATTGGCGCGAGGGGGCGCGCCTGAATCCGCTTGCTTTCCAGACCGATCCGCGGCGATGCTCGCCAGGAGCACGCCGCCGGTCAACACACCGGCGAGTTCCGCCGGGCCGTCGGCCAGGCGCACGCCGTTCTGCAGCACCGCGATGGTGAAGAGGCCGAGGAGGGTTCCGACGATGCTGCCGCGCCCGCCGGCGATCGAGGTACCGCCGAGCACGACGGCGGTGATGGCGGAGAGTTCATAGCCGCTGCCCGCGTCGGCTTTGGCCTGCCCGATGTGGGCGACGTAGACGACGGAGGCGACGCCGGCGGCCAGGCCGCTGAGGGTGTAGGCGAGCGTGAGCGATCGCTCGACATTCACGCATGCGTGACGTGTCGCGGATTCGGAGAAGCCGAGCATGGTCCAGGTGCGGCCGGCGATCGCGCGATGAACGAGCAGCCAGAAAAAAATCGCGGCGACGATCAGGATCGGCAATTGAGTCGGTAGCACTCCGCCGAGATAGCCCTGTCCGATCGAAAGGAACCACTCGGGGAAGCCGCTGACGGTGTCGACGCCGCGGGTGATCGCTTCGGCGCTGCCGCGGAAGAGCCACAGCGTACCGAGGGTGACAATGAGCGGCGGGATCTTGACGCGCGTGATAAGCGTGGCGTTGAGGAAGCCGCCGAGCGTGCCGGTGGCGATGCCGGCGCAGGCGGCGAGCCAGAGCGGGCAGCCGGCGTCGCGCCAGAGCAAGCCCATGACGACAGCGGAGAGAGCCATGAGCGAGCCGACGGAAAGATCAATGCCACCGGTCATGATGACGGGAGTGAGAGCGAGGGCAAGCAGGCCGAGTTCGACGGACAATCGCCCTATTTCCAGGGCGTTTTGCGTGGTAAAGAAGTTTGTGCCGATTAGTCCGAAGAAGGCGACGAGGACCGCCAGCGCGAAGGCGAGCAGCACACTCCGCGGCGCCGAGCGATGGTGAGCCGGAGCGTCGGACGCTCGTGCGGCCGAGTTGGCGACTGTCTTGGCGGTTTGGTTGCTCATGCGCGGCTCCTCCGCGCCGAGGCATCGGCGCCGACCGCGATGAGGATGATGAGCCCTTGGATGACGCGCTCCCACTGCGGCTGGATGCCGAGGAAGACCAGGGCTGGGCCGATAATGGAGAGAAGCACAACACCCAGGAGCATGCCGAGCATGGAGGCACGTCCGCCGGAGACGGCGGCGCCGCCAACGACGGCCGCCGCGATCGCGCGGAGTTCAAGGCCGCTGCCCGCGCCGGGGTCAATATCGCCGAATCTCACGGACGCGAGGACGGCGGCGAGCGCGGCCGTCACGCCGCTCAGCACGAAGACGCCGACGAGAACACGCGTCGGGCGGAGGCCGAGCAACCGGGCGGCCTCGGGGTTGGAGCCGACGAGGAACACATCGCGCCCGGGATGCGTGAGCCGAGCCGCCAAGGCCATCGCGCCCCAAAGCGCGAGGGCGGCGGCGACGACGACGACCTGCCCGATGCTCTGCGGGAGCCCGAACCATTGAAATCCTGGCGGGAGATTATGAACGAACTCACCCTCGCGCCACCAGCGGAGGAGTTCGCGCCAGATTACCATGGTGCCCAGCGTGGCGACGATGGCGGGGAGTTTCACGACGGCGACGAGCATGCCGTTGGCAAGGCCGAGCGCGGCGCCGAGGACGATCGCGGAGAGCATTGCGACCGGGATGGGCACGCCGCCCGTGACCATCATGCCCGCGCAGACAGCGCATAGGCTGAACTGTGAGCCGATTGAAACATCGATCTGACGCGTGACGATAACGAGCGTGGCGCCGAGGGAGGCGACGAGCAGCGGCGCGGCCCCGACCACGATCGAGAGTAGGTTTGCGGCATCGAAGAAGCTCGGCGCGCGGAACGCCAGGAGAGCCAGCAGCACGCCGATCGCGCCGAGCAACGCGACAGTTCTGGCCCATGCGGAGCTCATGCCACTCCCCCCACCGCCAGCGACATCACGTGCTCCGGCGTTGCCTCCGCGCGATCGAGAATCGCGACAACGCGTCCGCCCCGCATCACGCCGACTCGATCGCTCATCGAGAGCACTTCGCCAAGATCAGAGGAGATCATGAGCACGCCGGCGCCGCTCGCTGCCATCTCGCGGATGATGCGGTGAATCTCGGCCTTGGCCGCGACGTCGACACCCTGCGTCGGCTCATCGAGGATGAGGATGCGCGGGCGGGCGGCGGCTCGCTGCGCGATCGCGACCTTCTGTTGATTGCCGCCCGAGAGGGAACTGACGAGTGCCGCGGCGCTGGGCGGGCGCACGTCGAACCGCTTAATAGCAGCGGTGGCGGCGGCGGACTCGCGATCTTGAACGGAAAGACCGAGCAGCGATGGCGCGCGGCCCGGGCCCGACATGGTGGCGGCGTTCACGTTTTCGGAGACGGTCATTTCGCCGATCACGGCGTCACGTCGGCGATCTTCGGGCAGGTAGCCAATGCCCAGCGCGGCGGCGTCGAGGGGCGAGCGGAGCGTGCGCGGCCGGCCGTCGATGAGCAGTTCGCCCATGTCGGCGCGGTCGTGGCCGGTAATAGTGCGCGCAAGTTCAGTGCGCCCAGAGCCAACCAGACCAGCGATACCGAGTACCTCGCCCGCACGCATCGAGAGAGAGACGTCGCGCACGCCAGAGGCGGAGCAAGTGAGGCTCTTCAACTCCAGGAGGGGCGCGGCAGGACGAGGTCCTTCGGCGCTCGGCGGACCGGGTGCATTTGCCGCCTGGGCGGTTGTCACGGGCGTGCTTGAATTCGAGACCACACTCAAATCGGCCAGCGCGCCGGCCTTCCCGCTTCTCACCGATTGCTCGGCGTAGTCGCGTCCCACCATCAGCGAGACGATTGCGTCGCTGGAGAGTTCGTTCATGGCGCGAGTCGCGACAAGCAGGCCGTCGCGAAGCACGCTGATGCGGTCGGCGATGGCGGGGAGCTCTTCCAGGCGGTGCGAGATGTAGACGATGGCGGCGTGCTGCTGCTTGAGCATGCGGATCAGGTCGAAGAGCCGCTGCGCATCATCGACGCCGAGGCCGGCCGTCGGCTCGTCGAAAAGGATGATCGAAGCGTCGCTCGCGAGCGTGCGGGCGATCTCGACGAGCTGCTGCTGAGCGAAGGAGAGATGCCCGGCGTCGGTCTCCGGCTCAATTCTTGCGCCGATGCGTTCCAGCACGTCCTTGGCTCGACGACGGCGCTCCGCATGATTAATGAGCGCCGCGGGACGGCGTGCTTCCCAGCCCAGCGCGATGTTCTCCGCGACCGAGACGTGCGGGAACAGCGATGGGTGCTGATGGATCACGGCGATGCCGAGTGATCGCATCGTAGCCGGACTCGGATTGACAACGGCATCACCGCGGACCCGCAGGTCACCTGCGTCGGCCTGTACCGCGCCAGCCACAATATTGATCAGCGTCGATTTGCCCGCGCCGTTCTCGCCGACCAGCGCGTGAACCTCGGCGGTTTGCACAGCGAATGACACATCCCGCAGGGCGCAGACCCCGCCGAAGGACTTGGAGACGTGAGAAAGGCTGAGCGCGTCGGGCACGGGGTCTCCTGCAGTTCTGTCGCAGTTTACCCTCGCCGCGAAAGTTCGTCGCGCTCGTAGCGCCTCACCTCGGCCAGCCACGCGGCCTCGCCCGGGACACCGGACCGACGGCAATGCTCTTCCCACAGCACGCCGAACGGCAGGAGCCTTGCCGATTCCTGAAGCGCCAGGCGTTCCGTAAGGTCTCCGGCGGACTCGGCGGCGATCAGTCGGGTACGCGGAGACAGCAATGCGATCAGGATCGCCTTGATGAGGGCGCGAGCGCCGATCGCCCAGGCCGCCACACGGTTGATACTTGCGTCGAAGTAATCGAGGCCGAAGCGAACACGCTCGCCGCCACGGACACCTTCGACGGCGATCTCGCGGAGGTCGTCCGTGAGTGTGACAACGTGGTCGCTGTCCCATCGCACGCCGCGCGATACATGAAGCAGGATGCCATCGACCCAAGGGAGGGCTGCGGAAATCTTGTCAGCGATTCCCTCGGTGGGGTGGTAGTGCCCCGCATCAAGGCACAGCATGATCTTTCGTGCCGATGCGTAGCCAAGATAGAACTCGTGCGAACCGACGACATAGGACTCGCTTCCGATGCCGAAGAGTTTGGGTTCGACGCAATCGCGGTGGATCGCGCGGTCGAGGGGCTCGGCGAATGCGGCGTCGAGCGATGAGACAAGCCGCTCTCTCGATCCCCAGCGATCCGCGGGCGAGTCTTTCATGCCGTCGGGTATCCAGACATTGGTGATGCAGGGCGAGGCAAGTTCGCGGCCGAAGCAAGCTCCGATACGCCTGCACGCCTTGGCGTGATGAATCCAGAAGTCGCGCACCGTGGTGTCGGCATGCGCGAGAGTCATGCCGCCGCTCGCGAGTTTGTGCGCGAAGAAAGTCGGGTTGAAATCGAGTGCGATGCCGATCTCGCGCGCCCATGAGATCCAGCGGGCAAAGTGCACGGGGGCGATGGCATCGCGATCGACCTTCTTGCCATCGGTCTCGGCGTAGATCGCGTGAAGGCTGAAGCGATGTCGCCCGGGGATCAGGCTCATTGCCTTGGCGGCGTCCTTGCGGAGTTCGTCTGGCGTGCGTGCAGCACCGGGGTACGAGCCCGTGACCGCGAGCCCGCCGCCGATGGCTTCACATGCGTTCTCGAATCCGCGCACGTCGTCACCCTGCCAGCAATGGATGGAGATCGCAAACTTTGACAAGGCGCGAAGTGCGACCTCTGCGTCGACGCCCATGGCCGCGAACTCGGCGCACGCGTCTGAGAATCTGCTCGGCGCGCTCACTTGGAAATCTCCCGCTCGACCATGATCTTTTTGCGATACTCAACATCGGCCCGGGCGCCCATGCGCCGAACGTCCTCGTCGCTCATGAAACTCAGGCCGCCCAGCATCGCGGCGGCGGTACGGACCTTGGCGCTTTTGACGGCCATCAGCGTGATGTTCAGCACATCGCGGGCGCTCGACCCGGCGGCGATAAAGCCGTGGTTCTTTAAGTAGATCGCTCGCGGCGGCTGGCGGTATCGCTTCACATACTCGCGTGCGCCGTCGCGAACGGCGATGCCCAGCGGTACGCCGGGATCGGCGTACTCGATGAGAAGCGACGCCGGCCCGAGCACCACGACTTCCTCAGGGAATATACGCCCCGCGAGCAGTTCGCCGAAGCGCAGCGAGCAGGTGATCGCGTTGATCGCCGCGGGGTGCGTGTGACCGACCCACGACACGCCGTCGAGTTCGAGCAGGGCGGCATGCATAGTCGCTTCGATGGATGCGCGGGTCGGGCGGGCGTCGTCGATCTTGGCGTTGTGCAGACACTCCGCGATGTTCTCGTCGTTGGAGGCGGCGTCGAGCAAACGCATAATGGGCTCGCTGCGCACGCGGACGACCTCGGTCTCGCTGAGCGTGGCGAGCGACGCGCCGCTGGCCTTGATCCAGCACGCATCACCATCGGCCCTGCACGATACGTTGCCCTCGCTGAGAATCGCAAGGTCAGGATCACCCAGCGCTCGCGAGAGTTCGACCAAGTCCGAAGGCGGAGCCACCTGCTTTTTCATCGAGTCGTCTCCAGCACTTGTCCGATCAAACGCCCCCAGCCCGCCTCGCGCCGGGGCGAGTACTCCGTCGGCTGACACGATTTTCGGATGACGTCGCGTGCCTGGGCGAGGCCCGAGACTTCGCCTGCCGACATCATCTGGACCATGACGTTGCCCATCGCGGTTGCCTCGCTGGGGCCGGCGAGCACGCGGCGGCCTGTCGCGTCGGCGGTCATTTGATTCAGGAGGGTGTTCTTCACGCCGCCGCCAACTAGATGAATCGTCTCGATCGTTTGCCCCGTGATGCGCTCGATCTGATCGATGGTTCGCGCGTACGCGGCCGCGAGCCCTTCAAGGCACGAACGAACGAGTTCTCCCGGCGTTGTCGGTTCGGGATCGCCGGCGCTCCGTGCAAGAGCCCGCACCTTGGAAACCATGTCGCCAGCGAGTGCGAATTGCGGCGCGTCGACGTTCACGCGCGACCTGAACGGCGTGGCTCGCTCGGCGTCGGCGGCAAGTTGCTCATAACTCATGTCCACGCCGCCGCGGGCCAGGTCGCGCTTGAGTTCCTGAACAAGCCACAGGCCGATGACGTTCTTGAGGAAGCGGGTGGTTCCGGAGACGCCGTGCTCGTTCGTGAACTCCGCCGCGCGCGCTACATCGGTGACGATGGTGTGGTCGAGCTCCAGGCCCAAAAGCGACCATGTGCCGCTGGACAGATAGCAGCATTGCGGCCCCGAGAGCGGCGTTCCGACGACGGCGCTGGCGGTGTCGTGGGCGGCGGGCGTGATGACTTTGGTCGAGGCGGGCAGGCCGGTCTGGCCTGCGATCTCGGGCAGGAGCGGCCCGAGCACGGTGCCGGGCTGGACGATGGCGGGCAGGATGTCGCGCGAGAGGCCGATGGCGCTCAGCATGTCGCCCGACCAGTCGCGCGAGCGTGCGTCGAGCAATTGCGAAGTCGAGGCGATGGACTGCTCCGTGCACTCCACGCCGCTGAGCATGCAGTGGAAGAGATCGGGCATGAAGAGCAGGCGTCCCGCGGTCCGGAAGATCGAGGGATCGCGCGCGATCCAGCCGGCGAGTTGGGACGAGGTGTTCAAGGCCATCGAGCGGATGCCGGTGCGCTCATAGATGCCGGCAAGCCCGAGCCTCTGATCGAGAATCGCCAGCCCTTCGGCGTGCTCAGGATTCCGATAGCAGCGCGGCATGGCGAGCATCGCACCTCGCTTGCTGAGCAGCGTAAAGTCGACGCCCCACGTATCGACGCCGACGCTTGCAATCTCGACGTCATGCGAAGCCGCCCATGCGGCCGCGCGTTTCAGGCCCTCGCGGATTTCACGCCAGAGCAGGGGCAGATCCCATGTGAGCGCGCCGGGCATGGGGGCGGGGGCGTGGAGGAAGCGGTGCGCTTCGTGCAGCGACAATTCGCCCGCACGAAGAACCCCGATCATGACTCGTCCCGATTCCGCGCCAAGATCGATTGCGATGGACCCGCGTGCCGCCAATCAGAGTCTCCGACCGCGACCAGAGCGGCCGCGGCTGTGCTAGCGCATGAACGCCTCGATCAGACCGCCGTCGACGCAGAAGACCTGGCCAGTTGTCTTCGATGAGCGGTCGCTGGCCAGGAACCAGATCGCCTCGGCCTGATCGGCGGGGGTGATCGGCGTCTTGGTCAGAGTTCGCTGGGCATAGAAGTCGGCCAGTTTGGAACGCAGCGTTTCCGTGTCGGCCTTCTCGTCGAACGCAATCTTGTACTTGATGAGCGACGCGATCACGCGATCGCGCGGGAACATCGTCGAGCCGGCCACGACCGTCGCCGGCGCCACCGCGTTGACTCGCACCAGCGGCGCGAGCTCGATCGACAGTTCACGGGACAGGTGATTGGCCGCGGCCTTGCTCGTGTCGTAGGCGAAACTCCCACGCTTGGAGACCATGCCGTTCACGCTCGTCGTAAGGACCATGCTGGCGCGCAGGCCCTGCGAGCGCAGCAGCGCGGTCGCTTCGTCTGCGATGAGGTAGGAACCCATAACGTTGACGTCGAAGGTCTTCTTCCACGCTTCGTCGGTGATTGAACCGGCGGCGTCGGGCGCGACATAGATGCCGGCGGTGACGATGAGCATGTCGATTCCGCCGTAGGCCATGAGGGCGCGGCGGAGCATGGCGCGAACGCTGGCGCGGTTGGTGATGTCGACCTGCGACGCCAGGGCCGGGCCGCAGGACGAAACGCCCGAGCCCGCGACGCCGATCCCCTCGCCGTGGAGTTTGACGAGTTCGGCGGCGGTCGATTCGGCATCCACGAGCGAGAGATCAGCGCAGACGACGTGGGCACCGTCCTTGGCGACGCGGTGCGCCACGGACTTGCCGATGCCGTTGCCCGCTCCGACGACCAGCGCAACCTTGCGGCCCATCTCGGGCTCTGGGGGCATGCGCTTCAGCTTGGCCTCTTCGAGCAGCCAGTACTCGATGTCGAAGGCCTCCTGCTCGGGGAGCGCGATGTAGCGGTCGATGGCTTCGCTACCGCGCATGACCTCGACGGCGCAGTTGTAGAACTCGGCCGTCACACGCGATTCGCTCTTGTTCTTGCCCCAGGCGATCATGCCGACGCCGGGGATGAGGATGACCGTGGGGTTGGGGTCGCGCATCGCGGGCGAATCGGGGCGCTTGCAGCGCTCGTAGTAGGAGGCGTAGTCCTTGCGGTACTGCGCGAGGCCCGCTTCGAGGGCGGCCTTGAGCTGGTCGATCGATTGGCCGGGGAGCCAGTCGGCCAGCATCGGGCGGATCTTGGTGCGCAGGAAGTGATCGGGGCACGAGGTGCCGAGCATCGCAAGCCGCGGCGCGTCGTTGCTGCACACAAAGCGAAGGATCGTGTCGTCGGTCTGCACGGTGCCGATGAAGCGGCGCTCGGCGGAGATCTTTCCGCGGAGCCAAGGCAAGACTTCGGCGAGCAGTTCGTCGCGCTTCTCCGCCGCCATGGGAGTGCAGCGCATGCCGCCGAAGGTCTTGTCGCCCTTGTCGCGGGCCTCGATGAACCGGGCGGCCTTTTCGATGAGATCGAGCGTCAGTTCGTAGCAGGCCTTGTCGTCGTCGGCCCAGTTGATCAGGCCGTGCTGCCCGAGGATGACGCCCTTGGCCTTGGGGTGCTTCTCGCAGATGCTCTTGAGGACCAGGCCAAGGTCAAAGCCCGGGCGCTGCCATGGCGTCCAAATCACCTCGTCGCCGAAGACCTCGCGCGTGAGTTCCGCGCCGCGGGCGCAGGCCGCGATCGAGATCACGGCGTTGGGGTGCATGTGATCGACATGGCGGCGCGGCACAAAGGCGTGGAGCGGCGTGTCGATCGACGATGCACGCGGATTCAGGTTGAATGTGCAGTGCGAGTAAGCGCCGACCATCTCGTCTTCGATCGGAGTCTTCGGACCGCGGGCTGCCGCATTGCCCCAGACTCTCTGCAGCCCTTCCAGTTTGGTCATGTAGAGCGAGGCGAAGAGGCCTTTGTTGGCGGTGCGAAGGTCGCCGCCGCTCCCCTTCACCCACAAGACGTCGACGGATTCGCCGGTGAGCGGATCACGCTCGTGGATCTTCGAGGAGGTGTTTCCACCGCCGGTGTTGGTGATGCGTTGATCGCTCCCGAGGATGTTCGAGCGATAAACCAAGCGGGCCAATGGGTCCATTGCACCGGCCTTGGCGTCGTCCCACAGGTGGCGAACATGACGGTATTCTGATGGCTGTCGTGACATTGCTTTCCCATCAAACCAGACAGAACACCAACCCGCAACCGCCGGCGAACTGTTGGCGCGGCGAATCGTGCGAGTCGGACACTTTCCGCTTGCCAAGGTTACGGGATATCCCAACAATTTCAAGCATATTCAATCAAAATCGGGCATTGTCATCCCAATCCAGACTCCACATTCGTGGCCACACGGCCGCTCGGTAACCACTTCTGCGCATCAACGCGAACCAGAGGCCATCGAATTCCCGTGAATGTCGCTCTTTTCATCACCTGTCTGACCGAGCAGTTCACGCCGCGAGCCGGCGTAGCCTCCACGCTGGTGCTGGAGCACCTGGGCTGCCGGGTGCACTTCCCAGAGGCACAGACCTGCTGCGGGCAGCCGATGTTCAACACGGGGCACCACGAAGACGCGGCAATCCTGGCACGCCGGATGATCGACGTCTTTGATCAGTTCGAGGCGATCGTCACGCCTTCGGGCTCGTGCGCCGCGATGGTGAAGATACACGCGCCGGAGTTGTTGAAGGGTGACCAGACCTACGCCGCACGTGCCAAGGCGCTGGCGGCCAAGACGTATGAGTTCGTAGAGTTTCTCTCGCGCGTGCTGCGGGTCGACCTGGCGGCGTTGAACGCACGGCACGAGTCCACGGCGACGATCCACCCCGCGTGTCATCTGCGTGAACTCGGCCTCATGGACGAACCAGCGAAGTTGCTCGCCCAGATCAACGGGCTGGAACTGCGCCCACTTCCATCTCGCGATGAGTGCTGCGGATTTGGCGGGGCGTTCAGCGTCAAGCACCCAGCGATCTCGGGCAAGATGGTCGAGAACAAGGTCGCCAACGTCGTGTCGACACGGAGCGACTCGCTGGTGTGCAGCGACGCGGGGTGCGCCATGAACATCGACGGCGCGTGCCGGAAAAGCGGCGTGCGCCAGCGGATCCTCTCGGCGCCGGAGATCATCGCAGAATCACTGGGACTCTTGCCGAGGGAACCGTCGCCATGAACGAGGGCCTGCTGTTCCCGCCCCTCCCCCACCGCATCGAGTCGCGGGCGCCCGCCGCGGCACGCGACGTCAGCCTGCAGCAGTTCGTTCGGCACGCGACGGTGACCAAAGACACGGGGCGCGTTGACGCCTGTCGGGCGGCCTTTGGCGAGCGGTACGATGACCTTCGACAACACGCAGGCGCAATCAAGTCACACACGCTCGATCACCTTGATCTCTACCTCGAGCGATTCGAAGCGGCGGCGACACGAGCAGGCGCGACAGTTCACTGGGCAGCGGACGCACACGCAGCCAACAGAATCTGCCTCGATATCGCCGGAAGAATCAACGCGAAAGTCTGCGTGAAGAGCAAGTCCATGGCGACGGAGGAAACGCGGCTGCTCCCCGCGCTCGAGGCCGCGGGAATCAAGACGGTCGAGACCGATCTTGGCGAGTTCATCGTGCAACTCGACGGCGACGCGCCGTCACACATCGTGACGCCGATGATCCACAAGAACAGGGCGTCGGTGGCCCGCGCGTTCGTGCGCGATCTTGGTTCGCGCTACACCGAGGACCCCGGTGAACTCACGATGATCGCACGCGAGCACATGCGACGGCTCTTCGAGCGTGCGGACCTAGGCATCAGCGGCGGGAACTTCCTCATCGCCGACACAGGCACGCTCGTCATCTGCACCAACGAGGGCAACGCTGATCTGACCGTTTCGCTCCCTCCGGTTCACATCGCGGTTGTAGGCATCGAGAAACTGATCCCATCGATGGAGCACCTGCCGGTCTTTCTCAAACTGCTGGCGCGGAGCGCGACAGCACAGCCGCTCACGATCTACACGACGTGCATCTCGGGCCCCAGGCGGACCGCAACTCCGGTTGCCGGACCGGACGCGGATGGGCCGCGCGAACTGCACATCATCCTCCTCGATAACGGGCGCACCGAACTCTTGCGCGAGCCGACGCGCGAACTTCTGCGCTGCATCCGATGCGGCGCGTGCCTGAACGCGTGCCCGGTGTACAAGGCCGTCGGCGGCGGGCACGCGTACGGATCGGTGTATTCGGGCCCGATCGGCGCGACGATCACGCCTCACCTGCGCGGCCTGCACAACTACCCTGATCTTGCGACGGCCAGTTCGCTGTGCGGCGCGTGCTTCCACGCCTGCCCGGTGCATATCGATCTGCCCGCGCAATTCATCGCATTGCGGGAAGAGGCTGCTCGCAGCCACCTCAATCCGGCGCCGGAACGGGCGGCGATGAAGCTGTGGCGATGGATCATGCAGTCGCCGGCTCGATATCGATTTGCGGCCGGCCTGGCGCGATTCGTGCTGTCTCGCCTGGACGGTGTCGACCTTCCGCTTCCAGGGCCGCTGGGAGCATGGACGTCGTGCCGTGCATCGCCGCGTCCGGGCGAGATCGATTTCCGGGCTTGGTGGGGTGAGCGATCGCAGATGGGCGGCAGACCGGCGGACTCCGCGGCGCGTGCGGGCACGGGGGCGCGATATGAGTGATCGTGAACTCATCATGTCGCGTGTGCGGGCGGCGCTGGCACACTCAGGTGCAGGCGACACGCTCGCCTGTCCGCCGCATGTTCAAGAACCGCTTGTTCGCCTCGCGAACGCGGACATCGACATGCGTGCCCGGTTCATTGAGGCGGGCAATCGCGCAGGGATGAAGACCTCACGCACGTCGCTTGGTTCGGTGCGTGAATCGCTGGAGATGATCCTTCACGCCGAATCGCCGAGGGCGGTGCTGGTTGATATCGGCGATAGCACGCTTCTCGCACTTGCCGGTGATGCATGCCGAGCACTCGGTGTCACAACAGCGGCCGATCCCGGCACGCGGGCGTTCGACGCCGACCTTGCGATTATCGACGCGACGGCCGCCGTCGCCGAAACCGGCTCGGTGTTGCTGACGAGCGACGGGCGCCGGCGCTGCGCCTGGATCGTGCCGCCCAAGGTTGTGATTCTGGTGTCGTCGCGCGCGTTGGTTCCAGACCTGCTCGATCTATGGGCAAGCCCGACCTCTTCGGCACGTGCATTTGCTTCCTCACCGCCTGCGGCGATGCTGCTGGTAAGCGGGCCGAGCAAAACCGCTGACATCGAGGGCGTTCTCGTCACCGGCGTTCACGGGCCTGGAAAGGTCCATGTTGTGCTTGTCGATGATGGCGTTTGAGGCCGTGCGATCGGTTCTCGCCTCTCGTTTTCAATGCAAGGCGATCGCGTGCGCCGTCACTTTGATTCGCGGTCTACCTGCTCGATAAACCGCTCTGCGCTCCACGCGGTATCTTGCCCGGACTTGGCGCCGTGCTTCTTCGCGACCAGTTCGGCGTGGCTGGTGAAGTATCTCAGGCTGTAACCGCGAAAGTCCTCGATCGAGCGGAACGCGTGACGTTCCATGAACGCCCGCAGATCACGCTCGAGTTTCTTGACAAGTTCATAGCCGTGGATCATCACACCCGTGCAGACCTGCACGGTTGACGCGCCCAGGAGTATGAACTCGGCCGCGTCGTCCCCGCTCTCTATGCCGCCGACCGCGCTGAGCGATGCGCGAGAGCCCATCTCCCGTGCGATCTCCATCGCCATCCGCAGCGCTATGGGCTTCACCGCTCGCCCGGAGTATCCGCCGGACGTGGAATAACCCTCGACCGTCGGCTCGGGGCGCAGCGTGGTCAAATCAACACCCATCACGCTCAGGACCGTATTGATCGCAGAGATGCCGCGGCATCCTGCTTCCACCGCCGCTCTGGCAACGTCCACGATGTTCGTCACGTTCGGCGTCATCTTCGCCCAGACCGGCACCCTCGCAACCTCACGCGCCCAGCCGCAGACCTCGCGGAGCAACTCCGGCGACTGTCCCATCGCCGAGCCCATGCGTCGCTCGGGCAGACCGTGCGGACAGGATAAGTTCAACTCGATCGCGTCGGCGCCTGCTCGCTGCACGCGCTCCACGATCTCGTGCCACGCGTGGCGGCGATACTCCTCCATCACCGACGCGATCAGCGCTCGCCCGGGATATCGCATCTTCAGAGTTCGGAATTCCTCCTCCCATGTCTCGATCGGGCGGTCGCTGATGAGTTCGATGTTCTCCCAGCCGACGATCTCGTCGCCGACGCGCCACCTCGCATAGCGCGGCGAGACATTCACGATCTTCGTCGAATCGAGCACGATCGTCTTGCACACCACGCCGCCCCAGCCCTCGTCGAACGCGCGAGCGATGACATTGGCGTTGGTCGATGGCGGCCCGCTGGCGATGATGAACGGATTGGCAAGGCGCAGGCCGTCGACGTGGACCGACAGATCGATCATCGCGCAGTCTCCGATCCCATCCCTCCCGTGCTCCCCTTCTCGTGACCGCCCAGTGGCATCTCGTGTGGGAGTGGTGCGTGATCTTGATTTAGCTCACGCAAATCACCGCGGGCTCCCACCACGGAACCTGGAACCGCACACACCGCCGCTGACTCACAACGCCGCCACGCGCCGCGCGGTTTCATACGCGATCAAGTCCTTCATCAGTTTATCGAGGTCACCGTTCATCACCTCGCGCACGCCATATTCACCCGGCAAACGCTCGTCCGCCACGATCCCGTCCTTGAATCGATACGTCCTGATCTTCTCGCTCCGCCCGCCGGTGCCGATCTGGCTGTTGCGCGCCGCGGTGCGTTCGGCGGCCTGCTTGGCCCGCTCTGCCTCGTACAACTTGGCCATCAAAAGTCGCCGGGCCCGCTCGCGGTTCTGCTGCTGGCTCTTGGCCTCCATCATCTTGATGATGATGCCGGTCGGCTTGTGGTGGATCTGCCATGCCGTCTCGACCTTGTTGACGTTCTGCCCGCCAGGGCCCTGGGCCCGCGTCGCAAACTCCTCGACCTCGTTGGCCCAGTCGATCTTCACATCGACGTCCTCAGGCTCCGCGAGGGTCGCGACACTGGCGGTGCTGGTGTGAATGCGACCCTGGGCCTCGGTGGCGGGAACGCGCTTGACGCTGTGGACCCCAGCCTCAAAGTTCAGTTCGGTCCACACGCCCTCGCCGCGAATATTGACCGTGGCGCTCCGCACGCCGCCCACAGCGGGCTCGGGCGTCAGTTCCAGAACTTCCCAATTCCACCCGCGTTTCGTCGCATACTTCTGGTACATCTCGAGCAAGTCTCGAGCCCACAGCGCAGCCTCGTCGCCGCCGGTCCCCGCCCGGATTTCCATCATCACAGATCCGACCTTGCCGTCGTCCGCCGTCACGAGGCGCGACGTTACGTCCTCGAGCAACGCCTCGACCTTCGCCCGAGCGGCGGGCAACTCCTCCGCCGCCATCGCGGCCAGTTCCGCGTCTCCGCACCCCCTGGCCGCCTCCAACTCTCTCACTTCCGCCAGCGCCGCCTTGTACGCACAAAAAGACCCCACCAGTGGCTCGAGCCCCGCCCTGCGGATCGAATACTGGCGCACCGCTTTGTGGTCGGTTACGACCGCCGGATCTTCCAGTTTCGCGCACACGCCCGCGTATTCCCGCTCGAACTCGCCGAGCTTGGCCACGATCTTTCCCAGTGCCTCTTGCGCCAGTGCCGTCATGCACCGAACGATAAGCAGCCAAAATCCGCTCGGCATCCGTGAAACTTCCACGCCCACAATCGGTATCATCCCAGGTCCGCACTCCCGGGGGACCCACACTTTGCTCTCCATCGAAATCCGCGGCCTGACCAAGACCTTCGGCCCGAAGGTCGCCGTCAACAACCTCGATCTTTCCGTCCCTCAGGGCAGCCTGTGCGGCTTCATCGGGCCCAACGGCGCGGGCAAGACCACCACGATCCGCATGATCATGTCGATCATTTTCCCGGATTCGGGAGAACTCCGTGTGCTGGGCAGGCCCTCCGCGGTCGAGAGCAAGGACCGTATCGGCTATCTCCCAGAAGAACGCGGCGTCTATCGCAAGATGAAGGTCGGCGCGTTCCTGAACTACATGGGCAAACTCAAGGGCATCGACGCGGCCTCCACCGACAAGAAGGTCCGCTCGTGGCTGGAACGCATGGGCCTGCCCAACGAGTACAAGAAGAAGTGCGAAGAACTCTCCAAGGGCATGCAGCAGAAGGTGCAGTTCATTTCCGCCGTCATGCACGAGCCCGACCTGCTGATCCTCGACGAAGTCTTCAGCGGGCTAGATCCCGTCAATCGACGCCTGATCCGCGAACTGATCGACGAGCAGCACAAGGCCGGACGCACCGTGATCTTCAGCACACACGCCATGTTCGAGGCCGAGCAGTTGTGCGATCAGATCTTCATGATCCACAAGGGCAACAAGATGCTCGACGGCTCGCTCCAGTCGATCCTCGCCAAGTTCGATCCGCGATCGATCCTCGTCGAACCGACCGATCCGGCCGATCTCGATCGTCTCGCCACGATCCCCGGCGTGATCTCGTCGCAGCCCGCCGGCAAGACCACACACGAAGTCCGTTTCAGCGAGACCGTCGATCCAGCGCATGCGATGCGATCGATCATCGACTCAATGCCGGTCCGTCGCGTCGAGGTCAAGCGGGCAACACTGGAAGATATCTTCATCGACGTGGTTCTTGGGCGCAGCGGTGCTGCGCATACCGACCGCGAGAATCTCCGCAACGAACTGGCCGCCGCCTCCTCGGAGTAATCCATGAATCGCATGTTTGCTGTTGCCTGGCGCGAGTTCGTATCGGTCGTGTGGACCCGCGGCTTTCTGCTGGGTGTATTCCTCCCGCCGCTGATGACCGGGATCGCGATCTTCGCGGTCTTCCTCCTGAAGAACATGGAGGGACCGCGGGTGCAGGGGCACGTCGTGATCGTCGATCAGTCTGGACTCGTAGGAGAGGCGGCTGTAAAGCGCCTGCCCGAAGACCTGGCGGCCCGCAGCAAGGAGAAGGCGGAGCAGATCAAGAAGGCGGCAGAAAAGGCCACCGAGACATTCAAGCTTCCGCCCGATCAGGCCGCGCAGGCCAAGGCGATGGCGGATATGCAGACCAAGCAGATGATCCCGAGCGCGGAAGTGCGGGCCGAACTCGGGGCTCCGGACCAGGATCTGGACAAACTGAAGGAGATTCTCCGGACGACGGAGATCAAAGCCAAGGGAGAATCCGGCAACGCCGATCCGCTCCTCGCGGTCGCTGTGATTCCCAAGGGCGCAACTGAGCCGGACGCCGAAGGGAAGTTCGGCGTGTTCGACCTCTTCGTGGCGCCCAAACTCGACATCGAGATTCAGCAGGGGATCGAGCGGTCGATCGGCGATGCGATCGTGGACGCGCGGATCGCGAGCGACTCGAGGGTCAAGGCCGCCGGACTTGATTCCAAGTTCCTTCGCTCCATGCTCGCTCGCCCCAACATCGACGCGGTGACCATCACCAAGTCCGGCGAGCGCAAATCCATTGGTGAACTTCAGATGCTCGTCCCGATGGGCTTCATGATCCTGCTCATGGTTTCCGTGATGACCACAGGCCAATACCTCATGACCACGGTCGTCGAGGAAAAATCCAGCCGCGTGATGGAGATTCTGCTCTCGGCCGTGTCTCCCATGCAACTCATGACCGGCAAGATCCTGGGGCACATGGCCGTCGGCGTGCTCATCATCGGGATCTACGGAAGCGTGGGCATAGCAAGCCTGATCTACTTCGCCCTCACGCAACTCGTAACTCCGATGACTTTCGTTCTGCTGATCGGATACTTCATCTGCGCTGCGGTGACTATGGCGGCCCTGATGGCCGCGATCGGCTCGGCGGTCAACGAACTGCGCGAGGCTCAAACGCTGATGACACCTGTCATCATGATCACGATCCTGCCATGGATGATCTGGTTCGTGATCCAGCGGGCGCCGAATTCGCCCTTGGCCACCACGCTCTCGTTCATACCGGTCCTCAACCCCTACGTCATGGTGCTTCGCCTCGGCGGGAGCGAACCGATCCCGAGTTGGCAGCATCCCATCGCCCTGCTGATCGGTGCGGTCACCTCGATCACGGTCCTCTGGGGCGCCGCCAAGATCTTCCGCATCGGTGTCCTGATGTACGGCAAACCGCCAAACTTCAAGACGCTGATCAAGTGGGTCCGAATGGCGTAATCGCACCAGCAGGACCTTCCCGACATCTTCTTGATTTCACTGTTGTTTCTCTGACTTCATGACTTCGTCACCCGCATAGTGCCTCATGCCAACGGCCTTTGCCCTCTACGAATCCTGCGTCCAGAACCCCGATCTGGCGGTGAAGCTCCTCCGCGGCATCCACGCCGCCTCGCCGCGCATCCTCGCCGAAGACTTCTGCGGCACGGCCGCGCTCTCCCGCGCCTGGGCCCGCGCCATCCCCGGCGCTCGCGCCATCGCCGCCGATATCGACCCCGCGCCGCTCGAGCGAGCGAAGGCCAACATCGCCAAGGGTCGGAACGCAGCGTCGCGCCTCTCGGTCGCCAAACGCGTGCGCATCCTGCGGGCCAACGTGCTCACTTCCGTGCCGCTGGCCAAACTCCGCGCCGACGTGCTCTTTGTGGGCAATTTTTCGATCGGCGAGATTCACGACCGCGCCACGCTCGTCCGCTACCTCGCCCGCTCGCGCAATCGCCTTCTCCCCGGCGGCGTGTTCGTCTGCGATATCTACGCCGGCGAGTCCGCCTTCCGCGAGGGAACCACCCAGCGCGAGCACATCCTCTCCGACGCCACGCGCGTGAAGTACACCTGGGAACAGCGCTCGGCCGACCCGTTCACCGCCCGAGTCGAGAACGCGCTGCACTTCCGCGTCTTCAAGGGGACCGAACTCGTCCAGGACCTCCGCGACGCCTTCGTCTATCACTGGCGCCTGTGGTCGATCCCCGAGCTCCGCGACGCGATGCTCGAGGCCGGCTTCGACCGCGTCGACGTCTACGCCCAACTCCCCGACGCCGAGGACTCCGACGGCAACGTCTACGCCTCGCCCGTCGAGGACCCCGCCGAACTCGGGCCGAGCTTCATCGTGTGCGTCGCGGCCCGAAGCACCTCCAAAAAGGCCGCGGGCCCCGGAGTTCATCCGAGGCCCGCGATACGGCCAGCGCGGCGATAAGCCGAGTTCTGTCGAGCACCGGTTTCCCGGCACCCCGACGGCCATTTCTCTGGGCGACGCGTTGCCGCGCCGCTCAAGCAGTCGACCCGCCCCCTTCCGCCCGGACCGGGCGTCCCCGTGTTTCCACGGAGCGGAGGCTGCTTGACCTTGCACGCGGTGGGGTCTGCCCTGCCCCGCGTGTCACCACGCGGGCGGTGCGCTCTTACCGCACCTTTTCACCCTTGCCTGTGCCCTTTCGGGCCATCGGCGGTGTGTTTTCTGTGGCACTTTCCCTCGCTCCCAACCGTCGGAGCGGGTGGGCGTTACCCACCACCGTGTCCTGCCGTGCTCGGACTTTCCTCAGGGGACCCAAGGGCCCCCCGCGGCCGTCTGCCGCGCCGTTCCTGATCATACGGCAGAGCCCCACCCCGCGCGAGACCTCGCGCGGTACCATGCTCGGCCGTGCCGACGCCCACCTCCCATCGCGTCATTGCTTGGCTGCGCCCCGATCAGGTCGCGCTCGCCCGCGCCGTCGCGGAGGCCGCCAACCTCTCCTTTGCCGCCGCCGGCTCGCCATCGCGCGGGCAAGCGACCTCCATCGCCGGCGAACTGGGCTGCCCCGCGATAGACGACCTGCGTCTGGCGATCGCCACAGCGCGACTCCCCGCGCCCGACGCGGACGATTCCCCCGACCGCGCCTCGATCGTGTGGATGCTCGACCCCGGCGACTTTGCCACCAGCCCTACAGACGACGACACCAGCGCGCTGCTCGCGGCCCGTGAACGCGGCGTGCGCATCGCCTCGCTCGAGCCCATCCCCGCCTCGGCGCTCGCGCTCGGCGGCCCGGGTCTTGCTGGCGAAGAGCCTCCCCCCGCACGCCCCACCGATTCCATCCGCCTTGTGCCGCTGATCCGCTTTTCCGCGGCGTATCGCAACGCGACCGACATCGTGCAGTCGCTCATCCCGCCGCGACTGCTGGTTCACGAGGCGTGGGCCACGCCCACCGAGGGCTCGCTCGGCGCACGCCTCTTCGCCGCCATGGATCTGGTCGTCGCGCTGATGGGTGAGCCCGAGACGATCGACGCGGCGTACGTCGGGCCCAAAGCCGCGGGGCTTCACACTCTTCCCGGCGAATCGCTCCGCGACCTGCACGGCGACCTGACGGTCAACATGCGCTTCCCCGACTCACGTGCCGCGTGCCTGGCTCTTTCCAACCAGGCCGGCCGCTTCAACCGCAGCACCACGGTCATCGGGAACGCCGGCCGTCTCCGCATCTTTGAGGACGGCTTCGAGTGGACCGACCCGGCCGGGCAGAAACTCGACGAGTCTCGCCCCGCCTCAAGGCGCCGCGGCTCGCCCCCGCCAGACCACGCCGCCTCCACACTCGCCGACGCCATTTCTCGCCTCCTGGAGCCAGGCCAGCCCGACGCGGCGCCGGTCAACATCGAATCGGCACTGGTCCTGAGCCAGACAACCCTCCTCTCGGCCCGGACCGGGCAGGCAGAATCCCCCTCGAGCGTTCGGCGCATGGCGGGGATCGCGTAGGACCTACGCTTGTCGGCGGGCGGGCATTCCTGCAGGTTCCGCCCGATAGTTCGAATCGTACTACTGGGGCAACCCAGCCCCAAGATCGCGGTATCCAGTATCAGCAACTTCACGCACCGGACAGGAGAATCGCATGGCAACCTCACGTTGGGTGATCGCCGCCGCCGGCCTCTCGCTGGTCTCCAGCGCCTGGGCACAGCAGGCCATCACGTACCCCAAGGCCGAAACCTATTTCGTCGACTACTACCACGGCACACCCGTCGCCGATCCCTATCGCTGGCTTGAGGATCCAGACTCCGCCCAGACCCGCGCCTGGATCGAGGCACAAAACAAGATCACCATGCCCTACCTGGCCGCGATCCCGCAGCGGGACGCGATCGAGGCACGAGTCAAGGAACTCTGGAACTATGAAAAATTCGGCTCCCCCGGGAAGGAAGGCGGGAGGTACTTCTACTCCTACAACTCCGGCCTCCAGAACCAGGGCGTCCTGTACGTCACCGACAAACTCGATGACAAGGGCCGCGTCCTTCTCGACCCCAACACCCTCAAGGCCGACGGCACCGCCGCGCTCGCCGGCACCGCCGTCTCCGATGACGGCAAGTACATGGCCTACGGCATCGCCGAGGCGGGTTCCGACTGGAACGTCTGGAAAGTCCGCGAAATCGCCAGCGGCAAGGACCTCTCCGACGAGATTCGCTGGGTTAAGTTCTCCGGCGCAAGTTGGATGAAAGACGGCAGCGGCTTCTTCTACAGCCGATACGACGAGCCCAAGCAGGGCGCCGAACTTACCGCCGTCAACTACTACCCCAAACTCTACTTCCACAAGGTCAACACTCCCCAGGCTCAGGACGTCCTCATCTATGAACGCCCCGACCAGAAGGAATGGGGCATCGGTGGCGGCGTCTCCGAAGACGGCCGCTTCCTTGTCCTCAGCATCTCGCAGGGCACCGACCCCAAGAACCGCCTCTATGTCCGCGACCTCAAGTCAAATCCACTGACCGCCGCGCCGACCGACAAGGACAAGCAGATCCGCGTCATCGAAACGCAGATCCAGGCCGCCGTCGCCGCCCTCGACGCCGGCGCCGACAAGGCCAAGACCGAGGAAGTGATCAATGGACTCCGCGCCAAGCGCGCCGATCTCGTCGCAACCCAGGGCAACACCTCATTCGGCTTCGTCGAACTCCTCAACGACTTCGACGCCAGTTATGAATGGGTCGGCAATGACGCCACCAACGCCTACCTCTCCACCAACCTCGACGCGCCCCGCTCCCGCGTCATCTGCATCGATCTCACCAAGCCCGCACGCGCCAATTGGAAGGAACTCATCCCACAGGCCGCCGAGACACTTCAGGGCTGTGGCATGGTCGGCGATTGCTTCTTCGCCAACTACCTCAAGGACGCCAAGACCCAGGTCAAACAGTTCGATATCGCCGGAAAACTTGTCCGCGAAGTGAAACTCCCAGGCATCGGCACCGCCGGCGGCTTCGGTGGCAAGCGCAATGAGTCCGAGACTTTCTACTCATTCACCACCTACAACGTCCCACCACAGATCTTCCACTACGACGTCAAGTCCGGCGAGAGCAAACTCTGGAAGGCGCCCGCCGTCAAGTTCAACCCCGAGGACTACACCGTCAAGCAGGAGTTCTACACCTCCAAGGACGGCACCAAGGTCCCGATGTTCATCGTCCACAAGAAGAACACCAAACTCGACGGCAACAATCCCACCCTGCTCTACGGGTACGGCGGCTTCAACATCCCGCTCACCCCAGGCTTCAGCCCAGGCACACTTGCATGGCTCGAGATGGGCGGCGTCTATGCCGTTGCCAACATCCGCGGTGGCGGCGAGTACGGCGAAGAATGGCACAAGGCCGGAACCCTCACCCAGAAGCAGAACGTCTTCGATGACTTCATCTCCGCCGCCGAATACCTCATCGCCCAGAAATACACCAGCAAGGGCAAAGTCGCCTGCCAGGGCGGCTCCAACGGCGGGCTGCTCGTTGGCGCGATGGTGACCCAGCGCCCCGACCTCTGGGGCGCGTGCCTCCCGGCCGTCGGCGTCCTCGACATGCTCCGCTTCCAGAAGTTCACCATCGGATGGGCGTGGAAGAGCGACTACGGCGACACCGAGGCCGACAAGGCCGTCTTTGACGCCGTCTACAAGTACTCCCCGTACCACGTCGCGCTCCGCACCAAGGACGCCAAGTGGCCGCCCACCCTTATCACCACCGGCGACCACGACGACCGCGTCGTTCCCGCCCACAGTTTCAAGTTCGCCGCGGCGCTCCAGGCGACCCAGTCCGGCCCGTCGCCCGTGCTCATCCGCATCGACGTCCGCGCCGGGCACGGCGCCGGCAAGCCCACCGCCAAACGCATCGAGGAACTCGCCGACACATGGGCCTTCCTGGCCAAGAATCTCGGCATGAGCATGAACTGATCCACACGCCGCACACGGCGGCCTTCCGGTGGCCGATCCGTGAATCCGCGCGTACCCAACCGCTTCGTGCCGCCCTGTAATCGTTCTGTGAATCCTCACAACCCCTCGCTCCGCGAGGGGTTTTTCGTTTCGCTCGCTTCAGCAAATCCGCGGCAATTCCTCGCCATAAGGCTTCTGAATAATGCGGCGGCCTCCAACATCGGTGACGATCTCGCACAGGCCGTCGTCGTGACGCTCGAACCGCCCCACCGCCGCCGCGTCCATGCCGAGCGGATGCTCTCGAAGCGAGCGAAGTACGTCGTTCATCGCGTCCGGACGAACGACCAGCATCACCTTGCCCTCGTTTGCGACCGAGAGCGGATCGAGCCCGAGGATCTCGGCGGCGTACCGTGTCGCGGGGCGGATCGGGATCATGTTCTCGTCGATCGTGAGGCGCAGCCCCGTGCGAGATGCAAGATCAGACGCGACGCCGGCGAACCCGCCGCGCGTAGGATCGCGCATATAGACAACATTCTCGCCCCCGACTCGCAGCACCGATTCGATCAAGCCGCCGAGTGGCGCGACATCGCTGGAAAGTTCACTCCGCACGATGTCGTCCTGCTCGCGCTTGAGCATGATCGCAAGGCCGTGCTCGGCGATCGGCCCGCTGACGATCAGCACGTCGCCGGCCTTGATCCGCGCGAGGCCGAGCCGCACGCCAGGACGCATCGCGCCGACGCCGGCCGTGTTGATGTATAGCCCGTCGCCCTGACCCTTGCCGACGACCTTCGTATCCCCGGTGACGACGCGGACACCCGCCTCGCACGCCGTTGCCGCGATCGAGTCCAGAATCGCCTCGAGCACACGGAGTTCTAGGCCTTCTTCGATAATGAGCCCGAGTGATATGAACTGCGGGATAGCGCCGCACACGGCCAGATCGTTCACCGTTCCGCTGATCGCCAGCCTTCCGATGTCGCCCCCCGGGAATTGAAGAGGATGGACGACGTAACTGTCGGTCGTAAAAAGCATCTCGCCGCCGTGCATCGGGATCCGCGCGGCGTCGTCAAGGGCGTCGAGATACGGGTTGGACAATCGCGGAGCGACAAGTTCACTGATGAGATCATCCGTAAGCTGACCGCCGCCGCCATGCGCCAGCATGACTCGCTTGCGCAGAAGACTCGCAGGTGAAGTGACACTCATCGCACGCCCTCCTTCGCCTCGCGCTCCACACGATGGGACTCGTGCCGCCGATACTTGAACCACGCCTGGCAGGTCCCCTCGGAACTTACCATGCACGGACCAACGGCGTACACCGGCGTGCACACCGTGCCGAACAGGCGACATTCGACGGGAACGGCACGCCCTGTGATGACTTTGCCGCAGATGCAACCTCGCGGCTCGTGATCCTCGCCCAGCCGGATATCGAACTTGCGGAACGCGTCGAACGCGGCAAACTCGTCACGAACATCAAGCCCGCTCTCGGGCATCTCACCCAGCGCTCGCCACGCCGACGTCCCCGGCACGAAAACACGGTCGATGAGCGCTACCGCGTGAGCATTGCCATGGGCACTGACGGCCTCGGGGTACAGGTTTTCGAGTCGAGTCTCGCCACGAACAATCTGACGCGACAGGTGCAGCACGCCCTGCATGATCTGTAACGCCTCAAATCCCGTGACGACGCAGGGCTTGTGATACTCGGACACGATCGGGCGATACGCCTCGGAGCCGATGATGACGCTGACGTGACCCGGGCACACAAAGCCGTCGATCTTCACCTCGGGATCATTGAGCAGTGTCCGCATCGCTGGGAGCACGAGTTTGTGCGCCGGCAGAATCGAAAAGTTTCGCAAGCCTTCACTTGCGGCTTGGAGCACCGCGGCGGCGGTCGCAGGGGCCGTCGTCTCAAACCCGACCGCGGCGAACACGCACTGGCGATTGGGCTCGCGCCGCGCGATCTCGAGCCCCTCCAGCGTGCTGGTGACGACACGAACGTCGGCCCCCTCGCCGCGAACGATCTCGAGAGATCCTCCGGCGCCCGCAACGCGGATCATGTCGCCATACGTCAGGATCGTCACGTCGCCGCGCCGCCCGAGTGCCACCAACGCGTCGATGTAGCGCTGGGCAGTCACGCATACGGGGCAGCCAGGACCGCTGATCAGACGCACGTTCTCGGGCATGAGCGAGTGAACACCGCTCCGGCACGCGTTCACCGTGTGCGTGCCGCAGACTTCCATGAGGTTGAGTGGCGCGGCGCGGCCGGCGACAAGGTCGTTCAGTTCGCGCGTATACATCCGCATCAGTTCGCGAGGGTTCATGCCCCGACCTCCCGCTCATGGCTGCCCCCGGCACGGGACTCGACCTCTTCGATGATCTTCCAGGTCTCGAGGGCGTCGTGTTCCGCGACCTGACGGATCGCAAAGCCCGCGTGCACCAGCACCCAATCGCCCACGCCGGCCTCGGGCGTCATGATCAGGCTGATCCGCATCCTCGCCTCGCCCACCACGACCCAGGCCAGCAACTCATCCTTCGTTTCGATACGCGCTGGAAGTGCCAGACACATGCTTCGCCCTCCTGACTGCTCGCTCGAGCACGCCGCAGCGTGCCTGACCCGTCCAGCCCTACTCAGACTTCTTCCGCCACACGCTCGCCGCCGCCACCGCGGCCTGCCCGAGCGCGATCCCTCCATCATTCGCCGGTACCTGGCGATGCAGCAGCACCTCGAGCCCCGCACGCGACAGTTCCCGCTGCACGAGAAACGACAGCAACGTATTGCAGAATACACCGCCGCTGAGCACGACGCTTGAAAGTGATGCCCCGCGAGCGGCCCTGATCGCCGCAGACGCGAGCATGCTCGCGATGGACTCGTGAAATGCACGGGACAGCACCGCGACAGGCTCGCCGCGCTCAATGCCACGCACCAGGCGGCGGCAGAGCGGGCGATGATCGATCTCGAGCAGTCCTTCACAATCCCGGACGCACGCCGCCGCATCGTCGCCGGCGCTCCCGCGCGGACGCTCGTTGATCCACCCGTCTGAATCCCCGGTCCGGGCTGCCCCGACGCTCGGCGCACCGGCCGCGACCGCCTCCAGCCGCATCCCGCTCATCGCCTCGTAATGATTGAAATCGCACACGCCGAGGAGCGAGGCGGCCGCATCAAACAGCCTCCCGAGCCCTGAACTCGCCGGGGAATTGACGCCGCGGACCAGCATCGCGCCGATCGCCTCCCGCTCCGCATCAACGGGCATGACGCGACGCGCATGATCGCCATGGATGGCCTCGGCACCGAGCGAGTCGAGGATCCAGGAGATCGCGCAGCGCCCCGTCTGCTTGGCGGCCACATCGCCGCCGGGGAGTGCGAGCGGGCGCATCCTCCCACGCCTCGTGAAGGTGGCCAGATCTCCGACGAGGATTTCGCCACCCCAACTTGCCCCGTCCGACCCATAGCCGACGCCGTCGCAGATGAGCCCCACCGCCGGTGTGCTGCGCCCGTGCTCGGCCAGCACCGCCGCCATGTGCGCATGGTGGTGCTGCACATCGATGATCGGTACGCCCCAACGCTTCGCGAGTACGTCCGCGTAGCGATGCGAGAGATACCCAGGGTGTGCATCACGCGAGATCCACGCCGGCGAGAGGCGATACAAGCGCAGCAGGTCCTCGATCGTAACGCGGAATCTTTCGAACGCGAGCGTGTGATTGAGATCGCCGATGTGCTGGCTCAGCACCGCATGGTCGTCGTCGACGATCGCGACCGTTGACTTCAACTCGCCGCCGAGGCACAGCCCCGGACGGCCCGCGGGCGCCGGTAGATGGATAGGCGTTGGCACGAATCCTCGCGCCCGGCGCATCGGGAGAGGACCAAGGGGCGTGTCGAGCACGATCGAGTCATCTACAGCACGCGCGATCCGCCGATCGTGAAGCAGGAATGCATCCGCGATCACGCTCAGCCGCTCGCGGGCGTCGTCATCCTCGGTGATCAGCGGATCATCCGACATGTTCGCGCTGGTCATCACAAGCACGCGGTGCCCACGCCGCGCCAGAAGGTGCTGAATCGGCGTGTGCGGGAGCATGACGCCGAGGCGGTGCATCCCCGGCGCTACGCCGCTCGCGAGACCGTCCTGATCTCGGCGCGTCGCCAGCACGATCGGTGCGGCCGGGCTCGTCAGCAGTTCCTCTGCCTCGCGCGACAACGCGACGAACAACCGCGCCGTCTCGATCGAGTCAGCCATCAACGCCAGCGGCTTGTGATCGCGACGCTTCTTGGCTCGCAATCGCGCCACCGCCGCCTCGCTCGTCGCGTCGACGGCGAGGTGATACCCGCCCAGCCCCTTGATCGCAACGATCTGCCCGCGCCCGAGCGCGTCGCTCGCTGCGGCGATCGGATCCGCGCGCGATTCGCCTCCGCCATCGATGAACTCCAGCGAGGGGCCGCAGCGTGGACAGCACGTCGGCTGCGCGTGGAATCGCCGGTCGATGGGGTCCCCATACTCCGCACGACATCGCTCGCACATCGGAAACACCGACATCGTCGTCAGCGCGCGGTCGTACGGCACGTCGTTGACGATCGTATAGCGCGGCCCGCAATTTGTGCAGTTGATAAGCGCGTGCCCGTGGCGACGCTCGACCGGGTCGAACATCTCGCGGAGACAATCGGAACACGTCGCCGAATCAACCGTGACACGATCGGGCCGGCCCGCGGGCTGGCTCTCCACGATCAGGAACGAGGTCGGCGCGCCCTCTCTCTCGATCTCGCGCCGTACCAGCGTGTCTATCCGCGCCAGAGGCGGACACTCGCAGGCGAGGACTCGCGCGAACTCGTCAATCCGCGACGACTCGCCGAATAACTCGATCACCACGCCGCTCGCGTCGTTTCCGACCGAGCCGCTCAGCCCAAGACCGGTCGCGATGCGATAGACAAACGGACGGAATCCAACCCCCTGCACCTGCCCGCTGACGTGCATCTCGACTCCGGCGGCTGCGCGTGCCCCGTCGCGCGACTGATCGACCGAAGATGGCTTTGGAAGTGACATGGCTTGGACGCCCTAATCGCCGCGGAGAGTGCGAGCACCACACGCATGACATCATAGGGAACATGCCCTCGCCCCCCGCGAAAGGCATGTCTCCACGCCCACCACGACCGCGTGCCGCTCTGGACCGCGGATTCAATCCGGTATGCCGCACCGACTTCCACGCTGACGCGCCGCCGTGCCGCTCTGCGAGCGTGCTGTCACCATCATGTCTAATCGCTCGCACGCGACGCGGGCCGCCTCCGGCACCGCCTTCCTCACCGCATCGGAAAGCCCGATCCCGGTTCTCACGACTTCGGGCTCGATACCGACGAGGCGCACCTCCGGCGGGATGCTCCCCATGAGCCGGGCCACGCCGAGCAACTCATTCACGCTGCTCCCGTGCGCCGACGTGGACTTGGTCGCGCGAGTGACGCTCGCATCGATGTCGTGAATAGTCCCAGGCGCTGGCGTATCGCCACGCGGTGAGATGGCGTCGAGGATTAGAACGTGTGACCGCCCGTCGAGAACGCCGAGCAGCGCCAGCCCCTGCGTCCCGCCATCGACAAACTCGACGCTTTCAATCCCGGCTCGCTGCGATTCCACCAGCCGCAGGAGTTCGAGCCCCGCTCCGTCGTCCATGAGAAGTTGATTCCCGACCCCCAGGACCAGGATCGGCGCCGCACCGATATTCCGCGGCTCAGTGCTCACCTTCTTGATCCCGCTTCCCCACCGCAGTCGCGTCTACTTCCAGCGACTTGTAGCCGGTGATCATGGACTCAACAAGGCTGTTGCGGTCGCGGATGCTGTCGAACACGACGATATAGACGTGCACGATCACAAACCACAGGAAGCCCCACGCGAACAGATGGTGCCACATGTGCGCTCGGAACGAACCGCCCAGGAGCGGGATCATCCAGCCGGTCAATCGCCCGGCCAGGCCCGACGGATCGGTCTCTGAGTACAGCGCAAAGCCCGTCAGAATCTGGGCCAGCCCCAGCCCGATCGGAAAGATCGTGTACGCCACGCCCGCCAGCGCGTTGTGCCCAAGTCGTGTCGACCGCTCGCGGCGAACAAACGCGTACGAGAACAACTCGACAAAGAACTCACGCCACCACGCGGAACTCCAAGGCCTCGGCATTCCCGATCTGGCGTACTTGTTCCCGAGGAAGAACCACACACATCGCAACAGATACGCCACAAGCCACAGGTACGCGGCAAAGAAGTGGATCTGCCGCACACGCGCCATCAGGAACTGGTTCCACGCCTCGCCCGGCGTGGTCAGCACGGGAAACGCGATGTAGAGGCCCGTGAGAAACAGCACCGAAATGCAGATGGCCGTCGCCCAATGGAACAGCCTCACGGGGCGTTGCCACACATACACCAGTTTCTTGGGCTGGTCCTTCTCGCCGGGATACACGCGGGCTACTTGCGACATGGGCCGCTCCTACCGAACGACGACTTCCGCCAGTTCACGCCCCTGCTCGTCGAACACATGCGACGCGCACGCCAGGCACGGGTCGAACGAGTGGATCGTCCGCAGGATCTCCACCGGCTGCTCGGGATTGGCCATCGGCGTCCCGATCAACGCCGATTCATACGCCCCACGCACCCCGTCCTTGTCTCGCGGAGAGGCGTTCCACGTCGACGGCACCACGCATTGATAGTTGGCGATCTTGGTGTCCTTGATGTGGATCCAGTGCCCCAGCGCGCCACGCGGCGCTTCGGTAAACCCAAACCCCTTGCAGTCCGTCGGCCATGTCTTGGGGTCCCACTTGGTCGTGTTCGCCGTGCTCCGGTCCCCCCCCTTGACGCTGGCCAGCAACGCGTTGAACTCATCGCGGAGCCAGCGGGCGCACAACTGGGCTTCCAGGCCGCGAGCCGCCGTCCGACCGAGCGTCGAGAACAGCGCCGTCGCCGGAACATTCAACGCCTTCAACGCGCCGTCGACGACTTCCTTGAACTCCGCCCTTCCGCTCGCATACCCGACAAGCATGCGCGCCAGCGGACCAACCTCCAGCGCATGCCCCTTCCAACGCGGCGTCTTCAGCCATGAGTACGTCTTGTTCTCGTCTAGATTCTTGAACGGCGGAGGCGGACCGTCATAGTGCGGCTTCGTCACGCCGTCGAATGGATGCAACCCCGCGGACCCGTCCGGGTATTCGTACCACGAGTGCGGCACAAACTCCTGGATCTGCTGCGGGTCCTTCGGATCAATCGGATGGACCTCCGCCAGGTTCTTGTTCAGAATCACGCCACGCGGCATCCGGAACTGCGTCGGCGCATCCACTCCCGCCTGTGGGATATCGCCATAGGCCAGGTAGTTCCCCAGACCGCCGCCGATCCCCGCCCACTCCGGATAGAACGATGCGATCGCCAGAAGATCAGGGATATACAACTGCTCAACAACCTGGATCGCCTCGTCGATGAGACGCCGGATCATGTTGAACCGCTCCATGTTGATGCAGTTGTCGCCGTCGGGATCGATCGAGCACGGCACGCCACCCACGAGATAATTCGGGTGCGGGTTCTTGCCTCCGAAGATCGTGTGGATCTTGACGATCTCCTTCTGCCACTTGAGCGCCTCGAGATAGTGCGCCACGGCCATGAGGTTGGCTTCGGGCGGGAGTTTGTACGCCGGGTGTCCCCAGTACGCGTTGGCAAAGATGCCGAGCTGGCCTGAGGCCACGAACTTCTCAAGCGTCGCCTTGATGTCACCAAAGTAGCCCGGACTGGTCATGGGCCAGTGCGTGCTGACTTTCTGTGCCAGTTCCGACGTCGCCTTCGGATCAGCCTTGAGCGCCGACACCACATCCACCCAATCCAGCGCGTGCAGGTGATAGAAGTGAACGACGTGGTCCTGCACCATCTGGGTCAGGAACATGATGTTGCGGATGATGTCAGCGTTCTTGGGCGGCCGAACACCGATCGCGTCTTCAACCGCACGCACGCTCGTAAGCGCATGCACCGTCGTGCACACGCCGCAGATCCGCTCCGTAAACGCCCACGCCTCGCGCGGGTCGCGCCCTTGAAGAATGAGTTCGATCCCGCGCCACATCGTCCCGCTGGACAGCGCTTCCTTGATCACGCCGTCGTCGCCGACGACAGCCTCGACACGCAGGTGTCCCTCGATGCGAGTGACGGGGTCAACGACCACTCGGGTACTGGCCATGAAAATCCTCCGATCTCAGGACACAGACGTGTTGTTCGATGCCGGCTTGCGAAGTTTGACCGCCGCGACTCCCGCGTGCGCCACCACCGCCGCGCCCACGGTGAGCGCCACGGCCGTCCCCACCTGCTGCGGCGTGGATTCCACGCCCGGGAGCGGCACACCGCTCAGACGCTCGTACAGCGGGCCGTTGTCCCAGTAGTTCTCCTCGCTGCAGCCGATGCACCCGTGCCCGGATCCGACCGGCCACGACACCCCGCAGTTCCACTTGAAGTTCGAGCACGAGTTGTACGTCGTCGGCCCGCGGCAGCCCATCTTGTACAGGCACCAGCCCTTCCGCGCGCCCTCGTCGTCCCACTCCTCCACAAACTTCCCCGCATCAAAGAACGGGCGGCGCTGGCACTTGTCGTGCAGTCGATGCTCGTAGAACATCTTCGGCCGACCGATCCGATCCAGTTCGGGCAGGCGATCAAACGTCAGGATGTACGCCAGCACTCCCGTCATCACCTCCGCGATGGGCGGGCAGCCCGGCACCCGGATGATCGGCTTGTCCGTGATGATCTTGTGCACCGGAACCGCGCCCGTCGGGTTGGGCTTTGCGGCCTGCACGCACCCGTTGCTCGCACACGAGCCCCACGCGATGATCGCCTTCGCGTTCGCCGCCGATTCCCTCAGAATCGACTCGAACGTCTCGCCTCCGATCGTGCAATACACCCCGCCGTCCTTCGTCGGCGCGTTCCCCTCCACCGCTAACACATACCCCCCTGGGTACTTCTTGATGATGTCGCGCCGGATGTCCTCGGCGTGATGTCCCGCGGCCGCCTGCAGCGTGTCGTCATAGTCCAACGAGATCATGTTCAGGATCACGTCCTGCGCGATCGGGTGCGACGAGCGAATGAACGACTCGCTGCAGCACGTGCATTCGAGCCCGTGCAGCCAGATCACCGGCAGGCGAGGCTTGGTCTCCATCGCCTTGACGACCTGCGCCACTCCCGTGCTGGGCAGGCCGATCGCCGCCGCCATCATCGTGCAGAACTTGACGAAGTCCCGTCGCGAAACGCCGTGCTCGCGAAGAACGTCATAGGTGGTTCTCGACGGATCGCACTGCTTCAGAACCATGGGTGGCTCCTGCGTGACCGGGTTGTCGGAGAGTTCCAAGCAGAACTCACGACTTCAGGATACAGGTGTCGTTTATTCTGTCAATTCTCCTCGGATATTCGCGCTCAATTTGTGCATATCTTCTCCGCCACGTTCAGGTCCATTTCTGAATGCCGGATGTCTTTGTGTGGCTTGAGGCGCCGACCAGCACAGGCTCGCCATCGGTTGGATGCACGCCGTGATCGCGCCTGATCACATGCCCGCCGTTGCCCGCAGGTCGCCTTCGCTTCCAAATGCAATCACGGATCGCCGGACAGATGTCATGCGCCGGCCGGCGCGCCGGCGCCCGGAGACGCTCGCGATTCTGGCACTGGGCCACTTCGTAGCAATCCCCGTTGATCCTGTGAGTCCCTTGAGCATCGCCTCGTGGGCGTCGTCCCACCCACCGCCGAGGACACCCACCCGCCAGTCCTGCCAATGGGCCCGGCTGGATTCGAACCAGCGCACTACGAATTATGAGTTCGCTGCTCTACCGCTGAGCTACAGGCCCGCTCGCGCACAACCGTAGCCCCCGATCGCCCCGCACGTCACCGCCGTTCACGCCTCGGGCGAGGCCTGCGACTCGATCTGTCCCGCGATCATGTCGCTGTACGATACCGCGATCGTTTCGCCCATCGCTGGCGCGAATGATCCACGCAGCGCCGCCACCGTCTCGTGACAACGCGCCACGTTGTTCGACGGCGAGACCAACGCCTCAAACTCGATGAACGAGCCGAGGTCCTCCACCGTGTCCAGGTGGATCCGCACCGATCCCAGCATCCACAACTCGCGCGTCTTCTTCACCACCACCCATACCGGCATCGGCGTCGCCCCGAACCGCTCCGACGCCTCGTTCTCCGAGTAGATCGTGAAGTGGCTTAGCCGCGGACGCGCCCGATTGTCGCGATCATAAAATACAAACTCCGTCGGCTCCCCCACGCACTCCCGCTTCTTCAGACGCCCAGCCGCCAGTTTGAAATAGGTATCCGTCTGCTCCAGCGTCGCGATCTTTGTCGCCTTCAGCGCGTGACAGATCGAACGTGCCAGAGGCAGGTCGCGGAGTTCGGCCTTGATTTCGACGTTGTGCATCCGCTGAACTCTCCCCGGACCAAACCCCCATCACTCGCGTCCTAAAACATCGACCACCCAAGGGGGGGTCGTTCACGGATTTCCGTCGGACCACCCGCGGCCGGGCCGCCCGATTCGCTAAACTACAGGACATGCCCAACAAGACGCAGGATCACACGCCGATCGAGGTCGTCACGACGCTCTCTCGCCACCGCACCGAGCCCTCGGTCTACGAGAGCACCATCCCCTACGAGCAATCTCGCATCCGCGCCGCCGCCATCTATTGCTCCGACGGCCGAATCGGTGAACACTTCGACGATTTCCTCCAGCAGGGCCTCGGCCTCCCCCGCTACGACCGCGTCGCCCTCCCCGGCGGACCCGCGTGCCTGGCCGGCCACCCGCAGGCCCACCTCGAAGAGCAGGGTGTCGTCGACGAACTCCACTTCCTCGTCGAAGTCCACGGCCTCAAACGCGTGGTGCTCATCGCCCACGACTCCTGCGCCTTCTACTCCGCTCGCCTCGACCTCCGAGACCGACGACTCGAGCTCGTTCAACGCGCCGACCTCGTTCGTGCCGCCGCTGTCGTCAGACGCGTCACCGGCATCGATACCGTCGAAGGCTACTTCGCCCGGCTCAACGATGGCAGGATCCGCTTCGAGGGAGTCGAAGTCTGACCGCACGCGCCCCCGCCCCCATGGGCACTCCCATCGTCGCCCCACGCACCAGAACCCCGACAAGCCGACCTCCACACCTGGCCCGCACGACCACGACCCGACCACCCCGTGCCATTCTCCTACCATCCTCGCCATGGCTAAACACCACGCCGTCAAGGACGAACACCTCGACTCACGCCTCCGCTGCCCCTTCGACGCTCGACTCATGGAAAAGATCGCGATCGGCGACTTCACCATCGACCGCTGCGCAGGCTGTGGTGGGATGTGGTTCGACGCCCGCGAACTCCACAAGGTCCTCACCAGCAAGCACGGCGTGGACAAACTCGACATCGGCGCCGTCGTCAAGTCCAATGCCGCCGGCTCGCTCGGCGAACTCCATTGCCCACGCGACAAGTCCCCGCTCATCACCACCACCGACTCGACACAATCGCACATCCACATGGATGCCTGCACCGTCTGCGGCGGGGTGTTCCTCAACGCCGGTGAACTCCAGGACCTCTCTGAGGTCACGCTGAAAGAACGCTTGCGCTCGCTCTTCAATCGGTCGTGATCACGCACGGGCATCGCGACTTTTCGAAGCGGATCACGCCCGTTCGCTCCTCGTCCATGGCGCGATCAGGTCCGCGCAACGCGGCGTCGCTTCGCCCGGATTCGCCAGCAGGCCCTCGATCGCATCGACCACGCGCGGACGCATCGACTCGCGGAACGCGATCGGCTCCGTCGCCGCCGCGTGAATGATGTCCCGTAACGACTGCTCGCTGGTCGCCAGCGGCAGGCCGAACCGCTCGAGGAACACCAGGCGATCGATCGTGCGGAGTTCACCCAGCGCGGCGGTGATCACGGGCGTGCCGACCAGCAGTGATTCGAGGTTGGTCGTCGAGTGAAACGTGATCGTTGCGTCGCCGGCGAGCAGGAGATCGTGCAACGCGGGCGATGAACCGGATACCACGCGGATCCGCTCTCGCTCCTGTTCGTCCCGTGCCGAGTACACCGACGCGTCCTCTCGTGGGTGCGTCTTGACGATCAGCATCGCGTCGCGCGTGGCGAGCACGGCATCACGGATCGCGGGATACTGCGGCGCCGAAGTCTCTTGGGCCGTCAACACCAGCCACGGACGATCGAGCGGCAGGCCAATCTCTCTCGCGATGTTCCGCCGGGCTTCGTGGCGCCGCGAGGTGGAATGATCGCGCCGAGCCAGCTCGTCCCACGCGGGATTTCCCGCGGAATACACGCGACCCGGCTCGATCGCCGCGCAGGGCGTGGACACCGGCGCCGACTTGGCCAGGATGACGCGGCGCTGGTCATCGCCCCAGGCGCCGATCGCGTCGATCTGGTCGTACGACCCGTCATCGAATCGACGCTCCGGTGCATCGGTGATGTGCCCGTGGATGAGGATCGAGGCTCTGGCGCCGGCGCTTCGGGCTCCGAGCGTGAGCGCGACGTCGCAGGTCCGGCGCATCCGCGCGCCGACAATCGCACGCACTCCGTAGTCGCGCACCACCCGCTCGCCCGCTCGCCAGAATTGCAGCGCCCTCGGGAGATACTCCATCGCCATGTGCCGCAGATCCTGACGCGCGAGCAGCCAAAGGTCGATCGGCCCCTCGCGAAGCGCCTTGGCGATGTCGCGCTCTCGATCCTGCCATGCTTCCTCGACTCGCGCTCGCTCTTGCAGGCCAGATTCTGCCAAATCGGATTCGAGCAGGTCGACAAAGCGGAGCCGCGTCACGTCGGCGGGAATCCGCTTGGCGTTCGACCACGCGCCGGACTCACCGGGAAGCACAACGCCCACACGCTGCCCACGCCGGACAAGTTCCGCCATCACAGGGATCATGGGGTTGAGGTAGTTGTCCATCGACGCGACGAAGAGCACGTCGATCCGATGCCTCGGCAGGGCGCGGGGCGTGCCGCCAAGTTCGATCTCAAACACCGGAAATCCGGGCGCGGCACTGATCGACGCCTGCTTGCCCGCCATCGCGGCGATCATGCCGGAGCGCTCGCCGTCCATCTCGACCTTCGCGCCCAGCGACTCCCACAGCGAGATCGCGTGATACTCGCCGAGTTGAAGATCATCGAGCGCGAATCGCACGCGTGCGCCCGCGGGCACGCCCCGCGCTTTGATCCAAGCCATCGCTCCCGCGTGGGCCCGCAGCGCCTTGCGGACATGCTCGTGCAATCCCGCGTTGAATCCCGCCGCCTTGTGAACCACGCACGACGCCAGATCAGCGCCCGCATCACCCGCGAGCGGCCCGACCCACGCGCGGGCCAGCTTTTCCGCTATATCCGCAGCACGGCGCTCGTCCACGCTCGCGGCGCGGATCAGCGCGCGCAGCTCCTCGCGCTCGCCGGCCCCGAATTGAATGACCGCGCCGGACACATTCGCGCTCGCGCTGGCGGTGGAACCGATCGACATCATGCTCTCCGCCGGCAATCCGCGCGGCCCGCCCCGCGAACCGATCTCGTTCAGCCCGCCTTGGCCACGTTCTGGAACGCGACGTCGCGCCGCAGGCGCTTCATCACCGGGATTTCGCTCTCATAGACACGCTTCACACCGTCGCCCATCGCCGTCTCGACGACGCGGATGTCGCGGACCATGCGCGAGAATCCGCCGGGCTCGACGCTGGCGGCGTGATCGCTCCCCCACATCGCGCGGTCGAGCGTCAGGTGACGCTCGATGAAGCACGCGCCGAGCGTGGCGGCCGCGACCGTCGTCTGCAGGCCTGACTCGTGTCCGGAGTACCCGATCGGCACGTTGAACTCGCGTGCCAGCGTGTACATCGCGGAGAGGTTCAGTTCCGCGGGCGGGCACGGATACGTGCTCGTGCAATGCAGCAGCACCAGCCTCGTCGGGTCCAGCAGCTTCACGGCGTGCCAGATCTGCTCGATCGTCGACATGCCCGTTGAGAGCACGACCGGACGCCCCGTCGCGCGGGCGCGGATCAGTAGTTCATCCTCCGTCAGGCACGCCGACGGGATCTTGAGGCACGGCGAATTGAACTGCTCCAGGAACGCGATCGACGGAACGTCCCACGCCGACGCAAACCACGCGATCCCCTTCTCGGCGCAATAGCGATCGATCGCGGTAAACGCGTCGACGCCGAATTCCATGCGCCGCCGGTATTCCATGTACGTCATCATGCCCCAGGGCGTCTCGCGCATCACGTCGCGCATCGCCGGCGGCACGCACAACTCGGGCGTCCGCTTCTGGAACTTCACCGCGTCGCAGCCGGCCAGCGACGCCGCGTCGATCAACTTCTTGGCGAGGTTCACGTCGCCGTTGTGGTTGATGCCGATCTCGGCGGCGATGTACGCCGGCTGGTCGTGCCCGACCTTGCGTTCACCGAGCATCACAAAACCGGGGTTGTGGAGACGGGTCTTCATGATTCAGGCCTCCGCCCGGCGCGCGGGCAACGAATGCGTGGGGTGCAGGGTCGAGTTCGGGTGGCTGCGGGCGAACACACGGCCGACCGCCTCGCAGATCTCAAAGTCCTCGGGTGTATCGATCTGGAACGAACGCACCTGGTCCATCTCGTAGAGAGCGATCTTGCCGAACAGGCGGCAATCGTGCTCGAGGAGCCCGCCGGTACGCATCACATAGATCGAGCCATTCTCTCGGAAACGCGGCTCAAGGTCCTGGCGGCGCGGGCGCCTGAGCGGGTCATAGTCGATTGCCACGCCGCTCCCGCCGCGGATCGCCCAGTGGAAATCGTGCGATGCGCACACGGAGACGAGCGAGTCGGCTCGCTCACGCTTGAACTGCTGGACCGCCTTTTCGACGTCGTCGCAGGCGCGGATCGGGCTGGTCGCCTGCAGGAACACGATCGTCTCCGGCGCCATCGCGCCCGGCGGCGTGATCGTGTTCACCGCGTGGATCAACGCCGATTCGGAACTGGCCGTGTCGCCGCTCAGAGCCGGCGGCCTGTGCACGACGCTCGCGCCCGCCGACTCGGAGATCCTCGCAATCTCCGCGTCGTCCGTCGAGACAAAGACGCAATCGATCGATCGGGCCGCCAGCGCGTGCTCGATCGAGTGAACCACCAGCGGCTTGCCCAGGAAATCCCTCGCGTTCTTTCGCGGAACGCCCTTGGAACCTCCCCGCGCGGGGATGATCGCGATGGTGCGAAGCGCCTTGTTCACGAGCGCCCTCCGCCCGACAGCGTGTCGTGCCACGCCTCGATGTAGAGCGAATCGTGCGGATGGCGGTCGAACGCGTCCGTACGCAGTTCGGGGAGCAGGCTCGCCTGGAACTTGCTCCGCGCGACCTGGTTGAAGCCGTGCTTGTTCAGCCAATACGTCATGTACGGCTCGTCAAAGCAGTGAACATGCCCGTTGCCGACCGCCGAGATCGAATAGAACCACGACGCGAGCAGGCCGCCGATCGGCGCCTCGCGGTCGCGCACCGTGACCTCGGATTTGTCGAAGAACGAGCGATCGCCGGCGCTATAGGCCTTGATGGCGAGCGTGATGTCGGGGACCGCGATGCGCAGGATGCCGCCCGAAAAGCCGTTCTCCGTGCGACGCCCGGGCTTGAGCACGCGCCGGAACTCGTCCATGACAAAGCCGAGTTTCTGCGGCAGGATGTGCTCGAGCGTGTGCGACGTGAAGACCACGTCGACCGAGCCATCTGCAAACGGCAGGCGCTGCGACGAGATATCCAGAACCAGGTCCGCGCTGTCGCGCAGGTCCACGATCGTCCAGCCCGGAAGCCTGGGGTGTCCCTTCCCGCCGCCAACGTTGATCTTCGCCAAGAGTCCTTCCTCCGGCCATGCCAGCCTGGGGTAAACCCCGGCGTGTGCCTGTGGCCGAGAGGTATATCGGCGAGGGGGGATTATCGGTCAAGGAAATTCGTCACAGACGCTACAGATAGAACCGGTCCAGGGTGACTCCCACCACCCCGGCCCCGGCGGTGGCTGGAATTACGTCGTCGGATCAATATCGCGCCTATGGACTCCGAACCTCACGATTCCGCGAGTATGGTCCTGGTCAAAGTCCCGTGGCAGACAACGCATCGGACCTGCATCAGGCCCCGAGGGCTCGCTCTCAAAGTTCGTCCCGCAGGTCCGTCGCCGCCTTGTCGCGGGCCTGGCGTTCCATCCGCTTGCGCATGGCCTCGTCGAGGACTTTCTTGCGCAGGCGGATCGACTTGGGCGTGATCTCGACCAGTTCGTCGTCCTCGATGTACTCGATCGCCGCCTCCAGGCTCAACTTGCGCGGCGCCTTGAGCACCACGGTCGCTTCCTTGCTGGTCGCACGCATGTTGGTCAGGTGCTTCAGGCGCGTAATGTTCACCACAAGGTCGTTGTCGCGATTGTGCTCGCCCACGATCTGCCCGGCATACACCCGATCGCCCGGCTCCACGAACAGGATGCCGCGCTCGGCCATCAGTTCGCACGCGTGCGTCGTCACCGGGTTGGTCTCCAGCGAGATCAGCACGCCCTGGATGCGGTGCTGCACCTCGCCCGACACCGGCAGGAAGCGCAGAAAGCTGTGGTGCATGATCGCCTGGCCTTGCGTCGCCGTCAGGATGCGCGAGCGGAGGCCGATGAGCGCTCGGCTCGGGATGTGGAACACCAGGTGGCTGACCGTCGAGCCGCGATGGTCCATCTTGACCATCTCGCCGCGCCGTCCGCCGACCAGTTCCATCACCGGGCCGACGTGCTCGTTGGGCACGTCGATCACAAGTTCTTCGATCGGCTCGTGGTCCACGCCGTCGACCTTTTTGATGATGACCTCGGGCTTGCCGACCGAAAGCTCGAACCCCTCGCGGCGCATCGTCTCGATGAGGATGCCAAGCGACAGCACGCCGCGCCCGGACACCAGGAACTCGTCCGCGGACTTGCCCTGATCGACGCGCATCGCGACATTGGTCTGCAACTCTCGATCCAGCCGCTCCCTGATCTGGCGGCTGGTGACGTATTTCCCATCCTCGCCTCCGAACGGCGAGTCGTTGATGCGGAACAGCATCGTCATCGTCGGCTCGTCGACCTTCACGGTCGGGAGCGCCACGGCGTTCTCCGGATCGGCGATGGTGTCGCCGATGTCCACGCTCGTCAGCCCCACCATGCCGCACAGATCTCCCGCCACGATCTCCGAAACCTCGGCCCGGCGCAGCCCGCTGAACTGCTGGAGTTTCAGCACGCGGCTGTCGACCCGCTTGCCGTCGCGCTTCAGCACCGCGACTTGCTGCCCCGCCTTCAGCCGACCCGCAAACACACGCCCGATGCCGATTCGCCCGACATAATCGTTGTAGTCCAGCGTTGTCACCAGCGCCTGCAGCGGCGCCTCGGCGTCGCACACCGGCGCCGGCACGTGCTTGATGATCGCGTCGAACACCGCCAGCACATCCTTGGGGCGTTCCTTCCCCTCGGGGATCGGCCACTCCGCCGCAGCCCAGCCGTCGCGCCCAGAGGCGTAAATGCACGGAAAGTCAAGCGCGTGGTCGTCCGCGCCGAGTTCAACCAGGAGATCAAACACCTCGTTGTGAACCTCGTGCGGACGCCCATCGGGACGATCCACCTTGTTTATCACGACCACCGGCTTCAGGCCAGCCTCCAACGCCTTGCCCAGCACGAACTTCGTCTGCGGCATCGGGCCGTCGAAACTGTCGACCAGCAACAGACACCCGTCCGCCATCCGCAGCACGCGCTCGACCTCGCCTCCAAAGTCCGCGTGCCCGGGCGTATCGATGATGTTGATGCGATAGTCGATCCCGTCCGGCGAGTGGAATGTCACCGCGCAGTTCTTCGAAAGGATCGTGATGCCGCGCTCACGCTCGAGCGGGTTGGAATCCATGATCAGGCCGTGCTGCCCGCCCTCGAGTTTCTCGAGTTCGCCGGCGCGGAACATGCCGGACTGCTTGAGAAGTTGGTCGACCAGCGTCGTCTTGCCGTGGTCGACGTGGGCGATGATCGCGACATTGCGGATACCGGTCGCAGCGGGGAGCGCGGGCTTGGTCGTTTGCGAGGAGACAGCGGACATGCTTGAAAACACTCCGATCGCGGCGGCCGAGGGTGCCGGGCCGCTGGGCGAATGGGCGGGTTGAACAACAACGCCCGCGGACCAACACGCCGCGGGCTCCACATCATTCTAGGCAGGCACGCGGCAAGACCCGCCGCAACACGGTGCAGAACCGTGTGCGAGGAACCGGTGATCAGCGAGACAGCGCCACAACGAGACCGCGAAGCAGCAAGAGAGCCTGACAAGGAAATACCAAACCATGAAGGGTCGCAGTCTTCGCACTCGACCACGTGACCATGTGGCCACCCGCCCACCTGACCATCTCCTCTCGCCCCCTCGGCATCTGCGCTGTGGTGCTTCGCCCTTTCGCCCCCCCGCCTCTCACACTCGCTACAGCCCTCACACTCCCTGCCGACACGCCCTAATCTCGACTGTTTCCTTTGCGACAACGCAAGTGCGTGGCATGTTCTCCCCGGCGGGCCGCTTACCCGCCGACAACTTCCGGTTCAGTGCGAGTCAAGGCATCCACACGACGGCACACGCCGCCCGCGATGTCCCTCCGCCCTGGCCCGGGACGCAAAGGAGGAATGAGACATGGGCCTCTCGCTATCGCGTTTGATCCCCGGCGTTCTTGTCGCCTGCGTGGCCGCTTCGGCCGCCAACGCACAAATCCACACCCTGTACGAAAACAACTTCGAGAGCGGACGACTCGGTTCTGAATGGACCGGCCCGACCAGCGTCGACTCTCATTACCAACGCTACTTCTCCGTCTTCAACGGTCGCTATACCAACGACACCATCACCCTCTCGCTCGACCCCGCGCCCAATCCCGGCGCTGGTAAGTACAACCTCTACACCCTCCGCTTCGATCTCTACGTCATCGATTCGTGGGACGGCAACAACCAGGCCTATGGCCCCGACACCTTCGCCGTCTCGCTCGGAAACACCAAACTCTTCCTTGAAACCTTCTCCAACCAGGACACCAACCAGACATATGCACGCCGCCCCGACGCGGGCCCGTATCAGATGGGCTTCAACAACTCGTGGAAGGACTCGATCTACCGCAATATCGCGGTCCAGTTCACAGCCCCGCAGGATCAGAAACTCAAACTCTCGTTCACCGGCAAGAACCTTCAGTCGATGAGCGACGAGTCCTGGGGCATCGATAATGTCCGTGTCCGCTATGAGTCCGTGCCCGCCCCCGGTGCCGCGGCTCTCCTAGGCATGGGCGGTCTCCTCGCCGCCCGCCGCCGACGCTCGTAACCCCAAACCCTCCGACACCGCGCCACACACGCGGCGTCGATCTCGCACGCGTCCGGTCCCTGATATCCGCTCTGACCTCGATCCTCAATCACGACTGTTCAACGACGGTCAGTCCCGTCTCTTTTCCTCCAAAGCCAGGGCCCCGACGCTTGTCGCGTCGGGGTCCTGTTTTTTCACTGCGAATCCGCTCCGACCACGCCCCGTCAGCGCACGCCAGGCTCAACCAGCATCGCGCCCGCGAGGATCGGCGATGTCAGGAGGGAGCGCGAGCGATCGAGCACGGTGACGACCTGCCAGACGCCGGAGTCCACCGACGCATGCGCCCGCTGGTACCCGCCGCCAGGAAGGACGATCTCGAGGTCGGACATCGAGACGGGGTTCATACCCACCTCGCGTTGATTCCCGGCAGCGCCGATCGCCCCCGCCGCAATGATCGGCGACAACTGCATGATCGCGCCCAGCGCGCCCCCCGCGTTCACGAGCATCGAACGATCCGCGTGGGTATCAACCACATAGTTCTGCCCGTCCCAATACCCGACCTGGATCGACGGGAGCACCCCGCTCGACAACTCGCGATACGTGGGAACAAGCAGCCCAACGCTCCGCCCTTCCCCATGCATGGGCGGCGTCGACATCGCGTTGGACACGCCCGAACCCAGCATGCTCACCAGCGGATAGCCCGCGTGCAGCATCCGGCTCGTATCGATGAACGTGAGCGACGTCACCCCGTTGTGCTTCTTCCGCAGCGACGCCACGCCGGGCACCCCAGCCAGCCCCGCGTCACCCTTCCCCGCGGCCTGCAACGCCGCCGCCAGCGTCGCCTGCGGCGTCACACCCACGATGAACCAACTCTCCGTCGCCGCATACGTCAGTTCCAGCGGGATCGGCAGCCCGTGGAACCGCAGGCTCATCAGTTCAACCCCCTGCTCCTTCCACGAACGGACCCGCAGGTACCGCCCGACCTCGTTGTTCTGCGCCAACGCCGCGTTGGCAAACGCAACCAACTTGGCGTGCGCCTCCACAAACTTCGCACGGTCCTTGTAGTTCAACATCGCCACCATCGAACCGATCGAACCCCCGCCCGTCGCGTCCGAGGCGTAGTAGCCGAACGTATCGCCGAGCGCATCGAGCACATCGACCTTCAGATCAACGCCGGTCATCTGCTTGAACTGCTCCAGCCCCTGCCCCGCCTCCGGCGACTGGCTCACCACTTGATCCAGCGTGCGACGCAGCGTGGACAGCCCGCCCCGGCTCATCGACGCCCACGTCGCATCGCCGGGAATGATCTTGAGTTCCGCGTCGCTCAACGCCTCCTTGCCGAACCCAAGCCGCTCCGCGTACGGCGCGGCATCCACCACGCTCAAACGCGTGAGCGAGTCTTCCTTCGTGTACCCGGCCTCGTAACGCACCTTGATCGCGTTCTGCCCGATCAGACCCGATCCCGACAACTCCCCCATCATCTGATTCAATTGCGGGTTCTGCGGGCCCGCCGCCATCTGCGCGAAACTGGCCAGCGGCGTCAACGCGCTGAAATCAATCTCCCCCGACACGTACGCGTCTGGAATCGTCGTCTTCGGCACGTTCGCAAACGCCGAATCAGGATTGTCCAGCGTCCCCACGATGATCTCGTACTTCCAACCGTCCACGCCCTGACGAGGCCCGTAACTCACCCGCGCAAAGTTCGGGATCTGCGTGTCGTCCATCGTCGCGATCCGCTTGTTCCCGACCGGCGCCGGAGGCAGATTCGCGCCCGCCAGCATCGCCTTGATCTGCGCGTGCGCCACCTCCGCCGATTTCTGATCCTCAAAGTCCGCGCTGAACACGATCCCGTAGTTGTACAACCCGTCCGCCACGTTCCCCGCATTCAGCGTGATCGCCACGTGACCAGGCCGAGACAGCGTCGATATGACCGTGTTGAGCGCGCCCGCTGCCTGCTCGTTGAACTGACCGTTCGACTCCTTGGGGATCTCGTTGACGCGCGCGGGGAGCATCTTCAGCGCCTCCGCGAAACGCTGGTCCTTGGCATCCACAAGCCAGCGATTGAGGGCCGCGTGCTTCATCACGAACAACGTCTGCACCTTCGGCGGCTCGACCTCCGGACGAGCGATCGCGCTCCCCGCGAGACAAACCACCGAAAGGCCAACCACTCCCGCGCGAAGAATCTGGCGAGGCCGCGTGATGCTGTTCATATCGTGCTCCCGGTCGGCGTTCCGACCCTTATGTGGACGTGAGACCGGCCCGGACTCTCGGGCCGCCATCGCTCTTCTTGAACACTTAGGGAAGGCCCCAAGCGGATTTCAGGGTCCGACAGGCGGCGGAATATCGCCGTACCATCAAGGCCCCGGTGGATAGTTGTACACCCAGCCGCGTGCTTTTGATTCGCCCAAGCGCACTTGGAGATGTCTGCCGTTCTGTCCCCGTCCTCGCGAGCCTCCGCCGCGCCTTCCCAAAGGCCACCATCGACTGGCTGGTCAACGACACGTTCTCCGCGGCGATCGAGCATCATCCGGCACTGTCAAACGTTGTTCCCTTTGCTCGCAAGGCACTCGGGGAGGGCCTCCGTCGCCTGAACACCCGCCCGACACGCGACTTCCTCGCCGGATTGCGACGAACAAACTACGACCTCGTCGTCGACGCCCAGGGACTCTTCCGTTCCGGATTCTTCGCCCGTGCAACTGGCGCCCAGCGACGCGTTGGCTTTGCCAACGCTCGCGAACTCGGCTGGGCATTCATGACCGAACGACATGAGGTCGACCGCGGAATGCACACCGTCGACCGGATGCTCAAACTCCTCGAACTCGCCGCCATCCCACCCGTCCCCGATATGCGCCTCTACTCGGACGCGCCCCATCGAGATGCCATCGCACGCTTGATCGGCGAGGGCGACCGGCCCATCGTCATCGCCCCCACCAGCCGCTGGCCCGGTAAACAGTGGCCCGCCGACCGCTTCGCCGCTCTCACGCGACACCTCGTCTCACGCGGGCACCGCGTCGCCGTCGTCGGCGCCCCGTCCGAACGCGAGCAGTGCGCCGAACTCCTCTCCATCGCCGCCGAAGACATCCGCGTCCTCGATCTGGTCGGCAAAACCGGCGTCGCGGGCCTCATGGCCCTCATCGAGCAGTGCCCGCTGGTCGTCGCCAACGACTCCGCCCCGCTCCACATCGCCGTGGGCTTCGATCGCCCGCTCGTCGCCCTCTTCGGACCCACCAGGATCGCCACCGTCGGACCCTACCGACGCGACAACGACGTGATTCAGCACGTCCGCGACGACGACTCCATGGACCACAAGAACCAAGCAAGCGGCCGCACGCTCATGGCGCGCATCACCACCGCGGAAGTGATCGAGGCAACAGAACGCCGCCTCGCGCGTTCCTCCAACGACCACCGCCCTCATCACGCCGACACCCGCCCAGACCAGGATCAGCCCCCATCGCACCGATCCGCGACCCGACCCACTTAGTTCTCGAACTCCTCCGCGAACGCGTCGTAATCCAACGCGTTCACGAACCCGTCGAGGTTGAAGTCGGCACGCGCGTCCCCGCTCTCAAACCACTCCGCGAACAGGTCATAGTCCAGGCCGTTCACGAATCCATCCCCGTTGATGTCCGCCGGGTCGCGCGGGCACGCCGCCACCACCACCTTCACATCATCGACCGCCGCCTCGACAACCGAGCCCCCGCCCTGGTCCTGCGCCACGAATCGGATCTTCATCGTCTCGCTCGGCGCCACCACCGAATCCACCGTGAAACTCTTGTACACCCACGCCCCGGCGTTCTCCGTCACCGTCTCCAGCGTGTGCCACGTCGCGCCGTTGTCGTTCGAGATCTCGACCGGCATCGTGTCGCTGCTCGGGTTGCTCCCCTGGTTGTTCGAATACCACCGCCAGTAACTCACGATCGTGCCGCGCCGCACCACGTCCCCGGGCACCAGCCCGCTGAACGTCGGCGACGTCAGCGTCGTCTTCCCGCCGTCGATGTCATAGTCCCCAACCGCCCCGCCGCGCCCGTCGGTCACGAAGCACTTGGTCCCGCTGGCCGTGTGATCATCGCCGGGCTGGGCCGCCGTCGCCACCGGATCCGCGACCTCCCACTTGCCCGTCGTCGCGTTGTCGCCCGCCGTCGTCAGCGACCACCCGCTGTTCACCTCGCACGGATCATCGACCTTCACTGTTATCTCCGCCGCGGGCGCTATGAAGGAGCCCGTCGGCGCATCCGCCGGCAATCGCACCACCTTCCCGCTCGTCGTCGACGCCTCCACGTAGAACTCAACTCCCGTGCCGCACCACGCCGCGGGCAGCGTCGCGCTGTACATCGACCCGCCCAACGACGTCAGCGCCGTCGACGCATACGTCCCCGACCCCACCCGCGCATACGACTTCAGCGACGAAGCGTTCAGCGTCTCGCCCGGCGACGCGACGATGCTCACCCGCACGCTGCTCGTCGCGTTCGCATCCACGAACGCCGGCACCCCGTCCGGGAGCGAGATCTTCGCCGGGAACGCGATCGCGCTCGCCAACTCGGTCATCCCCGCCATGATCTCCTCGCCGTTGGGAATGATCTGGTCCGCCGGAAGCACAAACCCATACGTCCCCGTGTCGCGAAGTTCGATTCCCCACGAATAGATCTTCCGCGGCGTGCTCCCCGCACCGTAATACCAGTCCCCGCTCGCACCTGACGCCGGATAGATCGTCGTGTACGTCGGCCCGGCGTCGTAGAACTGCCCGTGAACGCCCTGGATCGCACCCTGCATCGACGCGTTCAACTGATCAAAGATCGCCGCGTCAGGCGGGAGCACGCTCGTGTAACTCCACGGCGAAAGAAGCAACTGCGAATAACTGTGGAAGTCGATCGCAACGCGCAACCGCGGGTTCGCCAGCACCAGGTCTCGCATCACCTGCGTCTCAGGCTCGCTGAACGCCGAAGGCCCGCGATACGTATCGTCGCTCGGGTTCGTACTCGCCCCCTCACCGCCCCACTGATACCCCCAGTTCCGGTTGAGATCGACTCCGTACGACCCTCCGTTGTTCCGACGGTTCTTCCGCCACAGGCGATTCGTTGTCCACGTGTACTCATAGCCGTCGGCGTTCACCACAGGAACGATCACGAACTCCACCCGATCCAGGAGCGCCTTGGAAATCCCGCCCGATCCATACTGCATCAGAAACTGATCACCAAGGAACATGCTCACCATCGGGCTGATCCACTCACGCGCGTGCTGCGCACCGTGCCACAACAACTGCGGCCGGCTTGCCTTCGGAAACTCCGCCGAATCCGGGCCCGTGATCTTCACCCCCCTGATCGCGCGATTCTCAAGCGAGGTTCCCGCCGTGAATGTCGTCACCAGCCCCGGATACGCAGCCGCCCACGCGTTCAACTGCGTGTTGATCTCCGCCAGCGTCTTGTAGTTCTGGAACCACGAGAGATCACGCTGCTGACGCCGCCGCAGAACCTCCGCACGCTCCGCCTCGATCAGGCCCTGGACATCCGCGATCAGTACCCGCGTCGGAAGCCCAAGCCCCTCCAGCGCCGCCTGCCTGGCGGGCGATACCTGCACATCAAGATCGCCCAGCCCCGGGCTGTGCGTCCATACATCATCCGCCAGGCTCGTCACAGCCAGATACTCGCGAGCGTCCTTCACCGTCACGCGGTACACCTTGTGCCCATCAAACCGCGCCACCGGCTCCGTCGCGCCCGCCTCGATCTGCCCCAACGCCATCGATCCCATCGCCGTGACGATCAAACCGGCGATCAGCGTCGCCACCGCGGTCCTGCTGCTCTTCATGTTCATCTCCCGCTCTCGCGATCAATTGACGTCCGGCCGACCGGGCTCGGGCGACCATACCTCTCTTCGGGCCCCGCCCGCCCTCTGTTGCCCGCGATCCAAACTCGGCCCGTGGGCCACGACCCGGTTTCGACCATTCTCCTCCAAATCGGGTGGCGTTCAAGCCCCGTTCACCTCGCTCGTGCGCAATATCGCGGTGATGCACCAATTTCGCCCCTCAAGACTTGCGGCCGCCCCTCCGCTCGATCAGAATCGCTCCCAAGGACCATGACCACTCCCCGAACAAACCCGTTCCACACACTCCCGTACACCCCCGGCCCCGGCGTACTCGCCTGCCTCCTCCTCGCCCTCACTACCCTCCTCCTCCCCGTGCGGACGCTCGCGCAGGTCGAGGGTTTCGAATTCAAGAAGGGATTCGCCAAGGTGTTCGAAAACGGTGCCGTCGCCGCGGATCATTCCATCGCAAGCCAGGCCGGCGCCGAGATCCTCCGCGCCGGCGGAAACGCCATCGACGCCGCCGTCGCTACCTCGCTCACCCTCTCGATCGTCCGCCCCTACTCCTGCGGAATCGGCGGCGGCGGGTTCATGATCGTCCACCTCGTCGATCACCCGACCCACCCCCCCATCGACATCGCCATCAACTACCGCGAGCAGTGCCCCGCCGCCTACGGCCCGGACTACTTCGAAAAGTGCGACCTCGCCGGGCTCGGTGAGCACACCAGCACCCACGGCGGGCGCGCCGTCGCCATCCCCGGCACCGTCGCCGGGCTCCTCCACGCGCTCGATCTCTACGGCACGATGACGCGCGAACAGGTCTTCGCGCCCGCCATCCGCGCCGCCGAAGAGGGCTTCCTCGTCGACGACCACTACGCCATCAGCATCCGCGAGCCCGAGGTCATGGGCTTCCTCAAAGACCGCCCCGATCGACAGGCACAATTCTCGTTCATCTGGAATCGCTTCCTGAATCGCGGCGAAATCAATGTCGGCGATCGCATCCGCCTCCCCGAGCAGGCTGCGGCGCTGCGCCTCATCGCACGCGACGGCAAGAACGCGTTCTATAAGGGCCCCATCGCCGAATCGATCGTCAAGGCCGTTCGACTCGCCGGCGGCGAGATGACGCACGCGGACCTGGAGAACTTCAAGGTCGTCGAGTCCGAGCCGCTCCGTGCCGACTTCATGGGCCGACAACTCATGATGATGCCGCCGCCCTCGTCCGGCGGGATCGCCGTCGCCCAGGTCTTTGATATCCTCGAATCTCGCCCCGAACTGACGCGCAGCGGCGCCAACAGCGTTTCATATATCCATGGCGTCACCGAGGCTCTCAAGCACGCCTTCGCCGATCGCGCCCGCTACGTCGCCGATCCCGCGTTCGTACCCGTCCCGACTGGAATGCTCCTCTCCCCCGCGTACATCCGCGCCCTGGCCAATCGCATCGATCCAACGCGGACCTTCGACGCGGCGCAGTACGGCGGGCCGCAGGACGCCAATCACCTTCCCGAAGATCACGGCACCAGCCACCTCTGCGTGGTCGATGCCAAGGGCAACGCCGTTGCGTGTACCGAAACCATCAACCTCATCTTCGGCTCTCTCACCTGCGCCGAGCCGTACGGGTTCATCCTGAACAACGAGATGGACGACTTCGTGACGCGGCGCGGGACGGCCAACGCCTTCGGGCTCGTCGAGTCTGAGAAGAACATGCCATCGCCTGGAAAGCGGCCGCTCTCGTGCATGTCGCCGATCATCGCGGTGGACGATCAAGGCGTCGCGCTGGTGACGGGCGCGGCGGGCGGGCCGCGGATCATCACCAGCACCGTGCAGGTCGCGCTCAACGTGCTGCAATGGGATCTCTCGGCCGAGCAGGCGATGCTCCTGCCTCGCTTCCACCACCAATGGACGCCCAACAAATTGCAGTTGGAAGAATCACTCCGCGGCGAAACGCTGGAACAAGAACTGGTGAAACTCGGGCACGAGGTGACGACACGCAAGGCTGTCGGCAACGCGCAACTCATCCGGCGCGCCAAGAACAGCAAGGGCTACGAGGCGGCGTGCGATCCGCGGAAGGGCGGCCTGCCGGCTGGGCATTGAGGATTCACGGCGAAGGTCGCTGAGGCGCGCGGAGAAGAGAAGACTCCCATCGAAACGCAGAGAAGTAGAAACAGCACGAAAAGCAGGAAGAGGAGGAGAAGGCATGAACATCAAGATCAATCGGATGTGGGCGGCGGGCTGGGTCTCGGGCTGTGCCGCGGCGTGGATGGTGGCCGCGGCCAGCGGGCAGGTGTCGCTGGGGGCCGCGGGCGACAGCCTCACCGATGAATACGCCGAGGAAACGTACAACTACGCGATGAACTGGGTCCAGCAACTCGAGCAGTTTCGGGCGGTGGACCTTGGGCCGACGGCGGCCGAGGCCGGTCAGTCCGGCGGAACCTGGGGCGAACCGCGGCGCATGTACTTCAAGAACGACTGGGCCCGCTACGGCGCGACCTCGGCGTCGCTGCTCTCCGACGGGCAGCACACGGGCCTGGCGTCGATGGCGGCGGACATCGACCACGCCGTCATCGCGATCGGCGCCAATGACTTCTCGCCGACCAGCAGCGCCTACATCAACATCTACTTCGGCATCTGGAGCGCCTCGCAGATCACCAACTACGTCAACGGACGCATCGCCAACGTCACGACCGCGGTCAACACCGTGAGCAATTCGGGAATCAAGACCGTCCTCGTCGGGTTCCCTGACTACGGCGTGGCGCCGATCACCTACACCAGCGGCGTATACAACGACCCCGTCCGGCGCGAGCGCGTATCGACCGCGATCCGGCGAGTCAACGACGGGCTCAAGAGCCTCGCCCGCGCCAAGGGACTCCCGTATGTCGATCTCTACGGGCTCTCCTGGGCCATGTTCGGCTCGCACACCCAGCACAACTCCACGCTCACCATCGGCGGCGTGAGCATCAACCTCCTCGAAAACGACACGACCTCCCACTCCAACCCGCTGGCGGGGTTCGTCCACGACGGCGTACACCCGCACACGACGTTGCAGGGCCTGTTTGCCAACGTCATGATGACCGCGCTCGACCTTGGCTACAACACCGGCTTCACCGCCTTCAGCGAGCAGGAGATCCTTCAGCACGCGGGGCTCTCGTACGGCGGGTCGGACACCATCGCGGCCCAACTCGGCGCATGGACCGATTACATCGTGAACTTTGCGTGCCTGGCCGACGTGAACGAAGATAGTTTCGTCAACGGGCTCGACTACGACCTCTTTGCCGAGTGGTTCGAGTCGGCGGACCCCCTCGCGGATTACAACGGCGACGGGTTCGTCAACGGGATCGACTACGACGAGTTCGCCGAGCAGTTCGAGTCCGGGTGCTGAACCAGCACTTCATCACCTAGTCGCCGAAGTGCGTCTCGACTTCCTTGGCCGCCCGCACCAGTGGGTCGTCAAGGGGCACGGTGCGCTGCTTCCCGCAGGGGAGGTTGATATCGACGTCGGTCAAGCGTCCGTGCTGCACGGCGGCCATGCGGTCGCGTTTGCCCTCGAGCACCATCGAGATCGCACGCTCGCCCAACAGCGTCGAGAGGACGCGATCGTCCGCGACGGGCGAGCCGCCGCGCTGCACATGCCCGAGCACGACATAGCGTGACTCGATCCCGGTGCGCTTCTCGACCTCGTCGGCGACCGCCTTGCCCACGCCGCCCAGCCGGATCGGATCCGGCGAGGTCGGGTCGACCTTGGAGACGAAGATCTGGCCTCCCTTGGGCTTGGCGCCCTCCGCGACGCACACGATGCTGTAGCGTTTGCCGTGTCTGCTGCGGACGCGCACGCAGTCGGAGATGGCTTCGAAGTCGAAGGGGATCTCCGGGATCAGGATCACATCCGCGCCGGATGCGACGCCCGAGTGCAACGCGATCCAGCCCGCGTTGCGTCCCATCACTTCCACCACCATCACGCGATGATGGCTGGCGGCCGTGGTCTTGACGCGGTCGAGCGCATCGGTCGCGATCGACACCGCGGTCTGAAATCCGAACGTGATCTCCGTCCCCACCAGGTCATTGTCGATCGTCTTTGGGACGCCCATCACGTTGAGCGAGTGACCGGCCTTGTGGGCCGCCGCGGCCAGTTCCGACGCGATCGTCATGCTCCCGTCGCCGCCGGCGACGATGAGCGTCTCGATCTTTTCGCGTCGGATCAATTGCAGGCACTGCTCGCGGCGGTCCTCCATGATGACCTTGCCATCCTTGTCCACGCCCACCGCGAACTTGCCCGGGTTGGCCTTGTTGGACGAGCCAAGGATCGTGCCGCCCTGCGCCAGGATGCCCGAGACGTCGTTGAACGACAGCACCCGCATGTGGTCTTCGATCAGGCCCAGGAATCCGTCGGAAATACCGACGACCTCAAAGCCCTCGCGCATCGCGGGCTTGGCGACCGCTCGGATCACCGCGTTGAGCCCAGGACAATCGCCGCCCGCCGTGATCAGCCCGATCCGCTTTGCCATCGACGTTCCTTCCCGACCCGTTCATCCTCGGCCGGTTCACCCCGGCCGCTTCACCATGTTGATGGATCACCGAGCGGCCCGGGGCTGCCGTCCTTCTTCAGTGGCAATCCAAACTCGTCCCGCCTGTCCTGCGGGACGTGCTCTACCCAAGTCTTCTTATCGGCCGTTTCAATCTGGTAAATTACCTCGACATCGGGGCGCGTGGCGACGATCGTGGCTATGACGGCCTTGGCGTCCTCTTCCTCCAGCACATACCCGCTCACCAGCAGGCACCCGCACCCGCCTCCGGTGTGCGGCTGCCACGTGACCGCCCCGAACTTCCATTCCTTGAAGAAGGCACCCTGGTACGCATCGATGTACGCCTGGGCCCGCGACATCGCCGCCGCCTGCTTCACGCTGTTGCAGGGCGTGAACCATACGAAATAGCCAACCACCCCAGCGATCCCCAAGAGCGCGATCGCATAAAAGACCAGCCGCCCCGCATTACCCCGGCGATTCTCCCACACCGCCTTCGAGTTCGCGTTTTCTTCCATGACGGCATCATACCGACCACCACCCCTTTTCCGCACACACCCGCCCGCCGGCTGGTACCATCTCCCGATGCACGAAATCCGCCTGCAGGTGGCGACGGAGCGCCCCTCGGCCGAAGCCGATGCGTCGCTCTACCTCCACCCCCAGACCCTCGCCCGCCTCGCCAGCTTTGAACTGCGCGCCAAGATGATCGTCGAGGGCCTCTCATCCGGCCTGCACCGCTCACCCTTCCAGGGCTTCTCCGTCGAGTTCGCCCAGCACCGCCCCTACGTCCCGGGTGATGACATCCGCCACCTCGACTGGCGCGTCTTCGGCCGCACCGACAAACTCCAGATTAAGCAGCACCAGCAGGAAACCAACCTCGACCTCATCTGCCTCGTCGATGCTTCCGGCTCCATGAACTTCGGCTCACGCCTCTTCGCAGAGGCCTCCGGCGCCGGGCGCACCACCAGCCCCGACGGACGCCTCAACTGGACCAAGTTCGACCACGCCACCGCCATCGCCGCCGCCCTCTCCTCCATCGCGCTCCGACAGGGCGACCGTGCCGGCCTCATCGTCTTCGCCGACACCGTCCGCGCCGCCATCCGCCGTTCAAGCAACCGCGGCACCTGGCGTCAGATCGTCAATGCCCTGGCCACCCACTACGTCGCGCCCGACAATAAGTCGCGCCCGACCGACCTCGTCCGCTCCATCGACCAGGTCGTGGCCAAGGTCACCAACCACTGCCTCATCGCCATCGTCTCCGACTTCTTCATGGACATCGAGAACCTGCGCGACGCGCTGGCCCGCGCCAAGCACCACCGCCACGATGTGATCGCGCTCCAAGTCGTCGATCGCGCCGAGCTCGATTTCGACATCGACGAGATCGCGCCCTTCGTGGGCCTTGAGGGCGAGGGCCGCCTCAAGATCGATCCGCGCGCCATCCGCGACGCCTACCTCGACGTCTTCCGCAACCACCTGACCAGCGTCGAGAAGACCGTCCGCTCGATGGGCTTTGACTATCAACTCGTCAACACGCATGACTGGCTCGGACCGCCCATCGCCCAGTTCGTCGCACGCCGAAACTCCCAACTCAAACGCTCCAAGTACGCCTGAAGTCCGATCGGTCGCCCGACCGGAAGGGAGGGCGTCTGCAGTCTCTCACTTCGTCACCAGACCGCTCCGCCACCCGACCGCTTCGTCTTATCCCCCCGGCTCGCTGCTTCGCTGTCATCCACCCCATGCCCTCCTTCCTCCATCCAACCCTGCTCTTTGTCGGCCTGGCGTGCGTCGCCATCCCGATCATCATCCACTTGCTCACGCGCCAGCGCCGCCAGCCCATTCCCTGGGCCGCCATGCGCTTCATCATCGAGGCCTATAAGCGTCAGCATCGCCGCCTCACGCTCGAGCAACTCCTGCTCCTGGCCGCCCGCTGCCTGCTTGTCGCGCTTCTCGCGCTGGCGATCGCGCGCCCGATCCTTTCCGCGTCCACCGCCGCCTCGCGCTCCGCCCGCGTTGTCTACATCCTGCTCGATAACTCGCTGGCCTCCACCGTCGCCAACCCCGAGGGCCAATCGGCCCTCGACGCCCATAAGAAGGCCGCCGTCGACCTCCTCGCAACCCTCGACCCGGCCCGTGGCGATCGCGCCGGCCTCGTCTTCCTCGGCGCGCCCGTCGACCCCGCCGTCGTCCCCGCATCCGCCGATCTTCCCGCCCTTCGCCGCCTGATCGAGCAGACCATCGCCACCGATTCACCAGCCGATCTCGACGCCGCGTTCTCGCGTCTGGCTTCCGAGTTGTCCGCCGCTCCCAAGGATTCGCCGCCGATTACGCTCTCGCTGCACAGCGAGTTCCTCGCCGGCTCGCTCGACACCCAGCGCAAACTTGCGTCCCTCTCGTCGCCGGCGCCCGTGTCGCTCTCGATCGCCCCGCCGCGCGACGCGGCAATCTCCAACGTCTTCATCACCGGCGTCGAACCCCTTCGCCCGCTCATCCTCGCGGGCGCCGCGCTGGGAACCCAGGCCGACGATCAGGTCCGCGTGCATCTCCGCCGAACCGGCCCGGTCACCTCGCAGTCCTCGACCTCGCTCGTCAAACTCAAACTCTCGACTCCCAGCGCCGACCTGGCCACCGCCGACGCGATCGCCAAGTGGTCGCCCGGCGATCGCGAGACCAGCGTCACGATCTCGATCCCGACCGCCGCCCTGGCCGACGCCGGCCCTTCAACCCTCATCGCCACCATCGATCGTGACGCCATCGCTTCCGACAACACCTTCCGCCGCCCCGTGCTGGCGCGGCGCGCGATCCAGGTCGCGCTCGTCACGCCGCCGCGTCTCACGCTGGCCGTCAGCATCGATCGCTTCGAGCCCGCGGACTGGCTGCGCCTGGCCCTGTCGCCCCAGCCCGGCGATTCCTCGCCGATCCGCGTTGCCGACATCGACCCGCGCGCCGTCGCCGAGCCCTCCACCCTCGCCGGCATCGACGCCGTCATCGCGCCCCGCCCCGATCTGCTCGACGATCGCGCCTGGTCTCGCCTCGCCGATTACGCCAACTCCGGCGGCCTGGTGATCTTCGCCACGCCGCCCGGCACCCGCGCTCACCCCTGGCTCGATCTCCTTGAAACCAAATTCGCCGTGCGCGTCGCGGGCGAACGCGAGGTCTCTCGCCCCCCCGAAGCGCTGGCCCTCAAGCCCGAGACCAGCGCCACCCTCCTTTCGCTCCTCTCGCCGGAACTTGCAGAACTCGCCAAGCCCGTGCGTGTGAGCGAGCGTCTTCGCCTCGACGCGCCGACCGACCCCGCTCTCTCCCTTCTCTCGCTCTCCGATAACTCTCCACTTCTTCTCATCCCCGCGCCACCCGAAACCACCAAGGACGCCGCGGGCGCCACACGCACCACGCCCGGCGCCTCCACGCCGCGCCCGCTCACCCGCGGCAACGTCCTGCTCTTCACCGCCGCCATCGACCTCTCCGCCACCGATCTCCCCGCGCGTCCCCTCATGCTCCCGCTCATCCAGGAACTCGTCCGCCAGGGCGTCGGGAACTCTTCATCATCACTCGCGTCGCTCGCCGGCTCGAACTTCCCCCTCCCTCCCGCCGCCGTCACGCTCGCGCCGATTCCCTCCGACGCGGGCCCTCAGATCGCCGTCTCTTCCGCGCCATTTGCCCCGCGTCGCGCGGGCCTCTGGCGCGCCCAGGACTCTCGCGGCGGCGCCCTCGCGCTCCTGGCCGTCAACGCCGACCCCCGCGCCAGCGACACCAACATCACCGACCGCGAGCAGGTCCGCGCCTACCTCGCAGCCGCCCTCCCTTCCGCCACGCCCGACACCCAGATCGCCTTCACCGATCAACCCGCGCCGCCTTCTGACCCCGCGAACCCCAGCAAGCCCGCGCCCGATCCGCGCTCGCCCTTCCCCGCCTGGCTCCTCCTCGCGGCAGCCGCGTGCGCCATCATCGAACTCACGCTCGCCCGCGTCTTCAGCCACGCCCGCCGCCTCTCGCCCGGCCTCTCGGCCTCCATCGCCGCACGCAACACCGCCCGCGGCACCGCCCGCACCACCACCGAGGAGCACAAGGCCGCATGACCGACCTGCTCCTCAAACTCCTCGGCATCGACGGCGTTCCCTCCGCCGACCCCGACGTGCGCTTCGAGTTCGCCCACTCCGCGCCCGCCTGGGCTTGGTTCCTCGCGCTCGTCGCCTGCATTGCGCTGGCCGCCTGGAGTTACGCCCGCCTCGACGGCTCGCGGCCCATCCGCGTCATCCTCGCTTCGATCCGCACGCTCGCGCTCCTGGTCATCCTTCTCTTCGCCGCCGGCCCACGCATCATCCGCCAGCCCGAGCGCATCGAACAGGACTGGATCGTCGTCCTCGTCGATCGCTCCGCCTCCATGAGCGTCCCCGATGTCGCGGGCGTTCCCGATCGCCAGACACGCGAATCGCAACTCTCGCAAACACTCGCCGGCGCGTGGCCGGCCTGGTCCGACGTCGCCAAGCACCGGCGCATCCTCTGGCTCGGCTTCGACGCCACGTCGTACGCGCTCCCGACCCTGCCCTCCTCGCTCCCAACCCTCTCCGCTCCGGAAGGCCGCCGAACGCTCCTGGGTCAATCGCTCGACGAAGCCCTGCGCGCCGTCGCCGCCCGACCCGTCAGCGGCTTTGTGGTCCTCTCCGACGGCAAGTCCTTCGACCAGCCCACCCGCGCCACGCTCCAGCGCCTCGCCGCCGAGCGCATCCCTGTCTACACCGTCGCGCTGGGAAGCGAATCCACGCCGCCCGACATCGCCATCGCCGCGATCGACGCGCCCGCCGCTGCCTTCACCGCCGACCTCATCCCCGTCAGTGTCTCGCTCTCCCGCGCCGGCCCGCCAAACCAGCCCTGGGCCACCAGCGTCGAACTCGTCGACACCACCACCGGCGCCGTCCTCGATCGCCGCCGCGTCGAATCCTCCGACTCCGCCGCCTCGATCACGCTCCTGGCCAAGCCCGCCGAGCCGGGGCACGCCTCCTGGTCCGTGCGCATCGCGCCGGAGACCGACGACCTCTCGCGCGACAACAACACCGCGCCCGTCATGCTCGAACTCATTCAGCGCCCCATCCGCGTCGTCTACATCGACGGCTATCCCCGCTGGGAACAGCGCTACATCAAGTCCCTCCTCATCCGCGAAAACTCCATCCGCTCCTCCGCCGTGCTCCTCTCCGCCGACAAACGCTTCACGCAGGAAGGCTCCGACCAACTCGAGGCTGTGCCCTCGTCACCAGAGCAGTGGAACGAGGTCGACGTGCTGATCCTCGGCGATCTTCGCGCCGAACTCTTCAGCGACGAACAACTCAGCCAACTCCGCGAACACGTCGCAAAGAACGCCGCCGGCGTCCTGTGGATCGGCGGGAGCGGCTCGACCCCGTGGTCCTGGCGCGGCCGCCCCCTGGCCGATCTCCTGCCCTTCACCCTCGACAGCGAATCCGCCGACTCGAGCGTCAAGCCCTGGAACGCCGACGTCCTGCTCATCCCCACCGCCGCCGCGTCGCGCCTCGGTCTGTTCCGCTTGAGCGACGCCGTCGATCAGCCCTGGCCCCCCGCGCTCGCCGATCCAGAAGCGGGCTGGTCATCGCTCCGCTGGTCGCAGCGCATCGCCCCCGGCGCACTCAAGCCCACCGCCGAAGTCCTCGCCGCCGCCCGTCCCATCGACGCGACCGCCACCGGCGAATCCTGGCCGCTCGTTCTCACCATGCGTTTCGGTTCTGGCAAGGCCGCCTATGTCGCGACCGACGAAACCTGGCGCTGGCGCTACGCCCAGGGCGAATTGCTGACCGAACGCCTCTGGCTCCCGCTGATCCGCTTCCTGGCCCGCGAGCGCCTCTCCCGCGTCGGCAAGCCCGCCACGCTCGAGGTCGCGCCCGCTCGCCTCGTCGCCCATCAACTCGCGCAGGTCCGTCTCCGCATCTTCGATCAGACGCTCATCGACGCCCGCGCCAAGGACAGCATCTCCAAAGTCCGTGTCCACCGCGCCGCGTCGTCTTCGCCGTCCGATTCCACCGCCGAAATCACCCTTGCGCCCGAGCTCGGCGTGCCCGGCTCGTTCGTCGGTACCTACTCCACGCGCGAGCCCGGCGATTACGCCGCCGAACCGCTCGACACATCGCTCCTGGGCCTTGGAATCTCAACGCCCTTTGAGGTCATCACCTCCGACGACGAACTCAAGAATCCCGCGGCCGACCACGCCGCTCTCGCCCGCCTTTCCCAGCAGACAGGCGGCGAACTCATCCCCGCCTCCCAACTCGCCGAACTCCCCGCCAAACTCCCCAACCGACAACTCCGCCTCCTTGGCGCCGAAGAAATCTGGACGCTGTGGGACCGCCCCCTGGCCCTCGCCCTCATCGTCGTCCTCCTCACGCTCGAATGGGCCGGCCGAAAGTGGATCCGCCTCGTGTAGAAAGAAGGACCGCCGTAAGGAGACAAACAGACGCGGACACGCAGAGTCGAAGCAAAAAGAAGCAACAGAGCATCCACGCGATGATCACGAGCAAACCGCCGGCACGAAACTCCGCCGCACCGCACTCATTCACCCGACCAACTGACCACCCGACCACTTCTCCATTGCCAATTCCCCACTACCTACTCCCATTCCCCCTTCGCAGTGGTTCGCTTCCCCCGCATCACCGCGCTTGTGCGCAATCTCGTGTACCTCCCGTTTTCCCCTGAAACGAACCGAACTCAAGGGCGTACATTGCTCGTGGAGGACAACCGAACCCGGCCCGCCCATCCGCTCGCTGTTTCATGCCGATAAGAGCCCAGCCCGACGCTGACCAGGATTGATCGACACCCAACCGCTATGGACCCGACGACCACCAATCAGCCCGCGCACTGGCAGAGCGCCCCGCACGACGCCCATCGCGTTCGCGCCGTCGTCGCCGGCGTGCGCTCCCGCGCCAAGCACCTCCTCATCCTCCGCTCGCTCGCCGTGCTCGTCGCCACCTCGATCGTGCTCGCTCTGGCCATCGCGCTCCTCGACTACTTCATCCGTCTCCCCGGCGGCCTGCGACTATCGCTCCTGCTCATCTCTCTCCTCACCCTTGTCGCCACCGCGACCAAATCACTCCTCCCCGCTCTCCGCTTCGCACCGGCGCTCCCCGATGTCGCGCTGCGCCTCGAACGGACACCCGAAGCCAAGGCCGCCGGCCTCGTCGGCGTCCTCGCCTCGGGACTCGAACTCGCCGAGCGTCCGTCGTCCACGCACGACGACGCGATGCGACTGGCGTCGATCCATGCCGCGGCGTCGCGCCTCAAGGGCTGGCGAGCCGCCCACTCACTGCTCACCCAGCGCCCCGCTGGTCGCTCGCTCGCCGAGGCGGTCTTCATGGGCGCGATCGTTGTCGCGCTCTTTGTCTTCGCGCCCGCACTCTCGCGCATCGCCGCCCTCCGCGTGCTCACGCCGCTCTCGGACGTCTCATGGCCCAAGCGAACAGGAGTGATCGACGCGACCCGCCTGGTCGCGCACCCGCGCGGCGCCGCGGTCCCGCTCCGCGCCCTGCTGACGCGCTCCGATCGCCCCGCCGCCGAGACCGATGTCACCGTGCGCTACCGCCTGCTCGATGTGCCGAGCGAATCGCCCGTGCAGCGTGCTCTCCTTACGCCCCAGGGCAAGCGGACCACGATTGCCTTCGGACCCGGGGACGCGACGGGAGACCTCTTCGAGCGTCTGGTCGACGTCGATATTCCCGCTGTCGCGCCGGGCCTTTCGCCGCGTCTTGAGTACTGGTTCGAGGCCAGCGACGACCAGACGCCCCCGGCCCACATCCTGCTCGTCGATCCCCCGGCGCTCATGGGCACGATCGCCGTCGTCACTCCCCCCGCCTACGCCGGGAACGCCGACACCTTCGTGCGCGGGCAGCGCGATCTCGGCCCCGGACGCGATGAGCGTGCCGCGCTCTCGCCCATCCTCGCGGGCTCGCAGGTCGAACTTCGCCTCGAACTCAACAAGCCCGTGCCGCTCCCCGACGGCAAGCAGCGCGTCACCCGTGATTCTCTCGAACGCATCTTCCCCGGCATCACCCTCCCCGCCGACATCGAGGCCGCCGCCAGCGGCCCGCGCTGGACTATCTCATGGACCGCCGGCGAGTCCATCCGGCTCCCGCTCATCCTCACCGATTCCTACGGCATTTCCTCCGTCCTTGAATCCGCTTACTCCTTCCAGGTCAACCCGGACCGGGGTCCCACCGTCGTGGTTTCCGAGCCCGCGCAGGACGAGAGCGTGCTCGCCACCGCGGTGCTCGATGCATCGATCTCCGCCGACGACGACGTCGGCCTGCGGTCGGCGTCGATGGAAGCGCAGATCGCCAAGCCACCCGCGGGCTCCGCCGGCTCGTCGCCCGAACCCGTCGGCGACGCCAAAGCACTTGCCTCGGACACGCCCGACGCGCCCGCGCGCCAACTCCGCGTGCCCGCCACCATCGATCTCTCTACGCTCGATCTTCGCGCCGGAGACGAGGTGCGTCTGACCGGCGTCGCGTCGGACATCTTCGAGGCCGACGGCAAGCCACGCGATCCGACGCGTTCGGGCGTGCGTCGCCTCCGCATCATCAGCGAGACGCAACTCATCGAGCAGGTGCGCACTGACCTTTCCTCGGTGCGTCAATCGGCGCTGCGGGCCGACGCGGATCAGAAGGAGATCGCGTCGCGGGACGCGGCGGACCATGGGACGCAATCGCGCCAGGACTCGCTGACCCAGCGGATCGCGCCGATGCGCGACGCGGTCGACCGGCTGTCGAAGCGTGTGGAGCGCAACGCGCTGGGCGACCGCGACCTCCGCGAACTGCTCGACCAGGCCGGTCAATCGCTCGACGCCGCCAGCGCTGCCTCATCACAAGCCTCGCGCGCGATGCAGGCGGCCCAGCGTGCCGAGGACGACAAATCTCGCGCAGAAGCCCAGCAGGCCGCGGCGCAGTCACAGAAGGACGTGCGCGACGAATTGTCGCGTTTGGCCTCGCTGCTGGATCAGGGCCAGGACACGTGGGCGGTGCGTCGCCAACTCGAACGCCTGATCGAGGACCAGAAGCAGTTGATGAACGAGACGCGGGAGGCGGGGCGAGACTCCGCTGGCAAGGCCGCGGGCGACCTGACCGCCGAGCAGCGAGCCAGACTCGAATCGCTCTCGGGTCAGCAGCGCGATCTGTCACGCCGGGCGCAGGAACTGACCGACAACCTGGAGGCCAAGGCCGACGCGCAGAAGAACGATCCGTCCAAGGGGGAGGCACTCCGCGACGCGGCCCAGCGTGCCCGGCGTGAGGGGATCTCGGAGCAGCAGCGTCAGGCGTCGGAGCAGATCCAGCAGAACCGCACGCGCAACGCCCAGGACTCACAGCAGAAGGCGCTCGATTCGCTCCAGAAAATGCAGCAGGATGTCGATAACGCCCAGGCGAAGCGCGACGAGACGCTGCGCCGGGTTGCGGACGAACTGGGCGACGCGATCGATGCCCTGATCGCGTCGCAGGAGCGAGAACTGGCGCGACTCGCTCGCAGCGAATCGCCGCTGGACCAGGCGATGATCGATCTCAACGCGCGGACGCTGGCGCTGGCGGCCAAAGCACGCGACACCGAAAAGGATTTCGCCTCGGTCGTCGACCTGCTCGACGCCGCGGGCTCCTCGCAGACCAGCGCGATCACGGCGCTGCGTGCGACGCCGGCGGACACCAAGCAGGCCGAGCACAACGAGACGCTGTCGCTCGAGCAGTTGAAGCAGGCCAAGGCCGAGGCGGAGCGGATCGCCAAGGAGGCGGAGGACCGCGACCAGCAGCGTCAGAGGACGGAACTGAAGAACGCGTACCGCGACGCGCTGGCGGGTGAAACCACGCTGCGTAACGACACCGCGCCGCACATCGGCAAGGAACTCGACCGGCGTGCGCGAGCGCTCGTGCGCGGCCTGGGGACGCGTCAGGAAGAAATCCGCGCGTCCCTCGCGGACCTGCGGAAGAAGTCCGAGGGGCTCGAGGACGTCGACATGTTCGTGTACGCCCACGAGCGGATGGAGACGGCCGGCGCCAGCGCGTCGAAACTGCTGCGCGATGGCGAGGCGACGGCCCGCGTCGACGCAGACCAGAGCACGATGGTTCGCGTGCTCGCCTCGCTTGTGGATGCGTTGACCGAGGCGGAGAACGAGCAGAAGTTCCGCCAGCAGAACGGCTCGGATGGTGGCGGCGGCGGCGGCGGGAGCGGCGGCGGAAAGCAGCCGCTGGTGCCCAATATCGCGCAGTTGCGATTGCTCCGCGCGATGCAGATCGAGGCGATCGAACTGACGCGGGCCGCGGAGGGCAAGAAGGCATCGGTCGAGGACGCGGCGCTGCTGCAGGACCAACTCGCCAGGAAGGCGGGCGAACTCATGCAGAAGTTGATGGGCGGCGGTGGTGAGCAGCCGCCCGCTCCGCGCGATATGCCCAATCAGTACGACGCGTGGCGCGAGCCTCCCACCCATGAGCCGAAGCCCGAAACTCCGAAGGAGGACGCGGCGGCGCAGGACACGAAGAAGGACGATGCGAAGCGGGATGAGCCGCCGACGCCCGATCTTGATGAGTTGCTCGGGCTTCCCAAGAGCGACAAGCCGCGTGAGGCGAACGACCCGGCGAAGGAGAATCTCGACGAGGCGCTGGAGCCGGAACGTCAGACCGAGGCGTTCAGCGAGGCGATCGACCTGATGAAGCGCAGCGCGACTCGGATCACCAAGGGCGGCGACGTGGGCATCGACACGCAGCGTCTGCAGCAGGACGCGGTGCGGCGGCTGGACCAGTTGATCGCGGCCGCCAAGCAGAATTCGCAGCGTCAGCAGAAGAAGCAGCAACAGCAACAGCAGCAGGACCAGAAGCAGCAACAGCAGCAGGACCAGAAGCAACAGCAGCAGCGGAATCAGTCGAAGGGTCAGGAGTCCAACGCGGTCGATCCGCCGGGGCGGCAGGATGGGCCCGGCAACGCTGCCCCCGCGCCGGGCGCGACGTGGGGCGGCCTGCCGGATCGCGTGCGCCAGGCGCTGACGGAAGGATTGAGCGATCGCTTCAGTTCGATGTACCGCACGCTGACCGAGGACTATTACCGCCGGCTCGCGGAGCAGCCCGGGAGCGGCAAGCCCGACAACCGCGGAGGCAACCGATGACCACCCGGATATTTCCGAGGCTGAACGGTGGCACACGTCGGCGCGGCGCGATCGTGCTTTCGCTTCTCTTGGCCGCGGGGAACGCGGCGGTTGCGCAGAGTTCCGATCCTCCGAAGCCGGGCGACGAGAGTCCGGCCGCGCCGAAGCAGGAGTCAGTGAAGAAGGAGGGGCAGGTCGATCCGCTGGATGCGCGACGTGAGCAATCGGCGCAGAACAACGCGATCAGGGGCGAGATTACGCCGGAACTGACACTCGCCGCGACGCGTGGGCTGGCGTGGCTGGCCAAGCAGCAGAACGCGGATGGTTCGTTCGGCGACGGACGATTCGGGAGGAGCGTGGCGATCACGGCGTTGGCGTGCCTGGCGTTCATGGGCGACGGGAATCTGCCGGGGCGCGGGGCGTATGGCGACGTGGTCGGGAAGGGGCTTGAGTATGTGCTGGCGAACTGCGCCGAGAGCGGGCTGATCGCGGCGGACGCGGCGACGGGTCCGATGTATGGGCACGGATTTGCGACGCTGTTCCTTGGCGAGGTGTACGGCATGACGCCCGGCGGGGGTGAAACGGCACTGGCGAACCGCCTGCACGCGTCGCTCCTGAAGGCGTGCCGCCTGATCGAAACGACGCAGAACACGCAGGGCGGCTGGCGGTACAACCCGGTGCCGTACGACGCGGATGTGTCGGTGACGATCTGCCAGATCATGGCGTTGCGATCGGCGCGGAACGCGGGGATCGAGGTGCCCAAGGAGACGATCGATCGCGCGGTGGAGTATGTGCGCCGGTGTCAGAATCCCGACGGGGGGTTCAAGTACCAACTTGAGAGCGGCGGGAGCGCCTGGCCGCGGAGCGCGGCGGGCGTGGCGACGTTCTATTACGCGGGCATCTATCGCGACCAGGCGATCGAGCGTGGCGTGAACTACCTGTTCAAGACCGCGACGCCGGGGCAGGAAGAGGAGAACCGGGCACACTACTTCTACGGGCATTACTACGCCGTGCAGGCGATGTATCTGACGGGCGGCGAGGCATGGGCCAAGTGGTGGCCGGCGATCCGCACCGAACTGCTCATGGCCCAGAACGACGATGGAAGTTGGAGCGATCCGTCGGTGGGCGACGTGTACGGCACATCGATGTCGCTGATCATCCTGCAGATGCCGAAGAGGTACTTGCCGATTTTTCAGAAGTGAGGAAGAAGTCACCGGGCACTCGGAAAGCAGTCACGAAGCAAAGATGTGGTGAGTGGTGAGTAGTGAGTGGATGGGGGCGGGGCGACATGGGCGAGCGGCGGATCAACGCGGGGCGGGTGTTGAGTTGTGCTGGCGTGATCGCGGCGGCGGCGATGCTCGGGGTATCGGCGCCGGCGGTGGCGCAGAAGGCCGCGGGAGAGACGGCGTCGGCGCGAGTTCTGATCGACCGATCGCTGTCGCGTTCGTCGGTGCGTGTGACGGGGTACACGGGCGCGTCGGTGTCGTTCGTGCTAGCGCAGGCGTGGCCGGGCGGGACGGTGCGGACCAAGCAACTGTCCGACGTGGCGGCGTTGATCGGGGTGAGAGAGCGGCTTGAACCGGCTCGCGCGGGGACATCGCTGATCGAACTGGTCGACGGCACGCGGCTGCTGGGCTCGTTGGAGCAGCCGGCGGATGGCGCTCGTGCTGCAGAAACGGGCATCGCGCACGGGACATCGATCGGTGACGTTTCGTTTGACCTTGATCACCTGTCGAGGATTGTGTTCGACGCGACGGCGGAGACATCATCGATCGGGGCGGGTGATGCGGACGTGGTCGAGTTAGCGAACGGAGACCGGATGGAGGGATTGGTGGCGTCGCTCTGGCCGCTGGTGGTGGAGGACGCATCGGACGCGAGCAAGAAGACGGAATTGACGGCGGACCGCGTTCGTCAGATCGTGATGTCGAACAAGCGTCGTGAGAGCGGGCTGTCGCGTGTGTGGCTGCGCGACGGATCGGTGGTGAATGTGAGCACGTTCGTGAAGGGGGAAGGTGGCGTGCTGGCGGGCGAGGCGCACGTGGACGGGAACGAGGGCGTGTTCAGGCTTCACACATCCGCGGATCGGGTGATCGCGCTGGTGATGTCGGGGACAAAGTTGTCGGCGTTGTCCGAGATTCCGGTGAGCGGGTATCGCCCGCTGTCGGGGCGGCGTTGGACGCCGGGGCCGACGGTTGTGGGTGGAATGACGGGTGGGGCGTTGGGCGGGGACATCGAATTGTGCGGGCCGATGTCGGCTGAGTGGGACCTGGCGTCGGGCGCGGCGCGGTTCAGCGCGGGGGTGGAGTTGGCGGCGGGTGCGCGGGCACTTGGGTCGTGCACGCTGATCGTTGAATGGCGCGGCAAGGAGATCGCGCGGGTGGTGTTGAACGACATGACGCCGTCGGGCGAGATCGTGGCGGCGCTGGGTGGCGGGGCTGGGAAGTTATCGCTGCGGATCGAGCAGGGCGATCGGGGGCCGGTGCAGAATCGCGTGGTGCTGAGGCAGGCGTTGGTGATGGAGGAGAGGCACTAGAGCGGTAAGACGGGGATCCGAGTGTCGCGTGGCACATCCACGGCAGTGGTCGATGTGTGATGGGAAGGCGCGTCACTTGATGTGAAACTACTCTGAAGACGAGAAAAGAAGTATCGCAGTGGCGAAGTGGGTTGAGCCTACGGCGCACGGGGCAACAGGCGTCGGTGGCTATCGATACGGATGGATGCAGGACTCGTGCACTGTGCGGATCATCCGGCCTTTCGGGAGACTCGTGCCGGGCGATATCGTGCGCGTAAGAAGACCGGGCCTGTGTCAGCGGACCTTGATGGACGCGAGGGCGGCGATGACGAGGACGATGGAGACGATCCAGGCGCGGGCGACGATCTGGTGCTCGGTCCAGCCGCCGAGGTGGAGGTGGTGGTGATAGGGCGCGCAGCGGAAGATCCGCTTTCCCTTGGTGGCCTTGAAGTAACCGACCTGAAGGACGACGGAGGCGATTTCGGTGAGGAAGACGGTGGACATAGCCAGGACGACGAGTTCCTGGCGGAGGATGATGGCGTAGTAGCCGATGAGGCCGCCCAGGCAGAGGGAGCCGGTGTCGCCCATGAAGACCTGTGCCGGGGCGCAGTTCCACCAGAGGAAGCCGAGGCAGGCGCCGGTGGTGGCGCCGATCATGACGGCGAGTTCGTCGGCGAAGGGGATGTGCGGGACGAGGAGGTACTGTGCGGCGGCCTGCGAGCCGGCGACGAGGGCGAGGACAACGAGTCCGAGGGTGACGACGGCGGAGATGCCGGTGGCCAGGCCGTCCATGCCGTCGGTGATATTCACGGCGTTGGACATTCCGGCGATCATGAGCGTGGCGATGACGATGAAGACGGCCTTTGAGAGGTAGAAGAGCGAGGGGTTGAGGACGACGCCGCCGCCGGTCTGTGGGTCGTAGGTTTTCTGGAAGGGGAGGTTGAGGACGTGGGCGAGCGAGGGTCCCTCTGGGGAGGAGCCGTGTGAGTACGCGAAGTAACCGATGAGACCGCCGAGGGCGAGTTGGAAGACGAGTTTTTCCCAGGAGTAGAGGCCCTGTCGACCAGAGCCGCGGGTCTTGGCGGTGAGTTTGAGCCAGTCATCGAAGCCGCCGAGCACGGCGAGCCAGACGAGGACGATGAGGCCGAGTTGGACGTAGTACTTGGTGATGTCGGCCAGGAGGAGTGTGGCGAGCGCGACGGCGCCGGCGATGAGGACACCTCCCATGGTGGGCGTGTTGGCTTTGCCGGCGGTGAGTCGCCTGAGGGCCTCGGCGTCGGAGGCGCCGGTGTCGCCGATTTTCATTCGGACGAGGAAGGCGATGGTGCGTCGTCCGAGGAAGAGGACGATGCAGAAGGCGACGGCGGCGGCGGCCAGTGCTCGGAACTGGATCTGATCGAGGACGCTCACGTAGCGGTATAGCCCGCTGGAGACAAGCGACTGTCGGACCAGGTTCAGGAGGAGGTAGATCATCGAGGTTCAGCGGGGCAAGACACGCAGGCACGCCCTCCCTGACGGTCGGGCTACTTAAGGGAGCGAGGCAGGGAGTCAGTGAAGAAGAAGCGGGAGTGAAGGTGAGGATCGGTGTGAAGTGGACGAAGGCTTGATTATCGACCGACGGTGGCGTTGGGCGTTGAGGATGTGGCGGGCGCGGCAAGTCGTGCGGCACGGTCGCGCCAGGCGGGGATGACGCGGTCGAGCGCGGTGCCCCGCGAGGCCTTGAGAAGGACGGTGTCACCGGGTTGGAGGCAATCGGCGGCCTGCTGAGCGTAGTTGGGGGCGGCGCGGTCGATGCATGTAAGAGGGAGCGTGCCGCCGGCGAGTGCGTATTCGTCGGCGGCGTGGCGCATGTGAGTACCGATGAGGATGATGGCGTCGAAGGCGGAGGAGCGTGCCAGGGCACAGGCGATCTCGCGGTGGCAGGATTCGGCGTGGACGCCGAGTTCGAGCATGTCTCCGAGTATGGCGATGCGCCGGGCGTGAGGGATGGGTTCGGGGAAGAGGGATGTGAAGGTGTCGAGCGAGGCGAGCATGGACTCGGGGTTGGCGTTGTATGAGTCGTTGATGAACTGAACGCCTGACTCGCAGACTTTCTGGAGCCGCATCTCGGCGCCCTTGGCATTGGCCAGGGCGAGTTCGATGACATCCTGAGGCACGCCCATGCGGCGCGCGACGGCGACGGCGGCGGCGGCGTTCCATGCGTTGTGCCGCCCCAGGAGTGGGACGCTGTACCAGGTGCGGTCGTTGAGTCGGAAGCGGACGGAATCGGAGGCGGTCTGGATGTCGGTGATGCGGAGGTCGGCGTCGGGGGACTGGCCGAAGCGGAGGACTTTCCATCCGCCGCGGGAGGCAAGGGCGGGGAGGCGGTCGTTGATCTCGGGCGCGTCGGCGTTGATGATGGCGGTGCCGGATGGCTTGATGGCGTCGAGGAGTGCGGCGGCCTCGTCGGCGGCTCCGGAGATCGAACCGAGGCCTTCGAGGTGCTCGCGTCCGATGCTGGTGACGACGGCGATGTCGGGGCGGACGACCTGAGCGAGTTCGGCGATTTCACCTGGGGCGTTGGTGCCAACCTCGCAGAGGAGGAACTGGTCGCCCTTCTTGGCGTTGAGGATGGTGAGGGGGACGCCGACGCGGTTGTTGAAGGATTTGGGGGAGGCGGTGCCGCGGAGGGACGTGGCGAGGAGGGCCTCGCAGAGGCGTGTGGTTGTGGTTTTGCCGTTGGAGCCTGTGACGGCGATGACACGGGTGCCATCGAGGTATGTGCGGTAGGCGGAGGCAAGTTTAAGGAGGGCGTCGCCGGAGTCTTTGACGGCAATGAGGCCGAAGTTTGGGGGGAGGGAGCGTGGGAGTTTTTCGGGTCTATCGACGACGGCGAGGGGGGAGCCGGCGGCGGCGGCATTGGCGACGAAGTCGTTGCCGTCGAGGCGTTCGCCGCGGATGGCGACGTAGATTTGAGAGGGCTTGATGGAGCGGGTGTCGTTGGAGACGCCGAAGGGGAGCGAGGCGGGATCGGGGCGAGAGATCCACGTTCCGGCGAGGGTGGATTTGATGTTGTCGAATGTCCAGAAACTCATGGGGGTGGATCCGTGCGAGGTTTCGGGAGTGTATGTGGTGGTTGATTATCGAGTGGAATGGTTCAGGGAGTGCAAAGGAGGGGCGTGTATTGGCGCGGGTCGAGTGCAGATCCCGGTATGATCGGTCGTGATCGGAGAGAGGAAAGGAGCGGGTGGATGGGAGTCGGGCGGATGGAGATGATCGAGGCGATGTCGGCGGGGGTTGTCGGCCAGTCGGGCGACGGGAAGGACGCGGCGTCGGGGGTCGGGCCGGAGACGGTGGTGTCGTCGGTTCAGAAGATGGTCGATCCGCTGGTGTCGTGGGTGTATGGGAACTGGTTCAACGTGGTGGGCGCGATCCTGCTGCTCTTCCTGGCGTGGGTGATGTCGCGCTGGGTTCGGAGGGCGGTGCTGCGCGGTCTGGAGCGGGCGAAGTTTGATCGGACGCTGGCGAAGTTCTTTGCGAACACGCTGCGGTGGATTGTGCTGGCGGTCGCGGTGCTGGCGTGCCTTGGGACGTTTGGCTTCAACGTGACGAGCTTTGCGGCGGTGCTGGGTGCCGTGGGGCTTGCGATCGGGCTTGGGTTCCAGGGATCGCTGTCGAATCTGGCGGCGGGTGTGTTGCTGCTGGTTTTCAGGCCGTTCAAGATCGGCGATTCGGTTGTGGTGGGTGGGCAGACGGGGATCGTGGACGGGATCGACCTGTTCACGACGAACCTGGATACGCCGGACGGTCGGCGGATCATCATGCCCAACAGCGCGATCTTCGGATCGACGATCGAGAACACGACGCACCACCCGATCCGGCGCACGATGCTGCAGGTGACGGTGTCGGGGGCGGCGGACATCAGCGAGGTTCGGGCGACGTTCCAGGGGCTGGTCGAGCGAGTGACCCGCGAGGTGCCGGGCGCGAAGCATGAGCCGGCGCCGATCGCGGTGATGACGGACATGGCGGGCGGGCTGGTGTGGCAACTGTCGGTGTGGGGCGAAGGGGCGGCGTTGGGCGTGATCCGCGAGCGGTTGATCGAATTGACGCGGGACGCGATCGTGGAGATGAAGGCGGGTGTGCCGCGGGCGTGTATGGATGTGGTTGTCGCGAGGGAAGATGTGAAGGGGAGATAGAGGCATTTGGCGGTTGGAAAGAGAAGACGAGTGGTCAGGTGGTCGGCGGTGGATGGTCGGATGTGACAGTGAACATGACGGCGTGAGCAGCGCGTGCATAAGGCGATCGACATGAAGAGCAAGCGAGCGGGCGTGAAGGGCGGCGTGCGTGGGCTTCTGATCGCGGCGGCGTGGAGCGCAATGTCGTTGAGCGGCGTTGCTCGCGCGGGCGATGAGCACGTGCTGTGGTACAGCAAGCCGGCGGATGTTGAGTCGGGGTGGACCAGCGCGCTGCCGATCGGCAACGGGCGACTGGGCGCGATGGTGTTCGGCGGGGTGACGCTGGAGCGGTTGCAGTTGAATGAGGACACGGTGTGGGCCGGGCCGCCTGTGCCGGAGCAGCCGGAGAGCGCGGCGGCTGGCGTGCAGGAAGCGCGGAGGCTGTTGTGGGAGGGGAAGATCGCGGAGGCGGAGCGGGTGGTGAAGGAGAAGGTGCTCGGGCCGCGGATCAGCCCGAGGAGCCACCAGACGCTGGGCGATCTGTTTGTCGAGATGGTTGATGCTGGCGGGAAGCCGGGGCTGTCGCGTGACGTGGGTGGGTGGAAGCGGAGCGAAGTGATCGCACTGAAGGACGGCAAGGTTGCGACGCCGGCGGAGTGGACGGGCGCGGCGATGGATGACGCGAAGTGGGGCGACGCGGATGGCGAGAAGGGGATGAGTATCCCCGAGCGTTCGACGGTGGTGTTCCGCACGGCGGTGGAATTGAGCGAGGACGAGGCCGCGATGGGCAGCAAGGGCGCGGTGATCGAACTCTCGCCGATCGACGACCAGAGCGCGGTGTTTATCAACGGCGTGGAGGTCGGGAGGACGACGGCGTGGAACGAGGCGTTCAGGCTTGATATCAAGGGCGGGACGCTCAAGGCGGGGAAGAACACGATCGCGGTTGCGGCGACGAACATCGGCGGCGTGGGGCGGATGGCGGCGCGGGTGAAGATCTCCTCCCCCACTCTTACCGAGGGGTACAAGCGCTCGCTCGACATGCGCACGGGCGAAGCGACGACGGAGTTCGTGCTTGACGGCGTGCGTTATACGCGGCGTGTGGTGGCGAGCAAGCCGGGCGAGGTCGTCGCGATGGAAATCGAGGCCAGCGCCGCGGGCAAACTGAACTTTGATACGTGGCTGTGGCGACAGATGGATGCGCGGTTCGCGATCGAGGGAAACGAACTGCACATGACGGGGCGGGCGTCGCAGGGGACGGATCAGAACGGGATGGCGAGGCACCCGGGCGTGGCATTTGACAGCGTGGCGCGGGTGATCGCGCCTGGCGCGACGGTCAAGAGCGAGAACGGCCGGCTGCACGTGCGCGGCGCGACGAAGGCGACGATCGTGCTGGCGGCGAGGACGAACTACAACGCTGAAGATCCCAAGCGGGCGCTGGATCTTGACCGGGCGAAGGCGTGCCGCGAGCAGATTGATCGCGCGGGGATTGAGTATGCGAAGATTCGCGGCGCGGCGGCGAAGGATCACGGGTCGCTGTACGGGCGCGTGGACCTGACGCTGGCGAGCAGCAAGAACACCGAAGCGACGGACGAGCGGCTGGCGAAGGTGCGCACGGGAGGGACGGACGTCGGGCTCGAGGAACTGATATTCAACTACGGGCGGTACCTCTTGATCGGGTCGTCGCGCCCCGGTGACATGCCGGCGAACCTCCAGGGGATCTGGAACGAGCACATCGATGCGCCGTGGAACGCGGACTATCACACGAACATCAACCTGCAGATGAACTACTGGCCGGCGGAGGTGTGCGACCTGTCGGAGTGCGCCGAGCCATTGTTCTGGTATATCGAGGGCGTTCGCCCGGCGGGACGTGTGATGGCTTCACGGCTGGGATCGAGCGGTTTTACGATGGCGCACGAGGGGGACATCTGGCTGTGGACGGCGGCGATCGGCGAGCCGGTGTATGGGATGTGGCCGCACGGCGCGGGATGGAGTGCAACACACTTCACCGAGCACTGGCGGTTCACGCGTGACAAGGAGTTTCTGGCCAAGCATGCGTACCCGATGCTGCGCGAGTGCTGCGAGTTTTATCTCGGCTGGCTGTCGCCGGACCCCAAGACGGGCGAATTGGTGAGCGGGCCGGAGACGTCGCCGGAGAATTCGTATTCGAAGAACGGCGTTGGCGGGACGCAGTCGATGGGCGGGGCGATGAGCCAGGAGATCATCGAGCAGGTGTTCCGCGATTTCCTGGAGTGCGGCACGGCGCTTGGGATCAAGGACGACGAGTTTGCGGAGAAGGTGAGCGAGGCGTTGGACGCGCTGGCGCGCCCGATGATCGGCAAGGACGGGCGGCTGATGGAATGGCGAGAGGAGTATGCCGAGCCCGAGCCGGGGCACCGGCACATGTCGCACCTGTTCGGACTGCACCCGGGGAACACGATCACGGGCGGGACGCCGGAACTGATGAAGGCGGCGCGGAAGTCGCTGGACTATCGCCTGTCGCACGGCGGGGCGCACACGGGATGGAGCCGTGCGTGGCTGATCAACATGATGGCGCGTCTGCGTGACGGCGAAGCGGCGCACGAGAATGTGCGGCTGCTGCTCGCCAAGTCGACACTACCGAACCTATTTGACAATCACCCGCCGTTCCAGATCGACGGGAACTTTGGTGCGACGGCGGGGATCGCGGAGATGCTGGTGCAGAGCCACGCGGGCGCGATCGAACTCCTGCCCGCGCTGCCGAGCGCGTGGAAGGACGGGAGCGTGAAGGGTCTGCGGGCGCGGGGGGCGGTGAAAGTGGATATTGCGTGGAAGGACGGGCGGCTGGAGAGCGCGACGCTGACACCGGATGTGGATGGGGAGGTCGTGGTGCGGGCGGGCTGGCGGATCTCGTGCGGCGAGGAGTGGGCGGCGGCGGGTGAGGTGCTGAAGGTCAAGGGAAAGAAGGGAGAGAAGTTGCTGGTGAAGAGGGCGGAGTAGCAGCGCGCGTAGAATGTGGCCGCTCTTTGACAACCCGTGCTCGCGGAATGAGAGCTTTGATGACCGGGCACCGGCCGATATGGGAGGCTGGTGGCACCAGTAGGCGCATCTCAGATCACCAATGGATCATTTGTTTTTCTTGGGGCCGAAATGGATTCGACCGGATCGGGAACGCTTGTCGTGGCGCGTCCAGGAGCATGCTGGCCTGGTAAAAAGTATGCAAAAAATAATTGCTGAGCGTCCCTACGCTCTCGCG
>JADLFE010000005.1 GCA_020845755.1 Phycisphaerales bacterium
ATCAGGAAGTGCCACGATTCCCGAGAGATACGCGCGGTGGGCGAAAGGCCCAGACCGTTAACGAGAAAAGGCCTCTTTACGAGGCCTTTCTCAGAACTCCCCGACTAGGACTCGAACCTAGAACCTACCGGTTAACAGCCGGTCGCTCTACCATTGAGCTATCGGGGAATCGGGTTGTCACGGCCACCCTTCCGGACTCGCCGGGAGTTTGACCGGGCCAAAGCCTAGCCGCCACTGGCCGGGGGTCAAGATCGACCGACCAGCCCTCTCCCTCGACCCGACCGTCCAGCCTATACTCTCGACCCGTCGCCCGGAGCCCTACAGGCCCCCCAGGCGACCCACGCGGCAAGGTTTCGGCCACGTCTCGGGCTCGCCCCGGGCCGCTGCCTCAGCCTTCCGTCGATGAAGCCCGCCTCATCGGCACGGCTTTGCGATCCGCTCGGGCGAACGCTCCGGCGGCGTGGAAGGGATCGAAAGTCGCGGCCGATCGCCCCGATTCGTTGCGGGGCGGCCGCAGGGAGTTTGAGCACCCCGTCGGGCCTCTGCCCGCCGGGACATCGGAACGACCGAATCTGGGTTTGAATCAGGTCTGAATCGGGGACATGCCATGAAGAAGGACACGCATCCGCGCTACTACCCCAACTGCAAGGTCTACCACAACGGCCAGGTCGTGATGACCGTCGGCGCCACCGTGCCGGAACTGCACGTCGAAGTGTGGTCGGGCTCGCACCCGTTCTTCACCGGCAAGCAGACGTTCGTCGACGCCGCCGGCCGCGTCGAGAAGTTCACCCGCAAGTACTCGGGCAACTACTTCAAGAAGGACGAGAAGAAGAAGGCCTGAGCCGCGATCGGGCTTCGGCCCGGGGCTCGGACGAGCCCGAACGCGCCGGTTACCACCGGTGCGAGGCCGAGGCTGGGCTTCCGCCGCTTCGTCAATCGACCATCGAACGCACGCAGCGAGCGTGCGTTTTTCATTGGCTTGGTCTCATGACTCTGTCGTGTCCGCCGCCACCGGACACCCCATGCTCTTGCTGTACATCCCCGAGCGATCGAAGCAGCACGGGCGTCGTTTCCCTTTGGCCAGCATGTCGACCGCCGTCGCCACGCGCCGGGCCCGCGTCTCGGCCTGCTTGGCCGATTCCATCCAGTGAATCCAATCGCGTCGGGCCGCCGGCGTGATATCGCCCCACACCTCGCGTGCCCCGGGCGCGCCCGCCTTTCCCGCCGGCGCATTCGCCAGCGCCCGACGCAACTCCGGCGGCACGATCGGCTCCGGCTCTTCCGTCATCGGCGTGATCTCGAGCGAAACCTCGTCGCCCGCCTTCGCGCCCGCGGCCTCGCGCAGCGCTCGCTCCACTTTCAGCCAGTGCCCGCCCTTGCCGTCGGGCTGCAGCGTCGCATGAAACGCCGCGCCATTGAACGTGCCCTCGACCGACACCATCGCGCGCGACGGGAGCTTCCGGCTGGCGGCCGCGGGCAGGACCAGAAACGTCCAATCGACCGATGCACCCTTTATCTCCGGGCGGTGCAGTGTGGTTGTGAAGCAGACGATTCGCCGCGGCGAGATACGACCTGGTTTGACGTCAGCGCGCCCCGCGATCGGGTGTTTCGCGCGATGTGCGTTCCGATCGTCGCCACGGCGCGATCCCGCTTTCCGTTGGCTGGTGCGTGCCATATCACCTCCATCCTACCTCGCGTACCCGACTATCGCCCGCGCAGGCGCGGGCGCAATCCCGGCATGACAACCCGCGCCGCGATCACTTCCGCCCTCGCGCCGGCCCCAATTCGGATACCCTGACCCACCGATGGTCCCCGTCGTCCTCTCCCTTATCGCGGCCTCGTTCTTCATCGCGCTCCCCGCGACCTGGCTCGCCGTTGTCCTTGGCCGAAAACTCGGCGCACTCGATTCCGCGGGTGTCGCCGGCCAGGTGAAACTCCCGCCGCGCCGAGTCCCAAACACCGGCGGCGTCGCCATCTTCGGCGCGATCATGATCCCACTCCTGGGCGCGATCGCCATCGTCGGCCTCGTCCCCGCCGACACCTTTACCGGCTGGCTCGAACCCATCCGCGCCCATCTGCCGGGCCTCGCCGCCAAGCGCCCCGCCGCCCTCACGCTCGCCGCCTGCCTCGCCGTGCTTCACCTTGTCGGCCTCTTCGACGACCGAAAGGCGCTCGGGCCGAAACTCAAACTCGCGATCATGCTCGCCATCGCCGCCGGCACCGTCTGGTTCAGCGATACACGCCTCCTCACCTTCCTCGATTCCCGCGTCGGCGGCCCGTGGCTCTCCATCATCGCCACCGTCCTCTGGATCATCGTCGTCACCAACGCCCTCAACTTCCTCGACAACATGGACGGCCTGGCTGGCGGCGTGGCGCTCATCGCCGCTGCCTGCTTCCTCGCCGGCTCGCTCGTTCAGGGCCAGTGGTTCGTCGCCGCCTGCCTCGCGCTCCTCGTCGGCTCCGTCGCGGGCTTCCTCGTCTTCAACTTCCCGCCCGCCAAGATCTTCATGGGCGACGGCGGCTCGCTCGTCATCGGCTTCCTGCTCGCCTTCCTCACGGTCCGCACTACCTACATCGGCGAAGGGCCCGCGGGTACGAGCGCGTGGTACGGCGTGCTCATGCCCGTCGTCGTCCTCGCAGTGCCCCTCTACGACTTCACCACCGTCACCATCCTCCGCCTCTCGCAGGGCAAGAGCCCGATGGTCGGCGATCTTCAACACGTCTCGCACCGCTTCGTCGGGCGAGGCATGTCAAAGCAGTCCGCCGTCCTGGTCATCTGGGGGCTCACCGCCTGCACCGGTATCGCCGGAATCGTCCTCGGCTCGCTCGAAGCCTGGAAGGCCGCGCTCGTCGGCATCCAGGTCGTCATGTCCCTCGTCGTGCTCGCGGCATTCGAGCACGCCACCGGCTGGCGAGGCCTCTCGCCCGCACCGCCACACGAGCCCGACCACAACGCCCAGGAGCATCGCCGTGACTGACGCGATCTCCACGAGCGGAACTGCGAACGGAACGTCGCCACCGATCGATTCGCCCAAACTCGGCGCGATGGGCGTGCTCTTGGCCTGCACACTCTCCCGATGCGTCGTCTCGCTCGACCCCTTCCCGATCTGGTCCGGCGATCCCACGCTTCTTGCGACGCCCCAAACCTCGCTTGGCCCGACGGGCCAGTTCATCCTCGACACCATCTCGCTCCTCGCCGCCGCCCTCGTCCTCTGGCGCTCACGCGGCCTCTCTCTCTGGTCGCCGCTCCTGCTCGCCGTCGGCTCCGTCGCCACGCTGGCCCACGCCTTCGTCATCGAACAAGGCTCGCTCGACAACCTGCGTGTCGGGATCTCGTGGTGCGCCTCGCTCTCCGCGGGGCTCGCGGGCCTTGCGATCGCACGCGATCGCGCCTGCCGCGCGCTGGCCTGGGGCGCGCTGCTGGCGCTGGTCATGATGCTCGCCTCCAAGGGCGCATTCCAGTATTTCGTCGAGCACCCCGAGACCGTGCGCGCATACAAGCAACACCGCCAGCAATTTCTCGAAGCGCAGGGCTGGAGCGAGGGTTCGATGATGGCCCGCGCCTTCGAGCGCCGCCTCTATCAGAATGAGGGCACCGCCTGGTTCGGGCTTTCCAACGTCTTCGCCAGCCTGTGCGCCGGCGGCACCGTCGCCATGCTCGCGCTCGCCGGCGCTTCGCGGCGTGTGCGTGACGATCTGCCTCAATGGGTCAGGCCGCTCATCGGCGCGGGGCTCATCGTTGCCGGCGCGGGCCTTGCCCTCTCCATGTCCAAGGGCGGCATCGCGGCCTGTGCCGTCGGCGTCGCGCTCCTTATCCTCGGCGCGATCCTCCGACACACGCTCCAGTTCCAACCAAGCACTGCCGCCAGGCTCGGCGCCGCCCTCGGCCTGCTGGTCGTCGCGGGCATGCTCATGGGCATCGTGATCCGAGGCCTGATCGGCGAGAAACTCTCCGAACTCTCCATCTACTTCCGCTGGTTCTACATCCAGGGCGCGACACGCATCTTCGCCGATCATCCGCTGCTGGGCGTCGGCCCCGCCGATTTCAAGGACGCCTATCTCCTCGCCAAGCCCGCCCTCAGCCCCGAAGAGGTCACTTCGCCCCACAGCATCCTCTTCGATTGGCTCAGCACGCTCGGGCTCGCCGGCCTCGCCTGGTGCCTCGCGTGGCTGGGCTGGGTCGCCGCAACCGGCCGTTCACTCCTCTCACGCGAATCACTTTCGATCTCCTCATCCGCGCACGGCTCGCCATCGCCCGGCACCTGGTCTACCTCCAATCTCGTCCGCGCCTTCATCGTGATCATCCTCGCTCCCACGGCCCTCTCGGCCTTCATCGAACTCCAGGCCAGCACGCCCGATGCCTCCATCGCACGCCTCGTCGCAGCCGCACTCGCGCTGGGCGTCGGCGTCAGCGTCGCATCGCTCATCGATCGACTCGGCGTCGTTCCCGCCGGTCTCTCCGCCGCCGCTCTCGCCCTCGCCGCCCATGCGCAGATCGAAGTTACCCCCGTGTGGCCCGGTTCCGGAGCGTGGATGCTCATGCTCTGCGCCCTCTGCGCGGGCAATGTTTCCGCCGCTCGCGTTGGATCGCCGGACCCGAGCGTGTCTTCGGGCCAAGCCCCGGCCCCTCCGCCTTCGCGTCCACCGGGCGCACGTGTCGGCGCGCTCATCACGCTCGCGCTCGCCATCGCCGCTGCCTTCGGCGCGCTGCGCATGTGGACCTGGGAATCCAAACTCCGCGAGGCCGCCGATCTCGTCACTCCCATCGCCGAGGTCCGCGCCGCCTATCTCGATTTCGCCCAGTCCGGCCATGGCAACGCGGGCGAACTGGCCGCCATGCTCGGTTCGCTCGGCGTCAAAGCGACGCTCGACAAGCCCGACGACGTCATGAAAGAGATCGCGATCGTTCAGTTCGATCGCGCCGGTCGAGCCGCGGCCATCCTGAAGGACGCCGGCGATCGCGCCCGCCACGCCCCAACACTCCAGGCCGCCAGCAAACTCTGGATGCAGCGGATGGCTGAGCGCGCAAACGAGAGCCTGATGCTGCAGGCCGGAGACGAGGCCGCACTCGCACTCTCCGCCGCCGAACGCGCCACGGAACTCTGCCCCACCACCACTGCCTGGAACTGGCTGGGCATGGTCCGACGCGAGGTGAGCACCGCGCTTGGGCGGCGTGAAACTCTGGTTGCCGCCGCCACCGCCTTCGAGGCCGCCGCACAACTCGACCCCCACGGTATCACTTCATCTCTGGAACTTGTTCGGGTCCTGGAAACACTTGGCGATAAGTCACGTGCTGCGGAATGGGCGCAGAAGGTGCTCGACGCCGACCGGAATATGCGGCTCGATCCGCTCCGCCTGTTGGACCCATCCGAGCGGAGCCACCTTGAGGGCCTCGCCAAGGATGCCGGCGGTCCTTGATCGTCGGGGGTCCCGCGCTACTATTTTCATTCACTTTGGACGGGAGTTGTTTGCACCTTCGGCGGTGATAAGCCGCTGGGGTGGCTGTTCCGCAAGTGTCGCGCCGATCGCGAGCACGATGCCCGCACCGGAACGACGACGGAAGGGTCTGGGCCGATGCCTATGGACGAGGAAGAGGACATCGAACCCGACTGACGACTCAGCGGCAATACGCCGATGAAACTCCACGCGGGCCGAGGACCCCACCCCGGAACGCGAGTTCGACGAACCAGCGTTTTTACGAGACGGATTCACCCAGGGCGCCGCCCCGCGAAAGGGCGCGGTTGCCCGAGGCGATCGACAGCATCGCCCGACAGTTCAAGAGCAAAGCCATGGCCGACACGATGATCGTCACCGACCTCAAGCACGTCCGCAACATCGGCATCTGCGCCCACATCGACGCGGGCAAGACCACGGTGTCCGAGCGAATCCTCTTCTACACCGGAAAGAACTACAAGATCGGCGAAGTCCACGAGGGCACCGCCACTATGGACTTCCTCCAGGAAGAACAGGAACGCGGCATCACCATCCAGTCCGCCGCCACCACCTGCCCGTGGGAATGCCATGGCCAGGAATACAAGATCAACCTCATCGACACCCCGGGCCACGTCGACTTCACCATCGAGGTCGAGCGCTCCCTCCGAGTTCTCGACGGCGCTGTCGCCGTGTTCGACGGCAAGGAAGGCGTCGAGGCCCAGTCCGAGACCGTCTGGCGTCAGGCCGATCGCTACCGCGTCCCGCGCCTCTGCTTCGTCAACAAGATGGACAAACTCGGCGCGAGCTTCGACTTCTCCTTCGGCACCATCAAGAGCCGCCTGGGCGCCAACGGCATCCCGATCCAGTATCCGATCGGCGTGGGCAACGAGTTCGTCGGCATCATCGACCTGGTCAGGATGAAGGCCCTCTACTTCGAGGGCGATCAGGGCGAGATCACCAAGGAAAAGGCCATCCCCGAAGATTGGATGGACATCGCCAAGAAGTGGCACCATGACATGGTCGAGAAGGCCGCCGAGCTCGACGACCACCTCATGGACAAGTACCTCCACGAGCAGCCCATCAGCGAGGAAGAGGTCAAGGCCGCCCTCCGCAAGGGCACCATCGAACGCAAATGCTACCCCGTCCTGTGCGGCGCCGCGCTCCGAAACATGGGTGTCCAGGCCCTGCTCGACGCCGTTGTTGACTACCTCCCGGCTCCCACCGAGAAGCCCGAGGTCGAAGGCACCGACCCCCTCGACAAAGAGAAGCGGATGACCCGTCCGCACGACGCCAGCGCCCCCTTCTCCGCCCTGGTCTTCAAGGTCGTCTCCGACACCCACGGCGACCTCACCTACATGCGCGTCTACTCCGGCACCCTCAACAAGGGCGACCGCGTCCTCAACCCCGGCAACGGCAAGCGCGAGAACGCCAGCCGAATCTTCGAGATGCATGCCCAGAACCGCATCCCCCTCGACGCTGTCACCGCCGGGAACATCGTCGCCGTCGTCGGCATCAAGGACAGCTACACGGGCGACACGCTCTGCGATCAGGAAAAGCCCATCATCCTCGAGCGCATGCACTTCCCCGAGCCCGTCATCTCTATGTCCATCGAGCCCAAGAGCACCGAGGACAAGCGCCGCCTCTCCGACGCCCTGGCCACCATCCGGCGCGAGGACCCCAGTTTCCGTTACACCTATGACGATGAGACCGCCCAGACCATCATCAGCGGCATGGGCGAGTTGCACCTCGAAATCATCCGCAACAAACTCGTCCGCGACATGAAGATCAACGTCGAGGTCGGCAAGCCCCGCGTCTCCTACCGCGAGGCCATCACCAAGAAGGCCGAGTGGGTGCGCGGCAAGTTCGTCAAGCAGACCGGCGGCCGCGGCCAGTACGGCGACTGCACCATCAACCTCATGCCCTACACCGCCGAGCAGGCCAAGGCCGACGGCCTCGACTTCACCGACAACATCGCCGTCGTCAACAAGGTCGTCGGCGGCTCGATCCCCAAGGAGTACATCTCCTCGGTTGAATACGGCATCCGCCAGACCTGCGTCACCGGCGTCAAATTCGGCTACCCCATGATCAACGTCAAGGCCGAGATCGTCGACGGCTCGTCGCACGCGGTTGACAGCTCGCAGGTCGCCTTCGAGCAGGCCGGCCGTCTGGCCGTCATGGAAGCCACCGAGAAGGCCGGGCCCGTCCTCCTCGAGCCGATCATGAAGGTCGTCGTCACCGTCCCCAACGAGTACCTCGGCAACATCACCGGCGACATCAGCTCCCGCCGAGGCATGATCATCGACACCGACGATCGCGGCGTGGTGAAACTCATCACCTCTGAAATCCCGCTGTCGGAACTCTTCGGCTACACCACCTCCATCCGCGGCATGTCTCAGGGCCGCGCCAGCGCCAGCATGGAGTTCCTCGAATACCGCGCCATGCCCAAGAACCTGATGGAAAAGGCCCTCGAAGAGCAGAAGGGCACCGGCAAGAAGTAATCCCACTTCGGAACAGGCCCCGGGCCCGCCCCTTGCGTAAGGAAGTTCACAAACCCCGCCTCGGCGGGGTTTTTTCATGGGGCGGGTTGCCTCAGCGTCCCCTCAGGCCGATAAATCCCGCGTGGGTATGTCATCCCCGCCCTCGATCCGGGCGGCCGGATGTGTCCCTGCTTTGTCGAGGACTGATCCATGTCGAACCGTTACCAGACCGTGCTCCTCTTCGGCGCTCCCGGCTCGGGCAAGGGCACCCAGGGCAAGATCCTGGGCTCCATCCCCGGCTTCTACCACCTCTCCTGCGGAGATGTCTTCCGTACCCTTGACATGTCCTCCAAACTCGGCAAGACCTTCCTCGAATACTCCAGCAAAGGCCTGCTCGTCCCCGACGATGTCACCATCGAGATGTGGCATCAGAACATGCACGCCCGCACCGTCCTGAGCGACTACAAGCCCCACGCCGACCTCCTCGTGCTCGACGGCATCCCCCGCAACGCCAATCAGGCCAATCTCCTCGAGAAGCACCTCAACGTGCTGGCGATCATCCATCTCGTCTGCCCCGACAAGGAGGAGATGATCAAACGCCTCAGACGCCGCGCCCTGAAGGAAAACCGCGTCGACGACGCCAAGGAAGACGTGATACGCAAACGCTGGCAGGTCTACGAGAAGGAAACCTACCCGGTCCTGGACCACTACAACCCCGCGATCATCCGCGAGGTCAACGCCACAGGCTCGCCCGCCCGCGTACTCGAGCACATCCTCGAAGAGGTCGTGCCCATCCAGGAGGCTCACTTCAACAACCCCATCACCGGCGAAAAGATCTCGCCCAACAAGTCGAGCGCCAAGCCGGCCGGAAAGCCCGCGAAAAAGCCCGCCAAGGCAGGCGCTCGCTAAGGCCATTCCGGACACGTAAGAGCGATCGACTCCGCTCCCTCGCGACGCTCTCACGCCGCGCGTTTGTTGCTACATTGTCGACGCATGAACCGACGCGCTTTCACGCTCATCGAACTCCTGGTCGTCATCGCGATCATCGCGCTGCTCATCGGCATCCTGCTTCCTGCGCTCGGCGCGGCACGACTTTCCGGCAAGTCCGCGGCCTGCGGCGCTCGCCTCCAGCAGATGGGCGTCGGGCTGACGATGTACCTCAATGACTTCCCCGAACGTCTGCCCCAGGCCAAGGGCCATGTGTCCGACACCCAGGAAGCCGTCATCGGCGCTCTCTTCGCCGGCAAGAAGGGGCAACTCCCGTTCTACGACATCGACACGATCGGGGCCGAGCGACGACCGCTCAACAAGTACCTCGTCACCCGGGCTGTTCCGCCCGATGACTCGACGGGCGTGGTCGAACTCCCGGAGTTTCAGTCACCCGTTGACAAGGGCGCCCAGAACACCGGCATCCCCTACCCCCCGTTCGACAAGACCGACTCGATGTACAATCTCATCGGCGCCAGTTACACCCTCAACGACCACTCCATCGAGGGCGACGACAAGGCCACGCTCGTTCCGCTCGGAGGCGGGCGCATGCCATACGTGACACAGACCTCCAAGACCTGGGTAATCGCGACCCACACGATCTACAACTATCAGGCCGACGACGACCGACGGATGTACTGGTTCAAGCAGGACCAGGTGCAGGCGAACATGCTGATGCTCGACATGCACGCCAAACTGCGAGTGAAGGTGCCCAAGGGCGTCGTCAACACCACCGACGACTACACCTTCCTCCCCTGAGGCACGCCGACATCGCTATTTCTTCCCTTCGTCCCGCTTCTTTTTCTGGTCCTCGGCGGTCTGCGCCGCCCGATCCGCGCGGACCCGCAGACCCTGGAAGCCAACCTCGGGTGGATCGGGCGTCATCATCCAGCCCCACATGGCCGGCGCGCCGAAACTCTCCACCGTGGTCGGCGGGTGGAAATGAAACGCGATCGGCACCACGCCCTGCAACTCGTCGTGCGTCCCGAAGTATTTCCACGCCTTGTCCATCGACTGTGCCCGCGAGCCGAGCTTCCGCATCTTCGCCAGATCGACCGGAACCCAGTTGAGGGTGCCCTTGGCCTCGTCGTACAGCGCCCACTCAACCCACACTTTCAGTGTCTTCTTCCCGTTCCGGCCGTCGTTCAGGAAATTGTCCGTCGAGCCCGATCCCGTCCCGGTGTCCCAGCCGATCAGCAGCCGCGCCGGCAGGCCCGCCATCCGGTACGCCGCCACCAGCGTCGCCGCGATGTCAAAGTCCGATCCACGCCCACGCTGGAAGGTCTGCTCCGGGCCCATCACGCCGATCCCCTGCAACTGCCCGCTCTTGAGGTACGTCAGCCCATCCCCCGTCGGCTGCAGCCGCATCATCATCTGCCCCGCCAGCCACTTGGCCAGCGTGGCCGGCGGCACCTTCGTCGCGTCCCCCTTCGTTTGCTCGTTCACCCAGGAACGCAGCAGTTCCATGTCGAAATCGTGGCGGATCACGCTCCCCTGCTTGGGCTCGCGCATCATCGCGTAGTCGATGTACATCTGAGGGTTGAACGTTGACGCCACCACCGTCGGCCAGCCGTTCTTCGGCCACTCCACCTTCGTCGCGCCCGCCTCGTCATACACCGTGTTGTACGCGACCGACTTGTACGACACCTCGAACCCGATCTCGCGGCAAACACCGTTCTCCGCCGCCATCCTGATCAGGCTCACACCGCTCTGATAAGGCTGCCCCGTCACCTGCTTGTCGAGTATCGTCACCGACGCCGGCTCCACGGGCCGATCCTGCAATTTCAGTATCGCCTTGAGCGTGCTCCGATCCGGGCTCGCCGACGCCGTCGATGTCGGGAACGGGAACACCACCGACAATGTCTCGAACTTGAACGGCGTCGTGTCCGGCAACTTCGAGTTATTCGGGTCCGCCATGTCGTTCCGCGTCGACTGAACGTCAACGTTGATCGTCACCACCCAATCCTTCGACTTCTCTCGCTTCACATACGGTCCGGGCTCGCTCGGCCGCGTGTCCACCACCTTGATCACCGGCTTCGCCGGCACGCTCGGTTGCGTTGAAGGCTGCGTGCCCGGCTTGCTCGTCGGTGTGCTCGGCTTGGTCGCGGGCTGCGTCGCTGGCTGCTTGCTGTCCGCCGGCTTGCTGTCTGCCGGTGGCTGCTCGTCCTTCTTCTGATCAGGATTCTCCGCTGGCGCCGGCTTGGGACGCTGCCTCGGCGCTCGGTTCGGCGGCTCCGCCGGTGGAGTGCTCTCCTGCCCCAATGCCACCGACACCCCCACCGCCATCATCGAACTCAGCAAAGCCACGGCACAGATGCGTCGCATGTCCTTGACACTCCGGGCCCTCCCCTTCTCGGGTCGGGGGTTGTGCGGCATGACAGTCAGACGCATGAGAATACGGCCCGGGTCCCCTCCCGGCTTGCGATTTTCCCCGTTGAGACAGCCCGATCGCCCGCCGTACCATCGCGCATGACAACCAACGCCTTCCCGTCGTCTTCCCACCCGCTCCTCTCGCCCTCCGCCCCCGGCGGCGGATCACGCGTCGAAAAGGACACCATGGGCGAGATGCCCGTCCCCGCCGACGTTCTCTATGGCGCCTCAACCCAGCGCGCCGTCCTCAACTTCCCAGTCTCCGGACGCATCATCCCCGAGGGCGTCCTCAAGGCCTACGGCACGCTCAAGGCCGCCTGCGCCCGCATGAACAACAAACTCGCCCGACTCGACGACGCGCGCACCACCGCCATCGTCGATGCCTGCGCCGAGATCGAGGCAGGCCTCCCCCAGTTCGGCGGGCTCGCCAAGCACTTCCCCATCGACATCTACCAGACCGGCTCCGGCACCTCCACCAACATGAACGCCAACGAGGTCATCGCCAACCTCACCGCCATCCGCTCCGGCAATCCCATCGGCAAGAGCAAGGACCCCGAATACATCAAGAAGGGCGGCGTCCATCCCAACGACCACGTCAACATGGGCCAATCGAGCAATGACACCTTCCCGACCTCGATGAACATCGCCGCGGCCGTCGCGATCAAGAACAACCTGCTCCCCGCCGTTCAGGCCATGGCCGCCGAACTCGAAGCCAAGGCCAAGGCCTGGGACAAGATCGTCAAGATCGGACGCACGCACCTCGCCGACGCCACGCCCATCCGGCTCGGCCAGGAATTCAGCGGATATGCATCTCAACTCCGCCACGCCGAGGAACGCCTGTCCCGCTCGCTGCAAACGCTCGGCGAACTCGCGCTCGGCGGCACGGCCGTCGGCACCGGCATCAACTGCCACGAAGAGTTCGGCAAGCTCGTCGCCGCCGAACTCACCGCGCGCACCGGCGTCTCGTTCCGCGAGGCCTCCAACCACTTCGAGGCCCAGCACGCACGCGATTGCTACGTCGAGGCCTCCGGACACCTCCGCACCCTCGCCGTCAGCCTCACCAAGATCGCCAATGACATCCGCTGGATGGGCTCCGGCCCGCGCTGCGGCATCGGCGAACTCGTGCTCCCCGCCGTTCAGCCCGGCTCGTCGATCATGCCAGGCAAGGTCAACCCCGTCATCTGCGAAGCGCTCATCATGGTCTGCTGCCAGGTCGTCGGCAACGACGCCGCCGTCACCATGGGCGGGCTGGGTGGCATCGGCTCGCTGCTCGACCTCAACGTCGCCATGCCCGTGATGGCCGCCAACCTGCTCGACTCGATCGGCCTTCTCACCAACGGCTGCAAGATGTTCACCAAGAACCTTCTTCAGACGCACAACGGTGATCCGTCCACCGGCCTGCCGCCCTCGCCGGGTTTGCAGCCCAACGAGAAGCGCTGCGCCGAACTGATCGAAGGCTCGCTGGCGATGTGTACCAGTCTGGTGCCCGTCATCGGCTATGACAAGTCCGCCTCCCTCGCCAAGGATGCCTTCAAGCAAGGCAAGACCGTGCGCCAACTCGCGTACGAGACCGTCGTCGGCCAGAAAGACAACGCCGGCAACACCATCACCAAGGCCGACATCGACAAGTACCTCGACCCGTGGTCGATGACCCTCCCCGGCGGCGAGGGAAGCGCGGGGGGTTGAGCTTCCTTCGGTAGCCCGCCCTTGGTGGCCCGCCTCTCCGAGGCGGGTCTGTCTTCGTGCCACGAGACGTCTTCGTGTCCGTGCTCTTGACAAGCGAACTCACTCAGTACGGTCGTGCGATTCAGTCTGAAACATTCGCGAGTGCTACTCCTCCGCCCCGGAGGGGCGGAGGAAGGCGAGCAAAAAGCCTTGTGTAAAAACGGGTACCGCACTCGCAATTGGCGCACATCAACACTCGCGCCGCACCTACCATCTCCATCATGGCGATCTATCGAATGAATGCCGACTCGCTTCAATCGCTGCAAAAAACGACATTCTCAGGCCAAGGAATACGCGAGCGGTTCGACCTTCAGCGGCTTCTCCGGGACAACATCGGAGTAATTACGAACCCCGACAACCTGGAGAAACCCGGAGTTCTGATCATCGCGGAGGAATTCAGCTCCTGGGATGATTCGAAGCGCCGCATCGACCTGCTCGGGATCGACAGCAATGCCAATCTCCTCGTGTTCGAACTCAAGCGTGACGAGGATGGTGGTCATATGGAATTGCAGGCCATCCGCTATGCCGCGATGGTGCGCACCATGACATTTGAGCAAGCGGTTGCTCACTACCAGGATTACCTCGACACTCGCGAATCGGGAGCGGACGCTCGTCAACGACTTCTCGACTTCCTTGCTTGGGATGAGCCTCAAGAAGGCAGGTTCGCGCAAGAAGTTCGAATTGTGCTTGTCGCCGCGGACTTCGGAAAGGAACTGACCAGTTCCGTCTTGTGGCTGAACGAGTGCAAACTGGACATTCGCTGCGTAAGGCTCATGCCATATTCCAACGGAGACCAGGTCATTCTCGACGTTCAACAGATACTTCCATTGCCAGAGGCAAGCGAGTACATGATGCGCATTCGGGATAAGACCATCGCCGTCCGAGAAGCGATCCGTGAAGGTGACGAAGACACCGGCTACTGGTTCATGAACGTGGGTGAGGTCACGGGCGAGGATCGGTCGTGGGAAGATTGTCGAAAATACCGATTCCTCAGCGCGGGAGGCGGCCCTCAATGGTCCGGCCCAGTCAGAAAACTCCAGCCTGGAAACATGGTGTTCGCGTATCTCTCAAAACACGGATATGTGGGGCTAGGAACGGTTGTCAAGGAGGCAGTGCCGTTGAAGGACTTCATCCCGCCCGGCGAAACCAAGCCACTTCCGCAGCTACCCCTCAGCTTCAGACTCAATGAGGAGTCGTCGGCCGATCCCGAACACTGGGAATGGGCGATCGAAATCGACTGGAAGCGTACGTTGCCAAGGTCCGATGCCGTCAAAGACCTCAAGCCAAGAAGACGCCCGCTCTGCAAGATTTGGGATCCAGACCTCGTTGCGAATCTGCTCCGCGAATTCGACTCAATCACTGCGAGTACCTGACACGGATCACTCCTGCTCTCGTCTGTTTCCCCCGTCTTTGTCCGTTTCCTTCCGATCTTCTGCCCTGCGGGATTCCCCCATCCGCGGAACTTCTCCTCGCTCCATCCGACCAACAATAATGTTGGTGAGTGCAAACTTGCGCGCCGCCTGCGCATGGACGGGGCGGGCGCGGGGGCGGCATCCTCGGGCGCGACCCGACCCATGCCAACGCCTCACCATTCCTGGAGGCTCCGGATGCGTTCCCGCCGACTCGATCAACCCAGCCCGCGCTCGCTTCGCGCCGCCGCCGCTTCCTTCGGCGCCGCGCCTTCCTTCGAGCATCTCGAACCACGCTCGCTCTTTGACACCACCTTCGCCTCCGTCGGCCTTGGCTTCATCGGCGGCTGGCACAACGACTCTCAGGCCGAGGCGTACATCTCCGAGGGCTCCATCTCCGACACCGGCATCGCCAGCGGCACATGGTCCGTCGCGCGCGATGCAGGCGCCCACCTCGTCGGCTCGCTCCCCTACTCCTCCATCACGCGTCTGGCCGACGGCCGCCTGCTCCGCAATCCCTCGCGCGGCTACAACGGCTCGCCCCGCGAATTCAACGCCGCCCGCTTCGATTCCGCCGCCGGTTACAACGCCGGCTGGTGGTACGCCGAATACAACAACGGCACGCGCGAACTGGAGTTCATCGTCGAGCAGCCCTCGGCCGCCTCGCCCTCCGATCTCTCAGGAACCTGGACCTACACGCTCGCGGGCGTCGCGTTCGACGACAACTTCCCCAACAACCCCGACGGCAGCGAGGGCGAGGGGCGCGGCAATTCCGGCACGATGACGATCTCCAATTCGCTCGTGCTCTTCCAGTCCGTCAAGGGCGCCGCCCCGCGCACCAGCACCACCATCACCGGCATGACCGTTTCCGGACGCGCCACCGGCTCGCACGGCGAGTACTTCTACCTCAGCAAGGACAAGAACACGCTCATCTTCGCCGACATGACGCGCGGCGACGAGGTCTTCATCGGCATCGCGGTGCGCAACGGCTCGGCCGCCGCGCCCCAGGACCTCGTGGGCAACTACCTCTTCGCCGACGTCGCCACCGACGACTACGCGCTCGCCCGCGGCTCCGAGATGGAATCATCGCAGTGGCTCCTCTCGCTCGAATCCGACGGCGATTACAAGGTCTATGACCTCGACGACTACGACTCCGGCGGGCGCCACGTCATCTCGCGCGGCTACTGGCATGTTTCCGGCGACCGCCTCACGCTCGACGAAGACCGGTCCTCCGGCGAGTTCAACTTCGCCATCGGGCGCAACCGCACCACGCTCCTCTCGCTCCAGTACGACGACAACGACGAGAACGACGGCCCCGCGCTCGGCCTGGGCACGCGCGTCGCCGGGCCCGAGGACACCTGGTCCGACGCGCCGCTCAGCTTCACCTCCGGCACGCCCGACAACTTCGGCCGCCCCACGCTCTATCAACTCGGCGCCGACGGCACGTGGGCCGGCGTCGATATCGTCCGCGCGTCGGGCTCGCCCTCCATCACCGGCAACCTCGTGTCGTGGTACGACACCAAGGACGGCCGCCACCACGCCGTGGGGCTCGCCGGCACAGGCGTGATCGAGTTCATCGGCTCCTCACGCTCGCGATGGACGTTCCGCAATCTCACCACGGACGTCGCCGGCGCCGCCGCCATCACCCGCGGCCTGTCCATGATGACCTCGCCCGACGGCACGGTCTCCATCGTCGGGCTCTCGACCAGCGGCAACGTCCTTCGTTACTGGCAATCCGGCGATCAGGACGCAACAGGCCGCCCCAGTTGGAACTTCGAGAACATCAGCACCGAAGACCTCGCGCCGAATGGTCAATCCACGCCCGCGTTCGTCGGCGGCCTCACCGCCTACGCGACCCGCTGGAACGGCCTCAACATCGCCGGCATCGATTCGTCCGGCAATGTCTGGAGCGTGTGGTGGGCGCCCGGCCGCTCCACCTGGTCCGTCAGCAACCTGACGCAGACGCTCGGCGGCGTGCCGGTCCGCGGCGGCCTCACCGTCTATCTCACAAGTTGGGACGGCATCAACATCGCCGGACTCGACGACGACGGGCACATGCAGGTCACCTGGTGGGTCCCAAGCTTCGGCGGCACCTGGAAACAGGACAACCTCACCGTCACCATCAACGCGCCCGCACTCCGCGCCGGGTCCATCACCAGCTATGTCTCAACTTGGGACGGCCTGAACATCGTCGGCATCGACGACACCACCGGGAAAACATGCGTCTACTGGTGGTCGCCCACCAACGTCCATGTCGGCTGGCAGGTCACGATCCTCTCCGACATCGCCACCGACGACAACAGCATGTCGCTCCCCGTGAACGAACTCCGCGGCGTCGCGTCAAGCGACGGCGGGCTCTCGGTCATGGGCGTCAACAACACGGGCGAGCTCGTCCGCTACTACTGGAAGCAGGAGTACTTCGGCTCGTGGCGCGCGCAGAATGTCACGCACATCGCGGTGAGGTTGTGAAGCGAGACAGCGAGATAGGCAGATGACGACTCGCTGGACTTTAAATCGTCAGGCAAGTATCACGCCACTTCGCCAGTTCTCCTTCATCTTGAGCCCAACCGTGAGGAAGGGCGTGTGCACCGCCTCTCGATCGCCTGACCACCCGACCACGTCTTCACTCAGCCGCCACGATCGTGCCGCGACACTCGCCGAACCCGATGCGACGGAATCCCTCGTGCTCGCACCACCCGCGGAAGATCACCTCGTCACCGTCGCCCAGGAACGTGCGCGTCTCGCCGGTCGGCAATTGGATCGGCTTGCGCGGCAGGGGCTTCTTGTCCGGCCCGATGCCCTGCCACGTCAGTTCGAGCAGGCATCCGCGCGACGAGGCCTCGCGCCCGGAGATCGTGCCGCTCCCTAAAAGGTCGCCCGGCTCGAGGTTGCACCCGTTGCTCGTGTGGTGCGCGATCATCTGGCCGAGCGACCAGAACATGGAACCGAAGTCGCCAAGGCTAAGGCGAACGGGAGACAGGCCGCGTGTCGCCATCTCGCGCGAGCGCAGCAGCACCTCGAGCTTGATATCGAATCCGCCGTTCTTCGCGTCGTCCTCGTCGCGCAGGTATTCGAGCGGCGTGGGATCGCCCTCACTCCGCTCGCAGCCCCGCGCACGGAACGGCTCCAGCGCATCCAGCGTCACGATCCCCGGCGAAACCGTCGTCGCAAAGTTCTTGGCGAGGAACGGCCCGAGCGGCTGATACTCCCACTTCTGAATGTCCCGTGCCGACCAGTCGTTGAGCAGGCATAGCCCCGCGATGTGCGAGCGTGCGTCCTTGATCGCGATCGGCTCGCCCATGCGATTGCCCGGCGCGATGAACGCGCCGATCTCAAGTTCGTAGTCCAGCATCTTGCACGGGCCAAACGCTGGCAAGGCGCCCGGCTGATCGTCCGGAGGCGACTGCTGCCCGCGCGGCCTCCTGATCTCCGCGCCGCTGGCGACGATCGACGACGCCCGACCGTGATAGCCGATCGGCACGTGCTTGTAGTTGGGAAGCAGCGGATTGTCGGGGCGGAACATCGAGCCGACATTGGTCGCGTGGTGCACCGACGCGTAGAAATCGGTGTAGTTCCCGATCGCCATCGCGGGCGTGAACTTCACCTGGCTCTGCGGGATCAGCGCCTTCTGGCGGATCCGCTTGAGCTGCTGGCCCATCTGCGTGTCGGCCCGCAGGAACCACTGGAACATCTCGCGCGCCTTGCTCAACATCCCCGGCAGGCTCGCGACAACCTCCCATCGCATCGATGAGAGCACGTACGCAACGTCCTCGTGCTCCTCGCGATTGAAGGCGTTGGCCTCGATCAGCATGCCGATGTCCAGCACCTGGTCGCCGATCAGGATGCCCAGGTGCTCGTGCGTGTGGTCGGCGTGCGACACCTCGAACGAGCACAGCGGCAGGTTCTGGATGGGAAAGTCGGTCGCGGGGTCGTTGGCGGACTCGACCCAACTCTGGATGCTCGCGTCGTGGGTGGCGTTGATCGGCATGGCGGAGGGTATGCATCGCACGTGTAACGGCCGCACGAATGGCGAACATCACCCACCACTCCCGACGTACCATTCATTGTGAGCCACGGCACACCGCGTCAACCTGCGTTCACGGACCCGGCCCAGACCCGGCGCGTGGCTGCTCTGGCCGATCGACGCACCATCCGCGCCCGCGCCATCTCGCTGGCGGGTCGGTGGTTGTCGTCCGCGGCGATCGTCGCGCTGGCGATGGTTCTCGTGTGGAAGTTCATGCCCGCGCCATGGATCCGCGCGTTCGACTGGTGGTGGCTAATCGCCGCGCCGATGGTTCTGGCGGTCATCCCCGCGGCGATCGCGCTGGCTCGACCGGTGCAATCGCGCCGCGGCGCGATGACACTCGACGAGAACCTGTCGCTCAAGGATCGGTTGACGTCCGCGATCGATCTGCACGATCGTCCGCCGCCAGGGGTTGACGCCGGCTTCGCGGAGTTGGCCGTGCGCCGCGCGGAGGAACTTGCCCGCGAGGTTCGCCCGCAGAGCGCGGTGCCGCTTCGGGTTGATCGGGCATGGGGCGTGTGGCCGTCGCTGGTCGTGCTTGCGATCGGCGCGGGCGTGCTGGTCCGCACGCGCCCACCGGCGACGATCGTCGTGCCGCCGGTGAGCAAGGAGGAAGTGAAGCAGGCGGGCGAGCAGGTGCGTGCCGCGGCCAAGGTGATCGAATCGATCAAGAGCGAACCAACGCTGGCGACTCCCGACGTGCAGCGACAACTCGAGGCGATCGCGGATGTGGAGCGCGAACTTGCGGCCGGGCAAACGCTTCCCGCTGATGCTCGCACGCAGTCCGCCAAGGCGCTCGAACGCCTGGCCCAATCGCTGAAGGACAACGCCGATCGAGAACTGGCGAATCACGATGCCCTGCGCGACTCGCTGCTGGACGCTGCACGCGTGACCAAGCCCGACGCGGGAGAGAGTGACACCTCGGAACTCGCCAAGGCGCTCAAACGCGGCGATCTGGCCGCGGCCGAGGAGGCGGCACGCCAGATCGTGGAGCAAATGCCGTCGATGTCGGCGGATGAGCGTGCGGCCCTTGCGAAGGAACTCCGCGATTTATCGAGCCAGATGGCCAGGCAGGACGCCAAGAGCGGCGATGCGGATCAGAAGAGCACCGCCAGCGCGGAACAGAGCGCGACGAGCGACAGCGATCGCGAGCGTGACACGCCTGGCGAGGACAACGACGAGCCAAGCAAGAACGACGCGAAGCCCGGCGAAGCCAATCCCGGTGAAGCCAAGCCGGAAGGCAGGCAGACGGATGCTCCAGAGGCGGCAGAGAGCAAGCAGGATCAGGGCACACGCGATGCGCAGAACCCCGCGCCGACAAGCGGCCAATCTACTCCGCCGGGAGAAAGGCCTCCAGGAGACAAGAAGCCCGACGCAAAGCCAGATGAGTCGGCCAAGTCCACGCCGCCGAGCGAAACGGCAAACGAGAAGCCCGAGAGCAAGTCCGCGAACGCCGACCAGAACAATCCGCAGGAGAAACCCGCGAGCCCGGAGAAGTCCAGGTCTTCGAGTGCGGAACAGCGAAAGGAGCAACTGCGCCGGGCGATGGAGGACGCGGCGCGGGACTTGTCGAAACCGGACAAGCCGCGTGACGCGAATCAGCGTGAGGGAGATTCGGACCGTCCGTCCGGCCAGCCGGGCGAGGAATCACGCGAGAGCAAGCCGGGAGAGCCGCAGCAGCAAAGCACACGCGATGGCACGACGACGCAGCAGGATCAGTCCAAGCCCGGAGATCAGCCGGGTGAAGCCAAGCATGAGCAGAGTGAGAAGCAGGTAGACAGGCAGGGCGAACAAGGTCAGGGCAAACCTGAACAGGGCAAGTCTGAGCAGGGCAAATCAGATCAAGGCAAACCGGCTCCAACGTCGGACGACAAGGCGCAGGGCGCCGAGCAGAAGAACCAGCAGCAGGGCGACAGGCAGCCTTCGACGGCGCCCGGTCAGTCGCCACGCCCCGATGCGGGTGGCGAGAAGTCTCCCACGACGCAGAAGAACGGCGGCGAGAGGAACGATCAGAAACAGGAGGGAGCCAAGCCGGACACTGGCAAGCCCGACTCACAACCGAATGGTGAGAAGTCGCCTCGGCCTGATGCGCCGGGGCTGCAGAAGTTGGCCGACACGCTGCGCGAGGCGGAAGAGGCCCAGAAGAACGCGTCGCGCGATTCGAAACTGGCGGATCGTTTGCGTGAACAAGCGATGAAGACGCTCGAGAACGCGTCGCCTGAACAGATCGAGAAGGCCGCAGAGGCCGCGAGGGACTTGGCCAAGCGTGCGCCGACGCCGGACTCGAATTCGGTGTCACCGGATGTGGCCAAGAAGATGCTGGATCAGGCCGAGCAGTTGATGAAGAACGCGACGCCAGAGCAGAAGCAGAAACTACAGGACATGGCGCGGAAGATGGCCGAGGGCATGCCAGACAACAACCACAACAAGGACGGCGGGGGCGATCAGCAGTCGCAGGACGCGACGCGCCGTGCGGCCGAGGAGTTCATGAAGAACGCGTCGCCCGAGGACAAGAAGAAGCTGTCGGACCTGGCCAAATCACTGGGGCTCGATCGACCCGGCAACCGCGGGCAAGGCAACCAGCCAGGCGAGGGACCGGGGCGCGAGCGCGGAGATCCGCGAGAGTTCGGCAATGCGGAGACGAAGACGATCGACATGCGCGATCGCACGAATCGCCAGACGCCCTCCCAGAATGATCGCGTGATCTCGGATTGGTTTGACCCCACGGGCAAGCCGAGCGATCGGGCAACGTCAGGGCGATCGGCGACGGGTGCGGAAGTGGTGCGTCGAGCGGTGCAGGGCGCAGAGCGATCGATCGAGCAGCAGGTGGTGCCACCGCAGCAGGGCGAGTATGTCCGGCGAGTCTTCCGGAGATACCTCCAGCGAACCCAGGGCGCGACGCCGACGCAGAGCGCGCCGAGCAGTGCGCCGGCGACACCGGATGCACCGGATGCACCGAGGAAGTAGCGGCGCGTGAAGTGTGCCGAAGAACAGAACTCCACCGATCGTAACCGCAGTCGGTGACACGCGGCCATCACGCCGTACCGATGCTGCTCGAGTCGGATATTCGACCTGGCTCGCAGCGCACGGTCGGGCGAACTGCCCCGGGCTTCCACGCGAGCACTCGCGTCTGTCGTTTGGCCTCGGGGTGTGAGGCGCCGTCCCACGTCGCCTGATACAACACCTCAACACCGGCGCCCTCGAGGATCACGGCCAGGCGCTGATGGCTCATGGGGTTGGGGTGAAGTTCGTCGCGATACTCCATGAGATCGACGAGCAGCCAGACCAAGCCGCCGGGCACCAGGAGGCGCGACATCTCGCGCATCGCCACCGCGGGGTCCTCGACATGGTCGAGACAATTCTCACAGATGACCAGATCTGCAGAGTTCATCGCGAGCGGAAGTCGCTCGGCGGCGGCGGAAATGTGGACGACACGCGAGGCCCGCGCGGGCACGAGGCCCGCGGTGACATACGCGTCGGCGAGTGGGTCGACCGCGACCGTGCGCTTTGCGGAGAGGAGCGACACGCCTGGAAACGGCCCGCCTCCGACTTCGACAACCGATCGCTCGCGCATCCATTCCGCGAACGCGGCGGCGCCTTCAAGCCGGAGCGTCCAGGCGAGTTCGCCCAGACGCTGACGCTGGTAAAAGGTCCAGCGATCGTCGAAGTCGCGACGCTTGTCGGAGCCGGGGTCGCCCGCGTCGTCGACCCAGAAGGAGAGTTCGCCGCGCAGTTTGCGGGTGAGGCGCTCGTCGACTCTGGCGTCGGGAGCGACGGCATGCCCATCGATTCCGCCGCGCCAGGCGGCGTGCATCGGCGCCGGCGGCGGTGCGGCCCCACCGCTGCTTGCGCGATTCGACGCCAACTCAAGGAGTTTCTCGAGTCGGGCATTCAACGTATCAAACGAGGTTGGTTCGCCAGTTGAAGTCATCGCGACAGCCTGCGGCGTTCACCGGACGAGCCCCAATCGGAGCGAGGGAAGTGGAGCAGCGCGTACGTCACGGCTTGCGGAGCAGGCCGCGGAACTCGCCGTAGGCGTTGGGGTGACTCTTGTGGTCGTTGACGCGGTGGCGCACGATCTCGAACCCGTGCTGCGTGAGCAGCGCGACGAGCGATTGCTCGCTGAACGGGTTGGGATGCATGTGGTCGCGATACTCCATGAGATCGACGAGGAGCCAGAAGAGCCCGCCGGACGCGAGAACACGCTTCACTTCGGCAACGACGGCGCCGGGGTCGTCCACGTGATCGAGGCAATTCTCGGCGACCATGATCTCGAAGGAGTTGCCGGGGAGCGGGATGCGCTCGGCGGCGCTGGCCAGGAGCACGAGTTTGTCGCAGTGGCCACGCTTGGGGAGCAGGTCTTCGGCGACATAGGCGTCGACGAGGGGGTCGACCGCGATGCCACGCTTCCACTGGAGGAGTGAGATCGAGGGGTAGGGACCGGGGCCGATCTCAATCGCGGAGCGGGATGCGGCCCAGGCCTCGAGGTCGGCCCAGGTGGCCAGCCCGAGGAACTCGCGGAGTTCTTCGAGACGGCCTCGCTGCCACCCGCCGTAGACGTCCTCATACGGCCCGTGAAATGCGCCGATGGGATCGTGCTTGATGGAGTGGTGCCAGAAGGCGAGTTCGTCGCGGTACTTGTTGGTCATGGCGGGCGATTCACGCCCGGCGGCGTCAACCGCCATGCCCCCCACCCCGCCACGCCAGATGGCGCCGACGGTACTCCCCAGGGCCGACCCCACGGGCATCGAGACGATACGTTCGATCCGTTCGAGTTTGGACTTGAGTTCGACCATCTGGGGCTCGACGGCCTTGGAAAGCATGGACTTTACGCGGCGCTTGAGGGCTTGCATCAACGAGACCAACCTTTCTCTGCCAGAGCGACCCATGAGAATAGGCTCTTCCGATCCGACATCCGACCCGGCATGAAGGCGGAGAGTTGTCTATGATCCCCGAATCGTCGCGGACCGAAGTGGGCGTGAGCATGACGGGAGGAAGGCCGCCTTCGATGTCGAGCCTGAACAGCCAGAACCTGCCCGATCCGAACGAGCACCGCCCGCCGCTGGCGTTCGATCGTCGCCTGATCCAACTCAAGCGACGCCTGGTACGCGAAGCAACCATGGCGATCGGGATGCTGGAGACCGCGCTGGACGCGCTGTGGCGGCTCGATCGCCAGGCGGCCAAAGAAGTGACGCGACTGGATGACCGCATCGACCGCGAGGAAGTGTCGATCGAAGAAGAGTGCAACTCGATACTGGCGTTGCACCACGTCTTTGCCCGTGACTTCCGCGTGGTGACGTTCATCCTGCGGGTCAACGCGGACATCGAGCGGGTGGCAGACCACGCGTGCTCGATCGCGAAGATCGTGCGGAAGATCCAGGGCGACGCCGTGCCGAACTGGCCGACGTCGCTGCGCGAACTGGGCGATCGCGTCCCGATGATGTGCCACGACCTGATGAGGGCCGTGCTGGACGAGAATGTAGAAGCGGCCCGTGAACTGGTGCAGTCCGACGAAACGATCGACCAGTTGGATAAGCGGCTGTTCGACGAGACGATCGACCACATGCTGCTTTCACCGACGCAGCGAGAACAACTCGCCAACGGGCTGTTGATCTACCGCGCGGGGCGGGAACTGGAACGCATCGGCGACCTGATGACAAACGTCGCGGAGGACATCGTGTACCTGGCGACGGGCGACATCATCCGGCACGTCGAGAAGCATCAGCGGCGACGCAATCGCCAGTCGTAATCGAGACCGACGCACAATGCCCACGCCCGGGGCCGACACCATGGCACGGTGATCCGCCGCCCATCGCGGCGCGACGGCACCCTATCGCGGGGGCGACACGACGCAGGCCGCACCCGCTGGCAGTTCCTCTCGCAGACGGTCGACACCATTCTCTGGTCCGAGTGCTGGTCCTGGGTACACGCCGTGTGACGCAGCGAGCGTACCGGTCAAAAACAACAACACCCACGCGTAAACGTGGGTGCTGCGCCGGAACTTCCGGGTATGCAAGAAACAGTCGGGCCGCTTGGCGTGATGTTACCATCACGCTATCCGAGTCGCCAAAGCGACAACGGGCGAGGATGCATTGACAGAACATGGTGAAGATCTCTCTTCGCACCTCTGATCAATCTTGCGATTGACTGGACCGGATCAGGTCCGCGAGGGGCATGCCATGTCTAAGGAAATCCCTTAGAAAGGAGGTGATCCAGCCGCAGGTTCTCCTACGGCTACCTTGTTACGACTTCGTCCCAGTCACCGATCTTGCCGTAGACACCACTGAAATATGGCGGCTTCGG
>JADLFE010000006.1 GCA_020845755.1 Phycisphaerales bacterium
GAAGCAACTCCGCCGCGGCGTGTTCACCAGCGTCGCGGCGCTGGAGAAGACCGCCCTGGACTACCTCGACGCCCGCAACGACGACGCTACGCCCTTTGTATGGACCGCCGACGCCAACACCATCCTCGGCCGCGTCGCCAAGAACCGTGCGGCTATCTCGAAGTCAGGACACTAGCGGGTGAGGTTTCTGGCGTGGCGTACAGCTACAACCCGCAGGAGCTGGAGCAGAGCGTGACGCTGCGCGTGCCGGGGGGCCTCTCGCGCAAGGACGTGCCGGAGTTCCTGTCGTTCGTGCTGGCGTCGCGCGGGTTCACGACGGTGCGGACGCCGGGGAGCCCGGTGATCAGCGTGGTAAAGATGGAGGCCGCGGCGGGGCTGGCGCGGGCGAGCAAGGACGCGGGCGACTCGGGGGGCGCGGCGTTTGTCACGCAGGTGGTCAAGACCAAGCACCAGACGCCCAAGGCGCTCGTCGAGGCGATCAAGGGCGCGCTGTCCAAGACCGGCGGGAGCGTGGCGGCCTTGGGTGAGTCGAGCTATCTCATCATCAGCGACCTTGGGCCGCGGGTCGACGAGTCGTTGCGGTCGGCGGGTGCTTCGGAAAACACCGGTAATTGGAAACCTTCACCTTGAAGCGCATGACAGATTGTTGGCGACCATCAGCGGGCTTTCACTGCGAAATACTCGCCGAGTTCGACATCGTCCAATTCTGAATCAGTAACGCCATATGCATCCCGGCCGCGACCTCGCGGATACGCGACATGCGGTCGTTCGTCACCAGCACCATCTCATGCGCCATGGCCTGAGCGGCGATCCAAAGGTCGTTCTCTTGGATGCCCAGTTCCTTGGCCGTGGCGGGGTTCACCAACTGCTCGGGGAGCATCTTGGGCTTGCGTTTATCACCAGGCGCGTACTTGTTGAAGAGTCTCGCTCGCAACTCGCCGTACGCGGCCACTGCATCTTCCGACACCTCCCAAGACGCTGGCAGTTCTTCCCGCACGAACTTCATGTACGCCGCTTGGGCGGCGGGATTGGGAGCCAGCGCGACCCTGTGTCCAAACTCGATCTCGCCGAGCGTGACGACCGAGACACGCAACCGGGGCTTGACTTCCAGTGACACGGCCTGCTTTCGTATCGCGGCGATATTCCCCGTCACGGCGGCGTGCTGCGGGCACGCGACGTCGTACCAGTACTTGATCGTCTGGGTATCCAGGAGGAAGTCACGCACTTAGTCGTCACCTCCGAACGCATCTGCCGCGGCTTGCAAGGCGGCAGTGACCGCCGATGAACTCCCCGGCTTCATCCGAGCCGCCACTTGCTCGATCGTCGAGCCACGATCGTTCGCCGAGATGTACTTGTGCAGCGGCACGAGCGACTTGTACCCGGCGGGGAAGTAGTCGCCGAAGGTGCAGCCGACGCCCGCTCGGATGTTCTTGTTGAAGTAGTCGAACAACTGCCGCTCAAGCTTAATCGGCAAGGCATAAGCGCGAAGCACAGCGGCATCGAGGTTGAGCAGTGCGTCTCGCACCGCCGACTCGGGAGACAAGGATACTTCCGGCGATGGCGTTGCAAACAAGGTTGAACGAGTCGCGGCGGCCTTCTTGTTCGCTACGACTTCGGCGTCTCGCTTTGTAGCCAACTCACGGTACGTTCGCGCCGCAGAAACCACGTCATCAACGGCGCGTTGATTGGTCAACGGGAGTGGAACGTCCCCGAGAATGCCCTCGTAATTGTGCTTGCGCATCGTCCGGCTGGCCACAAAGGCGTTGGCGAGTGGCGAGTTCAGGACAGCCCAGAGATACAGCGCGTCGTCACCCGAGCGAGTCGGACGGATGATCGCAAAGTTGTTTTTTACGTCCAAGCCCGCGTCATCCAGCAGCGGCTTGATGCGCCAGCGGAACCGGGACGTGCGCCCCATGTTCACGAGCACCTGTGGCGTACCCGTAGCCCGCCCCTGACGGGGGTTGCCGATGAGGGTCTCATCAGTCGCCAGCCACCACGACGGGGGTGCCGTATACACCGCCTGCTGGCGGCTGACTCTGGCGTAACCGGGCTTGAACCCAGCACGCTTCGACTCGGACATGACCGGCTTGCCGTTGCGTGCCTCTTCTCCTCTGTACTCGATTCCTCGACCCACGAGCGCGACATCGCGGACACGCGGATTCGCCTTGAGCCGTTCCCACACTTCGTTCAGCGCGGGAACCTTCAACTCCAGCGCGGAATGTTCTCGCAACTGCGCCTGTGTCGCGGTTGTATCTTCGTCCACGGCGTAGTTGTGCTGGAACGCCGCCATTCCGCGCTCGCCCACGGTGCGGATGCGAACGCGATTCTGAGCGGAAGTCGTTCCCGTGGGATTCCTGCGTCCCAGAATGATCGCCGTCTCGATCTGTGCGAACTTGAAGACCTTTCCCGGGAAGCGGCAGACCTCAGCGACTTCGCATTCCTTCAAGAGGAACTCGCGGATGTGCTTCGCTTCGGGGCCGCTGATGACCGTTTGCGGCACGACGAGCCCAAACACGCCGCCCGCAGGAAGCTTGTCGATGGTCCGAGTGACGAGCTCCACCGCTTTCTTGGCCGTCACGGGAAATCCGGCGTCATCGCACCGCTGCTTGTCGGCGGGCTTGAACTTCTCATACGGCGGATTGCTCAGCAGAATTCTGCACCGCTGCGCCTCGCACATGAGCACATCCGACGCGAACATGTCGCCGTCCTGCATGTCCCAGCCGTTGGGATTGGGGATGTCCGCGAGGGTGAGCGAGAGCCGGGCGATCTCGCGGGCGAAGTCGTCGATCTCCACGCCGTGGATGTGGTCCTTCAAATAAGCGTGGACTGCCTTGTCGGTCTTGCCGGGCATCTCCATGCGGAGCAGCCGCATCATCGACAGGAGGAACGGCGCGTGCCCGCAGGCGGGCTCGAAGACGTGCCGGTCCTCGACCGGAATCTCCCGCACCCAGTCGTACAACTGCCAGACCATGTAGTCCACGAGCCAGGGCGGCGTGGCGTGGATGCCGAGCTTCTTGCGGAGTTCCTTGGTGACGAGCGTGTGCTCGTAGACGTACGCCAGCGACTCGGGAGAGACGACCGCGAAACTCCCGGCAGTAGCGAGCAGGGCCGCCGCATCCTTCAGCACGTCGTAGCCCGACGCAGGCGCGGCGGGCTTCTTGTTGGCCGTGTCGTAGTGAGCCGCGACGGCGTGCAGCACCGCTTTGGGCTTGCTCAGGTCAATATCGCGGAAGTCCCCGATGCCCTTATCCTTGAGAATCTTCCCCGCGAGCATCCGAAAAACCGACGTGAACACATCGCGGAGGGCTTCTTTGCTTGGCTTGGTCCGCTTCATCGCCTTGAGCGTCGCGTCGATCATCGACTCGACCGTGTCGTGCAGTTTCTTGCCCGCTTCTTCACGGCGCAACGACAACAGCCCGACATCCACAAAGTCCAGTTGCTTCGATCGATCGATCTTTGCCAACGTTCGGCCCTGGAAGATACGGATCGGGTCGAGTTTGTCCTTGTACCGCCTCACGAGCGCGGCGAACTGGTCGACAGGCGTGCTTTGGAAGAGCGCGGGCGTGGTCTGCTTCTGTATCCACCACTCCACCGTGCCGTTGTGCCGCACCCACACCACGGGCGCGGCCAACTCGTAGCACGAACGCACCGCCGCGATGGGGTCCGCACCGCCATCGACCACCGCGATGCATGCCGAGTCCATATCGCGCTCTCGAGAGGCGAACCCGACCAACGGAATCTCCACGTCGTCCATCCTGTACTTGGTCTGCAAACGCGCGCCGGTGTAGCCGCACTCTTCCAAGAGCGGTCTCAACGAGGCGGCAGACTGAACGGACGGCGGCACGGCGGCAGTTTCCTCCATGAAAAGGCCGGTTTCGGGGATGCTCGTACCCGATTTATCGGCTCATTGATGCATTGTACGGGAGCCCGAGGGTACGAGCTTTGTCCCGCCCATATGCTGCTCTCCCCGACATTCGACACCTCCACACCGATGTGAACATCGCTACGCCCCGTGCTCGAGGTGCATGGGCATCGGATGTCGGGTGGGGCTAAGGCTGGGCCGAATCGGGCCTGGATCAGCCCTGCGAACTGGCGCGGGCGATCTACGAGTGCGTCGTCAATGAACTGTGTCGTGGGCAGGTGATTGGCTCGAACGCGTCCTCGCGGCGCTCGAACTCTCGCTGCGGAGTAGCGGCGGCCGGCTCCGGGGCAACTGCCCACGGCGGCGCCGTAGGCGTCGGCAACGTCTTCGCCGGTTGCTGAGCACCGACGGCGCCGTATGCGCGTCCACTCGCGAGCAATCGCTGCTTGGCTTGATCCCGGTCGAGCGCCATGTGGTTGATGTACGCGTCGAGCGCCGCCGAGTGCGGCGTGTGGCCGAGCCGGGCGTTCACCTCGTCGCGGGTCAACCCGTGCCGCAGAAGGTGGCAGGCCATCCCGGAGCGCAGGTCCTTCCAGCGCACGGGCAGCGCGTGCGGCATGGTCGTGGCGCCGCTGCGCACCGCGGCTTCCTTAAGGATCTCCGCGGATCGCCGGTACCCGAACGTGAACAGCCGGTCCTGCGGCGCGAGCCGGGAGAGAACGATCCGGGCGTAGTGCGCGGTTTCCGGGTAGAGCGTCACCTCGCCTCGGCTGGTGCGGCTGCGTTTGAGTAGATAGCCGGCGAGGTTGACGACGTACTCCAGCTCCCCGGTATATCGGTTGGGACGGGGGATGAAGTCTTGCGCGGTCAGTTGGAGCAGCGAGTTGATGTTCTCGCCGATGTCCCACGCGAGCCAGAAGAGGAGGAGGTGCCGGGGCGCATGGACGTGCGCGATGAGGCGGCGGAACATCTCTTCGGTGATGTACCGGACCGGCGGCCGGACGTCCGTCGAGTACTCGATGACCTCCTGGGCGAGCCGGTCCTTGCCGGCGAGGCGGAACGGTTTGCTCTTGAAGACCTTGTTGTAGTAGCTCTGGCGGTCGATGAAGAGCGTGCCCTTCTTGTTCCGGATCGTGCCGTCCTCCAGCGCGTCGTACACACTCCGGATGTCTTCTCGGGTCAGCTCGATCCATGGCTTGTTGTCGAACCACGCGTTGACGTTCCGGAAGCGGAGCACATAGCTGTAGAGCGTGTTGCAGCACCCCTCGTCGAGGGCGGGCAGCCCGTTCTGGCGCTTGAGCTTGTGCTCCTGGAAGGCGAAGAAATCGGCGAAGAGCGTGCGGTTGGGCTCGCAGACCGTTGAATCGACGAGCAGGGCGGCCTTGGCGCGCTCGTACTGGGATTTCCAGGTCACGAAGAGGCCCGCCTCCCCGGGTACATGAACCTTGACGCGAAACGCCCGAGGGAATCGGGCGCGTCGAGGCCTGCGTCCCCGTCGCGCCACGGCGCGGGGCGTCCACGGCCCACGCGGTCCCGCGGCAAGGCATGCACAGCCGAGTTGGCTCTACAAAGTTCACTGCCCCTGCCGGGCTGTGAGTGCGTGGCGTGATCCGAGTTGGCTCTCGGCGGCCGTTTCAGCCCTCGATTCTGTGCGTGTGTCGTCATCGCGCGCGCCGATGCGCGGAGCCTTTATATAGATTGTCGTGATCGACCGAGCATGTCCCTTACGGAATTCGTCTCGGCAGAGTGGTTACACCACCCTCTCCAAAGTACTCAGCCAGGCATGCCGCTGAGCAGAACCACAGCGTGTCGGCCAGCGGCACAAATCCCCTGGTCCCGACCACACCCTCCTGGGCCGTTGTCACGTCGACGCCGATGTCAAGTTGTTGGTCGCAGTTGGCGCACTTCATGGTTGTTGACCTCCATGGCCTTCCGACCGTGGGGCCGCATAAAAACCCTCACCCGAACCGCCCGAGCATGGCTGGTCCGGCGTTTCGGTTCAACCCTTTTTATGGGGCTCCACGCCGCGAGAGTCATGCACCGTCGCGCCATCTCGCCCTGGGTCATGAAGAGCCTCTTACGCGCTCGCGCACTGGCGAGTTTCCACCAGCCCCAGACCGTGCTCCAGATGGCCCGGCGGCTTCACACCGGCGTTGACCGGGTCGGCTATGTGTTCTGGGAACTGGTCACCGGGAAGCTCATCGAATGCCTGAACGCGCGGGCCCGCCAGAGCCGGGTGTACTGGCTCACGGCGGTGGGGGCTCGGTGTCAGGCACGCGTGCGACGGGCCCTGGGCCTGCGCCCGCTGTCCTATTCATTGCCCAGCCTCGACTGGTCCCTCTTTGGATGGGTGCTCTTCCGGCACCGCAGCGCGGTGGTGAGCGCCCTGGACCATCCGCTGCGGCCGTCGGACATCAAGCGCCAGGCGCGCCGGCGCGACGAACGGCTCCGCATGAGCGCCAACAACGTCCGCGAGATCATCAAGCTCTTTCTTGAGCGCGGCCTTGTCCGGCCTGTGAAGGAACCGAGGGAGCATCATCCCCGGTACGAACTCACGGACGCCGGACGGGCCGTGCGAACCCTCCTTCTCAGCACCGGAGGTGCGGCAGCGACCGCATGAGCATGAATGACAACGAAGAGATCACCGGCCATCGAGCATCGCCGGCGATGGAACTGGACCGGATCGAGACCACCGATGCGCTGACGGGGCTACGCCGCCTTCCCGCCGAGAGCATCGACTGCATGATCACATCGCCTCCCTATTGGGCCCAGCGCAACTACGGCGGCACGCCCCTGACCTGGCCCGACGGCCGGACCGGCTCGCTGGGGCTGGAGCCGGAGTTCGATCAATACCTTGACCACCTCGTGAGCATCTTCGACGAAGCCCATCGCGTTCTCAAACCCAGCGGCACGCTCTGGGTGAACCTCGGCGACTGCTACGCCGGATCGTGGAGCATCGGCCCCGCGCACGGCGGCCACGCGGGCCGGCACGCCCAGCCGGGCATGGTGCCGGGATGGAACCATCACGCCAACCCGCGCCGCAGCGTGATGCCGCTGGCCAAGCTGCCCGTGCCCAACAAGTGCCTCTGTCTCGTTCCCGAACGCTTCGCGCTGCGCATGGTCGCGCGGAGTTGGACGCTTCGGAACCGCATCGTCTGGCACAAGCCCAACTTCCTGCCGGCGCGCGTCAAAGACCGGTTCGCGTGCTCCTGGGAGTACCTGTTCTTGTTCACCAAATCGGAGCGTTATTGGTTCGACCTTGATGCGGTGCGTGTACCGCACGCGTCCATCCGGGGCGCCACCACGCCATGGCGCACCTTTCGCGAAGGACCGCGACGGGCACGAGCAGTCGCCGATACCACCGTGGGTCGCCGCGAGCTCAACCCCAAGGGCAAGAATCCCGGCGACTGCTGGGTTATTCCGACGCACGGCTCCCGACGGTACGCGCATCCGGCGGCGTTCCCGGAGGCTCTCCTCGAGCGGCCGATCAAGTCAGGGTGTCCGCCGGGCGGGGTGGTGCTGGACCCTTTCATGGGTTCGGGCACGACCGCCGTGGTCGCGCGGCGGCTTGGGAGAAGGTTCATCGGGTTTGAGGCCAACGCGGAGTTCGCCGCGCTGGCTCGGCGACGGATCGCGGAGACTCGGCCGGTCCAGCCTCTTGAAGGAGACCGCGGCGTGGCCGCCGCCGCATGAAACACCGCTCGGCGCCCCATGGGGACGGGGTCCATCACACCGACGCCCTGCGGGGATTGGCGTCACTCAAGCCCGACTCCGTCGACCTGATCTTGACCGATCCGCCCTACGGCATCGCCTCCAAGCAGCGGCTGGTCGTCCGCAACGGCCGGATCGTCTCGACCCAGGACTCGTTCGGAGCGTGGGACACCTTCGCGCGGGGTGACCATGAGCAATTGATCCTGAATGTGCTCGCCGAGTCGTTCCGGGTGCTGAAGCCCGGCGGGGCTCTGGTCATGTTCTTGTCCCGCGAAGACCAGGGATACTTCCTGCGCAAGGCGATGGACAAGGGCTTTGTCTACCGCAACCACATCGTCCTGGTGCGCAAGAGTCCGCTGCCGAGTTTCACCAAGCGGAACTGGCGGAGCGGCTTTGAGATCTGCTTCTATGTGATCAAGCCCCAGGAGCCGCGCAACCACCGGCCGCGCGTCTTCAATTTCCTGTCGCAGGCCGAGTGCAACAACGTGATGTCCTTCGCCTCGACTCACAAGAAGACGGACCACCCGACTGAGAAGCCGCTGGACTGCATCCGCCGCATCGTGGAGGTCTGCTCCAATCCGGGCGACCTCGTGGTCGACCCGTTCGCCGGCTCCGGGACCACCTTGGTCGCCGCGAAACAGTCGGGCCGGCGCTACCTCGGCTTCGATACCAACGCCGGCTATGTGCGCATGATGAAGGACCGGCTCGACGCCACGTTACCCGCGAATGCGCTGAACTCGGTGGGCGCCCACGCGGAGGCGGCATGAGCGCCCGTACCGCCCGCGCATCAAGCACCTCCGGCACCCCTCGCATTGCTCACGCCAACAGCGCCGATGAGTCACGCCAAGATGGCCCCCGCGCCAGCAGCGCATCATCTTCGTCACCCTCGTTCATCGAGTCGCTCGAGGCCGCCGCCCGGGCCGCGGCGAGCGATGTCCCGCGCCTTGACCTGGGTGATGACTTTGCGGGCGGGCTCGAAGACGAGCTCGGGCTGGTGCTCGGACAGATTCAGCGCCTCCGAGCGGCTCATCATCGCTCCCAGGAGTCCTTTGCCGACCTGGAGTGTCAGGTGGGCTCGGAGCTGCTCGGCATGGACGCCCAGCGGTGGTGGTACGGCCCCGAGCGCATGGAGCGATGGCGTGATCGTCAGCAACTCAATGGCCGGCTCGCCACAATCGCCCAACACCGGCTCCGCTCCGACGAGGAGCACCTTCGTGCCCTGGCCTCGCTCGAGGATCGCCTGCTCTCGCTCCTGCACCGCCACCGGGCGACGCGGGATGCGTAGATGCTCGATATCGAGGAAGTCGCGCAGAAGCTGCGTCCGCTCCTCCCAGAGCAGGTCGATCGCTGGCTGAGCATCCGGCGCCGCGCCGACGAGCAGACCGCTAGGCTCATCGACCAGAAGATTCTCGCTACGGCGGCGCGCGAACTGGGCGACTACGAACGGCGGATTCTTCTCTCACTTCCACCTCGGACTGAGTCCGATGGTCCGATCGGCTTGGGTCAAGTTTTGTACGCCGGACCGCGCGGCCCTATGGGGCTGCTCGAAGCGGAAATTCTCCAGCACGTCACCATCATCGGCAGGTCCGGGGCCGGCAAGACCAACTGCCTCTTCCACATCCTCGGGCAGCTGCACGAGCGCGGCGTTCCTTTTCTGTTCCTGGATTGGAAGCGCAGCGCCAGGCACTGGGCCGTCGCGCTCGATCCCAGGCCGGCCCTGGCGACCCCCGGCCGCCCCATCGCGCCCTTTGCGTTCAATCCGTTCTCGCCGCCGCCGTCGCTGGAACCGCGCACCTACCTCGGCCACATCATCGACATCATCGCCGATGCGTACGACCTGGGCGAGGGCGCCATCAGCGTCCTGCAGCGTGCCATCCGCGGCGTGTACGACACCGGCAACCTCTCACCCTCACCCCGCGAGATCCTTGATCGCATCCATGAAGAGAAGGCCAAGGGGCGGGCCGCGGCGTGGACGATCTCGGCGGTCCGCGCCCTGGAATCCATCGACGCGGCGGATATCTGCGGGACCACCCGGGCCGGCCAGGCCGAACTGGTCCACGCGCTCATGGAACGGAGCACGATCGTCGAACTCGACGGCCTGTCGCAGAACGCCCGCGCCATGCTCGTGCCGGCCCTGTGCCTCTGGGTCTACTTCGAGCGATTGGCCGCGCCCGTGCGCGAACGCCTCGCCCAGGTGATCGTCGTGGAAGAGGCCCACCAGCTCCTCCGCGCCGAAGGACCGACCCGGCGTGAGCCCGTGCTGGGCATGCTCCTGAGGCAGGCCCGCGAGATCAACACGGGGTTCATCGTCGTTGACCAGCATCCATCGATGATGTCCTCCGCGGCGCTGGGCAACTCGTGTGTGACGGTCGCCCTCAACCTGAAAGATGGCCCGGACGTGAACCGGGCCGCCACGCTCTGCGGCCTGAACCCCCGTGAAAAACATCTCCTGGGCGTGCTCCCGGTGGGACAGGCGGTGGTCCGCGTGCAGTCCCGGTGGCGGCAGCCGGTATTGGTGTTGATCCCGCTCGTTCCCGTGTCCAAGGGACGCGTCACGGACGGCGACGCCAGAACGTGGGCCACCAACCCGCCGTCCCAACCACCCCGGCCCCCGCGACCCCCAGAATTCCCTCCACCAACCGCTCCCACCGGGGCACATTCGGCCGGTTCGGGCGGTTCTGTGGGCACCTGGGGCGGGCAAGGGCGGATTCCCGTGGGTGATGGTCTTCTGTCGGAGGAAGCCCTGGTCTTCCTCGAAGATGTCGCTCGTCATCCTAGTGACGGCGTGCGGGTTCGTTACCATCGGATGGGTCTGAGCGGCCACCGGGGCAACCGGCTCAAGGCGCAATTGGTATCGTCCGGCTGGCTGGAGCAGCAGATCGTGCCGCGTGGCAACACGCGTTTGGTCGTGATGCGTCCGACCAAAGACGCCGCGCGATCCCTCGGACTAGCTCGACTCGAAGCCGGGGAGGGGAGCATCGCGCACGAGTACTGGCGTCGTCACGCCGCGGCGCTGCTCCGGGATGCCGGGTACCGCGTGCGCATCGAATCCTCGCGCGACGGCGTCTCGCGTGGGCGTGCGGATGTGGTCGGGGTTCGCGGGTCAGAACGCATCGCGGTCGAAGTGGAAACCGGCAGGTCGGACGCCGCACGCAACGCGCGGGCGTGCCTGCGGGCGGGCTTCCCCCGCGTTGTGGTGCTGGTCACCCACCGCGAGGCGTTGCCCGGCATCGAGCGTGCGCTGGCCCGGGCCGGGTTGCTCATCCCGGTGCGCGTCACCGTGGACGTTGCGTGGGCATGGCGGCCCTCACAACCACGCGCCTAACGGCGCGGTCGTGAGCCGTGCGCCAGTCGAGATTTTCACGCGAATCCGATTCGAATCGACTTGCTTTCGCCCGCGATTGAGTGCTTCATGTCAAGCGCCGGACGGGCCAGCGCCCGCCCGGCGGCTTCACCCGCCGCGCTGTGCGACGGGGTTTTCGCAACCCGATGGAGATATGCATCATGGCAAAGAATCATGCGCTGCGCGCGTCCCGGGCTCCCGCCGATACAAGCGCGGAAGCGCCGTCCGTGGCGGATCACCAGACACCACCACGGGCGGTTCTTCTCCCCAAAGCCGAGACAACCAAGCCAACCCGTCAGGCCGCCGCCAAGCCAGCGCGGGCAGCCAAGCCCCGGAAGGGCGGAGCCAAGGGCAAGGCCACCAAAGCCGCGACCACGGCGGCTCGTCGCAAGCCGGGGGCCAAGCAGCCGAAGCGGACGAGCATGCTCGACGCGGCCGCGACGGTGCTCGCCGACGCCAAGGAGCCGATGCGGTCCCGGCAGCTGATCGAGAAGATGTCCGCCCGCAAGTTGTGGTCCAGCGCCCACGGCAAGACGCCGCACCAGACGCTCTTCGCGGGGATCATCCGCGAGATCGCCGAGATGGGCAAGGACGCCAGGTTCCGCAAGGTCGGACGCGGCCTGTTCAGCGCCGCCAAGGCACGCTGAATCCCCAACCACGGTTCGGACGCACATGAACCGAGCCGCCCCGGCCACGCGCCGGGGTTTCTTGCTTCGACGGATGCCGTCACACTGAGGACTACCGCGCGGGACCGAAGAATCAGCATCGAGCGGCGTTGCGCGCCTGTGGGAGAAGTGACGCTCGAAGCGATCCCGGCACGGTCGTACTGTTTAGATCATGGTCTCAGGGCTCCCCATCCCGGTCCCCTTCACGCGCAAGGAATGGGAAAGCACCCCCTTGTCCGATCTCCTCTACACCAAGCCGTTCCTGGATTTCCACACCCGCTGCGTCGAGGATATCCACAAAAGCAGGCGATCCGACGACTGCATCACGCTCTTCCTCGTCGCCTCGCACGTCGGCCGCCTCCCGGAGTTCAGCACGAAGTCATATCCGATATTCCTCGAGGAGGCGAAGCGGCAACCGCTCACGGCCGCGAGGCTCGAGCGAACCCTCGACTTCATCCTCTCAATCTCCGGGCCCGGGGAAGCGCTGCCCAGCGCCGCCGCGGCGTTTGAGTTCGTGACCATCGCGGCGGATTTCGCGGGGTTCGCGGTAGACAAGCAGTTCGCCGGCAATGAACGACTCCGTGCGCTGGTGAAGGACCTGGGTGCGTTCGGCGTCATTCTCTTCATCCTCGCGATCAACGTCGAACTCGGCATCGAGCCACGCGACGGTTGGCGCGTCAAGACCTGGCAGCCTCCATTCCGCTGACCTGCCCAGCCGCGGGCAGGCGCCGTGTCGGGTGTTTCGGGTGCAGCCTTATGAAGGCCCTGCGCTCGACCCTAGTCATGAGCGAGCGACCCGATTCAGAAGACGCGCCCGGGGACGACGATCATCGCGGGCCGTTTGATCCCCGGGCATGGGCCGAGTACAAACGGCGCAGGGCCGTCGCGTTCGTGACGCGTGGCTATTCCGTCGAGTGGGTCCCCGACGCCGACAACTGGATGGGCATCTACACGCCCCAGCGGTCCGATCCTGACCGCCCCGAGGTCCGCGCCGACGTGAAGTTCTTCCGCGACCCGTCGGAGTACGGGATCAACCGGGGGCGCATCTCCAAGCTCTCCATCCACGCCCGCACGGCCGACCTCTTGAAGCAGATCATGGGCAGACCCTTCGAGAAGGTCGAGGTGCTGTACAACTACGACCGCGGCCTCGACGTCGATCGGCTGTCGAGGAACCGTGAATCACGGGCGCTCTTCAGCGCCGTGCTCGAGGAACTGAACTGAGCACGCTGTTCTGAGAACGCCGGACTTGCGACGGTCGACTTGCCGAGTTGGGACCGACCGCCCGGCCAGTGGCTGCGAGGAGATCAAGGGGGTAGAAAGCCAGACTGGACGAGTGGCGCCCGCGCAAGCTGTGAAAGAACATCCCCGACGACCTTGAGTCCCACCGTGGCAATCTTTGGGCCGAGCTGAACCTTGGCGCGTCTCCACAAAGTGTCGTCCCTGGCAGCCGCCAGGAAGTCATGGCCACGGCTCGTCAGACGCTCGATACGCCAGTCAACGCCGTCCATAGTGCTCCAATCTTGCGCTTCGACCATGCCGTCATCGGCGAGAATGCGAATGTGCTCGACGATCACGTCGTACTCATGTCCGGGAATCTCGATCGGCTCGTTCAGCGCCAAAGGAGATGGGGGAAGCTTTTCGGCTTCGACAAGGATTAGCCGGCACAGGTCCATATCGCGTTTCATGCACATGCCTTTCCGGGCTCCACGAGCCCGAGACTAGACCCTGCAGATCCCAAGGGCAAGTCCCGGTCGACGACGTCCGCACCCGCGCGGGCTTCCGCCCTCAGGATCGATGATGTCTTGGTCGGGCCACCCGATCACCTCGGGTTAGCCTCCCAGCTTCCCAAGGCCGGCGCATCAGTCCGCATGGTACCAGGCATGCCAGGTCGTGCCGCCTCTGACAGCGCGTGTGGCACGTCACCCTCGCATACTCGCCTCATTCCCGCACGATACCGCAACGCTTAAATACCCTGCACATCACCTGCGAGCGATGATTTCCCATCTGAATCGCAACCCAACTGATTCCACTGAGCTGTAGGCGTAACCTGCGCGGCAACCGCGTCGAGAACCATTTCTTTGTCTACGGTGACGTTGATCGGAAGCGCCTCAATCCCATTCAGATCGGGCCGCCCACCATCAGGCCGGATATCGCCTTTGGCGCGAGTCTGCGGGCCCAGGTGGAACTGCTCGAAAGAGCAGCGGGATATTTGCATCCGATGGCAAACGCCTTCCACGCCGGCGACCATGTGCCCTCGGAGCGCGGCGAGGACTACTACACGCTTGTCGTTCAGTACTACCGTCTCCCCAAACGCGAATGGGAGCAGGCCCTGCGTCGCCGAAACCTTGATCTTCCAGCTCTCTAGATCGCCTGGCCGAGCGAGGTCAGCTCCTCGATCTGACGGCGGGACACCTGAAGCTGTGGCAGCACCTTACCGCGGGACTCGCCTGTCACCTCTCGATACGCCTCGTCTAGGTAGAACGCGCGTCCAACCGCGCTCTTGATCAAGCACGGAGGCTGCAACTGATGAGACGCGTACAGTCTTAAAGCCTCCGTGATCCGGGACCGGGCACGCTCTTTTTCATTTCGGCAAATCCACATTCGCATCTCGCTTCCGAGAGCGAGTATGCGGTTTGCCACGCTGGCCCGAGCCAGCTCTGCCCGATGCTCGTTGGCAAACTCAAGACCGACCTCGTGTTGTCCGAGGTGAAACCGTAAGTACAGCAGCGCCGCCAGCGTATTGCAGTATGGCTGATCGAAGCCCTCGTCGGCCTGCTGCGCCGCCAGTTGCTCGAGCTTGGCCGAGGCACGGCGTGGATGGCTTAGTCCCTGGGTCCAGGCGTGCCGCTTGGCGATCGTGCCTGAGGTCATCCGGTCCAGGTATGTATCTCCGGCGCGATCCGACACGGACAGACGTTCCGCCTCGGCGAGCGCGCTCAGGCCAGCCTTGAGTTCGTTGCTCTCCTGCAGGACTTGCCCCACGCAACTCTTGAAGCGTGCGAGCGTCTGAGGGCGCACTTTGTGAATGGGCTCGCTCACGGCCGCCCTCAGGACCTCAATGACTTCCGGGGTGCGGCCGAGGCGCCAGAGCGATTCCGCGGCGGTGACCATCGCGCCGAGGCATCCATCGGGATCATGATCTTTGAGCGCTTTGGCTACTTGCAGGCTCAGCCGCCACGCCGACCGGTGGTCGTCCTTGATCGCGAGTTGCTGACCAACGTTCTGCACCAGGTGAGCCACGGCAACATCGTCCTTGCACGCATGCCCATCGAGCAGGTCATGTACAGATTCAGGAGCGCAGACGTTCTGCTTTGCAAAATCGCGCACCATCGCACCAAACATCCGTAGGGCACTGCACCTACCAATGTCGTCGACCGCGTGATCGGCGTTGACGGTGTAGCCACGCTCGGTAAGCCACCTTCGGATGCGAAGGCGGAGGCACCGCAGCTGGTCTGGATCGTCACAACGGTTCCTGCCGTACTGGATCTCAACAGCCACACCGGGCTGGAATTCAATGCTCCTCACTTCTCCAGAGTCTCGACGGTTCGTCATGAGCAAAACGTTGTCGGATAGGCGCTTGTCTTGGAGTCTGCATGCTCGCTTGAACCGCGTCGCCCAGCAGCTCTGGCGGCCGCGATGAAACTGACTCACGAGTGACCATGCTGCGCTGCCCTTGGCGCCGTAAAGCTTCGGGATTTGCGATGAAGGCTGCTCGCACTGGTGCAGTGCCTGCTCCACAACGAGTAGCCCCAGCGCCATCGTGGCGGGCCCCCGCGAAAGATCTATACGAACTCTGGCAGCATTGGTCGAAGCTGGGATGGAAATTCCTGCCAGCTTCGGAGCATCGTCGCGGTCAACAAACTCCGCGACCCAAGGGTCGATCTTCTGCGCCTTCGGCTCAGGGGTCACCATCACGCACCTCCGAACGTGCCGACTCTAAATCGTACGCACGAGTTGAAGTTCGGCGCGCACCCTGGCGCGCGTTTCACATGAGAAAAAGCTGTTGCGCGCCCCGTGGCGCGCTCTTCGCAAGGGTCACCAGCCTCGACACCGGCGCGGTGCTGCTATCGCTTTCTGTCATCGCGATGACCGCCGCGAAAACCTGCAACGGGGAGCATGCCGGAGCGTGAATACGGAGCCAACACAGAGCGCAGAACGCAAGACCGATCCGCCGTCGTTGGCGGCGAGTCCGAGCGCATGTGCGGACATGGATGCTCTTCTTGCCGAAGTTCATGCCAACTGGTCTGGGTTCTGGCAGTTCTTGGTGGCGGTCGACAGGTTGCTGCGCTGCACCGCATCGGGTGCGCGACACGGAACCGAGGCCCCTCCAACGGATTCGCTTTGGTCCGTGCGGCCCTCGCAAGCGGGGAGTGAGCCTGCGCTTCCAAGCACGTCGAAGGGCGGCGCACACGACATCGGTCGTTTGCTTGACGATGCCGAAAGCGAGCGCCGCGTCGCCGAGGGAGAGCGGCTGGGGGAAAGCTGGCACGAACTGACAAGGAGCGAGCAGTTCGTGGCTCGCCTCCGCGCGTCCGGCTTCAAAGTTACTGACATCGTCCAATACGCGACGGAGAGCGGCGATACGCGGGTGCCGCGCAGTCGTAGTCGCGTCTACGACCTGCTTCGCGGGGTCAGGGAGAAACTGGAGAAGGCGGCCGACGGCAGACAGCGAGCAGAAAAAAGCAGGACAAACGCGGACAAACCCGAGCGCGCGACCGGTCTTACGGGCAGGCCGCAACGGCAGACCTGAACTGAAAGGCGCTCGCGTGAATCCAGAACTCTTCCAATTCGATGCACACGCAGACCCCGCGCCCCTCACTCTCGCCGAAATGACGGCTGATGACGCGCGGCAAGCCGAGTGGACGTTTGCACTCCGGCAACGGATCGAACGCGAGCCGGGTGGGAGCGTGTTCGTGGCGCGGAGCGACGAGCCGCGCGGCTGGGTCGTGTCCCTCACGAATCACAGGGTCGACGGAGATCTCACCGACGCGTTGAAGCGTGTCTGGCGGTTCGCGATGGAGTTGGTGCAGTTGCATCCATCCATGTCGAGGTGCGCCCTTGTCGGATGGTGGCGCAACGACGCCGGCGGCCTGTTCGTGGACGCTGGACTGCTGGTTGGTCGGGGAGAGCGAGCCGCATCAGTCGGGCGAGCGTTTCGTCAGCATTCCATCGCGTTGGTGCGCGATTCCGAAGTTCGCATCGTCGCGTTGAAACCCGCAAGGGCGCGCTCGCTGCCTCGTGCGACGGACTGACGCGCCACACACATCGATGGAGGTGCCATATGTAGCGACCAAGAAGACGCGAAAGACTCGATCCAAGTTCCCATTCCCGTTTCACCTCATTCACGAAAGGCAGTTCCATGAACACCACGACCTCTGAGTACCTCGATTTTGACGATTCGGGCGACCTGCACCGCGGCGGTCGCATTCCGCCCGGGAGCTTCTTTGGCGGCGATGAGCTCCCCCCGGGGACCTTCCACGGAGCGTCGGCGAATTCTCACGAGCCGACCAACTGGGTCGACGACCGCGTCGAGATCAATCCGCCGCTGAACCACCCCGCGCCGCAGGCCAAGGGCGAACCTCGGCCCCTGATCCCGCCGGGCAGGCCGGCTTGATGCTCGATGACCTTGCTGGCACGGACGCCGGCGCGGAGGGCGCGGGTCCATCACCCGCGTCCTCCATTCTCAAGTTCTGATCGGAGGCCACGCATGAGCAGCATCTCGAAGCGCTACCGCGCGAAGGACGGGACGAGTGATTTCGGGTTTCGATTTGTCGAGCAGGACGGCCACTACGACGTGGTGTGCACCGATCGCCCCTCGCTTCGTGGCCGCGACTCGGACGGCCGCAAGACCCACCTGCACCGCGACAACCGAGTCTGCTTCGTCGAAGGTCAAGAGCCGCGCTCCTTGTCGGAAGCGTTGGAACGCGCCCGGCAATGGGCGGAATACCTGTGCCGGTACATCGACTCCGGCGAAACCGAGGGATAAGCCATGAAGGAACACAAGCCCGCGGAACAGTCTGCGTTCCCTGCATCATGTGCCGACGCACGCTTCGCCGGGATCGACCGCACGGACTTGGCCCGCGACGGACCGGGCCGGCCGCGCATGCGGATGGCGATCTCGATCCCGCGCTTCATCATGAACACCGTGGGCGCGGTCCCGCCGGAGTCGGGCGGGATTCTCGGAGGCCCAAAGGACTCGGACGACATCACGGAATTCATCCGCGACGACGGGGGAACGTGGACGGGCACGAAGTACACACCGGACCACGAGGGGCTCAACCGCATGCTGCGCGACGACTGGAAGCCCCGGGGCTTGGATTTCAAGGGGTTCGTGCACAGCCACCCCGATGGCTACACGCAGCTCTCGCCCGGCGACCTGCGCTACATCCGCCACATCTTCGACTGCAATCCGGGCATGCAGGTGTTCATGGCCCCCATCGTCCTCCCGGCGCTCTTCTGGCTTCGACCGTTCATCGTTCGGCGCGGCAAGTGCCTCATCGTCGAGGAGGCGGTGCTGGAGGTGTTCGACCCGGAGACGGCGGAGCACCAGAAAGGAGTCCAGCCATGAACACCGAAAGAATCGCAACGTCCATCAGCGTTGACCAGACCCGCAAGCGCCGTGTGGTCGGCGTCGGGGGCATCAAACGCCTGTTCGCCAACCTGGCCCGGTGCGATGTCGGCACGCTCGTGCGGGTGGACAACGACACGGTCTCGCCCACGAACCCGGCGCGTCAGGACTATCGCTCCACCGACATCGGCTTCCCAAAGACCGCCGTGTCCGCCGAAGAGGCCTTAGCGATCAACCCCGGCGTTTGCTTTGAGATGGTGAACCGCGACATCTGCTCCCTCAACCATCGGGAGCAGGAAGTGCTCATGGAGGACGCCGATCTCCTGATCGCGTCGACCGATTCTTTTCCCGCCCAGGCACGCTGCAACCAGATGGCGCTGGAGTTCAACGTGCCGGCGCTCTTCCTGGGGGTGTACGCCGAGGGTCGCGGGGGTGAGATCATCATCGTCGAGCCAAAATCCGACGGCGGGTGCTTCCGCTGTATTGCCGAGTCACGCTACCGCGCGTTCGCCGAGGGGCGCGCCCAGGTCAGCAGCCAGGGCGGGACCATCATGGACCTGGACTTTGTGGACGCGATCGCGGAGCAAGTGGGGATCGGCATGATCACCAGGGGCGCCGACAACCGGTTCGGCCGCCTCATGGAGAGGCTCGGCGGCCGCAACCTCCTGCTCACAAAGCTCGACCCGGATTTTTCGATCGGCGAGCCTGACCTCTTTGCTCAGCATCTGGGATCGGGGCCGGCGAATTTCGCCTTCAGCACCATCGCCCTGCATCGCCCGCGCCGCCCCGACTGCCCGGACTGTGCGCGGTTCCGCGGGAGGGCCGCGTCGTGACGCACATCGTGAAGCGTCTCCGCACAACGGACCCGTCCGGCAGGGTCTTGGGTTACACCGTGGAACGCCTCTCCGACGATGGGGTCGGAGCGACGGGCGTTCATCGCACGACCACCGTGGGCCGGTGCCCGGGCTGCTGGAGACCGGTGGGGTCCGTCGACATGATCACCGGCGTCTGCACGATCTGCGCCCGGGGTCCTCTGTGCCGCTCCTGCGAAACCTCCTGCGCCGTGTGCGGTCGAGGGCTCTGCCGGAGATGCCGCCGGGGCTTCGTGTGGGGGCGCGCGCCGCTGGTGGTTTGTCCCTTGTGCTACCGCTGGCTGAACCGCCGGGCCGTGCACGAGCAGCGCGAGGCCGCGAAGCAGGCGGCGTTCCATCGTGCCGTGCAGCTCCACCGCGAACGGATGCACGGCCTGGCGATGCGTGTTCAGGCGGCACGCATGGGCCTGGGTGCTCCGCTGCCGCAGCCGATCCGATCGGGATCGTTGGGGACTCGGTATGCCCACCGTCGATGAATCCATCTCGGCCCAGGGCTTCATGAAGATCGGCTCGCTGTCGCACACCCTCGACATGGAGGTGTGGTGGAACAGAGCGGCCAGGGTCGAGTTGCTGGCCCTGCGGTGCGGCCGGGTGACACTGCTGCGGGGCGCCAAGTCGTACTTTGTGACCTCCCGCTCCCGCGACGGCGAGACCTGGGCCCGGGACATCGGGCCCGCCTTTGACTACCTGGAGCATCACCACCCCGAACTCCACATCACGTTCCGCTTCTGGCGCGACGTGCCCGAGTTCCTGGCGGCGCGGGAAGCGCGCAAGCACGCCCGAGCCCACCCGGGCGCATCGGTTTCTGCGGCCGAACTCGCGGCCATGCAGAGGCGCGAGCGATCGCGGCGGGAAACCCTCAACGGACTTGAGCGACTCCGCTCCCTGGACCTGGGCGGCTCGGACCTCCTCCAGGATCATCTCCGTCACCGGGAGGCCCACGCGCGGAGTGAGGTGGAACGAGCGCGAGAGTCCATCGACCACGCGGAAGCCGCCGGGCATTTCCATAACAAACTCCAGCGCGAGTACCGCGACAAGGGTTCGGCGGCGGTGATCGTGATCACCGTCAACGCCAACGTCCACACGGTCACCTGCTCCCATCACCATGACGAATTGCAGGACGCGGTCGCCGCCACCGTCAAGGAACTGCGAGACACGGACCGGTACAAGGTGAGGCAGGCGTTCAGCGGCGGGCGCTTCAAGGTCGGGTTGTCCGAGTCGGACGACCCGCAGCTGGTCTGGATCGAGCAGTGGTTCGGCGGCTCGCTCAACCCCGGCCAACTGGCGTCCATCCGCGGGCTCGACCCAGCGGTTCGGGATTGCATGGCCCGACAGACGATGGTCCATCCCAACCAAGACGTCGTGGTCGACGGCTCCGTGGTTGATCATGGCAAGCTGGTCGCTCCCCGGGTCGTGGCCTCCCTCTTGGATCGGGTCGATTGCAGGGCGGCGTCGGCTGGCATCTCCGCGCCGGTGGCGGGCCCTCGTGTTCGCTTCGGCCTGGTCGTGCGCGGCGACGAGGTGGGCGAGATGACCGACGAGCCCTTCGAGGTCCCGCTGGCGCAGCTGGACCACGTCATGTTCTCGGGCAAGACCCGCTCGGGGAAGAGTTTCGGCCAGCGCGTTCTCGTCGAAGAGATCACCCTCTGCTCGCCGGTCTCCGTCCTGATCATCGACCCCCGCAACCAGTCGGCGGGCTTGCTGGCCGCCCAGGACCGGCCGGAGGTTCTGGCGCGCTTCGGACAGTTCGGGGTCGAGGGACCGCGGGGGTTCGAGTTCAAGTACTTCGCTCCCGCCAACCCGGGGACGCCGTCCTTGCCGGAACCACTGGGCGAACTGGCCACCGGCCGCCACATCGTGAGCTTGAAGGGACTCGAGGAGCACGATCGTTGCGAGATCTTTGCGGAGGTTCTGGACGCGGTCTTTGAGGTGTGCTCCCGGAGTGAATCCGCTTCGGTCCGGCTGGTCATCGCCATCGACGAGGCGCAGCTCTTTACCAAGATGCTGGTTGCCGAGTCGGCCAAGCCGAGCGCGGAGCGCGCGGAAACCGCGCTGAACCGGGTGCTGAGAGAGGGCCGCAAGTTCGGCGTGCTCGTGGTGCTCTCGAGCCAGTCCATGCGGGACTTCAGCCGCGAGTCCGCCGCCATCCGCCAGAACATCGGGACCAAGGTGTTCTTCAACAACTCCGACCGCGAGATCGAGTACGCCCGCGATTATGTGGATGACCCTCGCGAATTGGTCAGGTTGCCGCCAGGGACCGCGCTGTTCTGCAATCCGAATTGGGGCGTCGCCAAGGTCGCGGTCCGACCGCCACTTTCCAGGGTCTGGGACATGAGCGAACGCGAGACCGCGGCGCTGCTGGGTCGGAGTTCCATTCGTCCACTCTCACCAGATGCCCGGCGGCTCTTGGAGGGGATAGGGACCTTCGTGAACCGGACGGGGCATCCTCCCAACGCGTCTCAAGCAGGAGAGGCGGCGGGATTGACCAGCAAACGGCGCCTGCAGGAGCTGCTCCGGGAGCTGACCCAGGCCGGACATGTGCGCACCACGAGGCTGCAGGCGCAGTGCCATCCACGCGTGATCGAGCTGGTCGAGGGGGTTTCGTCCACGGGCGAGTTCGCGGGTGGACACAAGCCGGACACAACCGGACAGGAGGTCCGCGATGGCGATGGTCACCGCTCTTGAAACCTCATTCCCGCGGTGTCCGGCGGGTTTCTTTTCGTCCGGGGACGAAGAACTAGCGCCTCTGTCCGCCCAACCGACGGGGGGTCATTGCGGAAAGAAAGAACGGGCGTTCGCGCCACCTCGTGTGTCATCTTCGACTGGTGCGGTCGCGCGTCGAATCGCTGTCGGTGGGCTCGTGATGGAGGCCGTTCGGGGCACGCCTCATCCCGATTCAATGGAGCGCTGGTCGCGCCGCGGCGAGCGCCTTGCTTCGTGGCTTATGAGCGAATGGCAACGCGAGCAAGCCTGTGTGCTGGCGAGCAACGCGAGCGGTGCATCGGCTCCTCGCCCGGCGCGCGGGGCCTCCAGGGAGAGCCCTGGCGTGACGTCATCGCACCTTGACTCGGCCGAGCATCGTGCCACTCCTGAAGGTGACCCAGGAGGCACCCCATGATCGCCACACCAACCTCCACCCCCGCCGACCCCACCGGTCCCGTAGCCGCTCCCAACTCTCCAAGCCCGGCAAAGCCCGCCGTGGCGTACCTGCGAAGGTCCACGGACCGCCAGGAGCAATCGCTCGCGGACCAGCGCAAGGAGATCGTGCGCTGGGCGGGTGCCAACGGCTACCGGCTGGTCGGCGAGTACATCGACGACGCGGTGACGGGAACCAGCGTCCGGGGGCGCTCCGACTTCAAGCGGATGATCACGGATGCGCCGAAGGGCACGTTTAGCGCCGTGATCGTCTGGAACTCCGACCGCTTCAGCCGCGGCGATGTGACGGAGACCGAGTTCTACCGCCACACCCTGCGGCAAGCCGGTGTCGCCGTGCTCTCAGTGACCGAGGACTACCTGGCGCGCGAGGGCATCGAAGGGGATGTGCTCCGGACCGTGAAGCAGTTCCAGAACCGGCAGTTCTCGATCTCGCTCTCCCAGAACACGCTGCGCGGACAGATCTCTTCTGTGCTCGCGGCCTCCGATCCCGGGCGGATGACTCCCTACGGGTATGATCGCGAGATCGTAAACCCCGACGGTTCGGTGCTGCACCGTGTCCGCTTTCTTGAGGGCGGTGGCCGCGAAGTTCGTGACGTCGACGGCAAAGTGCAGTCGCGGTTTGCCAAGGGGCAGACGCTCCGCAAGCCGGGGAAGGAGTGCAGCGCGCGCTTGGTCTTGAGCGACCCGGCTCGCGTGCAGACCGTCCGCGACATATTCCGGATGTGCATTGAAGGCCTCGGCTGCAAGCGGATCGCGGGCGAACTCAACCGCCGCGGCGTGCTCAGCCCCAAGGGGCGGCTCTGGCAGTTCACCACGGTCAAGGCCCTGATCGAGAACCCGGTGTACCGGGGCGACATCGTCTGGAACCGCCGCACGGAGTCAAAGTTCTTCGAGGTGCACCGGGGCCGCGCCGACCAGATGAAGCCGTCCATCAAGTCCGGCCGTATCGAGCGCGTCTCTCAGGATAACTGGATCGTGGTGGTGGACGCCGCGCCGGCGATCGTCGACCGAGCGACCTGGGATCGCGCCCAGGCCGCGGCCGCGCGGCGCTCCCAGTGTGCGTCCGGGAAGGGCAAGCAGGTCGGCCGCTGGCTCCTGAGCGGCGTGATGCGCTGCGCCTGCTGCGGGAGCCCGTTCTGGGGTGTCAGAAAACGCAAGGGCCGCAAGGCGGGGCGCAAGGAGATCGTGACCTCTTACTACATCTGCGCGGGGAGAACCCGCTGCGGCAAGTCCGTGTGTCCCTATCCGTCGCACGTCAAGGCGGACGACCTGGAGGCGTGGGTGCTGGCCAAGCTTCAGGAACTGGTGATGTCCGACGGCGAGGGAGTCCATGAAGCGACGGAGCGGTTTATTCGCGCCGCCTGTGAACAGCGGGCATCGGGCGAGGACTGCGGTTCGCTCCGGCGTGAGCTCGCGCAGATGGAGGCCACCGTGGACGCCCTCGTGACCGGGCTCGACCCCGCGAATCTTCCGCTGGTGAACGAAAAGCTCTCGAAACTCCGTCACCGCCGCGAGTTCCTGCAAGGTCAACTCCGGGCCGCGGAGTCGGCGGCCCTCGACGAGAACGCCCTCCGCCGGTGGGCGACGGAGCGGCTCACGTTGCTGGGCGAAATGGCGGCGGGGCGGCGCGACGAGCGTGCCCGCCAGGCGTTGGCCTCGTACGTCGACGAGATCGTGATCGACCCGGCGACCAAGACCGGGGTGCTCGTCGCCAACGGGGGCCTCCACGGGCCCGACGGGCCCACCGACGGGCCAACGGACGGCGACGGTCCGGGCCAAAAACACCACGACCCGCCGAGGGGCGGGTCGCAGGTTGCGCCAATAGCGGGGGCAGGATTTGAACCTGCGACCTCCGGGTTATGAGCCCGACGAGCTACCGGACTGCTCTACCCCGCAATCTGGGCACAGTTGTAGGCCGGGCGGCACTCCACGTCAATCAGACGGAGCATCCCCCCCACTCTCAAACCGCGTTGAGGAGCGTGGAATTCTATAAAACCCGCGAAGGTCAGCAGGTTGCCGACGTCGGCACGTGCGTGGAAGTCCCACGCGACTCGTCGGGCGCGGCACGGATCGCGGTGCAAACGGGGCTTGCCTTCGGATTGAACCGGGTGCACAGTCGCACGAACACGCCCCCCGGCGGTTGTACACGGCTTTCGAGGCGCCCGCCGATACACCACTGCATGAGCCAATTCACTCCCGCGGGCGAGGCCTGCCAGTCTCTTGGTGCCGCCAAGCCGACGACGTTCACGTTTCAATCGAGCAATGACCCACTGCTTCGCGCCCAGCCGCACCGGATGACAACGGCCGTGATCGCCCACGCGGACCAGAAGCCTCGTGAGCGTGTTCTGCTGTACGCCCTGGTGTTTGCGTTAGCGCCGAAGCGATGCCTGGAGATCGGCGTCCGCTGGGGAGGCGGGTCGCGGATCATTCACTCCGCACTTTCTGATCTCTCGCACGGCGTGCTGGTCTCGATCGATCCGGCACCGGTGCTGGAGTTCGAGTGGGCGCAGATCGCCGATCGCGCAACACTGATGATCGGCTCATCACCCGCCGACCTTGGGCGCTGCCGCGCAGCGGTCGATGGGCCATTCGACTTCGTGTTTGTCGACGGCGACCACAGCGAGAAATCGTGCTACGCCGACCTTCATGGCCTGATCGAGATCACGTCACCGGGGGCGAACATCCTGCTGCACGACGCGTTCCATCCGCCGGTCGATCGCGCGATCACGCGTGCGCTGCAGACGCTCCCCATGGCCGATGTCGCGATGGCGGCCTTAACACGCAACGACGGTGTGCACGTGGAGAGTGGGCGCACGATGACATTCGGCGGGGTGCGCTGGCTGCGTCGGGTTTGAGCGGCAACGACGCGACCAAGGATGTGTGTGTGGACAGTGACCGGCATGCGTGACGATAGTTTTCAAGGCGCGTCGATTGCCGATGTTGAATGTCCGTTCATTTGCGAACGCCCTCCCGACGCATCTCCTCACGTATCCCGCACCACCATGCTCGGGAGGTTGTTCGCCGTGCTTTTATCGCCTCTTCCGCGTCGCCCTCAGCGCCCATGAGTTCCATCGCGAAACTCGAATAGAGCGATTTCCGTGGAGCGAATCACGTCATGGTTTTGCCCGATATCGGCGCGATCGCCGGTACTTTGCCCCATTTTCAGGGTGTTCTTGAATCCACGATTTTGACCATTCACGTCGCGCAACCGATGCGTGAACAACGGCCAGGCCGCCCTCGCTCGTGCGAGTGTTTCGCGGGAGATGGATCGACGGGTGAATCGGGCCGGGGATTGATGGAGAGAGAACATGAGACTCGTGGGTGAAGTGATGGGCGTGATCTGGTGTACCACCGCGGTCGTGATCGCGACCGTGTTCATACTCCCGGGAATACTCTGCAGCCTGTCGTTCCTGCTCGTGATGGTGGCCATGGCGATGGGAGGCTCGATCCCGGCGCTTGGGGTGCTTCTGTTCCTCGGAGCGCTCGTCACATGTCTGTGCATCTCGGCCCCGATGTCCAACGACACGCCCGTGGTGATCAACACCCGAACGGCGCGCCGCATGGTCGTGCACTCATATCGGCGCCCGGTCCTTCACGCGACGCGCCAGATCAGAGCCCCTCGCGTCGAAGTCAACGAGTGCACCATGGCACGCGGGCGGCGGCGCACCCGGGTTGCGGCCTGGTCGCACGAGGTCGAACCCCTGGTTCCCACGCCTTAGCGATCATGCTCCACGATCAACGCGGCGCACGTCGTCGCGGGGATGATCAACAGGGGGCGATGATCTGAATCACCCTCAGCACGAAAAGACTCGACACGCCACGATCCCGCATCGCTCCGACCAGCGTCGCCGCGAAGCGGGATCGTGATTTTATGCAGGGGCATGTCGCATCGGACGCAACGCGGGTTCAGCAGCCAGCCTCGAACGCCTCCGCGAACAGGTCGTAGTCGATCCCGTTCACAAAGCCGTCGTGGTCGACATCCGCCATGTGGCTCCCGGACTCAAACGCAGAGGCAAACAAGTCGTAGTCGATCCCGTTCACAAAGCCGTCGAGGTTGAAATCGGCGAGGTTTTCGCGCCACCAGAACGCGCGATCGTCGTTGGGCATGTATTCCGACCATCCGACGACAACGCGGCCATCGGTCGACACGGCGCAGCCGCTGGCCGCGTCACCGCTGAGCCTGCCCAGGTTCTGCATCCCACGCTGCGGGGTCCAGCGGAACGCGACCCAGCCGCCCGGTTCACGTGCCTGACCCGCCACGATGTTGCCATTGGGCGACACCGCCTGGGCCGTCGCAAACGCCTTGCCCAACGTTCCGAGGTCCTGCATCCCTCCCGGAGCGCTCCAGCGGAACGCACGCGTCTGGCCGGCTGCGTTGGTGGATTCTCCGACCAACACGCCACCGTCGGCGCTCACGGCCCATGCGATCGCCCTCGTACCTCCCAGCGTTCCCAGGTCCTGCATCCCGCCGCCAGAAGTCCAGCGGTATGCGCGCGTCTGGCCGACGGCGTTGGTCGAGGTTCCGACGACGACGAGCCCGTCTTCCGAGATTGCGCTGACGTCTGAATAGTTTCCGCCGAGCGTGCCGAGGTTTTCCATGCCGCTGGCTTCGGTCCAGCGGAAGGCGTGCCACTGACCGCTCGGATTCACGGAATTACCCACGACTGCCGTGCCGTCGTCGGAGATCCCGACGGCGTACGAATCGCCGCCGAGCGTGCCGAGGTTCTGGAGTCCCGACGTTGGCGTCCATCGCATCGCGCGCCAACTACCGGACACCTGCGCCGCGCCGGCCACCGCTCCGCCGTCCGCCGACGCGGCCTTTGCGACGCTGGCCCCGCTCCCGAACCCGCCGAGGTCCTGCATCACGCCGCTGATCCAGCGGAACGCATGAAGGCGACCCAACCCATCGCGCGACTCACCGACCACCACATTCCCGTCTGCGGAAACTCCCCAGGCCCAGGCATAGATGCCGCCCAGTGAACCAAGGTCCGTCATGCCTTCCGCGGGTGTCCAGCGGAACGCGCGATAGTGGTCGGACGAGTTGAAGGTGAGCCCGACAACCACGCCGCCGTCGGCCGAGAGTCCGTACGGCGCGGAATTGAACCCCCCGAGCGTGCCAAGGTTGACCATGCTCCCGCAGGTCTGCCCGAGCGCCGAGGGCGTTCCGACCGCCGTCATGAAAGAGACAGCCAAAAGGACCGAGGCCGCCGCGCTCGCCATCCTCCGCTGAGATGCAGGGTTCATCTACAAATCCTTGTTGAAGCAGATATCAAGGGCCGTCGAGACCAACAACGCTTGTATTCCACGGCAGGGACACGATCGAACCGCCCGTGAATCGCCTGATCGAACGTACTCTGCAGCTGGATCCGACATTCATGCAGGTCGCCCTGCAGAGAAGGCTACTTCCATCCCAATTGCGGATCAACATATCTTCTTGTTTTTCCCTATTTTCTTTGATCTGTACACGCGCCGCGGCACCTTGCGCGCCCGCCTTATCGGCATGAGATGGATTTCGGGAATACGAACTCACGTCATTGCGACTGTGTATTCGCCGGCAAACAGGAAGCAAACGGAAATCGATGAGGATTCACATCACCGACGGTGACCGAGCCCACACGGCACCGAAGCCCGCCTGCATTGCCTTGTGAACGACTTGCCGAACCCGTTCTTGATTCGGTGTCGCCGGTGCACTCGATCACGGCTGCCTCCCGGGGATTCGCACACGACGACGTGTTTCGGTCGGCGGATCGATGCCGCTCCTCGCTTCCCCGCGAATACCATGGCCCATGCCCGAAAAGGTGAACATTCTTCTTGTCGGCGGCGGCGGGCGCGAGCACGCCATCGCCACCGCGATCTCGCGATCTCCCCGAGTGGGAGACTTGTGGCTCACACACCCGGACAATCCGGGGCTGGCCAGGCTCGGACGGAGCGTCGACGTGCCCGTTTCCGCACGAGAGATCTATCGCCTCCAGCAGTTCTGCGATCACAAGAAGATCGGGCTGGTCGTCGTCGGGCCCGAAGAGCCTCTCGCGGAAGGATTCGCCAACAAACTCGCGTCGCCGACACGCGTCGTCTTCGGCCCGGTCTCCGACGCGGCCCGTCTTGAAGCCGACAAGGCCTGGGCCAAGCAGGTGATGCGGTCCGCCTCGATTCCCACGGGCGACTCGCGCACATTCACCGATTTCACCGCGGCAAAGTCGTATGTCGAGTCCCGCGAAGAAGCGCCCGTCATCAAGGCAGCCGGGCTCGCCAAGGGCAAGGGTGTGATCGTCGCCGCCACGAAAGAAGAAGCGATCGTTGCGCTGGAGCGCATCATGGTGCAGAAGGTCTTTGGCGACGCCGGACGCACCGTCGTCGTTGAGGAGCGACTCGAGGGCCCGGAGGTTTCGGTGCTCGCGATCGTCGATGGGCGGAACATCCTCGTGCTCCCGCCGTGCCAGGATCACAAGCGACTGGGCGACCAGGACACGGGCCCCAACACCGGCGGTATGGGTGCCTTCTGTCCCAGCACCACGCTGACCGCTGAGATGATGCAGACTGTCGAGCGGGAAATTCTCGTGCCCACCATCGACGGGCTCCGACGCGACGGGATCGAATATCGCGGCGTGCTCTACGCGGGGCTCATGCTCACGCCCGCAGGGCCCAAGGTGCTCGAGTTCAACGTGCGCTTCGGCGATCCCGAGTGCCAACCGCTCATGGCACGCCTCAAGAGTGACATTGTCGAACTGATGATGGCGACGTGCGCGGGCAAACTCGATCAGATCGACGTGGAGTGGAGCGAGCAGCCCGCGTGCTGTGTCGTCCTGGCCGCCAAGGGCTACCCCGACAAGCCGCGTGCGGGCGACATCATCACGGGCCTCGATCAGGCCGAGAAACTCCCCGGGGTAACCATCTTCCACGCCGGCACCAAGCGGGGCGAGAAGGGCCAGATCGTCACCAGCGGCGGGCGTGTGCTCGGCGTGACCGCGCTGGGGGTCGACCTCAGCGATGCTCGCCGGCGCGCCTACGAGGCGGCTGACTTGATCCAGTTCGACGGCAAGGTCATGCGCCGCGACATCGGGGCTGGGGTGTAGCGATTCGATCGGACATCCGTGCCTCGCGTCGCGCCATCGTCCGTTCACATTCGGGACCGATAGGTATTTGGAAGGGACTGGCCCGCTGCTTCGTGTATTCGGACGTTGCGGACGATCGTGCCGATCGCCTGAGAATGGCTCGCGTTGGGAACCCCCGGCGCGGTAGAGTCGGAGCCTCAGGAAGCCGAATGGGTGTGGTCACGCGGGTGCGGCGACCCCCGGACGGGTGTCGGTCGGTCTGGCCTTGGAGTTCATATGAAGAAGTCGCGGTACGCGATTGCGGCATTGTTGTCGGCGGCGGCTCTCACGGCATCGGCGAGCGCATTGGGCGCGGACGGCGTAGCGAGCACGCTTCGCCTTAAGGCCGGTGATGTCAACGCGACCAGGATCGCCACGCTCCTCACACCCAAGGCCACGTTCGACGCGGAGAAGCGCTACATCATTCTGCTCGACGGCCCGATGACGCCCGCCAAGCACGCCGCCCTGACCAACGCCGGTGTTGTCACCTCCGACTATCTCCCCGATCACGCGTACATCGCCGATCTGTCGAGGGCCGATTCGGCGAAACTCGCGGGACTTGGCTTTGTGACATGGGTTGGCACGTTCGACAAGGCGTGGAAGGTCGAGCCCGCGTGGGGCACGCATGAGTTGACCGACCCTGATCGCCAGGAGGCCCACAACCGCGGTCAGCGCCTCGCCTCCATCGTCTGCTTCGCCGATGCCGACCCCCAGCCCGTCGTCATTGCCCTCACCAACCTCGGTGGACAACTTACCGACATGCAACTCGTCGGCGACTCGGTCTTCATCGAGGCTTGGCTCCCCACCGCACGCGTCGGGGAACTTGCGGCCCAGGATCACGTCCAGTGGATCGAGGAGGCCCCGCAACTCCAGCACCGCAACGACACCAACCGCTGGGTCCTCCAGAGCAACGTCTCCAACAGCACACCCGTCTGGGACAAGGGCATCCACGGCGAAGGGCAGATCGGCGGCCTGATCGACGGCGCGATGAAAGAAGCCCACTGCATGTTCGACGATTCCGTCACACCAGGGCCGACCCACCGCAAGATCATCGCCTATCACGGCACCTCCGGCTCCGACAGCCACGGCACCCACACTGCCGGGACCTTTGTCGGTGACCAAACCCCCATCGGCTCGTACACCACCAACGACGGCATCGCTTTCGCCGCCAAGGTTGCCTTCACCAACGACTCCACCGTCGGCAGCGCCAATCTCTATTCCACCTTCATCACCGCACACAACGACGGCGCCCGCGTCCACAGCAACAGTTGGGGCGACGACAGCACCACCGCCTACACCACACACTGCCGCCAGATCGATCAGTACACCTGGGAGAAGGAAGACGGCCTGGTCGCATTTGCCGTCACCAACCTCTCGTCCCTCAAAACGCCAGAAAACTCCATCAACGTGCTCGGTGTCGGTGCGAGCCAGGACACGCCCAACCAGGGCAACTTCTGCTCCGGCGGCACCGGCCCCACAGCCGACGGCCGACGCAAGCCCGAGGTGTACGCACCCGGTTGCAGCACCAACAGCGCCAATTCCAGCACCACCTGCGGCGCGATCGGAATGACTGGAACATCCATGGCCTGTCCCGCCGTTTCCGGCGCCGGCCTCCTCGTCCGCCAGTACTTCACCGACGGCTTCTACCCGACCGGCGCCAAGGTCCCCGCCAACGCCTTCACGCCATCGGGCGCGCTCATCAAGGGCGTGCTCCTCAACAGCACCGTCGACATGACCGGAATCAGCGGCTATCCCAGCAACCAGGAAGGCTGGGGTCGCCTTTTGCTCGACAACGCCCTCTACTTCACAGGCGAAGCCTCAAAGCTCTATGCCGTCGACGTCCGCAACCCGCAAGGCCTCTCCACCGGCGGCCAGGCCACCTACACCTTCAGCGTCAACAGCAACACCAAACCCCTGAAGATCACCATGGTCTTCACCGGCCCGCCCGCCGCCGTCAACGCCAGCAACCCCGTCATCAACAACCTCGACCTCGAGGTCTCAGACCCAGCCAACGCCACCTACCGAGGCAACGTCTTCACCAGCGGCCAGTCCTCCACCGGCGGCACCGCCGACGCCAAGAACAACGTCGAGATGGTCCTCCGCACCACTCCCAGCGTCGGCACCTACACCGTCACCATCAAGGGCACCGGCGTCAACCAGAGCACCCAGGGCTACGCACTCGTCGTCACCGGCGACATCTCCACCTGCACCAGCCCCTCCATCTCCGACCAGCCCGACTCCCTCACCATCACCGACGGACAGAGCGCCCTGTTCAGCGTCACCGCCGCCGGAACTTCCATCGGCTACCAGTGGAAGAAGGACGGCGGAGACATCAGCGGCGCCAACTCCAACACCTACTCCATCCTCTCCACCGACATCACCGACTCGGGCTCATACACCGTCGTCGTGAGCAACTCCTGCGGCTCGCTCGAGAGCAACCCCGCCATCCTCACCGTCAACCCGTGCCCCGCCGACTTCAACGCCGACGGCTTCGTCAACGCTATCGACTACGACCTCTTCGCCAGCGCCTTTGAGGGCGGCGAATCCAGCGCCGACGTCAACCACGACGGCTTTGTCAACGCCCTTGACTACGACGAGTATGCCAGCGCCTTCGAAAACGGCTGCTGATCTCGCCCGAAACCAACACCCTCGCCTCGCTTCCAAACCCCGGGCCAGCCCCGGGGTTTTTCATGTGCCCATTGCAGAGTCCAATTGCATCCTGTCTAGTGTCCTGACTTCGAGATAGCCGCACGGTTCTTGGCGACGCGGCCGAGGATGGTGTTGGCGTCGGCGGTCCATACAAAGGGCTTAGCGTCGTCGTTGCGGGCGTCGAGGTAGTCCAGGGCGGTC
>JADLFE010000007.1 GCA_020845755.1 Phycisphaerales bacterium
TCTCGACGACGCCGACCTTGGTGGCCTTGTCGGCCTTCGCGGTCGTGCTCGCCGGCGCCTTTGCGGCCGGGGTCTTGCTCGTGCTGGTCGTCGCCTTCGCCATCGTGTTCCACCTTGCATGTCGGGGAATTCAACCGCCCCGAACCCAGGTCCTGTTCATCCCGTTCCGGTTACTTCTTCGCCGAAGCCAGGCTCCGCGAACGCCGCTCCGTCAGCAGACGTGCCACGTCCTTCTTGAGTTTCCCGAACTGGGACGTGTCCTTGATCTTCTCGGTCACCGTCTCGGAACGGAGTTCATAGATCTTGGCGCGCAAGCGCGCCAACTCGATCTTGATCTCTTCGTCCTGCAGCGCTCGAACTTCTTTGCCGTTCATAGAACTCACCTTGACTCACGCATGCTGACTCACGCGCCCGAACTCCGGAACGCGACCGAACTCTACTTCACTCACACCGCCACGCGCCGACCAACCATCCGGCAACGCACCGGCATCTTCATCGCGACACGGACGAACGCGGCCTTGGCGACCGCCTCGGGCACGCCCGCGATCTCGAACAGCATCGTGCCGGGCTTCACCCGCGCCGCCCAGTAGTCCACGTCCGCCTTGCCCGTACCCATTCGGGTTTCCAGGGGCTTCTTGGAGATGGGCTTGTCCGGGAAGACACGGATGATCAGTTTGCCTTCGCGCTTCAGGAAGTGCTGGGCCGCGATACGACCCGCCTCGATCACCGTGCCCTTGAGCCAGGTGCCCTCGAGGGCCTGCAGCCCGTAGTCCCCGTACGCGACGTAGTTGCCCTTCGTCGCCTTCCGGTCGCGCACGCGCCGCATCTCTTTGCGGTACTTCACTCGTTTGGGCATCAACGCCATCGGTCAACTCCGGGAAAACAGGCCCATCCACTCGAACGAACCTGAACACAGATCCTGCCACACACCACGATCACTTGCGTCCGCGGGCACGAGCGCGACCACCGGCCGCGTTCGACTCTTCCTCCGTCCGCTCGGTCGTGTACATGCCCTTGTAGATCCACACCTTGATCCCGATCACGCCGTACGTCGTCCGTGCCTCCGCAAACCCGTACTCGATCCGGGCCTGCAGCGTCGACAGCGGGAGCGAGCCGAACTTGATGTCCATCCGGCGGCTCATCTCAGCGCCGCCCAGACGCCCAGACATCGTCACCTTCACGCCAAGCGCGCCCGCGGCCATGATCGCCTCGGCACGCATCTTCGCCGCGCGACGGAACGCCACTCGCTTCACGAGCTGCTCCGACACCGCCTCCGCGGCCAACTGCGGATCAAGATCGGGGTTCTTCACTTCAATGATCGAGATCGCCACCTTGCGACCGGTCATGTACTGCAGTTCTTCGGTCATCCGGTCGACCTCGGCCCCCTTGGGACCGATCACCAGACCCGGACGCGCGGTCTTGATCACAACCTTCAGTTCTTCGCGCGTACGCTCGATGTGGATATCCGACACCGCGGCCGACGGCGGCTTGCGGTTCAGACGCTTGTCCAGGTAACGACGGATCTTCTCGTCCTCGACCAGCAACTCGCCGTACAGCGCCTTGGGGGCGTACCAGCGGCTGCGGTGGGCTTCGGTGATTCCAAGGCGGAATCCAAAGGGCTGGGTCTTCTGTCCCATTAGCGGCTCCCCCTCTTGCGACCGGACGAACGCTCCTCGACGCCGATCGTGATATGGCTCGAACGCTTCATGATCGGATGGGCCCGACCGCGGTCCTTGGGCTGGAAACGCTTCATCGTCGGGCCCTCGTCGACCGTCGACAGCGACACGACCAACTTGGTCACGTCCGCCTCGAACTGCTCGGCATCCGCGATCGCCGCGGCCAACGCCTTGCGCACGTTGTCCGCCGCTCGCTTCGGGCTGAAGGTGAGCAGGTTGAGCGCCTGATCCACCGATTTGCCACGAACCAGATCAGCGATCAGTCGCGCCTTCCGAGGGCTCCCGCGGTGATAACGCACCTTGCTCTCGAAGCGGGCCACGTCCTTCACGGACGCCCCCACCGCCGAGGCCAGACGCGCGATGTCCGATGCCTTGCACACCGGCAGATAGCGACCGCCCAGCCAGTTGTCGATCGCACGCAACGCACGCTCGCCGGCCAGACCCGGACGCTCCACGGCCTGCGCCAACTGCTCGCGGGAGATCCCCGCCTTGGTCGCCAGCGCCTTGAGTTTCTCAGCTTGAAGTCTCACGGCCTATTCCCCAATCTGCGAACACACCTGCGATTCACGCTTCGTTCACCGGGCCGGCGTGCGCCCGGACTCTTTACGCTCATCCCACATCAACCCTTGGCCGGTGCGGCGGCACCCGCCTTCTCGCCCGCCTCGATGCCTTCCTTCTTGTTCGTATGCCCGCGGAAGGTGCGCGTGTGGCTGAATTCGCCCAACTTGTGCCCCACCATGTCCTCGGTCACAAACACGTCGTTGAACTGCTTGCCGTTGTGCACCTTGAACGTGTGACCAACGAACTCGGGAACGATCGTGCACCGACGAGACCAGGTCTTCACCGGCTCACGACGGCGAGTCTGGTTCATCTCCTCCACCTTGCGGTAGAGCTTCTCATCGACGAACGGACCTTTCTTTAGGCTGCGACCCATCGTTCCATCCTCACTCGGCGGGCTTCGTCACTCCGCCGTCTGTCTTGCCTTCTGATGTTCCTGGTGCCTCGTGCCGAGTCCCTGGTGCCTTCTACTTCAGCACGCCGTAACGCTTGTTGGCGCGGCGGCGGATGATGAGTTTGCTCGAATGCTTCTTGCGGTTGCGCGTCGTGCCGCCCTTGGCCAGAACGCCCGTCGGACCGCAGGGAGGACGATTGCCCTTCGAACGTCCCGAACCGCCGCCCAGCGGGTGGGCGTGGTGGCTCTTGGCTACGCCACGGGTGATCGGACGACGACCCTTGAGGCGCGTCAGACCGGCCTTGCCCAGGCGACGCAGGCGATGGTCGGGGTTGCCGACCTGTCCGATCGTGGCGCGGCACTGGATCGGACCGCGACGCACTTCGCCCGACGGGAGCGTCAGCGTGGCGTAATCGCCTTCCTTGTTGGTGAGTTTGGCGTAGTTGCCGGCCGAGCGGCACATCTGGGCACCGCGTCCCGGGATCAACTCGATGCAGTGAACATCGAGACCGGTCGGGATGAAGCGGAGCTGCATGTTGTTGCCGACCGTGGGCTCGCCCGCGGTGTCGTTGTGCGTGACGATCGTCTGTCCGACGACCAGGCCGCCCGGCGAGGGGATGTAGCGTTTCTCGCCGTTGGGGTACTGGATCAGGGCGATGTGGGCCGAGCGATTCGGATCGTACTCGATGCCGATGACCTTGCCCTCGACGTTGTTGAGATCGCGACGCTTGAAGTCGACGAGGCGGTACATCTGCTTGACGCCGCCGCCGCGACCGCGCGACGTGATCTTGCCCGAGTGGTTACGCCCGCCCTTCTTGGGCTTGGGGACCATGAGCGCGTGCTCGGGGCTCTTCTTGGTGACCTCGGCGTGCATGTTCACCGAGGCGAATCGGCGGCCCGCGCTGGTCTTCTTGTATGTGCGAATCGGCATGGCTGGCCTCAAATCCTTCGGGAGCCGGGCTCCCGTCAATCACTGACAACTCAGAACAGTTCGATCTGATCCTCGGGGTGCAGGCGGACGACGGCCTTCTTGGTGGTCGGCTCGACGACCAGGCCGTACTTCAACCGACGCTCCTTGCCCTTGCGGACCTGGGTGTTCACGCCGACGACGCGCACCTTGTAAAGTTGCTCGATGGCGGCCTTGATGTCGTCCTTGGTGGCGGTGCGGTCGACGAGGAAGGTGTAACGCTTCTCCTCGTTCATCCCGTAGGTCGCCTTCTCGGAGATCAGCGGCTTCTTGATGACGTAGATGGCTTCCATTACTTGGCCTCCTCAGCCTTGCGGCCCAGGGGGTTGATCTTGGCTTCCTTGCCCGTCTGCGAGGACGGACCCTTGAGCCACGCCTCCAGGTCGCTCTTGGCGATCACAAGGTAGCGGTGGTTCAGCATGTCGAAGACGTTGAGTTGGTCGGCGCGGCAGGTCGAGATGCTCTCGAGGTTCCGGGCCGAGGCGCGGGTGTTCTCGCCGGCGGTCGCCGCGGTCACCGCGACCAGGGCGGTGTTGTCGATCTTGACGGCGCCAAGGAACGCCTGAAAGTCCTTGGTCTTGGGGGCCGCGAACTCGATCTTGTCGATCACGCGGACCTCGTTGTCGACGAGTTTGGCGAGGAAGGCGTTGCGATTGGCCTTGCGGCGCATCTTCTTGGGCATGGTGAGGCGGAAGTCCTCACGCGTGCGCTTCTTCGAGTGGCCGTGACCGCCGCCCTTCATCAGGTTGACCTTGCGGTCGCCGTGACGAGCGTTGCCGGTGCCCTTCTGCTTGTAGAGCTTCCGGGTCGCGCCTTCGACCTCGTGGCGGTTCTTGGTTTTGGAGGAGCCCTGGCGCAGGTTCGCGTGATACATCACGTATGCCTGCTTGATCAGAGCGGGATTGACTGAGCCGCCCAGCGACTGCTCGTCGATCTTCATCGAGCCAACCTGTTGGCCCTGCATGTTGTAGACGGGGACATCCATCTGTCTTACCTCGTCCGACGCCTGGGCCCGTTACCGGGCCGCCTTCATGCCCGGACGAATCCGGGCTCTTGAAAGGCCTCGCCTCCTCCGGCCGCCCCATTCACACATCGGGGGACACGGATTCGACTCGGCTGTCCTTGCGGGAGTGGTTTGAGCCACTGCCCGCACCGTTTGTTTGTGCCCGACGGTTTCCTGCCCCCTTGGGCCCTCGGACCTGCCGGGCTCGTCGGTCAGGCCGCTTTCGCGCCCGGCCGACGAACCTCACTCAATCACCGAACCCCAACGCGGGGCCGCATTATTGCCTGCTCAAACTCATCCCGCCTTGGCCGCGACCTTTTTGGCCTTGGAACGGTACAGACGGATCGCCGGGCGGATCTCGACCGTCGCGCGGTTCGGGCCCGGGATCGGGCCCTTCACGAGCAACAGACCCTGGGCGGCATCAACACTGACGACATCGAGGCTGCGGGCGGTGACTCGATCAGCGCCCATGTGCCCCGGCATTTTCTTGCCCTTGGCCAAGCCGCCACCGAAGCCGCGGTTCGAGCACAGGCCGCCGATCGAGCCCGGCGCGCGGTGCTTACGCTCCGTGCCGTGCGAGGCGAACATGCCCTTGAAGTGCCAACGCTTCATGACGCCGGCGAAACCCTTGCCCTTGCTGGTTCCGATGACGTCGACGTACAACTGATCCTTGAGTTGCTCGACCGTCAGGGTCTGACCCAGCGTGTAATTCGCCAGTTCTTCGGCCTTGACGGGGAACTCGCGGTGGGTCCGCTTGGGATCGGTGCCGGCCTTGAAATCGTGGCCGATCATCGGCATCGTCGAGTTGCGAGCCTTGATGTCCTCGAAACCGATCTGGATGGCCGCGTAGCCGTCCTTTTCCGGGGTCTTGATCTGCGTCACGACGCAGGGGCCGACCTGGATCACGGTCACGGGCACGCTGACGCTGTCCTTGAAGACACGCGTCATGCCGACTTTCTTTCCGAGCAACGAGAAACCCATACCTCACCTCAAACACACACGGGCCGGCCCTAAGGACCGACCCGCGTCGATTTCAAGCCTTGATCTTGACGAACACGCCGGCGGGAACCACGAGTCGATTGAGCGCTTCAACGGTGCGCGCGTTGGGCTCGATGATGTCGATGATCCGCTTGTGGGTGCGGATCTCGAACTGCTCCCGGCTCTTCTTATCAATGAACGGCGAGCGGAGAACCGTGTATCGCTCGACTCGCGTGGGGAGCGGGATCGGGCCCGCGACTTTGGCGTTGGTGCGCTTGGCGTGGTCCACGATTTCCTTGGCCGACGCATCGAGCGCCAGGTGGTCGTAGGCCTCCATCCGAATTCGAATCTTGCCGCCCGTCATTGACTGACCGCCTTCTCGGAGTTCCAATCGTCCAAGCCTGTGGTGTCGGCGTACGCCGCCGACTCCTGCACAAACGCCGTGATCTACCGCGACGGCACCTCCACCATCTCACCCGGAGCGAGCGAGACGCGAACGCCGCCGCAGAGGATCAACAAACGTACGTGCCCACCCGGCACGACCAGAGCCCGTAAGAGTACCCACGACACTCGTCATGTCAAATTGGTGTGAAACCGAACCTTCACGACGCTCAACCGATCCAACCCTTTGCCGCCCGTCGCGCCGATATAACTCTGTCCAGACTTTCCCAGGGGGATGGCCCCGCCGCCTTTGAGGTACTCATGCTGAAATCCCTTCTTGCCTCGATCCTCCTAATAGGCCTGACCATCGGAATGACGCCGGTTTCGGTCGCGCAGGAACAGCCGACTCCTGACAAGCCCCGTATCTCCAAGCCGGCCGAGCCCGCGTCCAAGCCCAAGACATCTCCCAATTCCGCATCCAAGCCCGGCGTTCAGCCGTCTTCAAAAGGCACCAAGTCCAGCACCCCTCCCGCCGGCGCGGTGGAACTGTCGGACGAGCCGCAGGTACTCGAGTCGGTCGGCCTGAAATTTTTTCCACCGGCGGGCGCGAAGGTGATCCAGGACACCGCGGGCAGGGAGGCACGACTGACGATCGTGCCCGTGGACGAATCATGGCAGATCAACGTCACCTCGCCGCGCACGAGCAACCCGGATCTGACGGTCACGACCGCGTGCGACGAACTGATCGCCAAGTTGATGGAGCGGGTAGGCCAGGTCGACAAGGACACACAGGAGATCAAGACGCTGGGCAAGGTGCTTTCGCGCAGCGACAAATTGGTCCTGGACACCGATCGCCCGGAACTGCTGGGTGAACAGTTCGTCGTCAGCCTCCCACGCGGCAAGGGTGATTCGGAGACGATCCGGGGCTACACGCTCGTGAAGATCGCGGCGGATCGATTCGTGAACTTCGAACTCATCACGACCGCGGACAAGTACCAGGCCGCCGGGCCGGTGTATCAGATCGTCGTCCGCACCGCGAAGTTCGAGGACGCGGAGCGCACCGTGGCGGCGCGAGCGGCGGCGATCGCGGCGGGACGGAGCGTCTTCGGCGGGCTCAGCGACGAGGCGCTTCGCGAGATCATGAAGCAGCGGAATGGGAGGTTCGAGCGTCTGTACCGCCCGGCGGTCGGCGGGGCCCGCATGGACGAGTCCGAGGTTGCCTACCGACGCACCACCACATGGTTCGGGAAGCGCGGCGAACTCGATCCCTCGCGTCCGGCCAAGGATTTCACGGCGGCAGAAAAGGAAGAGGGATACCTGCTCCGCACCGACGCACGCTACGTGAACGGGGCGCAGGTCGTCGATGTCAGCGGGACGTTCTTCATCCGCCCCGATCGCTCGATGGAGGCATGGGTGGTGCGTCAGGCGATCCGCGAGGCCGGGAAGAAGGACACCGTGGGAATCTCCACGGAGAAGGGCGCTCGCGAGGGCAACATCATCAGCGTCGTCACCGAGGTGACGGGGCAGGCGGATGAATCCGTCAAGACCCAGGTGAGCGGCGACGGGTACCTCTCACGGTTCGAGTCGCTGCTGCTCCCGCAGATCCTGATCCGCTCGAAAGTGCCGACGGAGTTCGGCTTTTACGTCTACCAGAGCGAGGCGGGCAAGGTCCAACTTCGCCGCGAACTGCTGGAGCAGCCGCCCGAGCGCCCGGGCCTTTGGAAACTGACGACACGATTGTCGGAAGACCGCAAGCCGATGGTGTCGCTCTTCAACGATCAGGGCGATCTGATCCGCACGGAACTCTCAGACGGGAGCATCTGGGAGCCGATCGACGCCAAGGCGCTGGTGCGGCTGTGGCGTGACAAGAACCTGCCGCTGGATTGAGGAAGGCCGCGGCAATGGGCAGCGGGCCGTGGGTGCAGGCTACCGCCGCGTCGGTTCGCCCGATACATTTCCCATCATCTATGGCCCATCCCCCCGGGTTGGGCCGGCCGATCCCTCACGAGCGTGCCGCGCTGTTGATCGCTCTTTCTGATTCCGCCCTTCGCGCCGCGGCGTTCACCCGCTAAACTCCGAACATGGCGACGGACCGCCTCATCTCCCCCACCACGCGCGTGCCCGAGGAGGAGCAGGCCAATTGGGCCCTGCGCCCCACCAACATCGACGAATACGTCGGGCAGCGCGATCTCATCGAGAAACTCGTCATCGCCATCCGCGCCAGCAAGGCACGACAGGAACCGATGGAGCACGTGCTACTCCACGGACCACCGGGCCTGGGCAAGACCACGCTCGCGCACGTCATCGCCAAGGAGATGGGCTCGCAACTGATCATGACATCCGGGCCCGCGCTGTCGAAGGGCACCGATCTCGTGGCCGCGCTCACCCGCCTGCAGGCCCGCGACGTGCTCTTCATCGACGAGATTCACCGCCTGCCCATCGCGGTCGAGGAGTTCGTCTATCCAGCGATGGAGGACTATCGCATCGATGTGACGGTCGACAGCGGCCTGTCGGCCCGCACGGTACAGATCCGCTGCAAGCCTTTCACGCTCATCGGCGCGACGACCCGCGCGGGTCTCTTGTCCTCGCCGCTGCGCTCTCGCTTCGGCATCACCCATCATCTGCATTACTACGACGTGGCGGAACTGCTCACGATCCTCCGGCGCAGTTCCGAACTCCTGGGCTTGAAGGGCGTGGAGCCCGACGCGCTGCGGTCGATCGCGGATCGCTCGCGGGGAACGCCGCGGATCGCGAATCGGCTCTTGCGGCGTGTCCGCGACTTTGCGCAGGTGAAGGCCGACGGGCATGTCAGCGCGAAGGTGGTAGATAGCGCGCTGAAACTCGAGGGTGTCGATGCGCTGGGTCTCGACGAACTCGATCGCTCGTACCTCAAGACGATCGGGACGACCTATCGCGGCGGGCCGGTGGGGCTCGAGACCGTGGCGGCGACGATGAACGAGGACGCGGGAACGATCGAGGACGTCGTCGAGCCGTATCTCTTGCAGATCGGCTTCCTCGCTCGCACGCGCCGTGGGCGGGCGCTCACCAAGGGCGGGTGCGAGCATGTCGGCGTGCCGTTCCGCGGCGAACCGGCGGTGACGGAGTTGTTCGGCGGCGAGATCTGAACGAAGCCGAGCGCTGTCTGAAGGCAGCGGATGCGCCGTGCGGAGGGTGATATCGCGCCTCTGCTCGCAAGGCCGATCGAGCGCCACCCGCGGCACACGCACCGCACCTCTCGAGCAATCGAACAGTCACACCCCGCACGGTCGGGCTCCCGATCTGGCGTGCGTGACCACTCATCCACGTCGTCACTTGTTCACCGATTCATTCGCCCGGATCGGTGATCGTCGTGGGATTCCATGCGCCAGCGTCGAGGCGCGTGATGGTGAGATCGCCGGCGTTGAACACGACCGATTCGCCGGGGCCCGGGGCGCGCCCGCCGCGCGCGTGATAGAAGATCAGCGAGCCGTTCGGCGGGCTGATGACGGGCTCGTCAACTGCGTCGCGCGTCGGGATGGGCCACGCGCCGGTCATGAGAAAGGCACGAGCGGCGGGAGCCCCGTCACTGGCGCCCTCGTAGAGCACGCGATGTGCGGCGTCGGCGTTGAGGAACGCGTCCAGTTTCGCCCATTGCTCATCCGGCTTCGACTGCACGCGGATCGGCAGGATCGCGACGACGATCGCGAGCGCCACCGAGACGGGTGCAGCCAGCCGCAACGCGGCGTTGAGACGCCGCCTCCATACGCCGCGGCAGAGATGGAGCACGCCCAGTGCACTGGCGATCGCCAGCCCGGGGTAGATCGGAATGGCGTAGCGGTCGCGTCGATCCGGGAACGTGGTCAGCAGGATGAGCCACACGCCGGCCCAGATCAACGCGAGGAGCCCCGCGGGAGAGCGCCATACACGGGCAACCATGGCCGCGCCGAGCGCGACAAGCCACGGCCAATAGCCGCCGGCGATCTGAGCGACGTAGTACCACACGGGCTGCGTCGCCTTCTGACCGCCGACGAGGTGCCCCGAGGCGCGGGCGGCGATTTCACGCCCGAAATACTGATCGAGGAACGCGTCGCCGTAGGTCCGAACCATCCACAGATGCCACGGGAGCGCGATCGCGACGCCGAAAAGGAGCGTCACGAGCACGAGCGCGGCGTGCACGGCGCCACGCACTCGCAAGATCCAGATCGCCATGATCGGCGCAAAGGCCAGCGCGATCAGCGGCTTGGTCATGAGCGCCAGGCCGATTGGGATGCCCGCGAGCGTGAACCAGACGAGAGCGAACGTGAGCGAATCGCGTTGTTCCAATGAACCCGCCGCGGGCGCTCCCGGACCGGGCTTGCGCGTCCGCATCACCCCCGGGCACGCGCCCTTGACGATCGCCCACGCGGCCATGAGCATGAACGCCGCGTGCCACATGTCGAGCGAGATCTCGCGAGTGCGCCGGAAATACTCGTAGGTCAGCGCCAGGATGACGCCCGCGATCGCGGCGAGCCGGCGTGTGCCGAGTTCCCGCGCGATAGCGGCGGCCGCGACAACCCCGATCCCGGCCGCGAGCACGCTGGTCATTCGCGCGACGAGCAAATCCACACCGAACCAATCGAGCACGCGCCCCACGATCCAGAAGACCAGCGGCGGCTTGTTGAAATAAGGCTCGCCCTCGCCCGAGGAGAGCGTCCAGCGACCCGAGCGAGCGGCGTCGAGTCCGAGCGCGGCATACCAGCCCGTATCACCGCGCCAGTCGCCCTGGTTGAGTTTCGGGAGTGTGACCGCCAGCAGCACGACCAGAGGGATCAGCACCCACGACCATCGCGCCAGAAACCCGCGCGAGGGCAACGAAGCCAACGCTCGCGCGTGCGGCGTCGGGCGAGGCTGATTCGCCGAGAAATCTCCGGCCGAGGCTTGCGCCGCTTTCGGCCCGATCGGGTTCATGCGTGGATACCCGAGTGCGTCACCGCTTGGGGGCGGCCGGCTGCAGGCTCTTGGCCTCTTCCTCGCCGAGGTACAGGATGCACCCGCAGGAGACGCAGGTGGTGAGTTTGCCCTTACTCATCAGGCCGCTGACGGTGTCGAGGGGCAGGCTCATCTGGCACGAGCCGCAGGTGAACTCGTGGCGCTTGCGGTCCTGGATCTCGATGGGGGCCATCGCGTCCTCGCCGCGGGTGTTCACGAGACGCTCGAGCAGCCGGAGTGAATCGCCCGGCACGTCCGCGGTGAGCGCGACGCGCTCCTTGGTCAGTTCGTCGAGACGGTCCTTGATCTCGGCGGCCCGCGCATCGCGCTCGGTCACCGCGATGGTGCGAAGTTTGTCACGCTCCGCCCGCTGGGTCTCGATCTCACCGACCTGCTTCTTCAGGTCGTCCACCTTGGTCATCGACTCCAGGGCGCTCTGCTCGGCCTTGTCCTTCTCGAGTTTGAAGGTGTTCAACTCGGTCAGGAACGCCTTGTATTCCTTGTTTGTCTGCGCGCCGTTCATCTGCTCGCGGATCGTCGCCATGCGGGCGTCGAGACGCGCGACCTCGCCCTCGGCCTGCTTGGCAACGGCGGCGAGTTGCTTTAGTTGGGTGTCGATCGAGGTCTTCTTGGCGTCGAGCTGCGTGACCTGATTGGTCTGCTCGTTCAAGAAACGCTCGGCGGCCTTCAGTCGGGTCTGAAGACCTCGAATCTGCTTTTCAACCAGGAACACACGCAGGAGCTTCGCGGTAACGTCCATCAAGCACTCCGGGCTGGCGTTCGATCATAGTCCACCCCGGCGGGCGATGCGACCTAGCCCAGTGCCCTCAGCCACCAGAAAGCCACCGGGACCACCAAAATTGGCGAGTCGATGATGTCCAACACGCCACCAAAGCCCGGCAGGCTGCCCCCGGAGTCCTTGATCCCCGCGTCACGCTTCAGCATCGATTCGATGAGGTCCCCCGCCTGGCCCAGGAACGCAAAGACCGCCCCTGCGAGCAGGCCCTGCACAACGCCCGGCGCGTGAATGCCGGCCCGGACGAGCAGCCAGGCGCCGAGCCCGCCCGACACGACCGACCACACCACCCCGCCCAGCAGCCCCTCCCACGTCTTGCCCGGCGAGAGCCAGGGGATGAGTTTGTGCTTGCCGATCGCCTTCCCGGTGAAGTACGCGCCCGTGTCGCAGGCCTTGATCGTCAGCAGCACCCACAAAAGCACCCACGCCGAGTGCTCGTGGCGCAGCGCGAGGATGAACCCGGGCATCACGCCGAGGTACGCGAACGAGACCAGCGATCCCGCGGCGGCGGCGGTCACGCCATCGCACGACTTGCGCCTCGCATAGAACACCATCGAGGCGACCAGCACCCCCACCACCGATGAGAAGACAAACGCCGCGGTGGTCATCGATGAGGCGGCGGTGTCTGCCACGCCCCAGGCGATCAGGCCCAGCATCGCGGCGGCGATGGTCCAAGGGGTTGAGGCCGCGACTTGCCTGGCGCGGATCATCACCGCCAGTTCCGCGGCGCCGAGAACCGACAGGAACACCACGATGGGCAGGATGGCAAGGCCCGCCGGGCACGTCGTGTCGCCGGTGAGTGTGGCTAGCCACTCGGGCGCAGCGAGGCGATCGACGTATTCATCGAGCCAGAGGAGGGCGATGAGTGCGGCGATCAGCACGGGTCCGAGCAGGAGTCGCTTACGCATGGGACGCGTGCCCTCCGTCGGTCGCGGGCTCGTCCTGATCCAGGCCGCCGAAGCGCCGACGCCTGCGTGCGAACTCGCGAACCGCGGCGTGCAATTCGGCGACGCCAAAGTCGGGCCACAGCACGTTGGTCACATAGATCTCGGCGTAACTGATCTGCCACAGGAGGAAGTTGCTGATGCGCAGTTCGCCGCCGGTGCGCACGAGCATGTCGGGCTCGGGCAGGCCGGCGGTGCCCAGGGACGCCTCGATCGCGCTTTCATCGATCACGCCGGGATCGATCTCGCCGCGAGCGGCACGGGCGGCCAGGGCGCGGCAGGCGTCCACGATCTCGGCGCGTCCGCCATAGTTGATCGCCAGGCACAACTTCGAGCCGGTGCATGCACGCGTGGTATCTTCCATGGCGTTGATCGAGGCGAGCACCTCGGGCGGCAGTCCCTCGCGCCGCCCGATGACGCGGCAGCGCACGTTGCGTCGCTTCATCGCCTCGCGCTCGCCGTCGCAATAGGTGCAGCAGAGGCGCATGAGTTCCGCGACCTCGCGGTCGGGGCGACACCAGTTCTCCAGCGAGAACGAATAGAGGGTGAGCACCTCCACGCCGATGCGCTCGCACTCGGTCATGATGGTGCGGATGGTGGCAGCCCCGTTCCTGTGCCCGAACTCGCGCGGAAAGCCGCGCTGGCGGGCCCAGCGGCCGTTCCCGTCCATGATGATCGCGATGTGACGCGGGATGCGCGAGGGCGGCACGTCGGGCAGGAGCGCCAGCGGGTCGGCGCTGGGCTGGACGGACCTGATGCGCGCCAGCGCCTCGCGGTCAAGATCGGTGAGTTCGGGTTGGACGGTGTTGTGCTGGGTCAAGTGGTTGAGATCGATCGAAACGGAGCGAAGCCACGCGCTCGCGTGGGCCGAGTTCTTTACGCCCCGACGATGATGGTTTGTTCGCGATCGGGCCCGATGCTGACGAAACCGATCGGGACGCCGACCTTTTCCTGGATGAAATCGAGGTACGCACGGGCGGGCGTGGGCAACGTCGCAAGCGAACGGGCCGCACCGATCTCGTCCATGAACCCCGGAAGATCGGTGTAGATCGGCTTGGCCGCGGCGAGTTCCGCGCCGTCGGCGGCGAAACGGTCGGTGGTCGAGCCGTCGCCCAGTTGATACGCCGTGCAGACCCTGAGCGTTTCGAAGCCCGCGAGCACGTCCAGGAGCATGACCGAGAGCGAGGTGATGCCGTTGAGCATGGCGGCGTAGCGCAGCGCGACGACATCGAGCCAGCCGACGCGCCTGGGACGCCCGGTGGTGGTGCCGTATTCCCGCCCGCGTTCGCGGATGCGATGGGCGATGTCGCCCGAAAGTTCGGTGGGCATGGGCCCCGTGCCGACGCGCGTTGAATAGGCCTTCATCACCCCGATCGCGCTGGTCAGGATGGTGGGTGGCACGCCGGCACCATTGGCGATTCCCGCGGTGCCGGTGCTGGACCCGGTGACGTACGGGAACGTGCCGTGGTCGACGTCCAACAGCGTGCCGTTGGCGCCCTCGAACATGACGCGCTTGCCGGCGCGGAGTTGATCGTGGATGAGGTAGGTCGTCTCGCGGATCATGGGCGCGAGGCGCTTGCCCCACGCGGTGGCGGTCGCGACCATCGCCTCGACATCGGGCTGCTTGCCCAGGATCGGCGCCTTGAATCTGCAGGCCTGGGTGATCCGCGCCCGAAGCAACTCGGGGCGGAGCAGGTCTCTCGCCCGCACGGCCGCCGCTCGCTGAACCTTGTCGGCGTAGGCCGGCCCGATCCCGCGACGAGTGGTTCCGATCTCGGTGAGCGGGCTGTCGCCCGCGCCGCTCTTGAGTGTGTCCTCGCGGGCGGCGTCCTCGTCCTTGTGATAGGGCATGACGACGTGGGCGTTGGCGGAGATGACCAGTCCCGATGTGTCCACGCCGCGTGATTGCAGCGTGTCGAGTTCCTTGAGGAGCGTGTCGGGATCGAGCACCACCCCGTTGCCGATGACGGCGAGGGTGCCCTTGGACAGGATGCCGGCGGGGATGAGGTGGAGCGCATACCGCTGGCCGGCGATCACGACCGAGTGCCCTGCGTTGGCGCCGCCGTTGTAACGGACGACCACATCGTGCTCGGCCGAGAGAAGGTCGACGAGTTTGCCCTTGCCCTCGTCACCCCACTGCATGCCGACGACGGCGGTGGCGTTGCCCTTGGTCTTGGGGCACGTGCCGAGCCCGGCGCTTGGATTGCTGGTCGTTCCGGCCATCACACACACTCCTGCTCGCGGGGTGTCGGCCCGCGGCTTCTGTTGGGGGCACCACAATGTAGGTCGGTAGGGTTGAGTGTGCGGCCTGTAACGTCTGTGCCGTCGGTATGCACACCTCGCCGGGCCACCGCGTCAAGAGTTGACCCCGTGCAACCGATGCACTGACCGAGGGAGTCGCGCAACCACATGCCCCCAGAAACCGTCCGAATCCTGTGCCCCAACCTGACGTGCCGGAAGGTGCTGGCCGTCCCGGGAACCGCGCGCGGTAAAACGGTTCGTTGTCGTGCCTGCGGCACGAGCATCAAGGTCCCCACGGGGCGCGGCCATTCTCCCGGACACCAGCCCGCCGACAAGCCGAAGGACAAGTAGACGCCATCGGACGACGGTGAGTGCGCTCCGCCCGGCTCTCGATCACACCACTATGAAGAAAGACCGACCGCGAAACGTTACAGTTTCGGCTGGTCCTTCTCGTCGTCGTCGCTGAAATCGAACTCGGCGAAACTGCTGTCGTCGGCCATCTGGGACAGCGCCTCGGTATCGATCTCGTCGAGCACGCTCCCCTTGCCCCCGGCCGAAGGCTTGGTCGGCTTGGACGCGGGCTTCGTTGACGCGGGGTGATCGGGGGACGACTTGGTCGCTGCAGAGACGGGTGACGACGCGGCCAGAACGCGGGCTGGGTCGACCGAGGGCGGCGCATCGCCGATCTTCACGACGAACGTGAAACTGCCGATCGAGAGCACATCTCCCGCGGCCAGTTCCGTCTGGTTGACGCGACGCTTGTTGACAAACGTGCCGTTGCTCGATCCCAGGTCGCGGACGGTCACACCGTTGTCCTCCACACGCAACTCGCAGTGCTGACGTGAGACCGAGTCGGATGGGATGCGGATGTGGCAGGTGTCCTGGCGGCCGACGATGAGCGTCGACTTCTTGAGCGGCACCTCGCGCGGCGGTTTGTCGGCGGTGACGAGAATGAGGGAGGCATTCACCACGGGGCTACCCTTTCGCTCGGGCCCTCAGGAGGGGGTTCCGTCACCCCAAACTGTACGCTCCGGGGGCCCGGCCCGATGCCGCAAGATACCGCGCTTCCCCAACTTGAGCAATCGTCATCCGGCAGGCCGGAATCATCCCCCCGACACCTTCTGGGGGCGACACCCACGGTCGAATCCACCCCATCGCCCGTCCGCTCGCTCTACATCCACGTGCCGTTCTGCTTTCACAAGTGCCACTACTGCGATTTTTACAGCATCGTCGACACTCAGGACCGACAAGCGCCGTTCGTGGAACGACTCTCAGCCGAACTGGCCGCCCAGTCCCACCTTGCGGGCGGCGCGCCCCTCCGCACGATCTTCGTCGGGGGCGGAACGCCTTCGCTCCTGCGCCCTGAACTATGGAAAGGCCTCCTGGCAACGCTCGCGGCCCAATTCGACCTTTCCCTCATCCGCGCCGATCGCGGCGAGTTCACCGTCGAGTGCAATCCCGAAACGGTCACACGCGAACTTGCGGACATCCTCGCCGCCGGCGGCGTAACGCGCGTCAGCATGGGCGCGCAGTCCTTTCACGCCACGCATCTCAAGACGCTCGAACGCTGGCACCAGCCCGACAACGTCGCCAGGGCGCTCGACATCGCCGCCAGGGCCGGGATCGCGCGACGTTCGGTTGACCTCATCTACGCGATCCCCGGGCAGTCGATCGCGGACCTGGAGCGCGACATCGACGCGGCGGCCTCGCTCCCGGTCGAGCACATTTCCGCGTACAACCTCACCTACGAGCCCAATACCGCGATGACGCACCGACTCAAACGCGGCGAGTTCACACCCGCCGACGAGGACCTCGAGGCCGACATGTTCTCGCTCGTGGGCGAGCGCCTCGCGGCACGCGGCTATGCACGATATGAGGTCTCAAACTACGCCCACGCCGGCGCTGAATGTCGGCACAACCTGGCATACTGGCGGCAGGATCAGTGGCTCGCGTGCGGGCCGTCGGCCTCGGGGCACGCTCGCGGCATCCGCTGGAAGAACACGCCGCGACTTGATGACTATCTCTCTCGCTCCGATCGGGGCTGGGCGCCGACCAGCGAAGTCGAGCCGCGCGACGCACGGCGCGCCGTGCGCGAGCGGATCATGACCGGCCTGCGCCTGCGCGAGGGCCTCCCGGCGGAGTGGCTGCTATCGCAGTCGAGCCTGATCGCCCATGACACCGAGGCCCGCGTCCGGCGCGCCCTCGAACGCATGAGCGAACAAGGCCTGCTCTCGCAACGCGAGCCCGCGATCGTGCTCTCGGACTCGGGCGTGCTCATCGCCGATGCGCTGGCGGCCCGCTTGATGAAACTGTTTGTGTGATCGCAGGGTTCCGAGCGCCCGTCGATCCGCTCACGCCGGCGCCGAGCCCGCCAGGATCACATCGCACTTCTTCGCCAGCGCGAAGTCTTTTTTCGTGATACCGCCCGCGTCGTGGGTCGAGAGACTCAGCGTAACCTTGGTGTATCGAACAAGAATGTCGGGGTGGTGCTGGTCGGCCTCGGCCTGGGCCGCCACCTTGTGGACAAACTCCATCGCCGCCATGAAACTGGCGAACTGGTACGTTCGCTGGATCGCGCCCGAGACTTCGGACCACTCGGGCAGGTCCTTGAGCGCGGTCTCGACCTGGGCGGCGGTAAGCTTCTTCATCGCGTGCTCCACGCCCGATCGTTCCGGGACGCGCGTTCAGTGTAGCGAATCCTGTGATCCTGCAAGAACGCCATGCACGACCCACGCGACACCCCCGCTTTCCCAAACCCACACTCACCGGGCCCGCCGACCACGCGCCTGGCACCCTCCCCCACCGGCGCGCTCCATCTGGGCAACGCCCGCACCTTCCTCGTCAACTGGGCGGTCGCGCGCAAACTCGCCTGGCGCATCGTCCTGCGCATCGAGGACATCGACGGCCCGCGGGTCAAACCCGGCGCGATCGAACTCACTATCGACCTGCTCCGCTGGCTCGGCATGGACTGGGACTGCGGCCCGTTCATCCAATCGCACAACCTCGATCCGTGCCGCGACGCGATGCGGAAGCTCGCCGGAGCGGCACTGGCCTATCCGTGCGAACTGACGCGTTCGCAGATCGAGGCCGCCGCGTCCGCGCCGCAGGAAGGATCGCACGACATCGCGTTCCCCGCCTCGCTGCGCCCCACGCTCGTGCCGCGCGAGTTTGCGCCGGCGGATGAAGCCTCGAGCTGGCGTTTCGCCACACCGCCGGGAGTGATCGAGTTTGACGATCACTTCGCGCGGCACCAACGCCACGACCTGGCCGCGAGCATCGGCGACTTCGTGGTCTGGACACGCCAAGAGCAGCCGTCCTATCAACTCGCGGTTGTCGTCGACGACGCTCGCCAGGGCGTGACGCATGTGGTCCGCGGCGATGACTTGCTCAACTCCGCCGCCCGCCAGATCGCCTTGCAGAGAGCCCTCACACTGCCCACCCCCACCTATTGCCACCTGCCGCTGGTCAAAGGACCGGACGGGCGCCGCCTCGCCAAACGCCACGGCGACACACGACTGGACACCTATCGCGCTCGCGGCATCCCCGCCGAACGCGTCGTCGGCCTCGTCGCGTCCTGGTGCGGCCTGGGCCCCCGTGCGCCGATGTCCGCCAGCGAGTTCCGCCAGCGCCTGGATTTGGATAGGATTCCTCGCACCGCGGTGACATTCACGCCGGAGGACGAACAATGGCTGCTCTCCACATGACCCGCCGATCGATCGCTCTCCTCCTGCCGCGCGTCGCGATGGCGACGGCGCTGGCCTGCTCGCTCGGCCTCTCGGCGTGCGACGAACCGCCCGCCGACGACGACAAGTTCGCCAAGGTCACCATCAAGGATAAAGAGTTCAAACTCGAACTCGCCCTGGACGACACCAAGCGCTTCAAGGGACTCTCCGACCGCAAGGAGATCCCCAAGGACGGCGGGATGCTCTTCGTCTTCAAGCGTGCCGAGGAACGTGAGTTCGTCATGCGCGACTGCCCCATTCCGATCGACATCATCTTCCTCGACGGCTCGGGGCGCGTGACCGCCAAGCACAAGATGAAAGTCGAAGAGCCGCGCAAGGCCGACGAGCCAAAGACCGACGACCCCACGCAGGACAAGTACGAGCAGCGCCTGAAACGCTACAACAGCAAATACCCGGCCCAATTCGTGATCGAACTCGCCGGCGACACCCTCGATACGCTCGAGGTGAAAGAAGGCGACAAGGTCAAGCTCGACACGGTCGCCCTGAAGAAGCGGGCCAAGTGAGCCGATAAGCCCCAGTGTCGGCGTGCCGCGCGGGTCCGAGAACCCGCCGCGCCGTGGCTGGAGGCTCATGAGTTCGAGCACGTTCATCGTCGCGGTCTCGCCGTCGCTCCTCGATCGGGCGGCGTCGCGCTGGATTGAGCCGATCACGGCGGCCTGGCCGGGCACCGAGGTACCTCGCTGCGAACTCATCACCCACGACGAACTGCTCGCCCGCGTCGAATTGATCCGCCCCGGCGTTGAATTCGCCGCCGCCCCGCCGGTGCTCCTGGCGATCGATGCCCACATGCCCGAAATCTTCCGCGTACTCTCGCTGTTGCGCGATCGACTCGTGCCCGCCGTGATGCTGCTGCCCGGCGACGCCGCCGGCGCCCTCCGCCGCAACCGCGACGGCACGATCGTCGACACCCTCGACGCCGACACCACCACCCTCGCCATCATGCTGCACACGCTCGGCGAGCGCCAGCAACTGCTCCACGCAGTCTCGCGCGACCTGCACCTGGCCCAGAGCTCTCAGGGAGGTCTGCGCGGCGAGATGGACAAGATCCATGAGGAACTCCACCTCGCCGCCGCCGTGCAGCGCGAACTCCTGCCCCGCGAACTCCCCGAGGTCCCCGGCACTTCGTTCGGCGTGATCTACAAGCCGATGGGCTACGTCAGCGGCGATTTGTACGACGTCCGCAAGCTCGACGACCGCACCGTCGGGTTCCTGATCGCCGACGCCGTCGGACACGGCGTGCCCGCCGCCCTCGTCACCATGGCGCTCTCCCGCTCGCTCGAAACCCGCGAACGGCGCGGCGACGACTGGTGCGTACTGGAGCCCGCCGAGGTGCTGAACAGGCTCAACCGCGAGTTCTGCTCGCGTCCGCACGCGGCCCAACGCTTCGCGACCGCCGTCTACGGCTGCATCGATCTTCCCACCATGCGCGTCACGCTCGCCGGCGCGGGCCACCCCCCGCCGCTCCTCTTGCGCTCCGGCCAGCGCCTGCGCCAGGAAACCGAGGGCCCGCTCCTGGGCGTCTTCGACGACGCGATCTTCGATCAGATCTCCTTCGATCTGCGCCCCGCCGACACGCTCGTGCTCTACACCGACGGCCTGGAGACCGCCTTCCCCACCCTCGATTCGATCACACGCTCAACCACCAAGGCCAACCACGAGTATCTCAAGTACCTCGACAAAATGGCCGTCCACGCGCGCGAAGGACGCACCGCCGATCTGGCGACACACGAACTGACCCTCGCGCTCGATCACCATTCCGGTTCGCTCCACCAGATCGACGACATCACCGTGCTGGCGATCTCCTGCCCGGTCGTTTCGTCCCAGACCAGGCCTTCCGACGGCAGACCCGCCGCGACCAATGCCCAGGCGGCCTAGAGCGACGCAGAGCGGGGCTCGACGACATCATCGCTCGTGCACATCGCGCTCCACGAGCCAGCCACCGGCCGGCGGCCTTCCCACCTGCCGTGCGTCATGCGCCGTGATGTGCGAGCGGCTGTGTCAGTGGCGGAAGTGCCTGATCCCCGTGGTCAGGCATGTCACCCCCGACTGCTGGCAGAGGTCGAACGTGTCCTGGTCGCGCTTGGAACCGCCGGGGTGCGCGATCGTCGTCACGCCCGCGTTGATCAGTTTCTTCGGCCCGTCGGGGAACGGGAAGAACGCGTCGCTGAACGCCACCGCGCCCTTGGCGAGTTTGCCCGCCTTCCGGCGCGCGATCCGGCATGCGTTTACGCGGTCCATCTGCCCCGCGCCGGCCCCGAACACACGCACGCACGACGCGCCCCGCTCCGGCGATACGCCCCCGATCACGATCGCGTTGCTCGTCAGGGCCCGGCACACCGCCTCGAGGAACCCCGCGACCTGGAGCGTCGATTCCGTCGGCATCGGGCCGGCTCGATGCGAAATGTCCGCCGCGCCCGACAACGCCCGATCGCATTCCTGCACCAGGAGCCCACCGGGCACGAATTTGCACTCGATCGGCCCGGGCGCGTCGCGGAGTTCCCCGACCGCCAGGAGCCGCACATTCGCCCAGCGCGCCCGGAGTTGCTCCAGCGCCGCGTCGCTGAACGACGGCGCGACGATCACCTCGAGGAACACGTCATTCCGGCACAGGCGACTGGCGGCAGCTCCGTCCAGTTCCGCGTTCACCGCCAGAATGCCGCCGTACGCCGCCACGGGATCACCCATGATCGCCTCGTCGACAGCCTCGGCAACCGTCGGCGCGATGGCCGCGCCGCAGGGGTTGGTGTGCTTGACGATGCACGCACCGACCGGCGCACCGTAGCCGGGCGGGAGCGTGAATCGCACCCGACGCAGCGCCCGCGCCAGGTCCAGCGCCGCCGCCGCGTCGTTCACGTTGTTGAAACTCAGTTCTTTCCCGTGCAATTGCGCGGCGCCGATGATCGAGGGTTCTCGCGTCGGGGCGGCGTCGCGGTAGACAGCGGCGGCCTGGTGCGGGTTCTCGCCGTAGCGCAGTTCCGCGTGCTTGATGAACGCCGGCGACAACGCGTCGGGGAATCGCTCTCCCGCGCCGGAGAGGTAGGACGCAATCGCCGCGTCGTACTTTGCCGTGGTCGAGAACGCGATCGCCGCCAGCCAGCGCCGGAGTTGCCTCGAGGTCTTCCCCCCGTTGACGCTCAGGTCCGACAGCACGCGCGCGTACTGAGTTGGGCTCGTCACTACCGTCACGTAGGCGTGGTTTTTAGCCGCCGAGCGGACCATCGACGGCCCGCCGATGTCGATCTGCTCGATCGCCTCGCCCCGCGTCACGCCCTCGCGCGCGATCGTCTCCTCGAACGGATAGAGATTGACGCACACCAGGTCGATCGGCGCGATGGCGTGGGTCGCCATCGCCGCGGCGTGCGCCGGATTGTCGCGGACGCCGAGCAATCCGCCGTGCACCTTGGGGTGCAGCGTCTTGACGCGCCCGTCCATGATTTCTGGGAACCCGGTGACCTGCTCGATGAGCGTAACCTTGATGCCCTCGCGCTGCAGAGCCGCCGCCGTCCCGCCGGTCGAGATGATCTCGACGCCCATGTCGACCAGGGAGCGGACGAAGGGTCCGAGCCCGGACTTCTCGCTGACCGACACCAGGGCGCGACCGATGGGGACCAGGTCGGGACCTTCACCGTGCGCCAGTCCGTGCGCTGCCACGAGCGACTCTCTTTCCGCGCCGTCGCGCTACTCCATCCGATCACATCGGGCGCGGGAGAAACTTGGCGACCACCCCGCCACGCGTGATGACGTAGAGATTGCCGTCCTCGAACGCGTCCGCAACCATGGCCTGCACGCCGTCGAGCGACGCCCTCTCGATCACACTCCCCCGGACAGGATCGATCGTCACCGCCTCACGCCCGTCCCAGACCAGCAACCGTCCGCCCCGCACGCCGATCAATCGCCCCGCAACTCCCTTGCACACCCAACGCTCCGCCCCCGTGCCTACGTCGAAGGCGCAGAACCCGCGATCGGGCAGTTCGGCGTACACCACCCCGCCATGGACCACGGGCGACGTCCGCAGGGGCGCGCTGGTGCGCACCCGCCACACGGATCGACCCGAAGGCGACAGCCCCCACAGCGATTGATCCGTTGACGCAGCGATCAGCAGATCATCGCCCGCTACGGCATCGGCGGCGATCCCCGCGTAGATCGCGCCGCGCCCGATCAGGCCGCCGCGCGATGGCTCCAGGAACGTGAACTCACCTCCGGACGACACCGTGGCAACCAGACCGCCGACCAGGACGGGCGATGTCTCGATCGAGCCCGGCGTGCCGAAGCCCCAGGCCTTGAAACCGGTTCCGAGGTGGTGGGCCAGCACCTCGCCGCGTGAGGTGCCGTAAATCGCCAACTGCCCGACCATCACCGGGCGGGTGTTGACGACTCTCTCATAACTCTGCCGCGAGACCAGCGTTCCGGTCTGGGCGTTGAGTTGATAGACCTCCGATTCACCCGACACGATCACGAGGTCCGCGCGATCGGTCTTGAGACGGTTGATACCCACGAAGCGGGTGAGCGGGTTGGCGACCTCGGCCGACCAGCGCACGCGCCCGTTGGCGGGCTCCATCAGCGTCACCACGCCGCTGGAGTCCTGCGCCACCAGAGCATCGCCCTGCACGTCAAAGAACCGGATCGTGCCGCCATTGGCGACCGCGGGGAACCCGCTCCAATCCCAGCGATACCCGATCTTGGCCCAGGGCTCAACACCAGGCTTGAACGAATCGGCCCGCGAGGAGCCCTGCTCCGACGCGCCGTGCGTGGAGTGCCCGCCGCCGCACCCGCCCAGCATCGTCAAAGAAAGCCCAACCACCGCCGATCCGAGGGTGGATACGAGGCGGCACAACGGTCGGCGAGGGCTCGGGCGCATTCGGCAGTTCTCCTGGGTTCGGTCGCGTGACCATCCGCCGCTTCGGGCCTCACCCGCGCGGGATTCCAGTATCGAGGGCGCACGGTGATTGGTCAAGCGCCACACCCCCCAACGCTTTACATTCCCCCAACTTCACGCAACAGTGTGGGACATGTTCACCGGACTCATCCAGGCCATGGGAGTCGTTTCTGACCTCTCACCCACGCCCACCGGCGTGCGGCTGCGTGTGCGTCCCCACCACTGGGCCCACCGCCCCGCGCCCGGCGATTCCATCGCCGTCTCGGGCTGTTGCCTGACCGTCGCCGCCGAGCCAGCCGCCGACGGCACGCTCGATTTCGACGTCATCCACGAATCGCTCCGCCGGACCATCCTGGGCGACCTTCGCCCCGGCTCCATGGTCAACCTCGAGCACGCGGCTACCCCACACACGCTTCTTGGTGGGCACGTCGTGCAGGGGCACATCGACGCCGTCGGCGTCATCGATCGCGTTTCGACCGGGCAGGAATGGCGAATCCGCGTCCGCCCGCACGCCGAGTTCATGCAGTTCATCACCCCCAAGGGTTCGATCACGATCGACGGCGTATCGCTCACCGTCGCCGCCGCCGACCCCGCCCAGGGCTGGTTCGAGGTCGCGCTCATCCCCACTACGCTCGAAAAAACCACCCTCGGCCAGGCCGCCGCGGGCCAGCGCTGCAACCTCGAGAGCGACATCATGGCCCGCACGATCGTCCACTGGCTCCGCCACTACACGCTGGGATCGGCGCAAAGCACTCCGCCGGGTCCATCCATCGCGGGGTCGGCGTGAGCGCCCGCCTCCGCTTCATGGGGATCGACCCGGGCCTTCGCCTGACGGGCTACGCATGCCTGGAGGGCCCCGACGATCCGCCGCGGATCATCGAGGCCGGCGTCTTCCGCCTCTCCTCCTCCAAGCCGCGACCCGTCTCCGACCGCCTCCTCGAACTCCACGCCGATCTTGCCGAAGCGATCGAGCGCCTCCGCCCCGATGTCGTCGCGGTCGAGTCCTTCTTCGTCCACCCCAAGCACCCCGCCACGTCGATCACCATGGCCCACGCCCGCGGCGTCGTCCTGCTCGCCATCCGACAGGCCGGCGTGCAACTCATGGAATTCAAGCCAAACCTCGTCAAGAGAGCCATGACGGCGCACGGCCTGGCGAGCAAGGGCCAGATGCAAAGGGCCGTCCAGTCCATGTTCGACTTGACCGAGCCCCCCAGCCCGCCCGACGTCGCAGACGCGATCGCCATCGCGCTATGCGCAGCGCGACGCCACGAATAGGCTGCTTACTCCGCGTCGCCCGCCAGCCACTCCGGATCTCGCAGCGCGTGCGATGGAGGCTCGCCGTCTCGCGCGTACGCGATCAACCGATCCAGCAGGTACCCGCCAGACACCGACGCGTGGTCGATGCATGAGATGACCAGCATCCCGCGCCCGATGCGTGTCGAGAAAACGGAGTCGAAACGCTTGGGCACGCCGGCGTCGTGCGTGAAGACCAGACGAATGATCGGCTCGATCTGGTCCAGCAGACCCCGGCCCTCGGTTGGGATCGCCCGCGCCGACCGGAGCGACAGATCATGGTGGATAAGGTCGACGATCCAATCGCTCTCGCCGGGCGAAACCGGCCACGCCCGCTCGCTCCCCTCGATGACCAGCGGCACCTGCCCGTAGAAATTGATGAACGCCGACTCCATCCCGCCCTTGAGCCGCGACGCCAGCAGCACCGCACGCCCGCCCAACGCGATCCAGTTGATGATCCTGCTCGTCAGACGATGCGTCACGAGCACCCGCGCGTCCAGGTGCGACTCATCACACGCCGCAACCCCCGGCAGGAGCGCCGCGGGATCGGGCAGGCGCGGCGTCCATGTCAGGCAACGCAAACCCCACCCGCTGCTGTAGGAACGCTCCTCGAACTCGATCTCACGCTCCGAATCGCTGATCGGCGCACCGGCGAACACACGCACGCCATCGGAATCCCGGTAGTCGTGACGATTCGGAAAGATCCAGATCCCCCACGAGTTCGTCGGAACTCCCGCCAGCCGAGCCTCGATCGTCCGACGCGTCGGCACCCGAACCTCGGGATGATTCAGTTCGAACGGCACGTCCGCAATTGACCCCGATTCGGCCGAGATGTTCGCCGTCTGGTGCTCGCCGAAATCATCCCCGAGTTCGACCTCGCCGGCGAGGTCGCGTCCCGCGAAGTTCGCCAGTCGAACGCCGACGCTCGCCGCCCCGGAGTATGTCGCGAGCGACTGGCCCGGCGTGCGCAGCAGCAGCGTCGCATCAGCCAGCCACGGCAGCGTCTGCTCGGGCGTGTAGCGCCAGCGGTCCAGGTCGTCCATATACCCGCAGCGGCACGCCGGCACGTCGCGGATGTGGTTCATCACCCAGCCCGCGTGGTTCTCGTACGCCCGGAACGCCTCGACCTGGAACTTGCGGAAGCCGATCGAGAACGCGTCTGCCTGACGCCTGAACCGCGCGAGCGTCTCGCTCCCCCACCGCGCCTCCACGCGCCCCTCCAACGCCGCACACTCCTCGAGGCCCCTGGTCAGGTACCACGGGCGAGGGATCTGCTTCGCCAGCGCCGACAGCGCCCGCGTGTCGGGCCACGCGTTGGCGATGATCGTCTCGCCCATGATGAACGGCCGGGGCGCAAGACCCGATATCTTGGCCTGCACGTCCTCGAGGAAATCGATCCACCGCCCCGAATTGTCGTACACATGCTCGTCGTACAGATCGACGCGGTCGGGGTCGGCCCAGTCGATGAACGCCGTCTGCACCTGCACGAGTCGATCGGGCAATTCTTCCTTGGCACGCTCCCACCACCACGCGCCGAGTTTCTTGTTGAAGTTCTCGTGCTCGCAACTCCCGCTCACGAGGATGACCGACGCGTGATTGCGATCGCGCCGGAAATACTCCGCGAACAGGCGCTGATACTCCGGGATGTGCTCGTCGCCCATCGGCGACTTCCACACCGGATGCTCCTGCCAGATGAGCATGCCCATCTCGTCCGCCAGGTCGTAGTAGGTCTCGGGCATCGAGACCATGCACAGGCAGACGCAGTTGAACCCCATCCGCCGGAGAGTGGCGAATTCGGCACGCACCTGCCCTCGCGAGGGCGCGGGCGAGATGTGCGCGGGCTCGTGCCCCCAGTGCAGCACACCCCGGATCTGGAACGGATGGTCGTTGAGCAGGATGCGCGAGTTGTTGGGCCCGCCCACACGCACGCTCCGGAAGCCGAAACGCACGTCGCGCGAATCCGAGCACACCCCCCTGCAGAGCACCTCAACGCACGCATGATACAGCAAAGGCTCGTCCGGGCTCCACGGACACGCCGAAACGACGGACCCGCTCAGTTCGAGGGATGCCGCCCCGGACGCCACGTCGCCCTCCAGCGTCGCGACCTCGTGCCCGTCGGGATCCGCGATTCGCACGCGCACCGACGCGGGCCTCGCGTCGACCAGTTCCACCAGGACCCGCACTTTTCCCCCGTCCGGGTCGGCGATAATCCGCACGCCGCCCGGCCGGATCGCGGCCGGCCCGGTCACGCGCATCGTCACCCGCCCCCACAACCCCGCGTGCTGCACGCTCAGAACGTCGTGGAATCCCTTGGTGATGTGCCCATTCTGCACCAACACTCCAGGCGCGGGCGCCGGCGCGTGAATCTGATCGACCCGCGCGACGATGTTCAGCGTCCCGCTCACAACCTCACGAGGCACCTCGAACCGGAACGGGATGTAATCGCCCACATTCCGTCCGATGCTCCGCCCGTTCACCCAGAACTCCGCGTCTGTCGCTGCCGATTCGCAGCACACCCACAATCGCTCCCCGGATTCGAGCGCCGGCGCGGGTTCCTGACGCTGATACCACGACACGCCCTTGTGATCCAGCCCCAGCACCCGCTGCGCAGGCGCGGGGAGATCGATGACCACCCACGCCTCATCGAGCGTCGTCGCAAACCAGCGCTCGCACACGCCGCGATTCTCGGTATCCGCCCGGCAGCGCCATGCGCCGCCAAGGTCGATCGTCCTGCTCATGACAGACTCCCCGCGTGCTGCGCGACCAGCGCATCAACCTCGGCCTTGTGCGGAAGCGACGGGATCGCGCCCGCCCTGGTCGTCGCCAGGGCCCCCGCCGCAGATGCCATCGCCAGCGCCAGGTCCAGGAGCGCAAACTCATCCGGGCTCCTGGCCTTGAACGCCGCGTGCACCGCCGGCCAGCCGAACGCCAGCGCCCCTGCGAACGCGTCGCCCGCACCCACCGAGTCCACCGCCTGCACCGTGAAACTCCCGACACGCTTCGGCCTGTTGCGATACGCCACCACCGCGCCCTGGCTCCCCAGCGTCAGCACCACCGCCGTCGGCCCGGACTCGGCCAGTCGCAACGCCAGGCGCGACGGCTCCACGCTCGGGTCCAGCCCGCCGAGAATCCCCGCCTCGGTCCGGTTCACGATCAGCACGCTCAGCAGTCGTGACAACTCCGCCGGGATCGCCCGGGCCGGCGCCGCGTTCAGAATGACGGGCTTGCCCGCGTCGCTCGCGATCTTCGCCGCCGCCAGAACCGCCGATGTCGGCGTCTCCAGTTGCATCAGAAGCACGTCGCTGCCTTCGATCGCGGAGCGCGCCAGCGAGACCTCATCGGCCGTCAGCGTCGCGTTCGCGCCCGGCGCGACGATGATCGTGTTCTCGCCCCCCTCCGCGACCGTGATCATCGCCAGCCCCGAGGCACGCCCGGATCGCACGAACAGGTGCGACAGGTCGATCGCCTCGCCCTCCAATGTCTTGTACAACTCGCGGCCGTGAGCGTCATCGCCCACCGCACCGACGAACGACACCCGCGCTCCGAGCCGCGCCGCCGCCACCGCTTGATTTGCGCCCTTCCCGCCCGGGAAGGCCTTGTACGAACTGCCCAAGAGTGTCTCGCCAGGCTTGGGCAGTCGCTGGCAGCGCACCACGATGTCCATGTTGACGGAACCCACGACGCAGACCTTGGGGCCGGTGCTCATACCCCAAGCCTAGTGCCAAGCCATGCCCCGTGTCGGCCCCCTAGTAACCCCACCGGGATTCCCCAAATCCCGGGCGGACGCCCCACCGTCGCCGAGACGACTCGCCCCCAGCGGTCCGTTCGGCGCGGACTTTGCGCAGGCGTGTAACGCCCTTCGGTTTCTGAATACGCCGGACGAATTGTGCGTATCGAACTCTGGAGAGATCGTGGGTCCGAGTTGTTCCGGACCCGTCCGGTGCCGATAGGACGATGTGCGCACCAGCGCACCGCCGGTTGGTCAATCCGTGCAAGGAGGCTCGCCCATGAGCGAAGAGCTGGTTTCACTGATCGAATCACGCCTCGACCGGCGTCGCTACCAGGACCAGCACTGGGCCGGCACCTTCTGGGAATACCTCGACATCTGCCGCGAGAATCCCGGTGTCGTGCGCAACGCCTACCAGCGCCTCTACGACGCCATCATGTCCTACGGATGCGACCGCTACCGCCTCTTCAAGAAGGAGTGCATCCGCTATCACTTCTTCTCCGATCCCTTCGACAACGGCGCCGACGGCATCTTCGGCCTCGACTTCGCCCTCATGCAGCTCGTCGACTTCCTCCGCTCCGCCGCCGAGGGCTACGGCACCGACAAACGCATCCTCCTCCTCCACGGCCCGGTCGGCTCCAGCAAGTCCACCATCGCGCGACTGCTCAAGAAAGGCATCGAGGCCTACTCACGCACCACCGACGGCGCGCTCTACACCTTCAGTTGGATGCTCGATGAGCACTGCGAAGCATCGCCCGAGCCCGACTCTCCGCCCAGCGGGCAGAACAAGCGCGCCCGACGCACCCACGAATACCCCTGCCCCATGCACGAAGAGCCGCTCGTCCTTATCCCGCGCGAAGCACGCGACGACGTGATGGCCAAACTCAACGCGGCCTACAAGCCCGCGAACCACCACGGAAAACTCCGAGTCTCCGGCGAGCCCGATCCCTTCTGCAGGCGCGTCCTCGATAATCTCATGGAGTTCTACGAGGGCGACTGGCGAAAGGTCATGGGGCACGTCAAGGTCCGACGCGTCGTTCTCTCCGAAAAGGACCGCGTCGGCATCGGCACCTTCCAGCCCAAGGACGAGAAGAACCAGGATTCCACCGAACTCACCGGCGATATCAACTACCGCAAGATCGCGCTCTACGGCTCGGACTCCGACCCGCGCGCCTTCAACTTCGACGGCGAACTCAACATCGCCAACCGCGGCGTGTGCGAGTTCATCGAACTCCTCAAACTCGACGTCGCCTTCCTCTATGACCTGCTCGGCGCAACCCAGGAACACTCGATCAAGCCCAAGAAGTTCGCCCAGACGCACATCGACGAGGTCATCCTCGGGCACACCAACGAGCCCGAGTACAAGCGCCTCCAGTCCAACGAGATGATGGAGGCCTTCCGCGACCGCACCATCAAGATCGACGTCCCCTACAACATCCGCCTCGACGACGAGATCCGCATCTACCAAAAGGACTTCGGCGCCGACCGCATCCGCAACATCCACATCGCGCCGCACACCCTCGAGGTCGCGGCCATGTGGGCCGTCCTCACCCGCCTCGAAGAGCCCAAAAAGGCCGGGCTCACACTCCTCCAGAAACTCAAACTCTACAACGGCAAGAGCATCCCCGGCTTCACCGAAGACAGCGTCAAGGAACTCAAGGAAGAAGCCCCCCGCGAGGGCATGACCGGCATCTCACCGCGCTACATCCAGGACAAGGTCAGCAACGCGCTGGTGAGCCGCCAGGCGATCGAGGACAAGGCGATCAACCCGTTCATGGTGCTCAACGAACTCGAGAGTGGGATGTCGCACCACTCGCTCATCAGCGACGAGAACACCAAGAAGCGCTACCGCGAACTCCTCGCCGTCGTCAAAGAGGAATACGAGGACATCATCAAGGGCGAGGTGCAGCGCGCCATCAGCGCCGACGAAGACGCGATCCGCCGCCTGTGCGCCAACTACATCGAGAACGTCCGCGCCAGCACCCAGAAGGAGAAGGTGCTGAACCGCTACACCGGCAAGTACGACGAGCCCGACGAACGCCTCATGCGCGCCATCGAGGAGAAGATCGACATCCCCGAGAGCCGCAAGGACGACTTCCGCCAGGAGATCATGAACTACATCGGCGCGCTCGCCCTCGACGGCAAGAAGTTCGAGTACAACACCAACGCGCGCCTCTACCGCGCGCTGGAACTCAAACTCTTCGAGGACCAGCGCGACACCATCAAGCTCAAGAACCTGGTGAGCAGCGTCGTCGACGACGAGACCCAGCAGAAGATCGATATCGTGAAGCAGCGCCTCATCAAGAACTTCGGCTACAACGAAACCTCCGCCGCGGACGTGCTCAACTACGTCGCCAGCATCTTCGCACGCGGGGACAGCAAAGGCAGGTAAGCACGATCGCTGACGGGTCGGCGTTTTCATCCGGCCTTGACGAGTAGCGCTCCCCAATGGACTCCGGACTTCGTGCCATCGACTGCGACTTCGCGGTCGGTGTTTTCATTGTGCCGCGGGCGCATCCTCGTGTTTGTTCTGCACAAACTCGAAGTGGGGTGGATCGCGATCTGCGCACATCACACCAGGTCGTCCGGCGAATTCGAAGCCCTCACCCCTTCGGCACCAGTTTCCCCACCGTCACCGGCCTGATCGGATACGCCGCCGCCACCGCCCGAAGATCATCCAGCGTCACCTTCTTGATCCGCTCGAGTTCGGCCTCCAGCGGGCGGTACTGCGCCGTCGTCGTCCACAGCCGCCCCAGCCGGTGCATGCGATCGCCCGGTCGCTCGCCGCCCACCGTCAGCGCCGTCGCGGCCTTGTTGCGCAGCCGCTCCAGGTCGTCCGGCGTCACCGCGTCGATCAACCGATCCACCTGCGTCTGCACCTGGGCCCACACGTCATCGATCCGCGCCGGATCGGCCGAGGCATAGATGAAGTAATGCCCCACGCCGTCGTGCGCATCAAACGCGGCCTGCGCCTCTTCCGCAAGTCCCGTCTCGATCAGCGCCCAGTGCAGCAGGCTGTTGTCGGGCGAGCCCAGCACCTGCGCCAGCATCCCCGCCGCGTACCGCCGCTCGTCCTCGATCGCCGGCGCATCGGCCAGGCCCAGGATATACGCGCGGCTCACCTTTTCGTCCTCGATGGTGAATTCGCCGCCCACCGGCCTGGGTCGATTGGAGTCCCGCGTGGCGCCCGTCCGCTCCCACGTGCCGCACATCCGCTCCGCCAGCGCCACCAACTTCGCAAAGTCGACCCGCCCCGCCACCGCCAGCGTGGTGTTGTCCGCAGAGTATCGCGCGCGGAAGTAGTCCATCATCTGGTCACGCGTCAGCGCCGTGATCGTCTCGGTCGTCCCCAGCACCCGGTGCGACAGCGGGTGCGCGCCGAAGTGCTTCTCGATCGCGGCCTCGTACAGCACCCAGAACGGGTTGTCCTTGTACATCGCGATCTCTTCGAGGATCACGCCCTTCTCGGTGTCGAAGTCCGCCTGGCGCAGCGCCGGGCGCATCATCCTGGCGAGCAGCGACACCATCTCGTCAAACCGCTCGGGCAGCACGCTCGCGTAGAAACATGTCATCTCCGCGCTCGTGAACGCGTTGTTCCGCGCACCAAGATCGTCGAACCGCCGGTTCAACTCCTCGGCCGAGATGTCGTCGGTCCCCTTGAACATCATGTGTTCGAGGAAATGGCTGACGCCCATGACGGGGGCGGCCTCGTCTCGCGCGCCGGTCTTCACGAAGAACCCCGCCGCGGTCGTGTGCGCCGCCGGGTCGGTCTCCGCGATGATCGTCAGGCCGTTGGAAAGTCGATGCTGCTGAAAGGTGACGGGCATACCGGAGTGTATCGGCCCGCGACGCCGGCGCGATTGAGCACCTACCGCTTGAGCGCCGCCACCAGCCGCTCACACACGCCCCGCGGGTCGCTCGAGCGGCACACCGCGCCCGACACCGCGACCCCTCGGCACCCCGCCGCCGCCAGTTCGCCGACGTTCTCCGGCGAGATCCCGCCGATCGCCAGGTGATGCAGCACGCGCCCCGTCCCGCCACACTCCGCGAGATACTCACGCAGATACGCCACGCCCGCCGGGGCCCGCTCCTTCGTCGTCGTCGGGAACATCGGGCCGACGCCGCAGTAGTCCGCGCCGTCGTCCGCTGCTCGCTGCGCCTGCTCCACACTGGTCGTCGAGACGCCCACCAGGAGCGACGCGCCCGCCAAGCGTCGAACGTCTCGCACCGAGAGGTCGCTCTGGCCGACATGAACACCCGCAGCCCCCGCGAGCATCGCCAAGTCGACCCGGTCGTTCACGATCACAGGCACGCCCGCGGGGCGCGCGATCTCGATCACGCGCCGGATCGTGCCAAGAAACTCGCGAGAGTCCATGTCCTTCTCGCGCACCTGGATCGCCGACGCGCCGCCCTCGATGCACAACTCCGCGACGCGCAAGGGCGAGTGATGCGCGCACATCGAAGATGTCAGCAGCACGCACAGCGTCCACTGGCCCGCTCGCCCACCTCCAAGCCGCTGCGCGAGCAGTCGCTCGAGTTCATACGTCTCATACCGGAGTTGCTCGAACGCTCCCGCGCCATCGCCCGCCGCCACATCCCCAACCACATCATCCGCCGCGCCGCCTTCTGTCCCGTCCCCAGCCCCGAGCGCCTTGGCGCACTCTTCCATCGAGCGCAGTGCTTCCTGCAATCGCCCGAACGCCGCCGAGGCGATATCGCCCGCGGTCGCCCGCTGATACTCCCCGCCCGCCGTCACGCGCGTCCCCACATCGCCCGGCGTGTCGCGCCACGCAAGGAGCGCCGCCCGATCGATCGGCAGCCAACCCGCGGCCTGGGCCAACCCATGTCGCGCCCGCTTCAGCCGCGTGCACATCGCCTCGTCGTCCAGCACGAACCGCGCCAAGTCCTCCAGCGTCCTGAAGGCCTCGCGTGAGCGATTCAGATTCGCGTCGATAATCCTCGCCAAAGGTGTCACAAGATCTCCTGGCACTCGCTCCGCTCGCATCCACACCAATCAGGCCCGCTCATTCGATCGCTGTCACTGCAGCCTCGTCCCCATTGCCCATTCTTCTTCCGCTCCTCGCCCCAATCCCCACGTCTCCACTGGCGTTCCGCCCGAACAGCGCCCACAATACACCTCGCGATGATCGAATCGTACGATCTTGTGCCAGAGCCTGTCCCGCCCCGCCTCCCGGGGACGGTGATCGTGCGCCAGGCCGCCGACGACGCCATCGACGCCGCCGCCGCCGATCTCCTGATCCATTCGCGCAACTGCGTCCGTACCTTCGGCGATTTTCACTTAGCGATCTCCGTCTCGCCGCCGGTCGAGCCCATGCTGCGCCGCCTCATGTACGACCCGCCCCTCCGCGAAATCCCCTGGAAACGCACCCACCTGTGGCTCGTCGACGAGCACCTCTCGCCAGGCCCCTCACGCCCCGCAAACTTCGACCTGCTCTTTGGCCTGATCGTCGAGCAATCCGACATGCCGCCCGAGCAGGCCCACGCCGTCACCTTCACCGCCGACGACCCCGCCCTGGACTACGAACGCCAACTCGGCGAACACCTCGGCTGGCGCGAAAAGGGCCACGATCGCCTCGACTTCGTCCTGCTCGGCGTGCCCACGCCCGAGGAATCCGCCGCGTTCCACGCACTGCCAGACGACCCCGCGGATCGCCTCTTTGTCCACCGCCCGCTCGACGAGCGCTACTCCATGACGCGCCGCATCCTCAACGCCGCCCGCTTCGTCGCGCTCATGGCGCCCGGTGAATCAAGCCGCTCCGCGCTCGAATCGCTCGCGGCCACGCCCCCCGCGTCGCTCCACCCGTGGCTGGCCGTTCGCCCCGTCGGCGGCGAGCTACGCTGGTACCTCGACCACGCCGCGTGCGCGTTCACGCCGCCAACGACTTGAGGTGCGCGTGCCCACGTTCAGCGTCCAACCCAACGACAAGGTCACCTTCAAGGTCCTCTTCGAGGACGACGCCCTCGTCGTCGTCAACAAACCGCCCGGCACCGTCACCCAGCCCGGCCTCGCACACGAAGACGACTCTCTTCTCAACGGCCTCTTCGCCCGCTTCGGCCCCGCCCTGCAGAACCTCGGGCAATCGCGCGACTTCGGCCTCCTCCACCGCCTCGACCGCGCCACCAGCGGCATCCTCATCGTCGCGCTCCGCACCGATTCCTACGACCGCCTCCGACAGCAATTCGAAAACCACACCATCAAGAAGTTCTACTGGGCCGTAGTCAAGGGGGCGCCCAAACAGCCCAAGGGCGTGCTCCGCATGCCCATCGCCGAAGACCACACCCGCGACATCTCCCACCGCCCCACCGGAAAACCCCGGCTCGCTCGCATCTCCAGGAGCGGCAAGCCCGCGATCACCGCCTATCGCGTCCTCGAAACCTCGCGCGTCGCCTCGCTCGTCGAGTGCCGCCTGCTCACCGGACGCCTCCACCAGATCCGCGTCCATCTCAACGCCATCGGCTGCCCGGTCCTCGGCGATGATCTCTACGCGCCGCCCGGCGTGCGCGACGCCGCCCCTCGCCTCGCCCTTCATTCCCACCGCGTCGTCTTCGATCACCCGCTCACCGGCGCGACCGTCGATGTCCATTCACCCTGGCCCGGCGACCTGAAGGGCCTGCTCAAAAAACTCGGCCTCACAAAGCCCACGCTCACGCAACCACGCGGTGCCACGCCAGAACCCGTGGACGAAACGTGATCGCCGCGTCCTCGAAACGAGCCGACCTATTGGGCTTGTGATGTGTGTGAGTGATCGCGTTCAGGCCGCGGTCTTCTGCGACACGACCCGCACCGCATTCCCGCCCGACGCGCGCGACGCCTGCAGGCCCTTGGTCGCCGCCGTCAGAAGGTGCTCCACGCTCTGGAACGCCGAATTGTCCGGCTCATGCAGCGCCACGCCGATGCTCGCCGTGAACGTGCTCCGCCCCTGCAACCGTCCCTTCAGCCAAACGCCAGACGCCCGCACCAGGTCCGCACGGAACTCCTCGCACGCCCGCGCCACCGACTGCTTGGTCACGCCCGACATCGGGATCGCGAACACCTCGTCCGACACGCGGCACACCACGCCGCCCGCCGGCTCAAAGTGCTTCTTCAACAACGCCGTCACCCCGATCAACGCCTCGTCCGCAAGATCCGGTGCGGCCTGGCGGATCGGCTTGAAATCATCGATCGTCAGTTCCAGCAGACCCATCGGCTCGTTGTTCTCGATCGACGCCCGGAACGCCTCACGCAACGCCGCGTCAAAGCCCTCGCGGCTCACCGCGCCCGTCAGCGGGTCGTGCTGCAGACCTTCCAAGAGTTGCGAACCGTTCCCGCCGTTCTTGGTGATCTCCAGCAACTGCCCGCTGGCCTTGGTCAGGATCATCTCCGCGTCCGCCGCCAGCCCAGTGTCCAACTTGAACAGCGTCGAGAGTTCCTTGGCCGCCTCCGCGATACGACGAAGCAGGCCGTCCACCGTCGACGCCGTCAGCCCAAACCACTGCTCCGCACGCTGGTACAAGCGCCGCAGCGCCGGCCCAGGATCACTATCGCTGAGAACGTCGTGCGCCAGGTTCCCCAGCCCCACCAGACGCACCAGGTCCGTGCATTCCTTCGGAGCCGCCGTCGGCCTCTCGTGATACTTCACGGGGAGCACCAACTCCTGCGGCAATTTCCATCGCTCCGTCAGCATCGCGCCGATGTCCGGGTGCTGCACCTCGAGATCGGTCAATTCAAACTTCACCAGTTTGCGATGGTCGCCCCCCGCCTGCTCCATCACTTCCAGGTACCGCTTCCCCAGCGCGCGATACAACGCCATCACACCCACGTCCTGCAGGAGCCCGCCCAGGAACGCCTCTTCCGAGCATTTCTTCTTGGCGGCCTCCGCGAACAACTTCGACGACACCGCGGTGTAAAGCCCGCGTCGCCAGTAACTCACATAGTCAAACTGTGAATCCTGCTCCCCGATCGTCGAGACCAGCGAGAACCCCAGGGCGAGCGTCTTCACAGGACCAAGGCCCAGCATCACCAGCGCCTTGCTGATCGTCGCGCAACGCGTCCGCAGCCCGTAGAAACTCGAATTGACCGTGCGCAGAACCTTGGCAGCCAGCGCCTGATCGTTCTCGATCGTCGCCGCCAGTTCCTTCATCGAGACATCATCGCTGCCGGTCAACTCAATGACCCGCACCGCCACCGCCGGAAGCGAGGGCAACGAAGGGCAGCTCAGGATTTCCTCAAGCAGCTCGCGATTCATGAACGCTCGACCTTCCCTGGTCTCTGCAACAGTGCCCAGATCGGGCTCTCGTGTGACTCCTATTCATCGACCAGTGTTTTCCCCCCCTTCAGCGGACCTTCCAATGTTGGCCTGCGCAATCTCTGCGTACACCGACCGAACAGACATAGGCCAATACCCCAGCGCAATGAACCAAAAACTCGCCAGCAACTTTCCAGCCCGCGAAATGATCTCATCCCCGAGGTCCGGGTCCGAAAACCACAACGAAACTTCTTCTGGTGACCACTGCTCGCTGACACGTCGCAAGAACCGCACCGTCTCCGTCCGAATCCTCCACACATCCGCTCGATCCGCCCCCACCACCAACCCACCCCGCGCCGGGTCAAACGCCAATGTCGCCAACGCCGCAAGATCGATCCATTCGCCCGTCGCCACATCCCGGTCCAGCGCCGGTGCCACGCCCGTATCCGCCAGCGCCGCCCACTGCAGCCACACCAGCGCACGCCCGATCTGCCCCGGCGTCGTCAGCCGATCAAGCGCGCCCGAGAGCACGTCAAACAAGCGCGGATGCGGATCGTGCTCGCGCACCGCCCGCTGCGCGATATCGATCATGTACATCGCCGCGTGAAACGCGCCCAGCGATCGCCGGATCGCCGGATACGCCTCCACAAGTCCCCACGCCGTCAGCGTCGCCATCGCGTCGCCCGACTTCAGGATCATCACGACTTCGCCGCGCGTCGCCAGTTCCAGCCCGCCCGAAAACGGCGCACCCTCACGCCGCGCCCCCTTCACCACCGCGCGCACCAATCCATGCTCTCGGCAGAGAATCGACACCGTCTGGCTGGTCTCGCTCCAGTCCCAGTGCCGAACGCAGATCGCCATGTCCTTCACGCTCGCCACGCAGAATCCTCACCGCGCCGCCACTTCTATCTTTCCTCACCACTCCCCATCCCGACTCCCCACTCCCGACCTCTTCCACTTCGCCTCTCCGTCTCTCATTCTTTCGTCACTTTCTTCTTCCCCAGCGTACCCGCGCCCGAACCGTCCGCACCGGGTATCGTCTCCCCATGCACTTTGACCTCGTCGATCGTGTGCTCGAGCAATCTCCCGACCGCATCGTGACCATCAAGCACGTCTCGGCCGCGGAGGAGTACCTCCAGGACCACTTCCCAACCTTCCCCGTCCTTCCCGGCGTCATGATGCTCGAGGCGATGGTGCAGGCCGGCCGAAGGCTCGCAAGCCCCGGCCGCTCCGACCCAATACCCCTGGTCCTGTCCCGCGTCCGCGCGCTCAAATACGGCAAGTTCGTCAAGCCCGGCGCCACGCTCCAGGTCCGCGTCGAGCGCGCCAAGCCCGCCGCCGCAGATGAACACGACCTCAAGGGCGAAGTCCTCCTCATCGAGCCCGGTTCGCCCACCCCCGAAGTCGCCTGCTCGGGCCGGATCACGCTCCGCCCCGCCCGCACCGGACGCGCCTGAAGCCTACCGCCAATCGCCCCCAGTTCGGAAAATGAACGGGCGATCCGCGAGCTATCATGGGGACTTATCGGATTCAAACTGTCCGCCGGCGTCGGGGGTCCCGGACGCGGGCGGAGAGATACCGCAGGAGCCGCGTGCATGACTCGTGAGGAGATCTTCGGGAAGGTTCGCGAGGTGCTGGTCGACGCCCTCGGCGTGGACGAGGACGAGGTCCAGCCCACCACCACGCTCACAGGCGACCTCGGCGCTGAGTCGATCGACTTCCTCGATATCGGCTTCAAACTCGAACAGGCCTTCGGCTTCAAGATCGGCCAGGCCGAACTCTTCCCCCAGGGCGTCTCGCAGGACCCCGAGTACGTCAAGGACGGCAAGGTCACGCCCAAGGGCATCGCCGCCATGAAGGAGAAGCTCCCCCACTTCGACTTCTCCGAGTTCGAGAAAGACCCGCAACTCGCCAAAGTGGCGCAGGTCTTCACCGTCGATTCGCTCTGCCGCTTCGTCGAGCGCAAGCTCAGCAAGGCCTGATCCATGCGCTGGATGTGGATCGACCGCGTGCTGGAACTCACTCCGCGCTCGCGCTGCGTGTCCATCAAGCACATCAGCCTCGCGGAAGACCACCTGCACGATCATTTCGCCGCGGACGCCTCGCGCCCGCCCATGCCCATCATGCCCGCCTCGCTCATCGTCGAGGGCATGGCCCAGACCGGCGGCATCCTCGTCGGACACGCCGGCGGCTTCAAGGAAAAGGTCGTCCTCGCCAAGGTCGGCAAGGTCGAACTCTCGCGCGAAGCCATCCCCGGCGACACGCTCCGCTACACCGCGACCATGACCCTCTTCGACGCCGCAGGCGCGTCCGTCTCCGGCATCGTCGAACTGCTCGACCCCGCCAAACCCGGCTCGCCCGAACAGATCGGCGCCATCGATCTCATGTTCAGCCACATCGATCAGAACATGTCGGGCATCGAGTTCCCGTCCCACAACTTCGTCTTCAGCGAAAGCTTCCGCACGCTCCTCCGCTCCAGCGGCATCGCCGCGGACTTCTGATCACGCACGCTCGTCACCGCCGCGCTCGTGCGGTGATGCCGACCGCGAATTCGCCGTCGGTGCTCTGCTCGAACATTCTCACACTACCTCCCCCGCTCACGCTTCCGCCAGCGCCGCGAACACCACGCGCCGAAAGGCCTCCACCGGCGCACGCCGCTCCGTCCACGCCTCGAACTGCATCGCCGCCTGACGAACAAACATCTCCAACCCCTCGACCACCGTGCACCCGAGTTCACGCGCCCTCTTCACCAGCGGCGTTTCCCGCGGTGTGTACACCGTGTCCATCACGATCGCCCGCGATGCCGCCGCCCGAACCAGCGCCGAGTCGGGAATCGCCAGCCCCTCCGGCGCCGGGCCATGCTTCATCCCGACCGGTGTGCAGTTCACCCACACATCGCACGCCGCATCCTCCATCTCGTCCCACGCCGGGCACTGCGCCGCGACGCCCGTCGCACCGCGGATCGCCGCGGCCAGTTCGTCCGCCCTGGCGCGATCGCGATTGAACACGATCGGCGTCGCGCCGGCCCGCGCCGCCTCGAACGCGATCGCACGCCCCGCGCCGCCCGCGCCCACCACGCCGATCACCAGCCCCGCCAACTCTCGCGACCCGTGCGCACCCTTGATGCACTCAATCGCCGCGGGCGCATCGCTGTTGAACACCCGCGCACGCGACCTCCCGCCCTCGCGCGACACCACCAGCGTGTTCGCCGCACCGATCATCGCCGCGCCCGACTCGATCTCCCAGCCTTGCTCGCGCGCGATCCGCACCAGACTCTCCTTGTGCGGGATCGTCACGCTGCACCCGCTGAAATCCAGCGGCACATACTCGATCAGTTCCGTCAACGTCGCCTTCAGGCTCGCATCGTTGTCCCCTGGTGTCGCGCCCGCCGCGATCGGCATGGGCAGGTACACCGCGTCGATGGCGCACTCGCCGAAGCCCGCGTTGTGAATCCGCGGCGAGAGCGAGTGCGACACCGGCCAGCCGACCACGCCGTACACCTTCGTTGTCGCGCGGATCGATCGGAACCGAAACGTCTCGAGGAGTTGCGCCACCATCGGCTGCCCCGGCGCGGTCGCGGAGGCGTCCCGCAAACTCGCGAACGTCAGGAACGCGCCGAACTTCGGCGCCAGCACGCGGCTCATGAGCCCGAACTCGCCCATGCCAAGCGCGATCGTCGGGCGATCGCCCTGGCGCACCAGTTCGAACAACTCGATGTTGTCGCGCAGCGAGCGAGCCCGGAACGCGACCTTGTGAACCCGCGCCGCACCGTGCGAACGCATGCTGAGCATCCGGCGTGTCAGGTCCGCGGGACGCGAGTCAAAGTCGTGCGACGACAGGATGAGGCCGGCGCTCTGTTCGCGTGCCGCGTCGACGCAGAGATTGACCTTCAGCCGCAGGTTGTCCGACCGGTTGTACGCGGCCAGTTCGACGTCGATGTATCGCGGCGCGTGCTCGCCCGCCTGCAAACCGACGCACGCTCGCTCGAACATCGCGACACGAACATCATCGTCACCGTCGTAGTGCCCGCCCTCCCAGGTGGGTCGGCATGTGAGGATGCACGGGAGCGGCGAGGCCGACACCAGCCGCGCCACGCGCGCCGCGTCGTCCGCGCTAGCGGAGCCCGCGAACAAGTCATCGACCCGGAACTCGACCATGTCGGCGCCCGCATCGCGCGCCAACGCCGCATCGCGCAGGGCGGCGGCCTCGTCGGTCACCATGATGGGAACACAGACCAGCGTCGACATGCCCGCAGTGTACGGCATTCGCTCGTACGCGCGCCGGGCGAAACCGGCAGGATCAGATTCGGTACAAGGAAACGATGTTCGACACGCTCTTGGATCTCATCGGCCAGTGGGCCGTGAACTTCGCCACCGACTCAGCGAGCGACCGCCGCCGCGCGTGGCTGATTCTCCTCGCGGTGCTCGCAACGCTGGCGGGTGTGGCCACACTCGTGTACTTCATGTACCAGCGATGAGCGATCTCGCCGCGGCGCTCCCCGCGACGTAACCGCTCGACCACGCCCATTGAAAGTTGAACCCGCCGATCCGCCCATCGACATCGCAGATCTCACCGCACAAATGCGCCCCGGGCGACACGCGGCTCTCCATCGAATCCAATCGCACTTCAGAGAGCGGCACGCCGCCGGCGGTGACCTCGGCGTGCGTGAAGCCGCGGTCGCCGGTGATTGGCACGACCAGCGAACACACCTCGCCGACGATCGACGTGCGCTGCACGCGCGTGAGCGACTGGATCGGCGTGGCGGGATCGACACTCGAATGCTCGCACAGCGCGCGTGACAGCCGCTCGGGCAGCCCGCGGTTGGTGTGTCCGGGGACGTCCGCGCGAAACACGAGCGACTCGGCGAGCCAGCGCGCGATGCCCGGCCCCTTGGCGCTCACGATCGCACGATCAAGATCGGCGACTGGCATCCCCGGCGCGAAGTTCAGCACCAGCGACGCGCCGGGATCAGCGTGACGCGCGTCGGCGAGATACCGCGACGCATCCAGAATCGCCGGGCCGGAAAGCCCAAAGTGTGTGAAGAGCACGGAGTTCGTGAACGACACGAGTACTTTGCCGCCGGCGTCGCGGACGATGACCTCGGCGGGGACCGACACGCCCGACAGTTCGCGGAGGAAGTGCCCGTCGGGCGTGGTGAGCGGCACGAGCGCCGGGAAGATCCGCGCCGTCATGGTGTGCCCGAGCGACTTGGCGAGCGAGTACCCCTGGCCATCCGAGCCCGACTTCGGTAGAGCCTTGCCGCCGGCGGCGATGATGACGCGCCGGGCGATGAGCGAGCGGATGTCGTTGCACGCTTCCGAATCTTCGCGCTGAATCTTGAATCCGGCGTTGTGCGGCCACACACTGGCCACGCGCCACGGGTGCCACAGTTCCACGCCGACGCGCCGGGCTTCGCTCAGCAGCGCGTCGAGCACGGTTCTGGCGCGATCGGTCGTCGGGAAGAGTTTGCCGGTGTCCTCCTGCTTGAACTCCACGCCGATCTCGTTGAAGAACGCGACGGTTCGCTGCACGTCGAATCGACCCAGCACGTTGCGGATCGAGTTGCGCGATGAGCCGGCGTAAGCGCGCTCGTCAACGTGATAATGCGTGACGTTGCAGCGCCCGCCGCCGGCAACGAGGATCTTCGCGCCGAGCGATTTGGCCCCATCGAGCGCGAGAATGCGGAGGCGAGAGCCCGCTTCCATCGCCGCACGCCCGGCGGCGATCGCCGCCATGAGCCCCGCGGCTCCCGCGCCGATCACCGCGATGTCGCCCCGCTCGCTCACAGGTCACACCGCCCGGCGCGAGCGCCACTGATCGATCGCAACCGCGGCGATGATGATGTGCCCCACGATGATCTGCTGCACGTAATTCGGCCAGCCCAGCGCGGCGCAGCGGCTCTGCAGGTACGCCATCATCACCGCGCCCACCAGCGTGCCGACGATCGACGCGTGACCGCCGTTGAGCGATGCGCCGCCGATGACAACCGCGGCGATGACGTCAAGTTCAAGCCCCACGCGGACCGTGGGATCGCCGACGGTGAGACGAGCAAACTGCAGCACACCCGCGATGCCGACGGCAAGCCCCAGCACCGCGTACACGCCGATCTTCACACGATTCATGGGAACGCCGGCATAGGCGGCGGCGACGGGATTGGAACCGATCGCTACGGCGCGACGCCCAAAGACGGTGCGGTGCATGATGAGGGCCGTGATCGCGACCACGCCGATCATGCCCCAGACAGCGGGCGCAAAGACGATCCACGCGGGTGTGGGCGATGTTGACACGATCGCGTAGAGCGGACCGCCGGTTTCCGCCGGGGCCGAGACAACCGAGCCGCTGGCAAGCCAGATCGACACGCCGCGGAAGACCCCGAGCGTTCCGAGCGTGGCGATAAAGGGCGGAAGGCGGAGGAGCGTGATGAGGAACGCGTTGTACAGGCCGCTGATGACGCCGGTACCGACGGCGGCGAGGACGGCGACGGACGTGGAATGCCCGTGCTTGAGGGCCAGGGCGCAGACGACGCTGGCGAGCGCGACGCCGGAGCCGACGGAGAGATCGATCCCGCCGCTGGCGATGACGAGCGTCATGCCCATCGCCACGATCGCGACGATCGCGGTCTGGAGCGAGATGAGCCGGATATCCGCGAAGGAGACCAGGCCCTGATCGGGCTTGCCGGTCAGGTGACCGACGATCCAGAAGAAGAGCACAACGGCCGTCAGGCCCAGGAGCGGACCAAGGGCGCGAAGGAGCGTGCTCGCGGCAATCGTCCGCGGGGAAGATGGAGCGGAGGCGTTGGGGTGATTCGTCATGCGGGCAGTCAGTGCGCGCGGGGTCGATCAAGAAGCCGGACAGCGCTCACTCGCCGAGGTACTTCTTGAAGTCCGGCGCGAGGAGCTCCTTCATCTCCGGTGTGCTCATGTTGTCCTTGGTGACCAGGGCGCAGCCGGTGTCGATCGACTTCTCGGCCTTGGTGCCGCGGAGATGGTCGAGCGCGGTCTTCACTCCCAGGTACCCCATCCGCATGGGGTTCTGCACGACGAGCCCGTCGATCTCGCCCGCGGACATCGCCTGCACGAGGCCCTCGCTGGAGTCAAAGCCGACGAAGGTGATCTTGCCCGCCAGCGTGCGCGAGCGGAGGGCGAGCAGCATGCCGAACGTCGAGGACTCGTTGGGGCAGTAGACGCCCTGCAGATCGGTGTTTGACGCGAGGAGGTTCTCAGCGGCTTCCTGCGCCGTGGCGCGCGTCGCGCCGGCGTAGCGCTTGGGATCGATGAAGGTGATGCCCTTGGCCTTGACGATCTCGTCGGCGAAGCCCTGCTCGCGCTGCGCCGTGCTGGCGGAGCCTTCCTGATAGCGGAGCATGAGGACGCGGCCCTTGGCGGCGTCGCCACCGAGCGACTTGATCATGCGCTGGGCCGCGAGTTGGCCGCCCTTGTAGTTGTCGGTGGCGACGAAGGTGACAAAGTCCTTGCCGGCCTCGGCCTGGAGGCCCGAGTCGATGATCACGACCGGGATGCCGGCGGCGGTGGCGTCCTTCACCGGGCCGACCAAGGCCTTGTCGTCGAGCGGGGCGAGGACGATCGCGTCGTACTTGCTGCTCACGAGGTTCTGGACGAGCGAGACCTGCTGCTCGCGGTCGTCCTCGCGCTCCGGCCCTCGGAAGGTGAGTTCGACGTTGCCGGCTTCCTTGGCGGCCTTCACGCCGCCGGCGTGGATCGACTTCCAGAATTCGTGGGTCGTCCCCTTGGGCACCAGCGCAACCCGCAGCGGCTTGCCCGCGGGCTCATCGGTTGGTTTGGCGGCCGCGCCAGCGGGATTGGCGGGCGCGGGCTCCTTCTCGCACCCGGCAGAAATCGCGGCGCCGAGAACCGCACATAGACCGACCAGAGCGAGCGATGCCAAGGATGAGCGACGTTTCATGGGAATCTCCGCGTTGAAAAGGACGCGATGGGATGCGGATGATACAGGAACACGCGATGGAAATGTGGCCTTCCGGGGCCCGAACTGGTCTGTGGCGGGGGTTGGGGCTATTGTTCCCACCCCTCGTGAAGCGTCGGGTTTGACGCGGGCGAGGTGTGTACAAGTCTTTGAGCCCGATCTTTGGGGCCGGCGTGCCCGGCCTTTGGACCGATCTATTCGGAGAGTTCACGTGGTTCGTATCCGCCTGCAGCGTCTTGGCCGTCACAATCGCCCGTTCTATCGCATCAACGCCGTGGATAAGCGGACGCGCCGCGACGGGAGCGCGATCGAGCAGTTGGGTTGGTACGACCCGATGGCCAAGGACCCCGCCAAGCAACTCGAACTGAACGAGGAGCGGGTGAAGTACTGGATCTCCGTCGGCGCTCAGCCCTCCGAGACGCTCCGCGACGTGCTCGCCAAGCGCAATCTGGTAGACGTGGCGGCGTGGGAGAAGGACCGCGAGCAGGACCGCAAGATGGTGGAGGCCAAGAAGGCCGCCGCTGCGGCCGCGGGCGAGAAGAAGGAAGAGAAGAAGGCCTGAGCGGCTTTACGAGTGAGATTCACAGAGCCCCGGCGACGGGGCTTTGTTGTTTTTGGGGAGGCGAGCAGGCCACTCGGCTCGCGCTGAGTTGATGCTGGTCGCCCTACTCCCCAGGGTGGTACATGCGCGTCGCGGTGCGGGAGACATCCGGGCGCGTGAAGCGTGCGGGCTTGAGTTTCCCCGCGGCGTAGATCGGGGCTTGATCCGCGAAATGCGGCGAGTCGCCGTGACGCGAGGCGCCGAAGGGCACGATCGTGCGGGCGGTCGGCACGTCGCCAAACTCGACCGCGGCGACATAAGAACTGCCGTGGTACCCGTAGTGGCGCTTGGTGCCGTTTGAGCGCGCAAGATAGCAGAAGCCCACGCCGAGGCTCCCGTGCCCGCCCGCGATGGGAAAACTCTCGCGGTCGTCGCTGACGGCGAGCCCGGCGTTTGTATCGAAACGCTGATGGCGGTTGATTTCGCCCCAGGGAACGCGCCAATCACCGAAGTTGCGTTCGAAATCCCCCATCACTTCCGCCAGGGCCGCGGAGAGTTCGCCCGGGGCGCGACGAGAAACCCACGCGGGCGTGAAGAGCTTCTCGGCCCAGGTCATGAAGAGCGAGGACGCTTGCGAATCGAGGGCGAGGCGTCCGTCCCACGCGCGGATCAGTTCGATGGCGGGCGCGACGCGCTCGACCTTGGCGGGGTCGGCGGCGGCAAACTTGTCGTACTCTGCCAACAGCGGATTGCGCAGGCTGTCGAGCGAATACACGCGCGTGTCGAACGCCGCACGCTCAAGATCCGCGAGCGTCCACGCGTTCGCGTTTGAGAGCAGATCGTGCGACATGGAGACGCGCCCGTCGGCGAGGTCTTTGCCGATCATGTACGGCGGGAAGGACGCGCGATTCGGGTTCTGGCCCTGGGCCGCGGTCGAGAGCGGCGACGAATTGCAGTTCATGACGTAGCCGCACGCGGGGTTCCAGACCTGCGGGATTTCGTCGAGGGTGTGCTGTCCCCGCCACTGATTGGCGGGGTCGGAGCCGTCGAGCACGCCGCTGCAATCTCGGGCTGGATCGCGCCGGGGGAACGCGGCGTTGTAGATGTATCCGATGTTGCCATCGGCGTCGGCGTAGACGAGGTTGTGGAACGCAAGGCCGAAGAGAGCGACGGCGGATTTCCACTCGGCGAGAGTTTCGGCGCGGGCCATGCGGTACCACTGCTCGACGGTGCGCGCGTCTTCCATGCCGCCCACACGGAAGACGTACGACACTCCGCCGGCCTGAAAGAGGATCGGTCCGAAGTGGGACTTGGCGAGGGAGATCTCCCGCTCTTCGATGCCGCCCGCGGACTTCACGCCGATCTTGGCTTTCCATACGACGGCGTGGCGGATTTCGTCGCCAAACTTGTACGCGAGTTCATCGCCGTCGACGCCGAGTTTGAGGGCGTAGCTGTCGGCGATGTCGGGGTAGTTGACGGTGAGGGACCAGCCGAGGCGATCGTTGAACCCGATGGATGGGAGGATTCCTCCGCCGTACATGACCGAGCCGGAGATGTTGAGGCCGGCATCGGAGGAGAGGTGCGTTTCGTAGGCTTCGTCGAGGGGGATGTGCGGGTTGGCGTAGAGCATGGCGCGCCCGGATGCGGTGCGCGAACCGGCGATCGCCCACGCGTTCGAGCCATCGGGCGCGGCGGGTGCGACCTCGGGCGGAGCGGGAGCGGGCTGCTTGGCGGTTACGGCGGCGTAGACGCGCTGCGCCTCGGCCTGGGCTTGGTAGAGCGCAAAGCCGTATTCGCGGGCGACGAGAATCCACGGCTCCCAGTGGTCGATCACGCCCGACGACTCGGCGGGGTGCAGCGAGACGTAGTAGTTGAGCGCGTCGGCGGCGGCCTGGGTGAGCGCGCGGACCTCGGGCGGGGCTTGCTCATCCTGTTGACGGGCTAGATCGGGCACTTCGTATGAGAGCACGATGCGGTCCCACGAGATCGCGTCGGGGCCGAGCGTGCGCGAGGCACGCCCGATCGCGAGGGCGTGGGCCTGTTCGATGCGGGCGTATTCGTCTTCCGCGCGGGCGAACATCGCGCCGAAAATGGCGGCCGCGTCGGTCACGCCGTGTGCGTGCGGGATGCCGAATTCATCGCGGGCAATGGTGACTTGGGCGGCGAGATCGCGGGCGCGGAGGATGGAGGCGGCGTGGAGATCGGCCTGCGCGAGCGCGGGCGGTTGCGAATCCGGGTTCGGCTGGTTGATCGGCCGGGTGGCCTGCTGGCCCGGCGCGCAGGAGCAGAACAGGCAGAGCGACGCGATGAGGAATCGGCGCATGATCCCAGTCTACCGGAGCGGCATGGCGAGGCGTTGCGGGTTCGGGCGTTGAAGTGTGCGTTCCCACGCACTGTGCGGCGGGTGCTTGCCCGCCAATACTCCTGCGTGCCACTTCGCATCGACATCCTCACGACGTTTCCCGAGATGTTCGGGGCCGAGGCGCCGTCGGCGCTGGGCGTGAGCATCCCCGCGCGGGCCCGGGCCGCGGGGCTGGTGGAGTGGCACGCGACGGACATCCGCTCGTACACCACCAACAAGCATCAGAAGACGGACGACAGGCCGTTCGGCGGCGGGCCGGGCATGGTGATGATGTGCCAGCCGGTGTGGGACGCGGTCCAAGCGGTAGAAGCGATGGACACGCGCGAGGCGACACGGGTGCTGCTCACGCCGCAGGGAAGGCGGCTGGATCAGGAACTGGTTGAGACTCTGGCGGCCAGGCCGCGGCTGCTGCTGCTCGCGGGGCACTATGAGGGGATCGACGAGCGGGTGGTCCAGAAGCTCGCTCCGATCGAGGTGAGCGTGGGCGACTATGTGCTGTCGGGCGGCGAACTGGCGGCGATGGTGCTGATGGACGCGGTGATCCGGCTGCTTCCGGGCGCGCTGGGCGATGAGGACTCGAGCAAGTCGGATAGTTTTTCGAGCGTGACGATCCCGCCAGCGACCAAGAAGGGCACGGCGACGCAGCGGCGATTGCTCGACTGCCCCCACTACACCAAACCCCGCGATTGGATGGGGATGGAGGTGCCGGAGGTGTTGCTTTCGGGCGACCACGGCAAAGTGGCGGCGTGGAGGCTGGAGCGGATGATCGAGCGGACGCGGGAAAGGCGGCCGGATTTGCTGGGAGAAGGCCCCTCGGGCGGTTCCAAGCCCGATTCCGGGATGCCGGGCGGGGCGGCCTAGGGGAATCGAGACGAAGATGGTCGGGGCTCGTCAGGTTGAGCGCGGGCTAGAAACCGCCGGGGTGCCCGCCTAGCCTTTGGACCCCACCCGGACGGCTTCCGGGCGGGTTATCTTTGACTCCAGCGGCCCATTCGGGCGGCAGACAGGTGGATCATGGGCCTCCAGACGATCATCGAGAACATCAACAAGGCGAACCTGAAGAGCGATATCCCGGCCATGCAGGTCGGCGACACGATCAACGTCCACTCGCGCATCGTCGAGGGCGACAAGGAACGCATTCAGGTCTTCCAGGGCGTGCTGATCAGCCGGCGCGGGCGCGGGATCAACGAGATGATCCGCGTGCGTCGCGTGGTTGACGAGGTGGGCATCGAGCGCTGCTGGCCGATCAACTCGCCGATGATCGCGAAGTTTGAGATCGTTCGTCAGGGCGATGCGCGGCGTGCGAAGCTGTACTTCCTGCGTGACCGCGTGGGCAAGAGCCGTCGTCTGCGTGACCGTCGTCGCGGCCTGGGGAAGACCGAGGCCGCCACGAAGTAAGCGGACCAGGGAATTGAAGAGTCGATCGACGAACGCCCGGGATGACCGGGCGTTTTTTCGTGGGAAGAAGAGGCGGAGTGGAAGAGAAGAAGTCACGAAGTCACGGAGTCACGAAGTCGGGACGAGGCAAAGCGGCGTGGTGGCTGAGAAAGCGCCGACGGCTCGGCCCCTCATGATGACCTCAGGAATTGTGAAACAACCGTCACTACCACGCCCCCTGCTGCGACACGAGGACTCGGACATCGGGCGGTTCGGCGAGCCAGTTGAAGCCACGCTTGCCGGCAAGAAACGGTTCGAGAAGTTCCCGCACATCGTCCCAGCCGCGACGGGACCCGAGCATGACATACGGCTCACCGGGCGCGGGGAAGGGCACGCGGCAGCCCGTGCAACAAGACTCGAAGTTCGGCGTAGCCTGATCGTCCGGAACGACGCGGAGGAGCAAGCGGCAGGCGTTGATGGATTGAGCCCAAGGCTCGTCGGTGAGCATCCACTCGTCGCGATGGCCGCTCGCGAGGGATTCGCAGATTGCGCGGAGCGCGGCGATATCCTCACTCCGGAAGTCATAGAGACGGATAAGCGGGCAGTCTGGACTATCACAGGGCGGGATGTACTCGACCTTGAGCATCGCACGAGCGTATGCCATCGCACGACGAGCCCTTGTCGTGTCGGACCTGATCGGGCATTGCGCTCACAGCCACGCGTGCCGGCAGGGTGATTGCATCGCACTATTCACTCAGCACGAGCACCGCCTCTTCGCATTCGAGGAATCGCTCGGTTGCGGGTGAGTGCTGGTATCCCGTCAGCACGAAGCCGCAGCGCTGGAGCACGCGGATGGAGGCGACATTGTGGCGGGCCGCACGCGCGTGGAGCGGGCGTTTTCGAACCTCGTGGAGAAGCAACGCAAGGGCGCGAGTAGCGATGCCGCGGCCCCAGTGCTCGCTCGCGATCCAGTATCCGACGGAGTCGAGGCCGTCCATGCTGAAGCAGGAAATCTGGCCGACGAGCACAGAGTCGAGCGTGATCGCGCGGGCGATGATGGAGGGATCGGCGAGGATCTTCTCCCAGTGGGACAAGAACGACTGGGAATCGCGTGGAATGACCGCGGCCATGCGTGCGCCGTCGGGATCGGATTGGAAGCGAAAGAGCTCCGGCAGGTCGGCCGTGGTGATCGGGCGGAGGTGGACGGGAAGCGGGCTTGACCGACGTTCGAAGGAAGACATGAGAGCAGGATACAGCGACTGTGCGACGAAATTCGCTACTTCTTTGGCCGGGGCACGTGCTGATCGATGATGACGGGATTGCCGTCGGGGTCGGTGAGGATGAGGAAGGCCGGGGCGTCGGTCGATTCGTCGGCGGCGGGGTTGGGGGATAGGCCGCGTTCACGGAAGATGCGCTGGAGGTCGCGCACGTCGGTGAACTCGGGGAGCGTGTTGCACGCGCGGTCCCAGCCGGGGTTGAAGGTGAGCGAGTTCTTTGGCAGGCCGCCCTGGTGAAGGCCGAGGGTGCAGGTGTCGTTCTGCATGATGAGCCAGGTCTTGTTGTCGCCGACGAAGGGGCGGAAGCCAAGCTTCTCGTAGAAGGCGCGGGAGGCGGCGAGGTCCTTGACGGCGAGGCTGAGCGAAAAGTTGCCGAGCTGCATGGATTGGGTTTCCTTCGACGGAGTGGCGGGCTTGGCCGAGGCGGCAGGCTTTGACGCGGGCGGGGTCGCGGGCTGGTTCTCGGATTGCGATGCGGTGGACGCGGAGTGGTTGGACGCGCAGCCGAACAGGGTGAGGAGGGCGAGGGTTACAATGAGTCGATTCACGGGTGTCTCCGAAATCTGAACGGTTCGTGGAACGCCGATTCGATGGGGACATGCTACCTGTCGCGGCACGGAGGGCTTGCCAGATCTTGCGAACTTTGAACAACGCGCGGGTGAAGGGCATGGACGTCGTCGCGGAGCGAACGGCCGGGGCCCGATCGGCTGGTGCGCGCGCGAATGCCCGGCGATTGTCGACCCACGCCTCGTATGTCGACCGGGTGAACCGGGCGATCGATCTCATGGTCGCTCATCTGGATCGCCCGGTGCGATTACGCGAACTGGCACGGGCCGCCGCCCTCTCGGCGTTCCATTTTCACCGGGTCTTTCAGGCGCTGACCGGGCAGACGCCGGCCGACTTTGCCAAGCAGATGCGGCTGGACCGGGCGCTTGGGATGATGAGCGAGGCACGGAAGAGTTCGCTCACGGAGATCGCGCTGGCGTGCGGGTTTGCGTCGTCGTCCGACTTTTCACGATCGTTCAAGCAGCGGTTTGGCGTGGCGCCTAGCGCATTTGATCTCGCGGCGTGGCGCGGCGAGCGCGGGAGAGAGTTGGATGCTCTCTCCCGGGGCGGGTCCACGCCCCATGTTGAGAAGTTGCCGGGACGGAGCAACCCCGACCAGTTCAAGGTTCGCATCCGCGATCTGCCGGCACGAACAGTCGCGTACATCCGCATCGCGAATCCGTACAAGGGCGGCGGGGTGATGTGTGCGGTGGAGCGATTAACGGCGTGGGCGACACGGCAGGGGCTGGATCGCGGGCAGTGGCTGGGGTATCAGTGGGAGAACCCGGAGATCACGCCGCTGGAGCGGTGCGGGTATTACGTCGCGGTCGAGGCGGAGCGATTCACGCCGAGCGGCGAGATCGGGCGGTTTCGGTTCCCCGCGATGACGGTGGCGCAGATTGACATCGACGGCGGGATCGAGCTCGAGCTGCGGGCGCTGCGGTGGTTGTATGGGTCGTGGTTACCGCGGAGCGGGTATGTGCCGGGGGACCAGCCGAGCTTTGAGGCGTGGGTGGGATTGCCGTTTGCGCACGGCGTGGAGCGGTTTGAGCTCGGGGTGCAGCTGCCGATTCGGAGAGGGCTCTGACGAATCTCTGCGCGGAGTTTCGGGCGAAGGTGAATGAGCGGGCTCGCTTCGGTACTCTGCCTGCATGGGCAACATGATTCCCGGCGTAGCGCTCGGCCTGATTCTGCTTGGTGGAAGTAACGCGAGCCTTCGGACGACGCGTGGCGCGGCGGGGGCCGCCAGCGTGCATCCTGCGCTCGCGCTGCGTGCGGCTTCCGATCAGGATGCGACGACAGGAGCCCATCACACGGACTCGTATGCGGACGCCGCGGATGCGGTGATGGAGTCGATAGAGCGGGAGCTGCTTGACGGGGCGACAGGCGGCTATGCGCAGGCGCGTGACAAGCGTGAGCCGGAGTTCATGTGGGGCAACGGCGTGATGTTCTCGGCGCTGGTCGCGGCGACGCGGCACGAGCCGGAGAAGTACCGGGCGCGCATGGAGCGGTTCTTTGCCGCGATGGATCGGTACTGGGATGACAAGGCGGACATCCCGGGCTATGAGCCGTCGCCGACGCGGGGCGGCGGAAATGACAAGTACTACGACGACAACGAGTGGATGGCGATTACGTTTGCAGAGGCGCATGAGCTGACTGGTGACGCGAAGTACCTGGAGCGGGCGGAACGGGCGCTGCGGTTTTCGTTCGGCGGCTGGGACGATCAGCTTGGCGGCGGGATCTGGTGGCACGAGGGGCACAAAGACGGGAGCAAGAACACGTGCGCCAATGCGCCGGCCGCCGTGGCGTGTCTGCGCGTGGCGAGATTCGTTGAGCGGGAAGAGCACATCGACTGGGCGCGGCGGATCGTTTCATGGACAAACACGCACCTGCAGGACAAGGACGGGCTGTTCTTTGACAACGTGCGCGTGGCGGATGGCCACGTCGCGAAGTTCAAGATGACGTACAACAGCGGCCTGATGATCCGCGCGAACCTCGGGCTGTTCCGCGCGACGGGCAATCGGCGGTTTCTCGATGAGGCGGTGCGGATCGGGCGGGCGTGCGAAGCACTCGTTGATCCGAAGACCGGCGTGTACAAGAACGCCCTGCGGTTTACGCACCTGCTGGTCGAGGCGGACGTGGAGTTGTATCGCGTGACGCAGGATGAGACGTTCCTGCGACGGGCGACACGGAATGGGAATGCCGCGTTGGAGCGGTGGAAGACCTCGCCACCGAAGGAGTTGATCGAGCAGGCAGCGATCGCGCGGATGCTGTGGCTGCTGGCGGATACTGAGACGGAGGTGGGCCGGGCATTCTGGGACAAGGCCGACGCCCCGCGATTGCCTCCGGAGCCGGCGGCGGCGGTGCCAGGGGACTCGTCGATTCGCGGAGCCGCGCTGGGATCGGAGATCGTGATCACGACCACGACTCGGCTGGCGGGCGCGATCCACTCTCTGACATGGAACGGCAAGGAGTTCATCGACAGCGCGGACCACGGAAGGCAGTTGCAGTCGGCGAGCAACTTTGACTGCGCGACGCCGATCACGGGCGAGACATTCAACCCGACGGAGGCGGGCTCGCGGCGTGACGGCGCGGGTCCTGCTTCGACGGGGCAACTGCTGCAACTGGTTGCGCGGGGAAACACGTTGGAGACGACGTCGCGGATGGCTTTCTGGCTTGCGCCGGGCGAGATATCCGAGGGCAACCCGGCGAAGAACACCACGGTGCTGTCGAATCACCTGCTGCGGAAACGTGTGCGGATCGGGGCGATGGGACTTGATCACCTGATCCGGTACGACGTGACGTTTGTCGTGCCGCCGGGCGAGCACCACACGCAGGCGGTGTTCGAGGCGCTGACGGGGTACATGCCCTGGGAGTTCCAGAAGTTCTGGACGCTTGAGCCCGACGGCACGATCGCGCCGATCAATGCGGGGCCCGCCGAGCAAACGCGGCCGCTCATCTTCTCGACGGATGATTCGAAGTTTGCGATGGGGATCTACTCGCCGGACCAGCCGAGCCCGGGGTACCAAAGCGCCGGATACGGCCGCTGGGCCTTCGACTGGGCCAAGGTCGTCAAATGGAACTGCGTCTTCCGCGTCTCGGACTCGCGGGGACTGCCCCCCGGCCAGTACATGTACCGCATGTACGTCGCCGTCGGAACGCTCGATGATGTCCGCTCGGCGCTCCACGCGGCACGCCGCGCCGCCGGCCCCCACGATCAAGCGCACCCGAGCAAATGACCCGACGGTCCCAAGAAAAACACCCGCTCGTCGCGGGTGTTTGAAATCGTGTTTCACTCTTCAATCAACTCACTCGTCCAGCGGCTCGAGCTCCATCGAGCGGTGCTGCATGTGCGCCTTCAGACGCAGCAGGATCGACGTGTGCATCTGGCTCACCCGCGATTCCGAAAGATCGAGCGTCGCGCCGATCTCCCGCATCGTCATGCCCTCGTAGTAATAGAGCAGCACGATCAGACGCTCGGCCCGCGACAGGCCCTTGGTGATCAGTTCCTTCAGGTCACGCCGTTGAATCTCCTTCACCGGATTCAACTGCGAATCGTCGCGGATCACGTCGATCTCACGCACATCGCGGCCCGAGTCCGACGGGAAGCAACGCCCGTGGATCGATCGGATGTTCACCGGCGAACCGTCACGCTTGAGTTTGTCGAACTCCTCACCCTGCAGGCCCATCCGCTCCGACACCTGCGCGTCGGTCGCCGGCTGGCCCGTCTCCATTTCGATCTGCTGGCGCACGCCCTCGAACCGCGCCGTGCGATGCCGAACCAGCCGCGGCACCCAGTCCATCGAACGCAATTCGTCCAGGATCGCGCCGCGGATACGCGGGGCGCAGAACGTCTCGAACTTCACCTTCCGCTCCAGGTCAAACGCCGCGATCGCGTCCTTGAGCCCGAAGATCCCCGCCGACATAAGGTCCTCGATGTCGACCTCGTCGGGCAATCGCGCATAGATCCGCTCCGCGTTGTAACGCACGAGCGGCAGAAACTTCTCCATAAGGAAGTTGCGGATCGGCTCCGCCTTTGTCTTCTTGTACTCTTTCCACACGCTGTTCATGGGCATGCCGTCGTAAGGCGTCTTGGCCTTCGAAGGCTCCGCGTGCCTCGCGCCGAAGCGCGCCGCCGCCCGCAATCCCGCTCTGCCCGTTGCCCTGGCGCTCGCCATGGTCGACTCCTTGACCCTTCGTGGCGTGCCGAGTTCAAGATCCAAACCCGGCGTCGATCTGAATTGTCACGCGTCAAAGAACCCGACGCGCGATTGTGTGACGATCATCCTTGACCGCACGCACGATTGTACACATCTCGCGCGCGCCTGCAACTCGCATCATGCCGCTACTCGGTCATTCTCTTCAGACGGTGGAGAACCCGTGGATATTCCTCGCCTCGACGAGTGCGGATTCGTCGACACATACGCCCGTAACTGGTCCTCGACCACCCGCGTCCCCACCGACCCAATCATCAACCCGATCACCTTCCCCACCACCATCGCCAATAGCGCCCGACCCAGAACCAGGCCCGCTGGGTTCTGCGCCAGAATGCCCGCCACGATCGCCACGGCAAACGCAGTCAGTGCAAGGCATGCCGCGATCGTGCGAACCATCTGTGGCACGGTGTCTCCCCCAGACCCCTCAATCAATCTCTGGTCACTTTCCCCTCAGCACTTTCCACGCCCGGTCCCAGAACCGACCGCGCCCGCGCGCCGCCTCTATCGGCCGCGTTTACCACCTACTTCAACTCCAATCGACTTTGTCTCGCAATCAGCGCGCCATGCCCACCGCCCCGACACGATTCCCCGATAGCCCGCGCAGAATGCGCGCCAGCCACCCACCCTCGTTCGGTGCGCGTTCGTCGCGACGAGTCATCACTCGCGCCACCACCGCTTCAGCAAGACGACCCACCGCCACCGACGCCGCCCCTCGAGGCTCCTTCAAAACAAACGGCACGCGCGCTCGCACCGCCAGTGAAACCCCCGCATCGCTCGGCACCCAGCCCATCATCCCCGGCTCCGCGCCCAAAAACCGCGCCGACACTGCCGCGATCCGCCCATGAACTCCCCGCGCCTCTTCCTCATCCAGCGCCTGGTTCACCACCAGCATCACCCGCGGCATGTTCTCACGCATCCGCCCCGCGTCCGTCAGACACTTCACCATCGCGTACGCGTCCGCGATCGACGTCGGCTCCGGTGTCACCACCACCATCGCAACGTCCGCCGCTCGCACAAACGACGTCACCCCCGCGTGCGCTCCCGCCCCCGTATCGATCAGCACCACGTCCGAACTGGCCGACAGCGACGACAGCGCATCGATCATCCCCGCACGCGACTGCCGCGGCATGTCCGCGATCCGCGCCACCCCCGCCGACCCGGGGATCAACCTGAATCCCCCCGGCGCCTCCACGCATAGCCCCGCCAGCGACCCCGACGCACCGCTACCCACGTATGAATCCCCAACCACCGTGTCTATCCGCCGCGTCGGCGTCATGCCCAGCAGCACGTCCGTGTTCGCCATCCCAAGATCGGCATCCAGCAGCGTCACCCGCACACGCCGCGCCGACAGCGCGATCGCCAGGTTCACCGCCAGGTTCGTCTTCCCCACCCCGCCCTTGCCCGACGTGACCGCCACGATCGGAACGCCCGCGTGCCCCGCACGCCGCCACGCCAACGGCTCTCCCTCACGCGCCGAATCCCCACGCCACATCTGCCCAGCCGAGCCCTGGTTCACCTGCCCCGCCGACAGCGTCTGACCCACCAGCGCGCGCAGCCGCGACGCCTGATCGCCGCCGACCGGCGATGGCCCGATCCGGCTCGCGCTCGCCGGCACTTGGCTCGCTGCCTCGGTCACGCGACAACCTCGCCGTCCAGCACCGTCCGCGCCAACTTCTCCGACTTCGCCAACTCGATCTGGTCCGGAACCTCCTGCCCCAGCGTCACAAAACTCACCGGCAGCCCCGTGCGACGGCACAGCCCCGCTACCGCCCCGAAATTCACCGCCTCGTCCAACTTCGTGAGGAGAATCCGATCCGGCGACATCGCCCCGAACCGATCCGCCGCGCGATACATCACCGTGTCCGCCGCCGTCACCGCCAACGCCAGGTGCGTCTGGTGCGGCACACACGCCTCCAGGAACGACCGCAACTCATCCAGCCGCGTCGCGTCGTGCTGCGATCGCCCCGCCGTATCGATCAGCACCACCTCGCACCCGACCATCTCGCGGCATGCCCGCGCCATCTCCTCCGCCGTCATCACCACGCTCAGCGGCACATCGATGATCGACGCGTACGTCTTCAGTTGGTCCACCGCCGCGATGCGATACGTATCGCTCGTGATCAGCCCGACCCGCTTGCCATATCGCAGTTTGTACAACGCCGCCAATTTCGCCAGCGTCGTCGTCTTCCCAACGCCCGTCGGCCCAACCAGCGCAATCGTCAGCGGCCTGCCGTCCTCGGGCGCCCCGGTCGCCATCGACCCCACCACCGGCATCATCGACGCCAGCCTCGTCAGCACCGCGCTCCGCACCACCGCCGCGTCGCCGATCTGCGACGACGTCAACGCCCCGCGTACATCCGACGCGATCTCCTCCGCCAACTCCGCCGGCACGCCCGCGTCGCACAGCCGCATGTAGTTCGCAAAGAGCGGCTCGGTCATCGGCCCAAGCGAGAGCACTCCCGCCGCGCTCGCCGAACTCGCGCCCGACCTCACCTCGGACCGACCGCCCGAGTACGACACGTGCGCCGCCGTCTGCCGCGAACACTGCAACACCTGCCCGACCAGTTTCTTGATCGACGCCAATTCGTCCTCGAGGATGATGCGATCGCGCGTCGTCTCCGGCGACATCGCCGTGCGCACCGCGAGTCGTTCGATCGGCCGCTCACCCACCCGCTCGACAGGCCGTTCAATGGGTCGCTCGATCTGCCGCGGCGCCTGCTCGGCCGTTCGCGCTCCCGTCGCCGCCGACACCGTCCGCGTCGGCGTTGCCGCCGCCCGAACCGCTCGAGTTTCAGTCGTAGCGCCTACCGACGCCCGCGCCGTGCGCGACGCCACACGCACCTGCAATCCGCCCGCCGTCGCCTTGGGCGCCGACGCCGTGATCTCCACCAGTTGCTTGGCGCCCACGCCCATTACGCCGCCCACCTTGTGCGAGCGCGTGTGCAGAATGACCGCGTCGCCGCCCAAGGCCTTCTTCACCTCGGCCAGGGCCGCCGCCATCGTGGGTGCGCGAAAAGTTCGAAGCTCGCTGGAGGCCATCCGTGGCGTCCTTTCGAGTCAGAAGACAACTACGCGGGCGACGTCCTGTCACCCATCGACACGAGTATGGCGGGTGTTGGGGCCGGTTGTCAAGCCGCCGACCAGACAATCCACGTTTCTTCCACCAAGCCAGAAGTCCCGACCGACGACCCGCCTCAGCGTCGCCCCGCTCGAGCGGGCATGCCCTCGTGGCACCCTAAGCACTCTGAGGCTCCGTACCGCTCACTTGATCCACTTACACTCCCCGGGCTCAGCCGGATTGAACCCACGGAACTGACGACGTTCATCCAACGAGTCGGCCAGGGGCCGTGAGCGAACCGGCGCAATCCGAAGAATGGCCGCTCTCGCCGCGAGCCATCGATCAACGAATTCGATCATTCCCTGACTCTTCAGGGCGGTCTCCAGCTGTTCATTCCACTCGTGATGATTGCTTTTTTCGTCGTACTTCGCCCAAATCCTTATGCTCGACGAATCGGGCTGCTTGTGTATCAACGCCGGGCCCTGGAAAAAATGGGCTGCATCCATGGCCTGCAAACACGCGGACACACTCTCCGGTTTGGCTTCCGCGACGATAAGCCGGGAATTTATGTCACTTACGACGCCGCGGATGAGCATGGTCCCGTCTTTCCAGACGGCGGTCACCAACTCACGCCCCTTTTCGGTCGTGCGGTACATCACGACGACAGGGTCGTCGGCGGAGTTCACGCCGGCACGCCGCGCTGCGCTATGGCCGCTTAGCGACAGGGATACTAACGCCGTCGCGATCAACACACCGAGAATCTTGACCACGTGAAGTCTCCTTCGGCTCGCTGGAAGCGCCAGGGGCCAACCACCCTCCGTGTCGCACGCCGACAGACCCGGCCGGCTTCGCCAGTCTACCAGCCTTTCTGCAGAGGATCGTGTCGCATGGCGGTCGCCAGCGTATCCCGCCACCACTTCTCCGCTCGTTCCCCTGATGCCCGATCCCTGATGCCTACCCCTCCACCTCCACGTCATAGCACAACAACCCCTCCGGCTCGGTCACGCGATCGACCCACGCTTTCCACGCGCTCTGGCTCGACGCCTGCGCCGCCGGTTGGTGCCTGTCAGGCGCTTTGGCCTCGTGGTCGGTGCTCAGCACCCGCCCCTGCGTCCGCTGCATCAATCGCTCGACCAATTCGACCTTGGGGATCTTGTCCCACCCGCTCGCCTCGGCCTGGTCCTTGTCGGTCGGCAGGAGCGCGACCAGATCGCGCGAGGTCATCTTCTCCAGCCCCTCGCCCTTCATCGTGCCGTTGTGCGAGCCGTGGTGTCCGACCTTGTACACCACCGTCGCCGCAAGCAGGTCGTCGCTGGTCACCACGCCGTCGCGATCGCGATCGAGCGAGCTCCCGCTCACGGCAAACCTCACGTCCTTCCACGATCGCCAGTTCCCCGGCTGCGCGTCGCCCGCAAACAGCAGCACCTTCCCGCTCTTGACGTGCTCAAACGCCAGCACCAGCGACGTGTTGTTGGTCGCGTTCTGCATCTGCAGCGCCAGCGATTCGCCCGCCCGCAGCCAGTTGGCGTCGATCCGCCGCCAGTCGTACCGCTTGCCGCGCTCCTCGGCGTTCCTGGCATCGCTCCCGAAATACTCGCTCGCAAAGAACGCGTGCTTCTCCGCGGCCTTCTCGTCGATCGCGTACGCCTTGTCGATCGGTCGCAGCGCGTCGCCCTTGGCATCACCCGTCAGCGCGCCGATGAACCCGGTAAGCGCCGCCTGCTCCGCCAGGTACGCCTCGTTCTGCTCGGGCTCGGTCTCCTTCAACTTGTCCTTGCTGTACGGCGGGCCGAGAACATACACGCGCACACCCTCGATCACGTCGTCGATCACCCGCCCGGGCTTAAAGCACTCGCGCTTGCCCGCCAGCCCCGAGCCGATGTTGAGAGCCTCCTTCGTGGTCGGGCTGAACTTCTCCGTCGCGCCCACCAGCCTCCCATCCAACTCGCCGTCGAACGACAGGAACTGTCGGAGCCTGTTCGATCCCTCCTCATCCGCCGCGGCCTTGAGTTTCACCACCGCCGCCCGCAGCGCCTCGAGGTGCTGCCCATACTCATCGTGCAACGACTTGGCGAGGCCGTCGGTAGGGTCCTGCGTCCAGGCGAGCCACGCCTGACCGAACGTGATCGTCCTGAGTTCCTGCTCGGCGAACTTGAAGCCGCAGACGTGGTCGTAGTGCTCGTGGGTGATGACCAGCACGTCGACGTGCCCGCCGGTGGCGGCGTGGATGCTCGCGGCGATCTGCTTCATCGTCGCGGGCTTCCCGCTGGCCGCATTCACCACACCCATGTCGATCATCACGTAGGTCTGCACGCCGTTCTCGCCGCCGAACGCCAGCAGGAAGCAATCGCCGAAGCCCTGGCGGTACATGCGGACCTTCACGCCGCCCGCCGGCGCCTTGAACGTCCCGCCCGACGTCGTCGCCTTCACGCGCGACGAACGCTTCTTGCCCGACTTCTTGCTGGTTTTCTTGGCGGTCCGCTTCGTCTTCTTGGCCATGAATCACGCCCCTGATCAATCGCCCTGACTGCCCTCGCTCACGCTTCGGGATCGTGAGCGGCGCCGACTCGATCTTGACCCCTTGTCTTCACTTCGCCACTCCGCCACTTCTGTTCTGACTCGCAGTCTCGCTTCCTCACCCATGCCGATGCAGCGTCGCGAAGGGCTCGGTGATCCGCAGGTCGGTCTTGGCGCCAACGTCCGCGCCGCCCTCGCGCCAGCGACGCAATTCATCCAGTCGGTCCTGGCTCAGAATGTCCTTCTGCACGCAGTAGCGGCACTGGCCCCTTTCCATGTCGATCAGCAGCGTGCAGCCGCCGCGCATGATGAAGTCGTAGTTGATCGCCTTGCCGCCGGCGTCGCGTTCCGGCCCATTCCTGTCGGCATCGCTCTGTCGCTGCGCGTCGGTGTAGCCGTAGCGATCCTGCGTCATCTCCACCACCAGATCGATCACGGTCCGACCGTCCTGATGCACGCGCCGCGCGGGGCGAACGGAACGGATGCGGATCGACGGCACGGCGTCCTCGGTTCTTCCGTCGTGCCGCCGGCGCACGGATTTCGGCGCCGACACGCCGAGTGCGAGCCCAAGCAAGGACGCGATCTCCGGGCGATCGTGCAGCGCGGGCACCCATTCCCGTACAAGGCGACGCGCGTAGGTCTGAGCGCGTATGAACTGCATGAAGCGATCGACGCCCGGAGCGAAGTCGCGCTCCGGGTCCATTGGCTTGTCCTGCTTCTTGAAGTTCACCCGCTCTTGCTCGTCCACGAAATCGGCGTCGTCCGGCTCCTGCACCAGGCCGTTCTTGAAGAAGTCCATGCCCGGGAGGCCGGCGATGAAGGGTTGCCACGCGACGGAGCGGACCATGAGCGAGCGAGCGCCGCCGGGATAGATGCCTCGCTTGCGGAACGCGTCGACGAACGCGACTCGGTAGGCGTTTTCATCGCTCGGATACATGTCCATGTCGGCGGTGAGCAAGGCCCGCAGGTATTCGCCGAAGGTGAGGTCGACGGGCGGGCAATAGTCCAGGGCGCGGATGCACATGCGCAGGACGTGGCGGGCGCTGGTCGAGGCCTGGGCCGACAGTTCGCGCACCAGGAGTTCGGAGATTCGTCCAGGAGGGAGTTCGCCGGTGCCGCTGGTTGCCAATCGCACGATCGGCTCGGCGCGGTTCTCGTAGATCATGAGGAACGCGTCGAAGACGGCGGCGACGAGGATCGAGCCGCGTGTGTGCGGCGAGATCTCGCGCTCCAGCGCCGAGGGATCGGGCTCGGAACCGATCGCGCTGCGGAGCGCGCCGCGCTTGCTGACGGCCTTGCCGAACTGCTGGGCCAATTCGCACAGAAGATTCTGCGTGCGGAGGTGCCCGCGCGTCTGGGCGATCTGGTGCTCGAGCGATTCTGGGATCGAGAAGTGATGGAAGAGGGCGACGATATCGGCGAAGGCCTCGTGGAACGCACGGACATCGGGGTTGGAGGCTTCGAGGTAGAGCGGATGCACACCGTCGAGGATCGCGTGGGTGGTTTCGTGGGCGATGATGTCGTGCGAGAGGCAGGTGAAGACGGTGGCGCCGGGGAGATTGACGGGGTCGCGTTGGCCGGCCTGGAAATAGCCGAAGAGCAGGGCCTTGATCTGCGGGCTGTAGTACGCGTTGGCCTCGCGGAGCGCGTGCGGATAGATGCGAAGACGGCGGACGAACTGATCGGCCCACGAGCGGCGAGCCTGCGGATCGAACTCGCGCGGCGACCAGAGCACGCGGCGTCCGAGGGCGTCTTCAAAGGCGTTGATGACGCGCATGGCGACGGCGTAGCACATCTGCTGATGGAACTGAGGATTTGCTTCGTCGGGTGACAGGCCGTCCTGCGCGAGGAGGCGCGGATCGTTGAGATCGACGGGCTCGTAGAAGCAGCCCGAGCCGGGGTCGTGGTCGATGACCTCGAGGTAATCGCCGATGGGGCCGAGCGTGAGGGGGCGCTTGCCGGCGTAGTTGTCGAGATTCTCGGCGGAAGGTGGCGGTTCCCAGGGGACCTGGATGGTGGCGGTGTTGATGGCCGCGAACTGGAATTGGGTTGCGATCGAGGGATCGAACGCAAAGACGCGGAGGCGGCGTTTGGCGGGATCGGGGATGGCGGGCGCGGCGGAGGGCGCGGGCGATGGCGCCGGGTCGTGTTTGCGACGGGGAGTGCGGCGCGACGTTGTGCGAGTGCTGGAGCGCGGCATGTCGGTCCTCCGAGGTTGCTGCACAAGATTACTTCGCACGGCTCGGGTTGTTTCGTGCCATGGGCGGGGAATCTGGAACATCAACGAAATTGCGCAATACCGCGGTGATGCGATGTTGACGGTGTTGAGACTATGTTGAGAAAGCGGATGAGGGGCAGGAAGTGCGCCAAGGTCGTCTTCAATTCCGAGATTGACTCAGCGCCGATTCGCCAACCAAGGAGAAGAGGAACAAGCAAGGCGCGAGGTCACCGGGTTGATCACAGCGTCCGAAGCACGCGAGCGTCAGCGCAACATGCCGTTGCGACGAAGGGAAGAGATGATGAGCGATTCGACTGGTGTGTCGGTGGGTACGAGGAGGTGCGCCAGGCCGCGGGCGCGACAGTCTGCGCGGAGTTGATCGGTGTATCGGGCGACGGCGGCGCGATAGCGTGCGATGACGCGTGGTGAGATGGAGACCTCGGTGGCGCGGCCGGATTCGACGTCGGTGAGGCGGAGATCGCCGAGCAAGCGGGGCTCCTGCATTGTCGGATCGAGTTCGGAGGGGGCGAGGGTGTGGAGGCAGTAGACGTCGTAGCCGGCGCCGGAGAGTGAGGCGAGGGCGTTGAGGCCGGGCGTGAGGCCTTCGGGTGCGAGGAAGTCGGAGATGACGACAAGGACGCCGCGGCCTGAGGCGGAGGCGGCGACGGAGCGCATGGCGCTGGCGAGGTCGGCGGGCGCGGGTGCGGCGGGGGTATCGGAGGCGGACTTGAGCGTGGAGATGAGGAGGTCGGCGATGCGTGCGACGGCGGGGCGGCCGCGGATGGGCGCGAGGCGTTTGAGCGGTTGATTGGGCACACCGAAGACACCGAGGGAGACGCGGTTCTGGTTGACGACGCCGATGTAGGCCAGGGCCATGGCGGCCTGATGGGCGAAGACGAGTTTGTTAGGAGCGCCGGCGTTCATGGAGGGCGAGGCGTCGACGAGGATGTGGAGCGAGAGGTCCTCCTCCTCGCGGAAGAGTTTGATGACGAAGCGGTCGAAGCGAGCGAGGATGTTCCAGTCGACGTGGCGGAGGTCGTCGCCAGCGACATAGTTGCGGTAGTCGTCGAACTCGACGGATCGGCCGCGGCGCTTGGAGCGTCGTTCGCCGGGGAGTTTTCCGGCGAAGATCTTTCGGGAGAGGAGGTCGAGGCGGTCGAGTTTGGCGGCGAGGGAGCGGCCGAGGAGTTCCTCGAGGGATGCGGGCAGTGATGGCGCGGGGGTGATGATCACGTGCGAAGCGGAGTGTATGGGGCATCCCCGGTCGTCTCGGCGCGGTATGGTTTTGGCATGAAGACGAACGTGATGGGCGGGGCGGGCGTGGTCGGCGTGTCCGCGGCACTGGTGATGTCGGCGGGGATGGCGTTTGGGCAGAACTCGACGGGAGGGCCGACGGGGACCCCCGGGGGCGGAGCACCGAGCACGCAGACCAGCGGGGATCAGGAGTCGATCGCGAGGCTGAAGAAGGAACTGGAGGAGGCACGCGCGGAGATCGCGGCGCTGAAGGCGCGGATCGCGGAGATCGAGGGCGCTGGAAACGGTGCGGGTGACGCTCGCGCGGTGAAGCCGGTGATTCCAATCGATCCTCTGTCGTGCCCTCCCTCGATGCTGGTGGAGTTGAAGCGGCGGTATGAGCGCGAGATTGGGGTGTATCCCATGGCGACGGCATCGCAGCGCGAGCGATTGATGGAAGAAGCGCGGCGGTGGTGCAAGGGCATCGGGCGCGAACTGCGCGGAAAGCGCGTGTGGCTGGCGACGATCGAGGATGTGAAGGCGAGCGAGGGCGGTGAGCGCGAGGCGTTTGTCGCGAAGGTGACGGCTCTGGATGAGATGACACGCAGGCCGCTGGGTGATGCGGTGAGGATCGGATTGCCCGCGCGGTTCGCGGACCGCGTGCGGGCGGTGGAGCGTGAGCGGCGGGTGGGCGATCCGAACGTCGATCCAGCGACGCAGGGTGCGTGGGCGTGGGAATTGACGGCGGTGGTGAGCGCGGCACCGGTGTTCGATGCGGAGCGGACGGAGGCAGGCGTGTTCAATGCGCCGGCGTTCGTAGGGCCGTATGTCACGTTCGGGATGGAACTCGAGGTGCTGGGTCTGACGGACTTCGATCTGCCGCCCGAGAAGAAGGCGGAGGAGAAGCCGGCGAAGACTCCGAGTTTGGATCCGGGGAGATGACCACCGGGCCGACCGGCAACGAAGGCATGAAATGAAACAGGCCGCCCTTGTGAGGGGGCGGCCCGTGGTTTGGATTACGAAATCAACTCGTGCTGCTCGGGCTCGCGGCGCTTGAGGAAGCGTCGCGGGTGAGAGCGATTACCTGCTGACGTGGTTGAACTGCTCGGCATCAGAGGCCTGCTCGCCGAAGGGGCGGGCGCGGCCGGCCGACTGGTTGATGACGGTGGTCGAGGGGTTGTAGATGTACTGGGCGTCGAGGACCTTGGCGACGCGCTGCTTGATCTCGCTGAGGTGGGACTTGGTGTAGGGGTCCATGGAGCCGTCGCCGCTCTTGAGCGCCGAATCGACCTTGCCCGACAGTTCGTGGAGTTTGGCGGAGGCGAGGGCGGAGATGGAGCGGGTGGAGGGCGACGTGCCGTCCTGGAGCGTGAGGTCGATCATGCGGTCGACGTACTCGCGCTGGAGGTTTCGGCGGAGGGACGAGATCATCGGCTGACGCGCCGAGAACTTGGAACTGGCGTTGTTGTCGAGTTCGGTCCAGACGGCCTTGGAGATGGTGTCGAGCATCTCGGGCAGGGTGAAGACGTCCTTGTCGGCGGAGGAGTAGAGCTCGGCGTCGTAGACGCGGCGGAGTTTGGTGGGGTTCATGACCATGGTCATGACGGAAGCCTGGACGCCGGAGATGCGGTCATGGATGGGCCACGTCGGCTCGGCGTCTGGGGTCTCGTCCTTGTTGATGGTCATGCGGTTGAGGAGTTCGGGCGTGAGGCCGAAGGCCTGATCGACGAAAGAATTGTCGATGCAGAACTTGAGGGCGGCACGCTGGGCCTCGGCGGAGATGGGGGTGATGGGCTGGCGGTTGCCGGCGTCGCCCTTGCGATCGCGGTTGACGTCAACGCCGCCGATCCAGTTGGCCATGATGTTGATGGCGCCGAGCTGGGTGGAGAGGGTGATTTCGTATCCGCGGCGAGCCTTGGACCAGGGCTCGCCGTCCTTGACGAACTTATCGAGGACCCTGCCGCGGGAGAAGTTGGCGAGTGCCATCTGGCTCTTGGCGTAGTCGAGGGGGTCCTTGGCGAAGTCGTATCGACGGGCGAGCGGGTCCGGGCCGCCGGTGTCTTCGTCGGTCGCGTAGGTGTTGTTGGGGTCGGAGACTTTCTTGAGGACTTCCTTGGGATCGGCGAAGGTGTAGCCGTATTCGATGGCCCACATGTCGTAGGGCCCGATGCCGATCATGTTGTAATCGCCCTGGACGGCCTTGTCGTCCATGTTGATATTCACGGGGGTGTAGTCCATGACGGAGCCGACGATGGCCTTGCCCTTCATGGCTTCGGAGTTGATCTCGGCGAGGGAGTGGATGGAGGAGGACTTGAAGTTGTGACGGAGGCCGAGGGTGTGGCCGAGTTCGTGGACGGTGAGGTGGGCGAGGGCGGGCCCGACGAACCACTCGGGGATTCCGTCGAGGGTGTCTTCCTTGGGCTTGTCGTCCTTCTTTTCATCCTTCTTGTCGTCGGGCTGCTTGTCGCCCTTATCGCCACGGCGGGGGCGATCACCGGGCTGGACGAGTTCATCGGAGTCGAGGAGACCGGCGGCGTCGAAGTAGAGGCCGGCGATGGCCATATCGCGGGCCATGCCGTCGGACATCATGCAGAGCCCGCCGCGTGGGTTGACGAACTGGGAGAGGCGTTGGAGTTCGGGGTTGGCCAGGACGGTGAAGTCAAGGGGCGAGGAGCCGTAGCCGTAGACGCCGCGACGGGCGGCCTCGGAGCGGCGCTGGGCCATGACCATGTCGCGTTTCTCGGGAGGAGCCAGGCGGACGCGCGGGTCCCACTGCGGGCGCTCATCGAGCCACGCGAGGGTCTCGGCGTTCATGCCCTCCATGGCGGTCTGCGGGAGGAGTTCGTTGGTCTGGTACCAGAAGTGGCGGATCCAGCCGTCGGTGAGGACGATATCGGCGTCGAGGATCTGGCCGGTGATGGGATGAGCGCGGCTCGGGCCGATGGCGGTGCCGATGTCGTTGGAGAGCCAGCGGATGAAGTTGTAGCGGACGTCCTCGGGGTCCTTGTCCATGTGGGCGCCGGTGGACTTGTCCTGGTAATAGACCTCGATGGCGTCGCGGATGCCGACCTGCTCAAAGGCCTTGTTCCAGTAGAGGATGCCGTCCTTGACCCAGCGGCGATAGCGGACGGGGACGGTGTGCTCGATGTAGTAGACGAGCGGTTCCTTGGGGGGGCTCATCTTGAGTTTGGGATCGGCCTTTTCGATCAGCCAGCGGTTGATGTAGCGGGTGTCGACCTGGTCATCACGGAACTTGCCAAGGTCGCGGAAGGTGGTCTGGAAGTATCCGACGCGCTCGTCGGCGACGCGCGGCTGATAGGACGGGTTTTCTTCAAGGAGGCTGAGCGAGTAGTGGAACTTCTTGAGTTGGCCGCCCGCGACGGGGGCGGTGTAGGCGATTTCGACGTTCTTGGGGAAGGCCTTGGCCTTGGAGATGGTGGCCAGGCGCGGGTTGGCGCCGGAGGCGAGCCCGCCATAGAAGAGATTCGCCTGGCCGACGAAGAGCGAATCGAGGTCGATGACCGGCTGTCCGTTGGGTCCCATGCACTCGATCTGGACATCAACGAGGACGCGGTCGGTGAAGTGGTTCTGGATCGAGTCCTTGCTTTCGCGGTCGCCGGTGGAGCGGACTTCGGTGTTGGGCATGATGAAGGCGATGCGCTTGTCGTAGCGTTTGATGTAGAAGTTGACCTCGCCGGCCTGGAGTCCCGCGAAGAGTTCGCCGGTGGGCGTGGTGGTAGCGAGGAGGTACTTCTGGTTCTGCCATCCGCGCGGGAGTTCGGCGAGCATCTGGCCGTCGCGTTCGCGGGTCCAGACGTTGAAGAGGGACGGCTGGCCGTCGGCGGTGGAGACGACCTGTGTGTAGTCCTTGGAGACTTCGGCGAAGGGCTTGAAGTCGTCCTTGCCGGCGTCGTCGCCGCCGGCGCCGCCACCGCGGCGTTCCATCATGCGGCGGATGTCGTCGGCGGAGGGTTGCTCGGTCTGGGACGGGGGTTGCTGTGCCTTGGTCTGATCGGCGGGCGGCTCACCCCACGCGATGGCGTAATTGGCGAGACCCGCGAGCGCGGCGAGAGCGCCGGCGGCGGAGGCACCGAGAACAATTCGCTTGTACATACCACCCATGACGAACTCCTTGAGTATCAGGCGATGAGAGCCCGTGACCGGCGATCCGGTCGAGTCGGAAAGGCCGCGTGCTTGGCCACGAACGTCCCGCAGTTTAGCGAAAGCGCGGGACCGGTGTCGGCCGGAAATGGATGGAACCGGCGTCGAGAGCGCTGGTTGCGGAGAATCACGGATCGGGACTTTGATTCCGTCCGATCGCTCAGGCCCGGTGGTGCGACGCCCAGATCGCCAGCAGGGTGAGGGCGACGAAGAGCGCGACGGCGGCCTGGAACGGGCGGTCCTTGGAAGCAAGTTCGGTGGGATCGTCGTAGATGCCGCGCTCGACCTGCACGATGCATCGGAGCAGGCCGTAGGTCGCGGGAAGAACGGTCATCCAGAGGAGGTTGAAGCCCCAGGCACCGAAGATGTGGCTGGTGTATCGCTCGGCCTGGGCCTGGACGTAGCCGGCGTAGGTGACCAGGCAGGCGACGCCCGTGACGACGACGACCATCCGGAGAAGATCGTCGGTATACGCAGACTGGACGGCCCGTACTGCGGCGACATCAGCGCCCATGGTGCGACGCTCGCCCAATCGTTTTCCGAACGCCAGGAACATCGAGACAAAGAGCGTGGAGTTGAGGAGCCAGGTGGAGGGCTCGACGCCCGCCGCGGCGCAGCCGGCGAGCACACGGAGAACAAAGCCCGAGGCGAGGCTGATGACGTCGAGGACGACGACGCGTTTGAGGCCGATGCTGTAGAGCGAGACATTGAGGACATAGAAGACCAGCCACAGGCAGGTGGGCAATGCGACGGCGGGTGAAACACCGAACGTGGCGGCGACGCCGGCCAGGGCAAAGAGCAAGATCGCGAAGGTGACGCCGGCCTTGGGCGAGACCGCACCCGATGCGATGGGGCGAGAGCGTTTGCGGGGATGCGCGCGGTCGGCCTCGGCGTCGCGGATGTCGTTGATGATGTAGCACCCGCTGGAGGCCAGGGCGAACGAGACGATGGCGAAGGCAACCGAGCGCCAGTCGATGGTTTGCCCGGCCGCGAAGCCGTAGAGCGGACCGATGAGCACGAAGACGCTCTTGGACCACTGCTTTGGGCGGGCGAGTTTGATGAGGTTGTGGAACACGAGGTGGGGAGTTGGCTCCGGGGCGGCGTGTGGGCTTGCGATAGACTATCGGCCTTGGCGGCGGGCGTGCTGAACGCGCTTGTCCGTGTTTCTTGGGAGGCCCGACGGACGCCGTCGGTTCTTCCAATGCTCGGCGAGGATGGGTTCGCGGGCCCGAAGCCCCGCGGTTTCGTGGCGGTGAACTCGACATCGGCTCTCATGTCACATCTGACGCCGCCGCTTGATGCGGCGTTTGGGAAGAGGTCTGGATGTATTACGTCAACAACGAAATCGGGTTCGCGGCGGGACGATACGCGGGGACGCATCGGCGCGGGTGGCTGGTCGGGCTGGCGCTGGCGGTCGCGATGTTCGCGGTGTCGGCGGTGACGATCGGGAAGAACTGGGCGGCGGGGTCACGAGCGGCGTGGGACCAAGACAAGTACCACCTGATGGCGATCCAGCAGTTCGCCCATGATTGGCCGCACCCGGACCTTCTGAACTATCGCTCGGCGACGACGCCGGGCTATCACCTCATGCTCGCCCTGACGGACCTGGCGGGCGCGAGCGATACGAGCACGCTGCGCCTGATCGCGTCGCTGTTCACGGCGGGGTTGATGCTGACGTTTGGCGCGGCGCTGGCGCGGCGCGCGGGCGGGTGGCAGGCGATGGCGATCGCGCTGCCGCTGGCGTGCTCGCTCTATGTGTTCAGTTCGTCGGCGTGGCTGCTTCCTGACAACGCGGCGTGGTGGGGCGTGCTTGGCGTGATGCTGCTCGGGCTTTCGTGGAGGCCAGCGATCGGCTGGTATCTCAGCGCCGGCGCGATCGTGCTGGCGCTGGTGTTCTTTCGCCAGGTGCATCTGTGGGCCGCGGGCGTGGTATGGCTGTCGGCGTTTCTTGGAGACGAGCGGATCCGCCATCCGTCGACGCGGAGCCTGCGGGTGGTGCAGGCGGTGCTGGTGACGGTGCCGGCGATCGCGGCGGTGTGGATGTTCGTGCGTTTGTGGGGCGGGCTGGTGCCGCCGCTGTTTCAGTCGGGCGCGTTCGACGGCGTAACGGGGAAGACGCAGGCGCCGGCGAGCGGCGGAAACCTGGCGACACCGGCGTTCATGCTGACGCTGATCGCGATCTTCGGCGTGTGCTTTGTGGGGTATTTCCGCGCGGGAGCGCGACGGCTGTTTGAAGGTGACACGGGCGCGTGGCGGGTGGTTGTGCTCGGCGCGGTCTTGGGATTGATACTCGCGCTCCCCCCCACTTCGCTGAGCGAGAGCGCGGGCAGATACAGCGGGTTCTGGGCGATCGCGGGCAAACTGCCGACGATCATGAATCGCTCGCTGTTCGTGAGCGCGGGCTCGGTGGCGGGCGGGATCATGCTGGCGATCGTGTGGCTGTCGCTGTCGCGGCGCGATGCGATCATCCTGCTCGGCGCGCTGGCGGGCTTCACGCTGGCGGCGGCGGCGAATTTCTATGCGTGGCAGCGGTACCTGGAGCCCATGATCCTCATCACGATGGGGCTGGCGGCGGCACTGGCGACCAAACAGGCGGCGGGCGTACTGGACCTGGCGGGGAGACGCGGGGCGAACCTGGAGTGGCTGTGGCGCGTTCGGGCGGCCGGGCCGGTGCTGCTTGCGGTGGCGCTGGCGGGGATCACGGTGATGACGCTGAGGAAGTAGCGAGGCAGCGGAAGAGAAGAAGTGGTCGGGTTGCCACGTGATCAAATGGTCATGTGAGGCATTCACGCATGTGAGATCGGGCGAGCCTCATGTGACGCTCCGGCTTGGATTCAGAACCCGGACCATCGCTCGCGGAATCGCTCGCGTCTGGCATCGGAAACGCTCATTGCGTCGGCCTGCGTGTGATCAGTGGCGATCGACGCGGTAGAGATTGGCCGCGGTGATGTAGACGCGGACCTCCGGGTCGAGGAGTTCGTCGAGTTCGGGCGATTCGGGGTTGCGGGCGAGCAGTTCTCGCACATGAGTCGATGATGTCTCGTTGTGCGTTCGTGTTTCGAGGCGTGTGGACCACTTGGCCAGTTCGTCGTCGCTCCAGAAGCCGGTTTCGCGCATCGCCTTGAGCAACTGGTGCCCGTGGTTGTCGGGTGGGCGGAGCATCACGATGGGGTCGGCGAGTTCGATGATCTCTCGCGGCTGCTTCCAGCGGTGGAACTCGCGGGCCTGATCGCTCCCGATCAGCAGACGCATGATGGTCTCGGGGCATTGCTCGCGGGCGCGGTTGAGCGTGTCGATGGTGTAACTCGCCCCGGCCCGGTCGATCTCGTCGGTCCAGATGAAGACGTTACTGCGGCGCTTGGCGGCCAGGCGCAGCATGGCGACGCGATCGGCGTCGGTGGCGGCGGGGCTCACGTCCTTGTGGGGCGAGCGGGCAGCGGGCACGACGACCAGGGCCGCATCGTCGCCCATCCAGTCATCGCGGACGACGCAGGCGAGATCGAGGTGCGCGGCGTGGGGCGGGTCGAAGGTGCCGCCGAAGAAGAGGGCGCGCTCGCAGCCCTCGGGGATGGGGATGGGCGTGGAGCGCGGGACGGGCATGTGGAGATGCTAGCGGAATCCGGAGGGGCGTGTGCGAGTCAATCCGATTCGACAGGAGTCGTTCGGGTTCGAGCGTGGCGCTCACGATCGGCACGAATATCACGTCCGCAATCACCCTCCCACTCTCACCTCCGCGCCCCCGCGATCCCTCGGGGCGTCCTTCGCGTTGTTCGAGAACTTCGAGTTCCCTCTTTCACTCCGCGGCCTCGGCGTTCACCGAGATCATCTCCTACTTCATCGCGTGCATCTGTTTCGCCGCCCGATCTCTGTTCCATTTCTCGAACGCCGCGGGGTGGTCCTTCACCAGTTTCACCAGTTGCGTCATTGTGCAGCACAAGCGCACCGATGCCTTCCTGGCATCCAACCCCGCGGCATAGATCACGTCCAACGCCTCCGCCAGGAGCGCCGGAAAATCCCAATGCTCCGGGTTGCACACGATCCGCGCGTCCTTGCACCGCGACATCCACAGCGCCGAGCGGATCTCGCCCGACGGCACGCCGAGCCGCACTTCGGTCGCCAGCGCCAGCCGCAACCGAAAGATCGCCACACGATGATTCTCAATCGAACTCCGCCGCTCGCCGGCGTGGGCGCTCACGCCCGTGGGCATGTGCGTGAGCGTCACCTTCGTCTCGACCTTGTTGCGATTCTGTCCGCCCGGTCCGGACGATCGCCCCTTGGCAACCTCGCATTGCGACAGGAGCATCTCATCGTCGATCGCCGCGGGATGTGTGGGCCGTTCGATCACGCTGAATCAGCCTACCAACCGAATGCGCACCCGTGTCATTGTCGTCAACCACATCAAAGGCAGGGCTCAACTTCCGTCTCTTCGTTTCTTCCACCAATGCCTCGTGCCAAGTGACTCTGCCTCAACCCCCCGTCGTCGGAGCGGCGGCCAAGTCCCAGCCGCTTCGTTCGCCCGCGGCGAGTTTCACTTCTCCCAGGCCTGCGATCATCGCCGCGTTGTCCACGCACAGGTTCATCGCCGGGATGACGAGCGGCAGCCCGCGTTTCTTCGCCAGTTCCGACAGTTCGCGGCGCAGGCGCGAGTTGGCCGTCACGCCGCCGCCCGCGATAATCGCGCGGTACGGATCGCCCGCATCGCGCGCTCCTCGCTCCAGGGCGCGCTCCAACTTCACGATCGCGGCCTTGACCGCCGCACGCTGAAAACTCGCCGCCAGGTTCACGCGGCGAGAATCCGTCATGGGCGGCGGCGCATCGATCTTCCCCGGCACGCCGCGGACTTCGTAGAGCATCGCCGTTTTGAGCCCCGAGAACGAGAAGTCCAGCGAATCTGGCCCGAGGCGGCTCACGGGCAGGTCCACTTCGCGATCGTTCGCCCCCTGTGTCTGCGCCAACGTGTCGAGATTCGGCCCGCCCGGGAACGGCAGGCCCAGGATCACCGCCGCCTTGTCGAACGCCTCGCCCATCGCGTCGTCGATCGTTGCGCCGAGCCTCTTCAATCTCGTCCAGGATCGCACGAGATACAGCGACGTATGCCCGCCCGAAACCACGAGCCCGAGCGCCGGAAATTCGATGTTCGCCGCTTCCCGTCCCCCGCCGCTCAACATCCCCGCAAACAAATGCGAGTGAACATGATCCACACCGATCAGCGGCACCGACAGCGACCAGGCCAGCGCCTTGGCCGCCGCAACCCCGACCAGGAGCGAGCCGATGAGCCCCGGCCTGTTGCCGACGGCGATGCCCTCGATCTCGCGCGGCGCCACGCCGGCATCCGCCAGCGATCGCGCGACAATCGGCATGATCCGTTCAAGGTGCGCCCGGCTGGCGAGTTCCGGCACGACGCCGCCGTACTGCTCGTGCAACTCCGTCTGCGACGCAACCACCGACGAGAGGACGCACCCATCGCGCACCACCGCCGCCGCCGTCTCGTCACAACTGGTTTCAATCCCAAGAACACGCATGGTTCATCCGGCGCACGCGACGCCATCCACCGCATCGCCCGTCCTCTCGGGAGGCGCCAGATTAGAGGACCGACACGACCCCGACGCGGCGATCTCGTCGTGCCAGCAAAGTCGGTTCCTGCGGCCTCCCCTGTCTGGCTGCTTCGCTGACTTGCTCGTTCCCCGTCCTACTTCTGCGGCTCTGGCTTTGCCGGTGGCTGCTCGGGCGTTGTCGACTGGGGCTTCAACCCGGCGTCGATCAGACCCTGCTCGGGCGCGATCGGCGGCAGGCTGAGCGTCGTGACAAGTTTGCCGTCCTTGTCGAAGACCTGCACCCTCCCGCCCGCGACGTTGACATCATCACCCCACAGATCGACGGGCGGCACCGGAGTGGCCGCGTTCTCAAGGGAGGCGATTCGTTTGTCGAGGCGGACCAGTTCGCGCTCGATGGCATCGCGAGTGTCGGTGAGTTTCTTCAACTCGCCGCCGGCGATCGTCGACTTGGCACCCTCCTCGCCTGTTGGCAGCCACTGGCCGGCATCCACGCGGAGTTGGACGGCCTTGACGGCCGCGGCGAGTTGTTTGTCCTTCAGGTACCCGAGAATCCAGTCGGGGTCCGACCAGCGTTCGGCCGCGTCGCGTGCGGCGTCGGCGCGCATGACGTCGACCTGGCGACGAACCTTGATCAGTTCGACCAGTTCGTCATCGGTCATCGGGACGAAGAACCCGGGGGTTGGATCAACGCCCCACTCCTGCGAATCGTCCTTGCGCTGGATGCTCCTGCCGCTGGGCAGGTAATAGCGCTGTTCGGTGATTTTGAGTTCGCCGCCCTCGGTGTTGTCGACCTGGTACACGTTCTGCACAAGGCCCTTGCCGAAACTGCGTGTACCGACGACGATCGCGCGGTTGTTGTCGACCAGCGCACCGGAGAGGACCTCACTGGCGGATGCGGACTGCCCGTTCACGATGATCGCGATCGGGAAATCGGGGAGTGTTCCCTCGGAGTGTGCCCGCGCGACCTCGTCGGCGTACGCGCGTCCCTTGGTGCTGACGATGATCCCGTCCTTGAGGAACATGTCGGCGATGTTCTCCGCTTCGTTCAGGAGCCCGCCGGGATTCCAGCGAAGATCGAGCACGAGGCCCTTGAGTTTGCCCTCGGGCGCGCCCGCCGCGACGAGCGCCGCCGCCAGTTCCTGCGAGACCTGCGGCGTGAACTGGGAGAGGCGCACGTACGCGATACCGCGGGACGGATCGATCACATACTCCCACTTGTTCGCGTCCGTCGCGTCGCGGTGGAAGCCCTTCACCGACCGCGTCTTGATCCGATCGCGCGTGATCGGGATCGTCAGTTTCTGCGAGCCACGCTCGATCAGCAGCGTCACCGATGTGCCCGGCGTGCCCTGGAGCAGGTTGATGCAGTCGTCGACCGACAGGCCCTGCGTCGACTTCCCGTCGATCTCCAGGACTTTGTCCTCCGCCATCAGCCCCGCCTTGAACGCCGGTGAATCCTCCAGCGGCGACACGATCACCAGCCAGCCCTTGTCCGTGTTCACGCTGGCGCCGATCCCGACATACTCGCCCGTCAGGCTCTTGTTGAACTCCTGGCGATCCGCGGGCGGCACGTACACCGTGTATGGATCGTTCAGCGAATCGAGCATCCCCTTGATCGCGCCCGCCTGCAACACCTTGTCGTCCGGCACGTCGACATACGTCTTGTCCAACTGAGACTTGATCGTGATGATCGGGTCGAGGAACGCGTAGTTGTTCGGCTTGTTGTCCAGCGTCAACGCCAGCCCCGTCGCGCCCAGCACCACGCCGAAGCCGACCGCCAGCGACACCTCGAACAACACTCGCCCATTCTTCAATCCACACCTCCGACCCGCGTGTGTCTTCCGAACAACCCGAACCAGTCCCAATCGTATCCGATCGGCCATCACCATCACAATCCGACAGTTTCCCCAACCTCGCCCGATCATCCCGGCCCGTCTATCATCGTCCCGCCATGATCTTCTGATCCGCATCCACCGCGCCACGGCCCGATCGCGTCCCTGGGCTTCCTCCCAACGGAATTCCCCGGCGCGCCATGCCCGGGCTTTGCGGGCGTATCCCCCCAATCATCGTTTTCACGACCCTTCTATACCGCCGCGCGCCCCGCCCGGTTCACACCAAACGGCCGCGCCCCGAAAGGCCCCTCCCTTTATGCCAGCCCCTCAGGAACGCACCGAACTCAAGGTCCAGAGCGAGCGCGCCATCGTCGCCGCCGTCCGCCTCCCTGATTCCAATCACAATCCCGCCGATCCCTTCGGAGAACTCCGCTCTCTGGCCGAGCAGGCCGGTGCCGTCATCGTCGGCGAACTCACCCAGAACCTCACCAAGCCCGTCGCGGGCACCTACATGGGCACCGGCAAGATCGAGGAACTCGGGCGTCTGTGCGAGGCCCTCGACGCCACCACCGTCATCTTCGACCATGATCTCTCGCCAAAGCAACTCGCCAAGATCGAAGAGATCACCAAGCGCAAGGTCGTCGATCGCTCCGAACTGATCCTCGACATCTTCGCCTCCCGTGCCAGCACCCACGAGGCCCAACTCCAGGTCGAACTCGCCCAACTCGAATACACCTACCCACGCCTCCGCGCCATGTGGTCTCACCTCGAACGCATCGTCGGCGCCGGCGGCATCGCCGGCATCGGCACCCGCGGCCCGGGCGAGCAGCAGCTCGAGATCGACCGGCGACTCGTCCAGTCACGCAAGAACGATCTCCAGCGCGAACTCCGCGAAATCCAGGCACGCAAACGCCGCGAGGTCCAGGCACGCAAACAGGAGCACTTCACCGTCGGTATCGTCGGATACACCAACGCCGGCAAGAGCACCCTCTTCAACACCCTCACCGCCGGCGGCGCCTACGCCGACAACCGTCTCTTCGCGACCCTCATGACCCGCACCCGCCAGTGGGACCTGGGCGGCGGGCACAACGTCATGCTCAGCGACACCGTCGGCTTCGTCCGCGATCTCCCCCACAACCTCATCGCCTCCTTCAAGGCCACCCTCGAAGAAGCAACCCACGCCGATGTTCTCCTCATCGTCCTCGATGTCTCCGATCCCGCCGCGGCGCTCCATTACGACACCGTCACCGGCACCCTCGATGAACTCATCGACGAGACCAAGAACGTCGAGAAGTCACTCGGCGAGTCCTACCGCCCGCCCGAGCGAGTCCTTCTCCTCAACAAGTCCGATCGACTCAAGGACAACCGCGACATCCTCGTCTGGCAACGCAAAGTCCCCGGCGCGATCCCCATCTGCGCCCTCCCCTCGCGCAGCGGGCAGCCGCTCGGGCACGCCGAACTCATCGAACGCGTCCGCGCCTCGTCCATCGGCCAACTCCAGGAAGTCACGATCCGACTCCCGCTCAGCGAAGGCCGCGCGATCCACGCGATCGAGACCCGTGCCACCGTCCTCGCCCGCGACTATGAGGAAAACGCCGTGCGATTGAAAGCCCGCATCGGCTCTCGCCAACTCCAACTCCTCCGCGCTTCGGGGGTGAAGATGAAGGTCGAGAACTCGTAGCCGGGTCTAGCGTGGCCGTGCCTGGACACACTCCACCAGGGGCGAAACGCGCTCGATGGTGCCCTTGCCGATGCCGCGAACGCGGTCGAGGTCCTGTGCCGAGCGGAACGGACCGTCCTTCTGGCGCGATTCGACGATCCGAGCAGCCAGGGCCGGCCCGATCTCGGGGAGCAATTCGATCTCGGCGAGCGATGCGGCATTGAGGTCGATCGGCGAGGGGCGTGGCGCGGCGAGCGTCCGCTCGCGCCGGTCATGGATCGTGATGCCGAGCACAAGCAGGCTCGCGGCAAGGAGCACGAGGGCGACGATCCGGTCGGCACGTCGGTCGATCTCGTCGGACGATGGCCATGGATCCGACACGTCGGTCATCCTCTCGCGCCGCGTTTCGTGAGGTCAGACTCCGGCCAAGCCCGCGAACGACTTGCCGGCGCGCAGGGCCTGCCTGATCTGGGCCATGCGGAGAGCCGCGGGCTTGGGGGCGCCGGCCTGGGATGCGATGCCGCCGCCCGGCATCTCGGCGCGGGGCGAGCCGTCGCCCAGGTCCTGCCAGCAGACGCTCTGGACATAAGGCTTTGACACGCAGATCGCCAGCAGTTTCCCGAGCCAGTCCGCCTGCGTGGTTTCGTTCCAAGGCGTGCGCCAGAAACCGCCGTCGCGCGCCGGATCACCGCTGGAGGTGGTGGGTGCGCTGGGAACACCGGCGGTGACGACCAGCGGCTTCTGGAGGGATGCATAGCGGTCCAGGAGCGACGAGATGGCCATGAGATCGCGCGTCGTGCGTCCCTGGGCCGCGTGGCCCATCTGGAGGCGCAGCCCGATCGCGTCGACCGCCAGCCCCGCCTGCACGATCGCCTCGGCATACATGTGGGGAGGTAGGCTCCGCTTCTGCTCGGCGTGGTACTCGCCCCACGGCTGGGCGATGTCCACCTCGATCTTTGCCGCCGGATGGAGTTTCTTGACCACCAGCACACACAATCGAGTCAGGTCCATGATCTGCTCGAAACTGAGTTTGAAGTTCGTGTTGACGTGGAGCCCCGAGCACACCGACCAGCGCGACACGGTGCGCCGGTAACGCGTCACGATCTGCTGCACATGGTCGTAGACCAGTTCGCGGAGCGTCTCGTAATCGTTCTCCCAGATGTACAGCCACTCGGGCACACAGGACGCCCGCAGGTCGATCAGCGGCCCGCCGAAGACCGGCACCTTGGCGTGACGCACCGCCCACTCGATCCAGCGATCGGTCGGGGCGAAGTCGTATTTGCCCTCGCCCGGCTCGAGGTCGATCCAGCGCATCGGACAGCGGACGAAATCGCACGCGCCCGCCGCGACTTTCTGCAGTGATTCGCTGAATTGATCGGGGCTGACGGCACAACCGACCATCGGCGCACCGGGGAGAACCGCGTAGTCCGTTCCCGGCACGACCACCGCGTGCCCGGGCGTCGGCGCTTCGCCCACGATCGACGTGTACTGCTGCGACGCCTTGGCGAAGGCCTTGCCGCTCAGACGCGATTCGAGTGCCCGGTCGGCGTGACGCATCGCGAGTTTGTCGCCGGCGTCGACGGCCTGGGCGAGGGCCGCCCGCGCCAGGCGATCGGCATCGATCGCCGCCCCGTCCTTCGAACTTCGCTGCGCAACGATCGCCTGGGTGAAGGTCTGCCGCGCCAGTTCAAATTCCTGGAGAACCTCGTCGTCGGCGGGGAGATCGAACATCCCCCACTCCTCGAGTCTGTTGAGGAACTCCATGATCCGATGGCGCGCCAGTTCCAGCGAGAGCAGGTACGGCGTGTCGCGCTCCGGGAGCAGCGTCGTCCGCAGCGTCAGCAGGCCCTGGGCCCCGTCGCCCCCCTTGGGAATCGCCTGATCCGCCGGTGCCCTGCGGAGCATCGGTGAATCAACCGGATACTGCACGGTGAGCGCGGCGGCGTCGGTCGCGGCCTTTTCGCAGACCAGCCTTCCCTGGTCGAGCCGAACCGGCGACTGGAGCGGCAACTCGCCCGCGATACTGGTGTATGCCAGACGCGACGGCCACTCGCGCAACGGACCTTCGGAATCAAACACCGCGAAACTGAGCATGCCGGGAACAGACCTCCAGGTGCGCGGCACGAGGCACCGCGCGGGAAGACCATCATTGTCCGCTTCTCGGCCCGGGCCGCAAGTATCGCGGCGGAATCTTCCGAGGGGCCCGCCCCCCCGGAACCCGACAAGCCCCGACTATCCTTGGACCATGACTCCCGCCGCATCACATTCCTCATCGGCGTCTGGGCCCGGCCTCTTCCACACCGATCTGGCCCTTCCCGGCATGCGCCGCGGGAAGGTCCGCGATGTCTATGACCTTCCCGACTCACGCCTCCTCATCGTCGCGTCGGACCGGATCTCGGCCTTTGACGTCGTCATGCCCACGCCCGTCCCGGGAAAAGGACGCCTCCTGACGAGGCTTTCTCTGTTCTGGCTGCGCTTCATCGAATCACGCGGCCTGGCCACGACCCACCTGCTCAGCGATTCAGTCTCCGACATCCCGGTCTCGGCCTTCAAGGGCTCGACCCGCGCCATCGACCTCGAAGGCCGCGTCATGATCGGGCGGAAATGCACCGTTGTCCCCATCGAGTGCGTCGTCCGCGGCTACCTCGAGGGCTCGGGCTGGAGCGAGTACAAGAACACCGGCACGGTCTGCGGCATCGCGCTCCCGCCGGGCCTCCGCCAGTGCGACCGCCTGCCGCAACCCATCTTCACGCCCGCCACCAAGGAAGAACTCGGCAAGCACGACGAGAACATCGACTTTGCCACCGCGTGCGCGAAGGTCGGCGAGCCGGTGATGAACAAACTTCGAGATATGTCGATCGCCATCTACAACGCCGCCAGCGAGCACGCCCGCTTACGCGGCATCATCATCGCGGACACCAAATTTGAATTTGGAATCCCCGAATCCGGCGGCGATCCGATCGTGATCGACGAGGCGCTCACGCCCGACAGTTCACGCTTCTGGCCCGCCGATACCTACGCGCCCGGCAAGGCCCAGCGCAGTTTCGACAAGCAGTACCTCCGCGAGTACCTGCAGGACCTCGTCGACCGCGGCCTGTGGAACAAGCAGGCGCCCGGGCCCGAGTTGCCGGAGTCGATCGTGAGCGCGACGCTGGACAAGTACCGCGAGGCCTGCGATCGCCTGGTCTGACCGCCTGGCACCTGATCCTGTTGCGGCGAAGTCGTCTGCAACCCCCGCGCTTCGCGGAGGTATATCCTCCGGGTCGCGCTGATCGGCCCGGAAAGGCCAGGCCATGAACGCACGCGCTGGTTTCACGGCGGTCGAACTGCTGGTGTGTGTCGGTGCGATGACCGCCGTCGGATCGATCTCGGCCGTCACGTTTTCACGGGGCACGTCCGAGCCGCCGTCCGAGATGATCAAGGAGATCCAGAACGAGATCCGGGACATGAGGTCCCGGCTCGACCGCCTTGACGAAAAGCTCGAGAGGCTCCAGCAGGAAGTCCACGCCGCCGAACAGCCGCAGGGTGCCGCCGCCGCGATGCAACGCCAGATCAAGGACGCGACCCAGATCCGCGGCATCGAGCAGGCGATGATCATCTGGGCCCAGAACAACGGGGACCGGTATCCGCTGCCGTCCGAGATCGACAAGGGCGACCGGACCGTGCGTGAAAAGGGGATGGACAAGAACACGACAAGCAACATCGTCTCGTTGCTCATCTTCAACGGGTTCATCTCTCCCGAGTTGTGCCTCAGCCCCGCCGAATGCAACGCCAACATCGAGGTCGATCGCGATTACGAATTCAATCTCCCCAACGCAGCGTCCGAGCGCGACAAGGCGCTGTGGGACCCGTCTTTCAATGCAGACTTCACCAAGGGCAAGGGCAATTTCAGTTACGCCCACATGCAGCCCCACGGGAACCGCCTCGCCCGCTGGAGCAGCACGTTTCTCTCGGTCGAAGCGCAGGTCGGGAATCGCGGTCCAGAAATCACCGGAGTCGAGCCCGTCAACGGCAGGCTCACCGCCAAGGTGAAGGACCCCAACACCGTGACGTTTCTCAACCACGGCCCGCGCGAGAGTTGGGAGGGCAATATCGCGTACGCGGATTGCCACGTGGACTATGTCACCACGCTGCTGGGCGATGATCCGAAGGCGTGGGATCGGTATAAAGGACGGGCCGGGCCGACGTTCGATTGCTATTTCTATGACGAGCCGGATGATGTGAACCGGCGCAACATCTTCATGTCGATCTTCACCAAGGCCGGGCCCCAGGACAAGGACTGGACCGCGATCTGGGACTGAGCGGTGTTCACAGCAGCCGCGTGTGGACACGCCACGCCCACATTTGATCGCCGGAGTGAGGCGGACGTGGACCATGCGGCATCATCAAGCGTCGGGTGATCGTGCGTGCCAGGCTCGCGCGAGCCGCTCGCCGCCCCAGACTCCGGATCGGCGCCGTCCGGGTCCGCATACCACGCACGAAAAAGGCCCGCCCTCTCAAGGGCGGGCCTTTGCGGAATCTCATGCAAAGCCGTGGACGTCGGCGCTCGATCTCAGAACCGAGACGGCTTGCCGTTGTTGTCGCCCGGCGCGGGGGCCTCGCCCTCTTCGCCCATCTCGCCCTTCTGGGCGGCTTCCATCGCCTTGACCATCTCGCCGGCGGCCTTGAAGACGCCGGTGGGGACAAAGGTGCGGAACTGGATCCCGCCGTTGTCCATCGCGGCGCCCATGCCGATCGGGGGCAGGTCGGCCGGGGGCGTGTAGGTCGCGCCGCCGCCCATCATCGCCATGAAGCCGTTGATGGTCTCAATGAGCGACTTGGTTCCCAGGTACATCTCGACGTGACGATCGGCGGGGAGTTTGGCGCCGACGGCCTTGAGGCCGGCGTCCTCGGACACGCCGTTCTTCTTCTTGGCGGTGTCGAGGGCCATGGTCATCAGCGGGGTGTTGTTCGCGAAGGTGAGGATGACGGCGTTGTCGACGGTGGACATGAACCCGGCGGGCCCACCTCCCATGCCGTACATCATCATCATGGCCTGCTGCATCTGCATGCCGGTGGGCGAGTTTGGGTCGACCTGCATGAGCATGGACCAGCGGTCGACCTTGGTGCCGCCGACGTCAACGGCGGCCGGCTCGTACTTGGACTGGATCGTCGTGCCGGAGATCGTCTTGCCGTTCATCTCCTCGAAGGACTTCTTCATCGCGCCGGTGTACGCGGCGGCGTCGGTGGTGGAGATGTACTGCACGCTGTTGGCGAGCAACCCGCCGCCCATGATCGAGGGCGTCGCCCCGATCATCATCGACGTGCCGGTGATCTTGTCCATCATCCCCATCATGGTGTCCATCATGCCGGGCGCCTGGCCCTGCTGAATGCCCATGGCGGTGAACTTCTTCAGGAGCGAACGCACGCCGGCGGAACTGGTGTCGGCGGCCAGAGCGAAGAGGAACGGCTGATTGGGCAGGGCGGCCAAGAGCGCGCCGGGCTTGCCCTTGCCCTGGCAGATGCCCGCCCATTCAGAGCCTTCCTTGAACTGAGAGCCGAAGTCCAGCCATATCCCGCCGTCGTCGATGCCCACGCCGACGATGCCCACGGTCGCGTCACGCATGTACCCTTCGACGGCTTCCTTGATGTTCTTGGTGGGGTCCTGACCTTCGGCTGCACCGCCACCGGCCATGGCGGCCATCATCGACATCTGCTGCATGCTCTGGTCCATGCCGGCCTTGATCTGCTCGCTCAGGAGCGGCATGTTGGCGATGATCAGCACGTCGGAATGGTCGGCCAGTTTATTGCCCTGAGCGCCCAGCGCGGTCTTGTGAGCCGCCAGGTTGCCGCCCTTGCCCTCGAACTTCTCGACGGCGTCCTTCTTCTTGCCCATCGCGACATATCCGCCGCCGATGTCCTTCGCGAACGCCGGGCCTTCCCAGTCCTTGGCGTCCTTGGGTCCCTTGAGTTCAACGACACCCTTGGCGCCCTCGCCGCCCATGCCCTTGATGAACCCGGCCGCGTCAGAGACGGGGATGAGCACAACGGCGTCGGGCTCTTCCTGCTCGACCATGCCGGCGTCGGCGGCGGGCGGCTTGGGCATCGAGGTCACCGCGATGGCGAACGACCCGTCCTTCTTGACTCCCTGGTACGCCAGCGCGGTGCGGATCTCGCCCAGCATCTCGCCGCCCTCGGCGTTGGCGTTGGGCGCGACAAGTTTGATCAGATTGTCGAGGCTCGTCACGAACTTGTCGGCGTTCCGCACGGCGACAACGACCGGAACGTTCGCCGGGGCTCGGTCGAGCGCGGGCGGCAGATCGGCGCGGGCCTGCCCGGCCAGCAGGGCCAGGGCGGCGGCGGAGAAACAGAGCGTCCGGGTGCGAAGGGTGGCGACCGGCATGACGATTCCTTTCTTGCGATTCTGAATCATGAACTGATGTTCCAGACCGTCCTCCGGGCAAACCCTTGCCGGGGACGCCGCCGCAGGTCGGCGTTTGATCGGTTCCCACGAGTGCCCGGAGTATACCCCCGAGGTGTCTCGCCGGTTGCTGATTCGGATCGGCTCGTCCCGACTTGCGGATTCATGGTTTGTTCCGCAACTACTTTTCGTATCCGCCGGTGAAATAGAACAACACTCGCCGGCGTTTGGCTGTCGGCACGAGCACAACGGCATACCCCGAATGGCTGGTTCGCACTTGCATCGAAGTGCGCCGGGGTGTGTCGTTGCCACACCCCTCGCGCCGGAGCACGACCCATGACCAAACGGAATTTCCTGTCCCTCCTCATCGCGGCGATCGTCGGCGTCTTCATGCTGGCGACACCAAACAGCGCCGTCGCGCAGCCCGCGCTTGGCAAGATCGTCGGCACGGTGGTCGACGCCGACGGCACGCCTGTCGCCGATGCACGCGTCGTGCTGAAGCACGGCGAGAAGATCATCGCGCACGCCCGCACCAACGCCGAAGGTCACTTCGTGTTCAGGGACGTTCGCCCGGGACGCTACCACCTTGAGGCGGGCAAGCAAGGCATGGGGCGTGGGCATGCGCTCGCGCCGGTTCACCCCGGCGAGACGGTCCATGTGAAGATCACGCTCAAGAAGTAGCGCACCGCGACCACGTGCGCAGCCCGACGATGAGAGATCGAGTGGGGGTTATCACCAAGGCTCGCGCGATGCCGCGCGGGCCTTGTTTCATGGGCGCGGCGCGACGCATGAACCCGATGCCTACCGCCCCGCGTGCTGCAGCGCCCGCAGCGCATACGCCGTGATCAGCACCTTGTTGTCTTCCAGCCAGCGATCATCGACCGATCGGAACGAACCGTCCGCGTCCTGCAGCGTTGCGAGCCTCGTCACCAGGTCCGCCCGCCAATTACGCCGGATCGCGGTCCCATCCGCCGCGATCACGCGCAGCATCTCCTCGCCGTTGGCCTCAAGCGCCGGAGCGAACACGTTGAAGTAGTAGTACAGCCCGTCGGTCCCCATTCCCGGGTTCTCATCCAGCGTGTAGTTCCGCGACACCCACTCCTTCACCGCCAGCACGCGCGGATCGTTCCTGGACAGGCTCGCGTACAGATAACTCTTGAACCCCGCGTACGAAACCGTGCCGTACGCTCGCAGGCGGCTCACGCCCCGCCACGCCTCGATCCGCCGCACCGACAGCGAAGGCTTCTCCCCCAGCACATCCGCGAACGCGCCCGCGATCGCCGCGCGGAACTTCTCCTCGTCCGTCATCGGCGCACGCACCGTGATCTCGCGCGATGTTCTGCCGTCGCCTGTCGCCCCCATCACAACCATGAACCCGCCCGCTAATCCGGCGTTGTTCTTCGCCGCCGCCTCCAGCCTGGTGTTCGCGTCCTCGCGCGTCAGGCCGTCCTTCACGCTCTTGTCCAGCATGAACACCGCCTCGCACCCGGGCGGCCCGGACTGGCTCTCCACGATCTCGCCCGCAAAGCTCTGCCCCTGCCCCACCGAGTCCTTGTTCACCGCCGTCGCATAGATGAACCCGCCCTGCTTCGAGCCCTTGGCATACGCCTGGTCGTTCACCTTCGTGCCGTCGGGCGTCGTCTCGATCATCTGCATGCGCTGCAGGAACGCCACGGCGCGCCTGAACGCGGGGTCGCTCTCTGGCACGCCCGCCTCGTGCAGCGCCTCGAGCGCAAAGTGCGTGTTGGAAACATCGGGGCGACCGCGATTGCCGTAGCCCCATCCTCCATAGAAAGGATGGTCGGGGCCCACCGCCTCCGCCGCCTCGGGCCCGCCCGCGCTGCTCACCGCCGCCTCGCCGTACTGGATCTGCTTCAGGAACTCGATCGCACGCTTCGTCGCTTCCCTGGCGTCGGGCGAATCGACCTTGGCCAGCGCGGCGGCACAGATCGACGTGTTGTAACTCGGCATCACCTTGTCGTAGATCCCGCCGTCGGGCTGCTGGTACTTCACGATGAAGCCGACCGCGCGCCTGATCGCGTCGTCCTTCGCGCTCGCCCCGGGCTCGTTCACGAGCCCCGCCAGCGCCAGCCCGCTGATCGCTGGATACACCGGCCCGTTCGTTGGAATACTCCATCCGCCGCCCGCATCCTGCTGCGTGCGAAGCCACGCCGCCGCTCGGGCCGCCATCGCCCTCGCCTGCTCGCGCGGATCGCTCGATGTGGCAACGCCGGGTGCGCCGACGTTCGCCGCGTTCTGCGCGCAGGCGAAACACGACACCGATGCCATCACAACACCGGCCAGCAGCGAACCGAGCATGTTCTTCATCGGGTCTCTCCTCGCGCGACGCGTTCGGCGTACAAGATACACGACGACGCCGCCGACGCCGCGGTTTCCACCCGCATCACGTGCCGCCCGAACGTCGCAATCTGCACGCCCGCATCCCGTGCCGCACGAAGTTCTCGCTCCGACCAATCGCCCTGCGGCCCAATCAAGAGCGTGATCTCCTCTGCTCCCGTCGCGCGATACTCACCGCCGTTCACGTGGGCCACCACGCAGGCCCTCGGGCTCGCGCCGGGCGCGCTCGAAGCCGCCCGCTCGCGCAGCACATCATCGAACGAGCGCTCGGGCTCGATCATGAGCGACCACGCGCGCCCGCACTGCTTGCTCGCCTCGCAGGCGATGCGCGTCAGCCGATCGATGCGATGTTCGCTCGGATCGACCGTCGCGTGCTGACTGCGCAGCATCGCCCACGACGCCGCGCCGACCTGCGAGAGTTGGTCGACCAGCATCTCGAACCGCTCACCCTTGGGCACGCCCGTCAGCACATGAAGCGACGGCACCTCCCGCGCCTCGTGCTCCAGTCGCTCGATCGATACACCGATCTCCCACCCCTGCTTCCCGATTTTCCGCGTCTCGCTGATCACGCTCAGCGCTCGCACGCCACGCCCGTCGAGCAGTTCGATGCGATCGCCCACGTTGAGCCGTTTCACACGCAGGGCGTGGTGCGCCTCGTCGCCGCTGATGACAGCCGCGCGTTCCGGGACAGATTCGAGCATGACGCGATGGAGTGACATGCCGGAAGATTATCAGGCCGGGAATACCCCCCGGGAATCGCCCTGATTCGTGCGCCTCGAGGGCCCGATTTGAGGCGGAAGTCCCTGTCCGGACGGGCTTGCTTGAGTTATCGTGCTGCACGGTCGATGAAGGTCCTGTGCGCCCATGAGCAAGCATGACTCCAACCCGAAGCGCGACCCGCTCGACGAAAACGTCGACGAACTGCTGGCCCAGATGGCCGCGGGCAAGGTCATCACAGATGACGGCGCCGTGAGCGTCGACGAGATCGAGACCCGGAAGGCCAAGCCAAAGCCCGCGTTCACAGGGACCGAACTCCTCGACGACGGCAAGCCCGTTCCCAAGCCCGCAGAGGCGCCGGGTATCGCGCTCGACACACCGATCGCCGACACCGGCATGGGCGAGGACGCATTGGCCGCCACGGCCCAAGCGCCCGCCACGCCCGAAGTCCCACATGGCCCGCTTTCGGATTCGGTGCCCGCGGACGAAACGCCAGAGACCATCCTCGACTCAGAAACGCAACTTACGACACACACCCCACCGTCACCCGAGGGAAACCCACTACATCCCAGTGAAAGACCTGTGCCCGACGAGGCACCGACCCCGGAAAACAACTTGGGGCAAATCCCCGGCACTTCGATCAACTCGGCAGAATCTGCCGCCGATGAAAACGCCCCTGAGGTATCCACTGGTGAGGCAACGGATGGAGCGGAGCCTTCCGGCGCGGAAACAGTGGTCGCGTCCCCGCCTAATACGGGGGCCACGGAGGCGGGAGAGTCAGTGCCGGAGTTGGCGGATCAACTGGAGAGTCTTCTGTCGGGGGCCGACGAGGCGGGGCAGCAGGCTGGCGAGGAACTCGCGGTCGAGACACTCGAGGTCCAGGAGCCCGCTCCCGCCGAGTCCAGTGACGCGACCGGCGCGATCGATTCGCTCAACGCAGAACTCGAGGCCGCTGCCGCCAAGGTAGAGACCACAGCGACAAGCGTGGAATCACCCGCCGCCAAGGCCGAGCCCGCGACCGCCGCGGTCGAACCCAAGCCCACATCCGAGTCTGTCGCGGCCACGCAAGCGCCGGTCGAAGCACCGGCGGCCAAGGTTCACGACGAGCCGCCCGCCGCCGAGGCCGAGCCCGCGACCGCCGCGGTCGAACCCAAGGGCCCGGGCACGATCAAGAAACTCACGGCCAAGGCGGTCTCGCTCGGTGGCAACGCGGCACTCTCGGCGTTGGCGCTGGCGTCCGTACCGCTGAAACATGCCAATACCGCCACGCGCGACACCATCGGTTGGGTTGGGCTTTGGACGGCATTCCTCGGGGCATGTGTGTGGTTCTATGTGCTCGTCCTGCACACGCCAGCCCCGCCCTTCGTTCCCGCCGCGGCGATCCGCGTGGTAGAGAACTCGGGCGAGGGCGGTGAAGGCGGTGGTCACGGCGAAAAACCGGCGAAAAAGGCCGCTCCGAAAAAGGATGAAGGCCACGCCAAGGCCAGCGGTGGGCACGAGAAGTCTGCCTCCAAACCGGCGGCAAAGTCCGGCGGACACGAAGCGCCCGGCGGTGGACACGAAAAGCCGAAAGCACCAGCCAAACCTCCGGCCAAGCCAGCGGCCAAGCCAGCGGCCAAGCCAGCCAAGAAGTCCGAAGGTCACGGCGAAGCCGGCGGGCACTGAACATTCGATTTACGCTGGTTCTCTCCGCGCGATAAATTCCAAGCGGGCGATATAAATTTGAGCAATGGACTCTTGAGTCTTCTATTATAGACGCTCGCCGCTATTCCCTGACCCGAGCGTGATTTGCGCGCCGGGATGCTCGCACCACGTTCGCACCATCGAACCCCGATCATGCGGGCCCGGAAACACACCAGATGCTCGGCACATCAGGCTCGGTTCGCGTGCCCACGCCGGTGCGCCGATCCCATGAAATCAGGCAAGAGGCGAGTGGATAGGCCTCAGGTCGCCCGCGCGCGATCGCTATGCCATCAAAGACTGATCGCGCGCCGAACTTGCGAGCGATCGGGCGGCGCGGACACCTCGGCCACGAGTTTTCATCAATGTGGCGAATTCACGTGGCGGCTTGAGACAGGGCCGGAGTGGTGTGTATACTCGTAGACATTCGGATCGACTTGTCCGAAACAGATCGCGGATTGGGTGCTCAGTCCGATCCATGATCAGCGAGTTTCGGGCAGGCATCTTGGGTCCTGTTCAGCGAGGTACACATGAAACTCGCGGTGTTGCGGGAAACGGCGGCGGGTGAGCGACGAGTGGCCTTGGTGCCCGAGTCGGTCAAGAAGCTCTCCGCCGCGGGGTTCTCCATCTGCGTCGAAGCCGGCGCGGGTGAGAACGCGTTCTATGGTGACAACCTTTACAAGGAAGCGGGCGCGACCATCGAGTCGTCCGCGGCGAAGGTCGTCGAAGGTGCGGGCATGGTGCTGAAGGTCGGTATCCCGACCTCGGACAGCGGCCGCAACGAGATCGAACTCTTCCAGCCGGGGCAGATGCTGCTCAGTTCGCTCATGCCCACGCGCTACCCGCGCGTGATGCAGGCGCTGGCGGATCGGGGCGTCACGTCGTTCTCGACCGACGCCATCCCGCGCACCACGCGGGCCCAGGCGATGGACACGCTGTCGTCGATGGCGAATATCGTGGGGTACAAGGGCGTGCTCCTGGCCGCGGCCGAGTTGTCCAAGTACTTCCCGATGTTCATGACGGCGGCGGGCACCGTCTTTGCCGCCAAGATCTTCGTGATCGGCGCCGGCGTGGCGGGGCTGCAGGCGATCGCCACGGCCAAGCGTCTGGGCGGGAACATGTTCGCCACGGACGTCCGCCCCGAGGTGAAGGAACAGATCGAGAGCGTGGGCGCCAAGTACGTCGGCATCGACCTTGGGCAGACGGCCCAGGCCGGCGGCGGGTACGCCAAGGAACTCTCGGAAGAGAACAAACTCAAGCAGCGCGAGATGCTGGCAGAGCAGTGTTCGCAGGTCGACGTGGTGATCAGCACCGCGCTGATCGGCGGCGTGTTCGCGCCCAAGATCATCACGGCCGACATGGTCCGCAAGATGAAGCCGGGTTCGGTCATCATGGACCTGGCGGCCGACGGCGGCGGCAACTGCGAACTCTCGCAGCCCGGGCGCACCGTGGTCGAGAACGGCGTGACGATTTGCGCACCGCTCAACCTGCCGGCGACGATGCCGACGCACGCCAGCCTGCTGTGGTCGCGCAACCTGCTCAACTTCCTGATGGCGTTCTGGAAGGACAAGAAGTTCCAGTTCGACCTCAAGGACGACATTCTCGCGGGCGCGCTCATCACCCACGAGAAGCAGATCACGCACGCCAAGACCAAGGAAGCCGCGGCCCGCGCGTAGGCCACCCGCCCCACCGCCCGGGCGATGGGCCTGAGCCCATGCAAGCCCGAGTTGAAAGGAGATTCGATGCGATCCTCACTCACACCCGTCCGCTGCGTCGCCGCGGCATCGGCCCTGGCCTTCGCCAGCGCGCCGGCCCTGGCGAGCCAGGAGGCGACGGGCGCTCCGGCCCCCGACGCCTCGACGGGCCTGTATTACATCTCGATGATCACGGTGTTCATGCTGGCGACCTTCATCGGCATCGGCGCCATCCGGCGCGTGTCGCGCCTGCTGCACACCCCGCTGATGTCGCTCACCAACGCCATCTCCGCGATCGCCGTCGTCGGCTCGATCATGGTGGCGGGCGCGTCGTCTCCTGAGACTCCGCTGTCGGTGCGGATCATGGGCTCGGTCGCGGTGTTCGCCTCGATGACGAACATCATCTCGGGCTTCATGATCACCGACCGCATGCTCAAGATGTTCAAGACGGAAGGAGGAAAGGCCTAAATGAATACCACCCTCCTTCTCGCATCGGTCCTGGACGACTTCCGCAGCAGCAACGCGCTGAAGTACATCGTCGAACTGGCCTATGTGCTGGCGATGGCCCTGTTCATCTTCTCGCTCCACTGGATGAGCGATCCCAAGACCGCCCGCAAGGGCGTGTTCGCGGGCGTGTGGGGCATGACCGCCGCCATCCTGGCCACCTGGGCCGGCGGCAACGTGACGCAGCACCTGTGGGTGCTGGCGCCGGTGCTGCTGTCGATCTTCCCGGGCATGAAACTGGCGAACGTTCCGATCACCGCGGTTCCGCAGCGAACGGCCGTATCGCACGCGTTCGGCGGTCTGGCGGCGGGCCTGGTCGGCACGGCGGAGTTCTTCCGCTGGTTCCTTGACGCCAACCTGCACCACGAGATGACGCCGTTCCGCGTCTCGGCCCTCTTGGTCGAGATCGTGCTGGGCTATCTGACCTTCACGGGCAGCGTCATCGCCGCGGGCAAACTCCAGGAAGTCAAGTGGATCCCGCAGCGTCCGTGGGTGTACCCGGGCCAGAACCTGGTCAACGGCATCGCGGCCATCGGGGCCATCGTGCTCGCGGTGATGATCGTGATGAACCCGACCGCGCCCATGGCGCCGTATTACTTCGGCGGCGTGATCGTGCTGTCGCTGATCTTTGGCCCGATGCTGGTGCTGCCCATCGGCGGCGCCGACATGCCAACGGTCATCGCGATCCTGAACTCGTACGCCGGTCTGTCGGCGGTGGCGATGGGCTTCGTGCTCGACAACAAGCTCCTCATCATCGCAGGCGCGCTGGACGGGTCTTCGGGCCTCATCCTCGCCATCATCATGTGCAAGGCCATGAACCGCTCGTTCGGCAACGTGCTCTTCGGCGCGTTCGGACAGGTGCAGGCCAAGGCCGCGGGCGGCGAGCAGAAGCAGTACAAGCCCGACACTCCCGAGAACGCGGCGGCGATCATGGAGCAGGCGAGCCTGGTGGTCATCGTCCCGGGCTACGGCCTGGCGGTGGCGCAGGCGCAGCACAAGGTGCGCGAACTCTATGACCAACTCAAGAAGAAGGGTGTGTCGGTGAAGTTCGCGATCCACCCGGTCGCGGGGCGCATGCCGGGGCACATGAACGTGCTCTTGGCCGAGGCGGAGATCCCATACACCGACCTGGTGGAGATGGACGAGATCAACCCCGACATGCCGCAGTGCGACGTGTGCCTGGTGCTGGGCGCCAACGACGTCGTGAATCCGTGTGCGCGTCACGACAAGGCAAGCCCGATCTATGGCATGCCGATCATCGACGCGGACAAGGCCAAGGCGGTGTTCGCGGTGAAGCGCAGCAAGAACCCGGGCTTTGCGGGTATCGACAACGAACTCTACTTCCTCGACAAGACGTACATGCTGTTCGGCGATGCCAAGGCGGTGGTCGGCGAACTGGTGAAGAACCTGGCGCCGAGCTCATCGATGCACTAAGGCGTTCACACTGACGCGCCCCGCGGGCCGATGCGGAGCTCCGTTCGAGCTTCGCCTCGGCCCGTGGTCTTTGAAGAAGGCATCAGGCATCGGGCATCGGAAAGGAAGAAGCGGTATTCGGCGTTGATGATTTGGTATTCGGTCGAAGAACAGAGTGATGTATCAGGGAATCGAGCCGTAGTCCGCGTGAGATCAACGGCGGCCGAGTTTCACTGATTCGACAGCCGTTTGATTCCTCTTCAGTCTGTGTTTCAATCGTGAGTGGCTTGAACGGAGTCACACATGAGCCTTGAAGACAACAAGCGTGTGGTTCGCCGGTACTACTCGGATGTGGTGAGCACGGGGGCGATCGGACTGATCGAGCAGTTCATCGCGCCCAACTACGCCGAGGTGCACGAGGGCAAGCGTTTCGAACTCGGCATCGACGGCGCGAAGCAGCACGTGCTGGGCGTGCGTCACACCTATCCCGACCTGGTGGTGCGCGTCGATCAGCAGATCGCCGAGGGCGAGTGGGTCGCCAGCTGCGTTACCGCGATCGGCACCCAGCATGGCGAGTGGATCGGCATCAAGCCGACCGGAAAACACTTTGAATTTACGGGTGTCAATATCGATCGTGTCGTCAACGGCAAGATCGTCGAGCACGGCGGGGCCGCCAATCTGCTGCTGCCATTGCTCCAGTCCGGGTCGATCAAAATTGCGCATTGATGCGACCATCGCGCGCGCGAACGAAAACGAATTATCAATTTTCGGACGCCCGCGGGAGTGAATCTCCCAACGATGAGAATGGCTGTCAATTGAACAACTGGAAGTGCTTATCACAACGGGTTTTCGATGGATGCTCAAGGTCAGATGACTGGCACGAATGTTGCACTTTGTTTGGCCGTGCAGGCCCGGGGTGCGCTCTCTTGCGCCGGGCGTGCGCGTGGCTGGTTGGCGAGGACGCCAGGAGCGTGAATCCCGCCCACCCGCCGACGGGGCGATGCATGACGCTCAACAAACTTCAACCGCGGCCCATCGAGAATCAGAACAGCCAGAAGAGGCGCCATGGGCGGCGCGGCGGCTCACGAGTGCTGGGGTGGTTGGCCGCCCTGATTGTCGGGATGACGGTGACCCCGGCGTTCGCCCAGGGAGTTGACACGGCGGAGCGCGACGCGGCAAACCGTCGCTGTCTTCGATGCCACGGCCAGGAAAAGATCGGAACCCTCAGCCCGGCCGAGCGGCGCTCCATGGTGGGAACGCTCCTTGACCCCAACGACACCTCCTCGTCGCTCCCTGTGAAGGCGGGCGACACCTCGCTGCTCAAGGGCGATGAACCGCCGACGCGTCCCAACCTGTTCATCACCTCCGATGCGCTGGCAGACAGCGTTCACCGGGAGAACAAGTGCGTCGACTGCCACGAGGACGCCGCCAAACTCCCGCACGAGCCCAAACTCAACACCAAGACGTGCGCGACGGCCTGCCACCAGAAGGAGGCCGACGCCTTCCCCACCGGTGCGCACTTTGAGGCCCTGAAGAAGGGCGACCCCCTGGCCCCGACGTGCTCATCGTGCCACGGCGGGCACAAGATCGTCGCGGTCAGCGACACCAAGAGCCCGCAGCACCGCCTGAACAGCATCTTCCTGTGCGCGGAGTGCCACGAGAAGCACCTGAAGAACACGCCGAGCGGCTATGCGCCGCGCAAGCACATCGAGGCGTATCTGAACAGTGCGCACGGCAAGGCGATCGCCCAGTCCGGGCTGGTTGCCGCCCCCACCTGCGCCGATTGCCACAGCGCCCACGCGGTGCATCCGGTCAGCGACCCGCAGTCCCCCGTCAACCGCGCGAATGTCTACAACACCTGCGGCCGCTGCCACGTAGGCATCCTGAACATCTACAAGCAGAGTTACCACGGGCAACTCGCGGCCGAGGGGAAGAAAGAAGCGCCGGTGTGCACCGACTGCCATACGGCGCACGAGATCATCCAGCCTGACCAGGTTTCGTTCAAACTGGCGTCGGGCGATCGATGCGGGAAGTGCCACGAGGACCGCATCGAGCACTACCGCGAGACGTTCCACGGCAAGGCGCTTGAACTGGGCCTGCCGAAAGTGGCGGCGTGCTATGACTGCCACGGGCACCACGACATCGTCCCGATCAAGGACCCCAAGAGCCGCCTGTTCGGCGACGCCAAACTCAAGACCTGCCAGCAGTGTCACCCGACTGCAACCGCGAAGTTCACCGACTACATCGCCCACGCGGACCACACCAACCGCAAACTCTACCCGACGCTCTACTGGACGTTCATCTTCATGACGATGATCGTCGTTGGCACATTCCTGTTCTTCGGCGCGCACACGATCCTCTGGCTGGCTCGCTCGGTGTATATCTACGTCCGCGACCGCCAGGCGTTCAAGAAGATCAAGGCCGCGTGCGCCAAGGACCCCGAGCACTATGTCCGCTTCAAGCCCTTCGATCGCTTCCTGCATGTGCTGGTGATGACCAGTTTCCTCCTGCTGGTCGCGACCGGCATGCCGCTGAAGTTCTACTACACCACCTGGGCGCACGAAGTGATGAAGTGGATCGGCGGCGTTGAGGCGGCGGCGCAGTTGCACCGCCTGGGCGCGGTGATCACATTCAGTTACTTCACGCTCCACATAGGGAGCCTGTTCCGTCGCGGGTATGTCAACCGCTCGCAGTTCAAGGACCCGGCCAAGGGCAAGGTCACGATCAAGCAGATCATCTCCGTGGTCTTCGGGCCCGACCTGCCATACCCGCACATCCAGGACGTGAAAGACTGGTGGGCGCACCAGAAGTGGTTCTTCGGCAAGGGCCCGCAGCCGCAGTTCGACAAGTGGACCTACTGGGAGAAGTTCGACTATCTCGCGGTCTTCTGGGGCGTGGCGATGATCGGTGTCTCGGGGCTGGTGATGTGGTTCCCCGAGACCTTCACGAAGTTCATCCCGGGGTGGATCATCAACGTGGCGCTCATCATCCACAGCGACGAGGCGCTCCTGGCCGCGGGCTTCATCTTCGCGTTCCACTTCTTCAACGTTCACTTCCGCCCCGAGAAGTTCCCGATCGACTCGGTGATCTTCTCCGGGCGGATCAGCAAAACCGAGATGCTGCACGAGCGTCGTCGCTGGTACGACCGGCTGGTCGCGGCGGGGCGTCTGGACAGCATCCGCTCGAGCGACGAGTGGCTCCAGTGGCGGAAGGTCATCCACCCACTGGGCTTCATCGCGTTCGGCATCGGATTGATCCTCCTTGTGCTCATCGTCTACGCCATGTCATCACGCCTGCTCTCGGCGCCATGACGCTCCGGTCCCCGGCGGCAACCCGCTTCAACACACTCGATCGACAGGCGACCCATGAACGCGACCCAGAACAGATCGACCAGCGGCGGACACGCGACCCAGCCCCGCGCGCGCGGATGGGCGCGGTCGCCGGCTCGTTGGGCGGCGTGGGCGGCGCTGCTCCTGTTGGGCGCGCCGGCGCTGGCGCAGAACTCCGTTCCCAACGCGACGGCTGATCGGCGCTGCCTCCAGTGCCACGGGCAGGCGGCGATCGGCGACCTGGGCCCGGCGGAGCGTCGCTCGATGGTGGGCACGCTCCTCTCCAACGACGCGGCGGTGGTCGTCCCGACGACGCCAGCGAACGTGTCGGGCCTCACGGGCAATGAGCCGGCGAAGCGTCCGGGGCTGTATGTAAAGCCCGACGCGCTGGTGGGCGGGCCGCACGCGGAGTTGCGGTGCATCGAGTGCCACGAGGATGCGGCGGGGCTACCGCACGCAGCCACGCTGCAGAAAGCGACGTGCGCGACCAAGTGCCACACGGATGAGTACACGCAGTACATGGGGAGTTCGCACCACGAGGCGCTTGAGGCCAAGGACCCGCTGGCGCCGACGTGCGCGTCGTGCCACGGCGGGCACGACATCCTGAAGATCTCGGACCGCCGGGCGGGCTCGAACAAACTCAACTCGCTCCACCTGTGCGGCGATTGCCACGCCAAGCACTCGCCCGCGCCGACAACCCCGGGCGGCAAGAACCGCATCGACACCTACTTGGGCTCGACGCACGCCAGGGCGATCGATAAGGCCGGCCTCCCCATGGCCGCCACCTGCGCGGATTGTCACGGCGCGCACGGCGTGAAGCCATCGAAGGACCCGGTGTCGAAGGTCCACCGCGGAAACGTGCCGCAGACGTGCGGACGTTGCCACGTGGGCATCATGGAGGTGTACGAAAAGAGCGTGCACGGGATGCGGAACGCCCGGAAGCCCGGGAGCGCGGCGGTGTGCACGGATTGTCATACGGCGCACGGGATCTCGGTCGAGGCCGAATCCGGGTTCATGCAGGACATTGTGGGTGAGTGCGGACGCTGCCACGACAGCCCGGACAACGCCAAAGGACGTGTCGGGACCTACTACCAGACCTACGCGGAGAGTTATCACGGGCAGGTGACAAAGTTGGGCGGCAAGCGAGCAGCCCGGTGCTCGGACTGCCACGGCGCGCACGACATCCTGCCCCTGAAGGACCCGGCGTCGAAGGTGTCGAAGGAAAACCTGGTGCAGACGTGCGCCGCGTGCCACCCCGCCGCCAACGAGCAGTTCGTGCAGTTCGATCCGCACGCGAACTTCCGTGACGCCAAGCACTATCCGGTGCTCCACGGGGTGTGGCTGTACTTCATGATCATGATGAGCGCGGTCTTCACGTTCTTTGGGATCCACACACTCCTGTGGTTCTTCCGCGCCAGGCGCGAGAAGGCCCACATGGGCGCTCATCACGGGCACGCCGAGACGCAGATCACACGCTTCACGTTCGTCGATCGTGTCAACCACGCACTGGTGGCGCTCACGTTCTTCGGGCTGACGGCAACCGGCATCCCGCTGATCTTCAACGACCAAGGCTGGGCGCACACGATGGCGCGGCTGATGGGCGGCATCGAGGCCGCTGGCTTGTGGCATCGCTTCTTCGCCATCCTGCTCATCATCAACTTCGCGCTGCACTTCACGGTGCTGGCACGCCGCTTCTTCATGCGATCGGTGCCGGCGAAGGACTGGATCTTCGGGCCCAACTCCATGGTGCCGCGCTGGAAGGACGCCAAGGACATCACGGGAATGTTCGGTTGGTTCCTCTTCCGCAAACGCCCGCCGCGCCTGGATCGCTGGACATACTGGGAGAAGTTCGATTACTGGGCGGAGGTGGGCGGCTCGATGATCATCGGCGGTTCGGGCGCGCTCCTCTGGTTCCCGGAACTCGCGTCGAAGTTGCTGCCAGGCTGGCTCTTCAACGTCGCGATGATCGTGCATGGCTATGAGGCGCTGCTGGCCATCGGCTTCATCTTCACCATCCACTTCTTCAACGCCCACCTGCGCCCCGGCACATTCCCGGTCGACCCGGTGATCTTCACCGGCACCATGCCCGAGGAGGAACTGAAGCACACGCGCCCCGAAGAATACGAACGCCTCGTCCAGGGCGGGAAACTCGAGGCCCTCCGCGTCAAGGCCCCCGACCCGGGCAAGCGTCCACTCATCCTCTTCATCGCCGTCGTATCCGTCGGATTCGGATTGCTGCTCCTTGGCCTCATCCTGATCGGCGGCCTGACCTAAACGGAGTTTCCCATGCGCCCGGTTCGGGCCATCATGCTGCGAGTTCACGCGATCTACCGTGCCAGGCCACGCCTGGTCATCGCGTTGTGCGCGCTGATCGGCGCGGGTGCCGTCGCCGGGCTGGGATGGTGGAAGTTCCGCGCAAAGCCGCCCGAGATCGTGCCGACGCCGACACCGGTCGCGACGCAGGAAGCCCCGCTGATCGTGCCGGCGGCGATCCCGGCGCCGCGCCCGACCAAGGTGGTGACGTTCGCCGACGGGTGTGTCACGGCGGAGTGCCACGCGATGCGCGGCGCAACGCCGTGGCTGCACACGCCGATCGCCAAGGGCGACTGCGCATCGTGCCACAAGCCCGATTCGGGCGGGCATGTCTTCCCGCTGGTGCGCGACAAGGGCGAATTGTGCTCGTCGTGCCACGACACGACATGGCACACGCGCGTGCAGCACGCCGCCATGACGGACAACGCGTGCCTGGAGTGCCACGACCCGCACGCGGCGCTGACCAACGACCTGCTCCGCGCCAAGACGGTGCGTGAGACGTGCTCGACCTGCCACCCGCGGAGCGAGGGGCTCGTGACGCACACCCCATACGCGGATGATCGGTGCGAATTGTGCCACGATTCGCACGGATCGGACCGACGTGGCCTGTTGCGGACCGCGACGCTCGAGGACAATTGTCGCTCGTGCCACCCGGCGACGGTGGACCACACCAAGCAATCGCTCCATTCGCACGCAAAGGTCGAGGGCTCGTGCCTGGCGTGCCACTCGCCGCACACCGCGCCCCAGAAAGGGATGCTGACGGCGCCGGCGCGCGACTTGTGCGTGTCGTGCCACAAGGACGTGGGCGAAACGATCGCGGGCGCGAAGGTGTCGCACGACGCGGTGCTCAAGGGCGAGCGGTGCGTGCGCTGCCACGATCCGCACGGCGCGGACCGCGGCAACCTCTTGCGGAGCGACCAGGCGGCGATCTGCCTGTCGTGCCACAGCAAGGAGGTCAAGGCCGCGGACGGGCGGATGGTCGCGTCGATGTCGGATCTCGCGGATCAGGCGCCGTTGCACGAGGTGAAGGGGCACCAGGAGTGCGCGGGGTGCCACAGCGTTCACGGCGGGAGCCACGCCCAACTGCTGCGCGGCGTCGCGGAGAAGGTGCCGATGGGCGTGTACGACGCGGCGAACTTCTCGCTGTGCTTCTCGTGCCACGACCCGGCGCTGGCGACGGACCCGCTGGCGACGCAGTTCCGCGACGGCGATCGCAACCTGCACGCGGTGCACCTGACCCCCAGCGACGACAAGGTCCGCGGGTGCGCGTCGTGCCACGCCGTGCATTCAGTCGGTGATCCGCGCCTGATCGCCAAGACCATCAACTTCGAGGGTTCTGGATGGCACATGCCCATGAAGTTCACGCTGCGTGAAGACGGCGGGAGCTGCGGCGGCGCGTGCCACGAGCCGCTGCGCTACAGCCGCCTCCCGGGCGGGACCGGCGCCAAACTCAAGGGAGGCAAGCCATGATCGCACGCACGTCGAGGGTTGTTGTGGCGGCGTTGCTCGGCGCGTTGTGGCTGGCGACGCCCGCGACCGCGCAGATCAAGAATCCCACGCTGGACAAGACGGGCTCGACGGCCCAACCCCCCACCACCGAGACGCCCCGCGAGGGATGCGTCACCGCCGAATGCCACCCGGGAATCAAGGACCGCCCCAACCTGCACGGGCCGATCCTGGTGAACGGATGCGACGCGTGTCATCAGTTGACCGATCCGGCCACACACTCATTCAAGGCGGCGCGCGACCGCAACGAGACATGCACGCTGTGCCATGCCCCGGAGAAGACCGAAGGGCTCTTCGCACACGAGCCGTTCGCCAAGGGCGACTGCCTCGGCTGTCACGATCCGCACGGCGGGAACAACCCGCGCTTCCTTCGCGGCGATCGCTACGCCGACTCCTGCGCCGCCTGCCACAAGGACGTCACGGGCGCGCACGATCGCGTGCACGGACCGGCCTCGATCGGGGCGTGCGGCGCGTGTCACCAGCCGCACATGTCGAAGTATCCCAAACTGCTGAACACGGAGGGGCGGGACCTGTGCCTGAAGTGCCACGTGCGCGTCGGTATGCAGATCGACACGATGTCGGTGGTTCACGCGCCGGTGCTTGGAGATTGCGGCGTCTGCCATAGCCCGCACGCGACCGACGAGCCGGGCTTGCTCCTGTCGTCGCCCTCCAAACTCTGCACCGAGTGCCACCAGGACATCGCCCACACACTGGGATCGGCGTCGACGCAGCACGCCGCGGTAACGACCAAGCGCGGCTGCACCAACTGCCACTTCCCGCACGCCGGCGACAATGTGTCGCTCCTGAAGGACGAGCCCAAGAACCTGTGCTTTGAGTGCCACAACCAGCCGATCGCCATGCCCGACGGGAGCAAACTCGTCAACATGAAGAAGGTCATCGAGTCGGGCAAGAGCCTGCACGGCGCCCTCACGCAGCGCGGGTGCGTCGAGTGCCACGACATCCACGGCGGGGATCACAAGCGCCTGCTCAAGGACGAATACCCCTCCGAGATGTACTACCCGTTCAGCGAGAACAACTACGCCCTGTGCTTCAGTTGCCACGACCGCCACCTGGTGCTGGACCAGAAAACACACGGCGCGACCGGCTTCCGCAACGGCGACACCAACCTGCACTTCGTCCACGTCAACCGCGACAAGAAGGGTCGGTCGTGCCGTATCTGCCACGACGCGCACGCCGCGTCGAGCGACAAGCACATCCGCGACGCGGTGCCGTACGGCCCGGCGGGATGGAAACTCCCGCTGAAGTATCAAACGCTCCCCGAAGGAGGGAGTTGCGGCGGGGCCTGCCACGCGCCGCTGGAGTACAACCGTGTCAACCCGATCGTCTACCCGCCCCGCAAGCCGGGTGAGGATTGGAAAGGCGAAGAACTGATCCCGGGCGTTCGAGCCATCCCGCCCGACAACGACGGCACCAAACCCGAGCAAGACGCCAAGCCGACAGAGTCTCCGAAGAAGTAATCCACACCAAACGCGGCCAGGCCGCGAGCACGAAGGAGTGTCCAATGAGTTCTCAGAATCCCATGTCCCGGATCATCGCGGCCGCGATGCTCAGCGTCTCGTTGACATTGGCGGCATCCGCCGACGATCTGCGGAACGTGAAACGGGGTGAGATGGTTCCGGCCTGCAAACTGGCGGCGATCGACGGGAGCGTGATCGACAGCGACGCCCTCAAGGGCTCGGTCATCGTGTACGTGTGCCTGTCGGCGGAGCAGAAGCGGTCCGAACTGGCCGCGATCGATTCGCAGGCGGTGGTCGCGGCGATGAACGGCGAACCGGTGAAGTTGGTTCATCTCACGGCGGACGTCGTTCAGCGTGCGTACTTCGAGAAACTACGCTCGGAAAAGAACATCAGCGCGAGCCTGGCGTTCGACGCCGACCGCGAGTTCTACGGAAAACTCGGGCTGATTGCCTTCCCCACCACGGTCATCGTGAACAAGGACGGCAAGCTCGACAACGCGATCTCGCTCCACGGCAACGATTACAAGACGCTGCTTGACGCCCACATCCGCCACGCCCTCGGCAAGATCGACGACAAGCAACTCAAGGAAATGCTCTCAGTCAAGCCGGCCGAAAAGTCATCACCCAAGACCGCCGCGTCGGCGCACCGCTCTCTCGCCCGCCTCATGCGTGAGAAGGGCCAACTCGATCAGGCCAAGGCCGAACTCAAGAAGGGCCTTGAGATCAACAACGACGATCGCGAGGCGATGCTCGATCTTGCGGAACTCTCGATCATTACCAAGGATTATGACGGTGCCGACGCGATGACCGACAAGGTGCTGGCGATCCAGTCCGATCACCGGCGCGCCAAGCAGATCAAGGGCGCAACCCTGTTCAATCGCGGCAAACTCGACGAGGCCGAGAAACTGCTCACCGAGGCGCTGGACCTGAACCCGAGCCCCGAACTCTGCCACTACTACCTCGGCGAGATCTGCGAGCAGCGCGGGCAGAAGGACCAGGCGCTCACGCACTATCGCGAGGCCCTCAAGCACTTCGTCCACGACAAGCCGCCGGCGGGCGTGACGGGTCCGGCGGAAAATCCCGCTGAAAAGCCGAGCGAAAAGCCCGCCGAGAAGCCCGTTGAGAAGAAGTGATCGAGATGGAATGAGCCGGGCTCGGGCGCTCAAGCGTCGGGCCCTTTGATAGCGAGAGAGTCCGGGCGGCGCATCTGGAGCGCCGCATCAGGACCGGACTCACGAGACACACGCCCGCGTCGGAGAGACGCGGGGCCCCGGGAGGCGCCCGCTTGAGCGGCGCGAGATTGGTTTGGGGCGAACGGCGTTTTCTCTCCAAGGCCGCACGTATCCCTTGCGGGAGCGTGCGGCTTTCTTGATTTTGAGGTGGGCGGGGCACGGCGCAGGATTGAACTACTTTGGCGGCGGGGCCTCGGCGGTCTCCGGCGTCATGTCGCCGGCGCGTTCCTTGACGTGCGCGAGGGTCTCGGTCATGGACTTGAAGACGTCGGCATAGGCCGGATCATCCGCGACGTTATGAAGTTCGTGTGGGTCGTTCTGCAGGTCGTAAAACTCCCAGGCGTGAACCTCGGAATAGAAGCGGATGATCTTGTAGCGGTCGGTGCGCACGCCGTAGTGGGCCGCCACGTGGTGCTCAGTGCCCTCTTCGTAGTAGTGATAGAAGATCGAATCGCGAGGCCAATCGGCGTGGTCGCCCTCCAGCAGCGGACGGAACGACATACCCTGCATGGAGGGCGGCGGCGCGACGCCGGCGTAGTCGAGAAACGTCTCGGCAAAGTCGATGTTCTGCACGAAGCGATCGCAGACGGCGCCCGGCTTGATGTGCCCGGGGTATCGAACCAGCAGCGGCATGTGGAGCGACTGCTCGTACATCCATCGCTTGTCGAACCAGCCGTGCTCGCCGAGGTAGAAACCCTGATCGGACGTGTAGATCACGATGGTGTTGTCGCTGAGGTTGTGCGCGTCGAGGTAGTCGAGCAGCCGCCCGACGTTGTCGTCGACCGACGCGATGCAGCGAAGATAGTCCTTGAGGAACCGCTCGTACTTCCAGTGCTTGACCTCCGCGGGCGTAAGACCCGGCGGCGGAGTTTGCTTCACGTCGGTCTTCGTGAGGTCCTCGATCGCCATCTTCTGGCGACGCGCCGCGTCCGAGCGCGTGACATAGTCGTCGTTGAACGTCGGCGGCTCGGGAATGTCGGCATCCTCGTACATCGCGGCGTGCTTTTCGTCGGGCTCCCACGGACGGTGCGGCGCCTTGTGATGGCACATCAGCATGAACGGCTTGGACGCGTCGCGGTGCTCGAGCCATTCGATGCACTTGTCGGTGATGATGTCAGTGACGTAGCCAGGAAACTTGGTCTTGGCGCCGGGTGTGAGGAAGACCGGGTTGTGGTACACACCCTGCTCGGGGAGGATGTCCCAGAAATCAAACTCGGAGGGATCGCGGTGCAGATGCCACTTCCCCACGATCCCCGTCTGGTAGCCCGCCTGGCGGAGCAGCGTCGGAAACGTGAGTTTGGCCGGGTCGAGGCGTGTGGAGAGATCGATCACTCCGTTGCGGCAGCTGTATGAGCCGGTCATGATCGCGGCGCGGCTGGGCGCGCACAGCGAGTTCTCGCAGACGCAGTTGGTGAAGCGCATGCCGCCCGTGGCGATTCGATCGATGTTGGGCGTGGTGTTGATCGTCGAGGCGTAGGCGCCGATGGCCTGCAGCGCGTGATCGTCGGCCATGATGTAGAGAATGTTGGGACGGGCCTGGGCGTGGGGCGCGGATGGGTCGCTCGATTGGGCGGACACCATGTGAGCGCCGAGGACAGCGGCGACTGCAAGCCCGAGCCGTCGGAGATTGATCGGCCATGTCGCTTGAGGGGTGTGATCGGTGGGATGTGGTGTCACGCCATCGAGTCTAATGCGATGTGGCCACCCGCGTTCGACCCGCTGCCAAGCCAGCAAGTCTCGAAAACACTTCCAGCAGTAGGTCCAGCAACCGCCGGGCGAATCGTGGCAACTCAGGGCGACTTGGCGCGAGGGTGGAGAAACAGAAACGGCCCTGGCGTGTTGCCAGAGCCGTTTTTCAAGCGAGGCGGACGGGACTCGAACCCGCAACCACCGGATCGACAGTCCGGTACTCTAACCAATTGAGCTACCGCCCCTTCGACTTGTCACCCACCCCGGTTTCCCGGCGTGGGCAGAGAGTAAACGTAGACCGCTCCCGGCGTCTGTCAAGTGCCCGAGGGGGTGCGGAATCAACCTCCAGCGGCACAGGCCTCACCGCCGGACTCATCTCCACCTCCTATCGGGACTTGGCCCGATCGCAGCGACCCCATGGCGGCCATGCACGACGACCGAGAATCCGCCAGCGTCTTGCCGGCCTGGGCACGGTCCGCGGGCTCGCCTGCTCGTCGAAAACCACGCCACGGCGAGCGGCGTCACGGACCGGCATGTACCTCGGCATCATCGGTCGGCCGCGATCGGGCCCGCGCGAGGGCGGGCGAGTTCAGTAGCTGAAGTTCGCGTTCGGATCAGTGGAACCCGGGGCGGTGCCGCCGCTATCGCCCGAAACGGCACCGGCGGTCGTGGCGTTCACAACGAGGATGACGTTGCCGGCGACGACATCCCAGTTTGCGAAGAAGCTGCCCGTGCTGGTGTTACGAACGATGATGTTCCCTGCCAAATCCACGTCGATGCCGCGGCCGTTCGATATGCAGGTGTTCGCTTCGATCCGATTGTCAGAATTGCTGACGAAGATGCCCGCGGCTGTGTTGAACGCGCAGTTGTTCCGGGCGACCAGCGTGCCGCGGTGCACATAGATGCCGCTGCCGATGTTCTCCGACGATACACAATCGAAGATCGATGAATATCCGTTGTTGTTCGATCGAATCCCGTTCCCTCCGTTCGAGTGGGCTTCGCAGCGGCTCACCACGCTCAGCGCCCCGACAAAGAACCCATCCCCGATGTTCGACGAGGCCACGCAGTTCTCGATCACGCATTCGGCGTACACGTCAAACCCATTCGCGCCGTTGCCGCTGGCGACGCAATCCTTCACGAGTGACTGACGTTCCAGCGAGATGCCGTCACCCGTATTGGTCGACGCGGTGATTCCCTGGATCCTCACGTCACGGGCCATCGGGGAATAGAAATCGATCCCGCCATCTCCCCAACTCCGAATCACGCCGTTCAGGATGGTCACACCGGTGACGCTGACGCTCGCGCCGATGCCGTCGAGCGAACTCGCGACTCCGATGAGCGCGAAGCCGTTCAGATCGATGGTGACATTGCTCGATGCGACCTCGATCCCGCGCTTCCCGCTCACGCCTGTGACGCTCCCCGTCAGGTAGTACGAGCCCGGCTGGGTGATCTTGAAGAGGCTGTCCGCGTCGCCGGGCGTATTGGCCGCGTTGATCGCGATCCGAGGCTCGACCTCGGTCAGCGTCTTGTAAGTGGAACTCACCGCGCCCGCCGGGGGATTGAGCGGACCAGCGAACAGGATCACCGCACCGCCCGCGAGCCCGACAACCACCGCCGACACGATCGAAACGCGCTTCATCGCATAACTCCCTCTGAATTTGATCGCGGCACTCGCCGCAAGGTTACAGTGTACCATTCAATCCTATTTTGCCGCAGTCCCATCGGACAGAATGCACAGCAACCGCTCAGGGTTTGCTTGGAGCGTCTGCTTCCGAGGTGTTTCGGGGTGATGGTGCCGGGAGTACTCCCGACCGGCGGTTCTTATGGGACGCGAGGCGGGCGCGCGGTCATAGTTCCGAGACTCTCCTGACTTCGCGCGAAGGGATTCAAAAGCAACACCGCCCGCGTTTCCACGGGCGGCGAATGGCGTACTTGATTCGTGATTCAGATCGTTGCCTGTGACCGCGCCGGTATGGGCAGGCGGGAGATCTGGTTACTGAGCCGCCTTGGCAATCTCGATCTGGCCGACGGTCTGCGGCTCGAACGGATTGCCGCCCTTGCCGACGTGGCTGGCGGCCTGCCACATGATCGCGCATGCGGCAACGAGGAACGCGACGGCGATGAACGCCATGGCGGTGAAGATGTCGGGCGATGCGGCGCGCTTGGCGCGGCCCCCCGGAAGCTGCATCCCGAACTGACTCATCGAGATCTCCTTTCCAAGGGACTTAGTTCGTGCGGCTCCAGACCAGGTCGCCTTCTCCCACTGTGACGGGGCGGCCGAGCGTGTCGATACGCCCGATCGCCCACTGCAGGTCGGTCTTCTCGACGATCAGGTTGGCGACGAAACTCCCGTCACGGATGACGAACAGTTTCATGTTCTCGCGGATGTTGCTGTTGGTACCCACGTTGATCTTCGCGAGGGTCTTGCCGGTCGCGGGATCGGCGGTCACCTGCTCGACGCGCCCCTGGATCAACTCACCCGTATACACGAACGGCTCGGACGAGCCCGACGCGCTTGCCGTGCGGGCCGCGCCGCCGTCCTGAACACGCTTGGCCTCGGCGAGTTGCTCACGCAGAGCACGGACGGTGCTGTCCAGCACCTCGTTCTGGCTCTGGATGTCCGAGAGTTTGCTCTCCAGACCCAAGGCCTGGGAGCGAAGGTCCAGTTCGCTCTTCCGGGCCGCCGACAGTTGCCCGCTGAAGGTCGCAAGCAGCGTCTGCTGGCTCTTGGCGAGTTCCGACAGTTCCGCGATCTTCCCGGCGATCGACTCGCGGGCGGCCTCGGCCTGGGCCTTGCCGGCCTTGAGATTGGCGTTTTCAGAGCGGAGTTGGCTCAACTCGACCTGAAGATCCGCCGCCGCCTTGGCAAAGCGCGATACCGCCTCCTCTTTCTCGGAGTTCCATCGCGCCTCACGCGTACCCCATTCGGCCAGCGACGCCCGCGCCGCCAAGACCTCCAACTGAGCATTCGCCAGGCTGTCGGTGATCTTGTGCGCGTTCGACGCGTACGAAATCGTCAAGGCCGACAAAAACACCGCCAGAATCGCGGCGACAAAGACAAGGACCTTCGTCAGAATGTGCACACTCGGCTCCTATCGGGTTGCGCCCGCCGCACTGTAGGGCTCTGGCCCCTTGCACGGGGGCCGGCACGGACGCTGGGGCCCAGATTGATACCTGAGAACCCCGGTTCGTGTCAAATCCGGATCGGTTCCTTCCTTCTCTTTCCCAGAAATTGTCCGATTCCCGTTCGGCTCGGATTCGCTACCGACACGTCGACCCACATCCGACTACCTCGTCGACCCCCGCCCGCCAGACAACGCGGTCAACACCCCACGGGCCGCCGACATCCGAACCCGCTCGTCGCCGTCCCCCAGCAACGTCGACAGATGTCCCAACGACGCTTGGTCTCCGATCTCGCCATACACCGCGGCGGCCTGGGCCCGCAGGAGCGGGTTCTGATCACCAGCAAATTCGTCCGCGATGAACCCCCCCTCGGGCGAACCCAGTTTCGCCAGCGACGCCGCGATCCCCAGCCGAACCTCCGCCGGCAGGGCTCGGCCCGCTGTGTCCTTGGTCTCCGCCAGGTGAATCAGCGCGCCACTGGATCCCCTGTCACGCACCTGCCCGAGGATCTGCACCGCCAACGCGGTCGCCTCGAGCTCCTCGGGACGCGAGGGATACAGGGCGGCCCTGATGCTCTGCACCGTCTCCTCGTCCCCGAGTTTCACCATCGCCTCCGACACCTGGAGTTGCATCACCTTCATCTCGGTGTCCGATGCACGCGGAACGCTCAGCCGTGCCGCCTGTCGCAGCAACCCCAACGCCGAGCGGTTTCCTATCTCTCCCAGGCAGAACGCCGCGTGGGCCCGGACTCGCGGCGAGGAATCCGATAACAGCATCGTCGAGAGCGGCGTCTGATCGACCGGCTTGCCCATCCGCGCCAGCCCCATGATCGCAGCGGCCCGAACAAACGGCGACGGATCGACCAGCAACGGATTCAACGCGGGTACGAGTGCTTCTACGTTCGCTCGCCCCGCCGTCATCGCCGCGACCGATCGCACCGCTACGTTGTCGTCCTTCAGACCTCCGGCGATCACGCTCTCGCAACGCCGGGCCGCCAGGCCCGCGGCCTCGACCGCATTGGTGCGCACCTCCGCGGCTCCGCTTCGCGATCCGGCCTCGATCACCTCCAGTGCACGCTCGCGGAGTTCTGAACTCCCGACGAGTGAGGATGGTGCCCCGGCTCGCTGCGCCGTGTCGCCGGGCTGGGACATCGCGGGCTTGGTCCCGGGCGTCCCGGGCGTCGCGGCCGAGCCGCATCCAGGAACTGCACCGCCCGCCAGGGCGAGTGCCAGGAGGCACGTGCAAGAAGCGCGAGTCGATGAACAGGTCATGGAACGCTCCGTCGTGTGGATCGATCGTCGAAGGCAGGCGCCGGGCATTGATTCATGAGCATGATCGGCCAAGCGACGCACGCCGCCCCACCTTCCAGCCCATCAGCGTCATGGCCAGCCCGGCCGCCAGGCAGATCCATGGCAGGAGCCAGCCGCCCCGGGCATACGGCGTCGCGGGCGCGTCGGGTTCGGGTAATCGCACGCGGGCGGTCAGAACGCCGGGCTTGTTGATGCCCCATGCCTCACCGTCAACGCCGACCTGAATGATCGCACCGGAGGCATCGATCGCGGCGGACAGGCCGGTGTTGGCCGCCCTCACCATCGGTGTGGCGTTCTCAAGGCACCGCCATCGCGACAACTGCAGATGCTCGACCCGCCCGACACGCGACCCGCCAAACCAGCCGTCGTTGGTGACGTTCACGAAGACGTCGGCGCGACGGCCGCCCTCGCCCGCGATCATGCGGCGGCACAGCGACGCCTCGGTGACCTCGAAGCAGATCGGCGTGACCGCACGCGCGACACGCGACTGCGACGACTTCATCGGCAGATCGAAGACCGATAGCGAAGTGCCGGCGGAGAGATCCAGACTCATCCCCCGGGCCGCCAGGTCGAGCAGTTTTTTCTCGAGCCAAGGCCACGCGGAGATATATGGCATGACCTCGCCGAAGGGCGTGCGCCGGACTTTGTCGTAGCGGACGGGCGAGACTTCGCCCGCGCGGACGAGAAAGACGCTGTTGTACCTATGGTCGTACTTGATGTCGATGCCCTTGCCGTCATTCTCGACACGGAAACGATCGAAGGCGTCCTCGCCGATGAGCATGGGCGGCGCAAGTTCACGCGAGAGTTCGATGGTGGCGTCGGCGAACTCGGTGCTGGCCATGCGCTCGCCGTTGGCGAGTTTGTAGATCAACTGGGCCGAACGCTCCGCGCCGAGCGATTCGGCATCAAGCGTCATGCCGGGCTTCATGGTCTCGGGCCACACGACGACATCGACATCATTGCCCGCGGCCCGGCGCGAGAGGTCGGCCAGGCTCTTGAAGTCCTCGACCTGCTGATCGGGCTTCCACGCCAACTTGTTGTTCTGGGGCACGTTGCACTGCACGACGCCCGCAACAAACTCGCTCGTGCCCACACCCGGCCGCGCTCCGCCGGCGGCCACGCCCACGAACACCCCCACCGCTGCGAGCGTCACGATCCCCGCCTTGATCCGGCGCCGCGTGATGAGCACGATCGCGGTTGCAACACCGGCGCACAGGCCCGATACGCCGTAGAGACCGATCCACGCGCCCGCGGCGGCCAGCCACGGCGCGTCGATCACGGGCTGGGCAAGCAGGAACCACGAGTAGCCGTCGAAGAAGAGATCGCCGCGGAAGAACTCGACGCCGACCCAGATCATCGGGGCGGCGACTGCCAGCGGCATCCACTTGGCCGCGCGCCCGAGTATCGAGACATAGATGGCAGGGAAGAGCGCGAGTACGAGGCACAGCACGGGATAGCCCAGCGCGGTGACATCGATCATCCACGAGTTCTGGAACGCCCACGCCGGGATCGTCCCGAGCATCAGGGCCAGGAACGAGAGTGTCGGCCGGCGCTGTCCGCGAGTTGCGGCCAGCGATGCCAGCCACACCAGCGGCGCCGCGGCAATGAGCGACATCCACCACCATGAGACCGGCGGGAACGCCAGCAGCAGAAGCCCGGCGTGAACGAGGCCGATGAGCAGCGCGTACAAAGGCCCGGGGGCGGCCAAATCCGCGGAGGATGGCGTTGGAGATTCGACGTGGACGACATCTCGGGGCGCGGGACTTTTCACCTCGCACCTCGCGTGTCACCTTGATGGGACGTGCGCATCACCGCCCAGAGTAGTCGATGAGGCGGCCGATCTCGTTGCGGAGCTGCCCGCGGGCAACCACCCGATCGACCATGCCGCACTTGAGCAGGAATTCGGAGCGTTGGAAGCCCTCGGGGAGTTCCTGGCGGATCGTCTGCTGGATGACGCGCGGGCCGGCGAAGCCGATGAGGGCCTGGGGCTCGGCAAGGATGACATCGCCCAGCATCGCGAAACTGGCTGTCACGCCGCCCGTGGTCGGGTCGGTCAGGACGCTGATGAACAGGCCGCCGGCGTCGTCGTAGCGGGCCAGGGCGGCGGAGGTCTTGGCCATCTGCATCAGCGAAAGACCGGATTCCTGCATGCGGGCGCCGCCCGAACAACTGACGATGATGAGGGGGAGTTGCGTCCGCGTCGCTTCTTCGATCGCGCGGGTGATCGTCTCTCCCACCACGCTCCCCATCGAGCCCATCATAAACGTGAGGTCGAGCGAGCAGAGCATCGCCTCGCGGCCCTTGATGAAGCACCGCCCCGCCTTGATCGCGTCGATCGCGCCGGTCTTCACCTGTTCGGCCAGCAGGCGATCCTTGTATCCCTTGAGATCCTTGAACTTGAGCGGATCGGTCGGGGCCAACTCGGTGAACATCGCCTGGAACGAATCAGGGTCGGCGAGTTGTTTGACACGCTCCGCTGCCCCAATGCGGTAGTGATGCGAGCACTCCGGGCACACGTGGAGGTTGGCCTCCAGGTGCTTGCGATAGACCATCTTCGCGCAGCCCGGGCAACGGAGCCACAGCCCCTCCGGAATCGCGCTCTTGCGGTGAGTCTTGACATCCTGCCAAGTCCTGGCCGTCGTCTTCATGCTCAGCGTCCCTTGCCAATCACCGGGCGCGTGCCCGGATGGTTCCGTGCTTCTATGGTCCGACACTCACCGGGTCGTGGTCACCGGAGCCGCTGGGGTGATCCCCAGTTTCTCCCGGAGTGTGACGCAGTCGACCGACAACCGCTCCACGCCGGCGCCCTGGGTTCCCAATTCCCAGAGGTCCGACGTCGGCCGCCCGCTCACAAAACAGCGGGCCAGCCCCAAGGCAACCGGGCGCAACACCACGACCATGGTGCTGGTCGCGCGTGCGTACCGGGGAATCAGCCGGCGAAGGGCCGCCACCATTCGGTCCTTCGCCTCGTCGATCGATTCGCCCTCCGGAGCACACACGCTGGCAGGGTCTTCCTTCCAGCGGCGGTACGCCGTCGGGCAGCGTTCTTCCAGATCCTTCTCCCGCACGCCCTCCCACAATCCCAGGCCGACCTCCGCCAGTTCGTCGATGACCTTGACCTTGGCATCGACGGCTTTGGCAACCTCTTCGGCGGTCGACCTACTCGCTTCATCGGGGCCGCAGAGAACCAATTCCACGACCTGTCCGCGAAGAAGCCGGGCCCGCTGGGCCGCCGCGTCTTTGCCGCACGGGCACAAGGGCAAGTCCGCCGCACCGGCGACGCGCCCCTCGCGTTCCCACGCGGTCGCACCGGCACGAACCAGCCAGACCGCGGCATGTGTGGCCTTACCCATACGAAGTCGGCCCGTTCCACGGGCCGTTCCATCAGGCGACCGGCTCGACGATACCTCGTCGAGTCATGCCGCCTCAGGCGTCTCCAACGGCTAAGAGTCTAGCAAGACCGCGCTGCGGAGCAACGGCCGGTAATCAAACACCTATCGAACACCGTTCAAATTGCTATCATTCGTTATCGGATGCCTCTGCGAAGAGAGCACGACGCTGTTCATCGCGTCGCTTCGCCGCGAAGGGCCGCGATCACGCCCGGTCGCTCGACGGCCGGACGCCCGAAGACCGCGGTAGCGGCGACAATCACGTCGCAACCGGCGTTGCGGACATCGGCAGCGTTGGCGATCCCCACTCCACCGTCCATCTGGATGCGCTTGGCGGGGTAGGCAGCGCGCAGACGCTTGGTCTTTGCGAGGACCTCTGGCATGAAGGCCTGACCCGAATAGCCCGGATTGACGGACATGACCAAGAGCAGGTCGGCCAAGTCCGCCAGGGCCTCGATCTTCTCGACGGGTGTCGGCGGGTTGACGGCAATACCGACTGAGAGCCCGAGCGATCGAATCCGAGCGGACAGGGCGACCGCGGCGTCGCGCGTCACGACCTCGCAGTGGAAGGTGATGTTGCCGGCACCGGCCTTGGCGAATGGCTCAACGAAGAGGGCGGGGTCGGTCACCATGAGGTGGACATCAAGGAACGCCTCGGGCAATGCCTTTCGCACGCAGCGGCAAAGGTCCGGGCCCATCGTAAGGTTCGGCACGAAGTGCCCGTCCATGACGTCCAGATGAAGGGCGTCGGCCCCGGCCCGGAGCACATCGCCCGCGTCGCGGCCCATGTTGGCAAAGTCCGCCGACAGAATGGACGGCGCAATGACGGGTAGACGCGACGGCGAGAGGATTGGATGGGTCATGGGCCCGACTGTAGTGGGCCCGAATCCCTACGATCGACCCCGCGGGTATTGGCCGCGGACTGGCAACGAACCCGAGGAGACCCGAATGGGAAGCCCCACCGGCACCACCGCCACCTCAACTCCTGACCTTGCATCGCTGCGCGCTCGACTGGCCGAGATCGGACAGGACCATGTGTTGAACTTCATCGATCGTCTCGACGAAATGCGCCGCCGTGCCCTGCTGGACCAGATCTGCGCGATCGATCTGGCGGGACTCCCGCTCCTCGTGGACGAATACGTCAAGAAGAAGCCGGGCTTTGTGCTCGCGCCGGACCTTGCGCCGGCGCCGTTCTATGCGTACGACCATCGTGCGGGGCGCGGCTGGGATCGTGCGGCGTACAAGAAGGCCGGCGAGACGCTCATCAGCGCTGGAAAAGTCGCGGCGTTCGTCGTCGCGGGCGGGCAGGGGTCGCGCCTCGGTTATGAAGGGCCCAAGGGATGCTTCCCGGGCGGCGCGGTGAGCCGGAAGCCGCTGTTTGCGATCTTCGCCGAGGGATTGCTCGCAACCGAGCGCCGCTACGGCAAGGCGATCCCGTGGTACATCATGACCAGCCCGCTCAACCACGAGGCGACGCTCGCCTTCTTCAAAGGCAATCACTATTTCGGCCTGCGTCCGCAGGACGTGATGTTCTTTGCCCAGGGCGTCATGCCCTCGCTGGATATCCGCGACGGGCGGATGCTCATGGCCTCGACCTCTGAAATCGCGACCAACCCCGACGGGCACGGCGGATCGCTGAAGGCGATGGCCGTGTCGGGCGCGCTTGGCGACATGAAGAATCGCGGCGTCGAGCACCTGAGTTATTTCCAGGTCGACAACCCGCTGGTCCGCGTTGTCGATCCCGTCTTCATCGGGCTGCACGCGACGGCGCCCGATTCGTCGGGCGAGATGTCCAGCAAGATGATCCCGAAGGCCTATCCCGAAGAAAAACTCGGCGTCTTCTGCAATGCCAACAAGAAACTCGACGTAATCGAGTATTCCGATCTGCCCGTGGACCTGTCAAAGGAACGCGGCACGGACGGGCGGCTGAAGTACCTCGCCGGTTCGATCGCGATCCACGTCATTGGCGTGTCGTTCATCGAGAAACTCAATCACGACCCGGCGTTCTCGCTCCCGTATCACCGCGCCGAAAAGAAGATCGCGTGCATCGACCCCGCGACGGGGAACGCGATCACGCCTTCGAGCAACAACGGCGTGAAACTCGAGCGATTCGTCTTTGACGCGCTGGCATTCGCCAGCAAACCGATCGTGTACGAGACCGATCGGCTCGAAGAGTTCGCGCCGATCAAGAATGCGACCGGCGTCGACAGCGTCGAGAGTTGCACGCAGTTGCAGACGGCGCGCGCGGCCTCGTGGCTGGAATCGGCGGGCGTCAAGGTGGCGCGGAAACCCGACGGCACGCCGGACTGCGTGCTGGAACTCTCGCCGCTGACGGCGCTGGAGCCGGGCGAACTGGTCGGCAAGCACCTGCCGAAGGTGATCGAGGCGGGGGCACGATTGGCGCTGTAGCGCTATGCAGCCGTACCCCATCCCCGATGCCCGATCCCGACGCAGATGCCTGAGGGCTTTCCCATGGACGACCGCTTCAAGAGATTCCCGGCCGCGTTGGCGAGCCATGCACGAACCGTTCGGATCGGACCGGTGCCCTCGCTGCTGACACACCCCGACTGGGCGAATCCGGCGCCGGTCGTGATCTGGATGCACGGGCGGACCGCCAACAAAGAACTCGACCCCGGTCGCTATCTCCGCTGGCTCCGCGCCAGCATCGCCACCTGCGCCGTCGACCTGCCCGGGCACGGCGAGCGATTCGACCCCTCACACCAGGAGAACCGCGACACCATGCGGGTCCTCTCGCAGATGCGCGAAGAACTCGACGCCATCGTCGATCACCTCCGCACGCTCAACGTCTTCGACACGGCACGCATCGCGATCGGCGGGATGTCCGCCGGCGGGATGGTGGCGCTCCGTCGCCTCTGCGACCCCCACCCGTTTGTCTGCGCCGCCGTTGAGGGCACCACCGGCTGGCTGGGCGGGCTCTATTTCCCGCACGAATCCGGCGCCGCCGCCGGGCGTCGCGCCCTGGCGATCGTCGATCGTGAAAGCGTGCGGGCGCATGACCCCTGGGAACATCTCGACACCTTCGAGCCGCTCCCGCTGCTGTCGCTGAACTCCGAGTCGGACCGCGTCGTGCCCTACGAGGGGATGCGCCGCTTTCTTCACACGCTTCGCCGTCACTATCAGGACCGCGCCGTCGACCCCGGGCTGATCGAGGCCGTCACGTGGAAGCACACCGGCGCGCCCGATGAGCACTCCGGTTTCGGGAGCGTGTCCAACGAGGCCAAAAACATCCAGACCGAGTTCCTCGCGCGTCACCTCAGGCCCACCCCGCCGCGTCACCACTAATCGCCAGCGCCGCTCCGCGATCGCTGCTAGTCTGTGCCCGTGACCGATCCAGCCCAGCCAACCACCACGCCGCCCGATCGCGCCGTCGTCCGATCGGCACGATTGTCTCTGCTGGTGCTGCTGCTCATCAACCTCTTCAACTACATCGATCGCTACATCCTGGCCGCCGTCGAACCCCGCATCCGCGAAGCCTTCTTCGCCAAGGATGATCCCGACGCGGCCACCAAACTCGGCGTGCTCGGCTCCGCCTTCATGATCTCGTACATGGTCATCGCGCCCGTCTTCGGCTGGCTGGGCGATCGCACACGCCGCTGGACCATCATCGGACTGGGCGCCATCGCCTGGAGCCTCGCCTCCGGCGCCTCGGGCCTCGCCACCACCTTCACCGCGCTCCTCATCACCCGCGTCTTCGTCGGGGTCGGCGAAGCGGCCTATGGCCCGACCGCCCCCACCGTCATCGCCGACCTCTACCCCGTTGAACGCCGCGGCGCCGTGCTCGCCTGGTTCTACGCCGCCATCCCTGTCGGCACCGCCATCGGCTACAGCGTCGGCACCGTCGTCGCCGCCAAGACCAACACCTGGCAATGGCCCTTCTATTCCGTCGTCCCCTGGGGGATCGCGCTCGGCATCTGGGCCATGTTCCGCCCCGAGCCCGCGCGCGGCCTGTCGGATCGCGCCGACTCCAAGCGCACGATGTCTCTCGCCGACATCAAGATTCTCTTCAAGACTCCTTCCTACCTCTTCAACCTCGCGGGCATGACCGCCATGACCTTCGCGCTCGGCGGCATCTCGTTCTGGATCCGCACCTACGTCAACGAATACCGCGGGCTCAACAACGAAGCCGCCACCGGCACCACCTTCGGCGCCATCGTCGTCGTCACCGGGCTCGCCGCCACCCTCTTCGGCGGCTGGCTCAGCGATCGCCTTCGCGCCCGCTTTAGAGGCTCGTACTTCCTCGTCTCCGCGATCGGCATGCTCATCGGCTTCCCGCTCTTCCTCTGCGTGCTCTACGTGCCGTTCCCCGCCGCCTGGGGCTTCCTCGCCGCCGCCGTCTTCTGCCTCTTCCTCAACACCGGCCCGAGCAACACCATCATCGCCAACGTCACCCCCGCGCCCCTCCGCTCCACCGCCTACGCCGTCTCCATCTTCACCATCCACGCGCTCGGCGATGTCATCTCCCCCCCCATCATCGGGCGCATCTGCGACGCCACCCGCTCCGCCACACTCCCCCACGGCGATATGAACAAGGCCTTCCTCGTCATCTCGCTGGCGATGCTGGCCAGCGGCGTGTTCTGGGCTCTTGGCGCCAAGTTCCTCGCCCGCGACACCGCCCGTGCTTCGGGCCAATGCCAACCGCAGGACGCGTAGCCCAACCCGCCGCCTCCGCCCCGCGGCACGGGCGTTCCCGCCCTCTCGCCCCACGGCTACTACCCTTCGTCCATGAGCCAGGCCAACACCGATCCCTCCATGCTCTCCGGCGCCAAGGCCCGCAAGCCACGCGTCAGCGAAGTCCCATCGCCCGAGGGCCGGTTCGGCCAGTTCGGCGGGTCCTATGTCCCTGAAACGCTCACCGCGGCACTGCGCCAACTCTCCGACGTCTACGACCAGGCCGCGAGCGATCGCAAGTTCTGGGATGAACTGCAATCACTCTTCAAGACCTTCGTCGGGCGCCCCACGCCGCTTTACAAGGCCGCCCGACTCACCGACTACGCCCGCTCGATCTCGACGAAGGTCGGCGGCACCGGGCACTCCGCCACCATCTGGCTCAAGCGCGAAGACCTCGCACATACCGGTGCCCACAAGATCAACAACACGCTCGGCCAGGGACTCCTCGCCAAGCGCATGGGCAAGCGACGCATCATCGCCGAGACCGGCGCGGGGCAGCACGGCGTCGCGTCCGCCACCGCCGCCGCCCACTTGGGCCTCACCTGCGAGGTCTACATGGGCGCCGAAGACGTCCGGCGTCAACGCCTCAACGTCATCCGCATGCGCATGCTTGGCGCCAAGGTCAACGAGGTCGACGCCGGTTCACGCACACTCAAGGACGCCACCAACGAGGCCATGCGCGATTGGATGGGCTCCGTCGACCACACCCACTACATCATCGGCTCGGTCGTCGGACCCCACCCCTTCCCGATGATCGTCCGCGATTTTCAGAGCGTCATCGGCAACGAGTGCAAGGCCCAGTGCCTCCGCCTCTTCGGCAAACTCCCCGATTGCATCATCGCCTGCGTCGGCGGCGGGAGCAACGCCGCCGGCATCTTCTATCCCTTCGTCGATGATGAATCCGTCAAACTCGTCGGCGTCGAAGCCGGCGGCCGCGGCACGGCGCCCGGCGCCCACGCCGCCCCGCTCTCCTATGGCTCGCCCGGCATCCTCCACGGCTCGCTCAGTTACGTCCTGCAAGACGCGTTCGGCCAAACGGCCGACGTCCACTCATGCTCCGCGGGCCTGGACTATCCCGGCGTGGGCCCCGAGCACTCGTACTGGAAGGACGCGGGGCGCGTCCAGTACCTCGCCTGCACCGACGATCAGGCCCTCGACGCCTTCGAACTGCTCGCCCGCACCGAGGGCATCATCCCCGCGCTCGAATCATCCCACGCGATTTTCGAGGGTGTCGTCACCGCCGCCCGCATGAAAGAAGATCAGCATCTGGTCATCAACCTCTCGGGGCGCGGCGACAAGGATGTCGACGAGGCCGCCCGGTTGCTCGCCGAACGCCAGCAGAGGAAAACGTAAGTTCACGCCTCACGCGCTGTAAATCGCGATCCGACGGCGCTCCGCGGTCGGTGCTCATCGACTCGCTCAAGTACGCGTTACCGCCTGCGCCGTCCCAGCACCAGCCGCCGCGTCAGGCCGGAGAACGTCCGCCCGATCAAGTCGCCCGCACCGTGGAACGCCAGCACCGCGCGCAGCCGGCGCAGGCCGTGGTCTTCGCTGTCGATCGACAGAGCCCGCTTCACCCAATACCGCGCTCGCGTCAACCGGCCCGTCTTGAAGTACGCCACCGCCAGGTTGTGCATCGGCGCCAGCATCCGCGGCTCGAGTTTCAGCGCCGACAGCGCCGCCTCGATCCCGTCCGGCGAGCGATCCGCCTCAAAGCACGCGACCGACAGATCATGGAACGCGCCCGCGTCGGTGGCGTCGCGCTCCGTCAGCCGCCGGAAGACATCCACCGCGCGCGACGCCCAGCCCACCGAGAGCAGCGCCTGGCCCAGCGCCGACAGATCGACGTTCTCGAACATCTCGTTGTCGCGTGCCAGGAGCGACAACTCCTCATCCAGCAGCACCCGCGCCCGCTCCAGCGTCGAAGGATCTCGTTCACGCAGAAGGATGTGTGAAATCGCCGTCCGCGCCCGCGGCAGACTCGCGTCCAGGCGCAGCACGACCTCCAGATGCCGCAGCGCCCGGAGCGCATCGCCCGATTGATCCGCCAACTTGCCCAGCATCAGGTGCGCGCCGACGTGTTCGGGCTCGAGTTCCAGCACGCGCCCGGCCTTTTCCTGCGCCTCCGCCAGACGGTTCATCGACGCCAGAAGATCCGCAAGGTCCAGCAGCGTGTCGGTGTCTCCAGGGTTCTGACGCAGTTCGAGCAGGAACAACTGACGCGCCCGCTCCGGCCTCCCCAGCGCCGCGTACGCCTCCGCCAGACGTGCCTGCATCCCCGGCAGTTCCGGATCGAGTTTCGACGCCTCGCGCAAACACCAGATCGCACGCTCATACTCGCGACGGTCCAGCAGCACGTCCGCCATCGCCGCGTACAGGTCAGGGTTCGAAGCGTCGACCTGCTGCGCCATGTAAAACGCGAGTTCGGCCTGCTCGTACTCCCCCAGCCTCGCGTACGCCTCGATCCGGTGGATCAGCGGCTCGCTCGACGCCGGCTCCAACTTCCCCGCCTGCTCAAACCATGGGAGCGCACTCCGCGGCTCGTTCAGGTGCATGTGCGACAGCCCCACCATGATCAGGGGCTGCGGGTCCGATGGCTCGAGTCGCGACGCCTCGCCGAACGCGTCCATCGCGTCACGATGCCGACCCGCCGCGTTCAGCGTGAGCCCGAGATTGAAGTGCCACTCCCCCTGATACGGATTCAATGCGATCGCGCACCGCAACTCCGAGACGGCATCGTCCCAACGCCCCGACTGGTAAAAGTCGTGGGCTCGTTCCACATGCTGTTCGGCATCGAACCAGTCGTTCATGGCTCTCTCGGGCCCCTGGCGACACGCGACGAACCGGACACTCCCCAAATCGTAGAGAACGTCAAGCCTCGCATCAACGACCGGCCGATACGATCGGACCCATGGGAAATTGGCGAAACCCATTCCCAGGATCGACTTCCCGGACCATCCGGTCCGTGGCTGCCGATCGCGCGTCCCGCGCCCAGGCCTTCGCCCAGAGCGCCCTTCTTGCCACGCTGGCCGCGCTCGCGCCCCTGACAACTCCCTCGCCCGCGCTCGCCCAGCCGGGCGTGGTCGGGGTGGATCAATCGCGCGCCGAAGGAGTCGATTGGGACACGCTCAATTCGCCAAAGGCCGATCGCTCCGCCCGCGCCGCCGCCGCCGCCGCGCTCGTCGCTCGCGCGAGGTCAACGCAGCCCGGAGCAACCTCGGTGCAGGAATTGCTCCGCACCGCACTCGAAGGCCGCTCATCCGATCCGCTCGCGGGCGACCTTATCGCGACGGCGCTCACAGGCGAAGCCGCCGGGCTTGGTCCGCTCTTCGAACCCCTCTGGCTCGGCGTGCAACGCGTCGCCGACGAGCGCACCCCTCCCTATTTCGCCGCGCTGTCTACCTATCGCACGCCCGCCAACGCCGCTCGTCTCCTCGACGCCGCCGCCGCCTCGCGTCTTCCCATTGTCGCCCGCGCGGCCTACGCCGCACTCGCCGATCTCAGCGGTCGCGACGACCTGGGCGAATCCCGCACCGACTGGACCGCCTGGATCAACCGTGCCACCGCCATGTCCCCCGACGAATGGCAGCGTGAACTCGCCCGCGGCCTATCGGCGCGCGTCGCTCGCGACCGCCAGCGCACCAAAGCCCTCTCCGATCGCCTCTCCGACACCCTCCGCAAACTCCACCTCGCCACCTTGCCCAAAGACCGCTCCACGTTCCTCGCCTCGCTCCTGGCCGACCCCGAACCCTCCGTCCGCGATCTTGGCTTTGAACTCGTCTCCCGCGAACTCTCCGCGACCTCAACGCTCGGGCCCGAAGTCGGCTCGGCCGCGATCGCCCTCCTGGGCGATGACTCCGCCGTCGTCCGCGAGCGTGCCGCCCTTCTGGTCGCGCAACTCGATCCGCCCGGCGGACAGGACGCCATCCTCGCCTGCCTCGAGCGAGAAACATCCGCCCAGACCGCGACGGCGTTGCTCTCCGCATCGTCGCGCTGGCTCACGCCCGCCACCATCGATCTCGCCCTGCGCTGGCTCGAGACCGGCACGTCCGCCGCCGGCGCCGCCGCCGAGACGCTCACTTCCGCCGACCGCATCGGCGCTCTCGCCGAATCCCAGCACCAGCGCGCCCTGGCCCGCCTCCGCAAGATCGAGGGAGCCGCCTTCCCGCCCGCGGCCTGCAAACTCATGGCCTCCATCGGCGACGACAGTGACCGCCGGCGCCTTGCGCAACTGCTGCAATCGGATCGTGCCGCGCAGCGTCTCGCCGCCGCCGAGGCCCTCGTCGTCTACCCCGAGTTTCTCGACGATTTGCTCAGCGCGGTCGCGCTCGACGGTCAACTCCTGCCGATGGCGACGCGCGGCATCATCCTCTCTCGCACCGACGCCGCCACCTTCGAACGCCTCCGCACGCTCACCAACATCTCCGACCAGGAGAAGACCGAATCGCTCTCGAGCATCGGCGAGTTCCTCTCCTCCGCCGATCTGCTGTCTGTGCTCAAGGGCACACCCGCCAGCGACCCGCTCTTCGGTCGATTGCTGAAGAACTTCTCCGATCCCGATCGCATCATGACCGAGGCCGCCGCCGCCTCCACGCTCCCCTCGCTCGCCAAGGGCATCATGCTCCTGGCCGACTCGCACCTTGCGGGCGGGCGCGGCGATCAGGCCTTGCTGGCGCTCTCCGCCATGCCGAGCCTCCGCGAGGTCGTGGGCGCCAGCGCCTTTGACGCGGTGCAGGTCGCCGCCCTGGTCGCCATGGGCCGCCCCGACGACGCCGAAACCGCCGCGCCCGAGGCCGACGCATGGCTGGAAGCGATGAAGGCCGCGCCGGGGCGTCCCTATGCCTCGTCGCTCCTCAACTACACCGAGATGCTCTTCGGCGGCCGCATGGACCAATCCCAGCAGCACGCCTTTGACCAAGGCCGTGACGCGATCGCCAAGGTGCTCGAATCCTCGCCCGGCTCGGAATCCATGCCGGATCGGTGACCGATCGCGCATCGCCCGAGGCGTGCGTGAATCGCCAACCAAAGAATGAGGGACGAGATCAGCCGCGGTCAATGCCTGCGGCGTCTGGCAGCAACCAAACCGCCCAGACCAGCCAAAGCTAAAGATCCTGCGGATGGCACGTTCAAGGCGACATCTCCGGAAACACCAGTGCTAGTTGCAGATACAAGGCCAATTCGTCCTGTATAAGCGTTGGCTGTCGGAAGGAAATCAATACCCTCAATGCCGCCGCTCATGCCGTTTACGTTAAACGTTTGCCTGACATCCCAGCCCTGCATAGTACTACCTAGATCAACAAGGTAGACCAGAGCGCCACCTGCATCACCTGCAAGCATAAAATGATCGCCGCCAAACTGACCGATGTACTTAAACGCAGCAGACGCAATATTACCGGATAACGTCGCAATATCCTGATCCAAAGTATAATTTCGCAACACTCGATTGTTATCGCTACCGGAACTGGCAAGGCTAAACAATTGACCGCCGTTCTCAATCATCGCAAGAGCGTTGGCATTATCGACACCTGAGGTTATGGATCCTGAAAAGCCGTAGCGCTGAATGTTTCCACCTGAGCCAATACCGTACAGATCAGAACCTACTGTTGCCATATCTGTCAATGTATTTGCCCAAACAAAGTTCTGTCCAGTAGGACCGTTGTACACAGTATCAGCTGTGAAGACTTCATTGCCAGCGCCACCAGTAACCCACTCCTTCGAGCCATTACCATCAATGTCGCGAAAAACGCCGGACTTCATATCGTAGACATCATAAAATGCATTTGATCCTACATTTATTACATCTGCCTTTAAAGGAGTCGATGCGATTGCAATTGTAAGTACAACTGCTGCTGGAAGAACATACGACTGGATGATCTGGCTGAATCGCACGCCGTCACCTCCGCCCATGGCGGCTTGGCGGCGAGTCAATCCGGCGCGCGTTCGGAGGCGCCCTCCGATCACTGACCACGCGCGTTGGCGCTCTCGCCTCTCCCGCCAAGACCACAAAATTCTACCGGAAACTCCGGAGTGATTCCACCCGAAATTACGGTATTCGCCCCGGTTATCAACCATCGCGATGTATTACGGCGTCCTGGTCCGGAACTTGTCCAGCACCACGCGCACCGCAGGGAATGTCGCCGGCGCTTCCGGGGTCTTGACGTTCGACGGCAACTGCTCGATTGCCCGCTCGGGGGAATCAAACCCGCCCGCCGCGTCCAGCGCCCGCTCAAACCAGCGATCCCACGCCTCGGGGAGTTTCTTCACAAGCCGCCCCGCCGGGATCATGGGCTCCTCGGCCGGCAGCCCCGTCAGCAGGCGATACGCGATCTGACCAACGCTGCGGAGTTCGTCGGCAGCCATCGCTCGTGCCGGAGCGTGCCCGGCGGCGATCCGGGAAGACAGGCCGTACAACTCGATCATCACCCGCCCGTGCTTGTCGACCAGTACGTCGTCGATCGCGATCGGGCCGTGGGCCGCTCCGCCGCTGGAGTGCGTGTGCGACAACGCACCCAAGAGGTGCAGCGTCGCCCGCTCGGCCTCGCTGGGCGACATCCGCCCGCCCTTGAGTTCAACCAGCGATCCCAGCGTCACCAGCCCAAGGTGGTTGCCCGTGAACGGCGTTACCAAACACGCCCGTCCCTGCAGATCAAACGCAAACTCTTGAATTTCAAGGAGATGCGGATGCTTGTACGTGCTTTCCGAGGCTGCGGCCAGGAAGCGTGCCTGGGCTGCCCGGTCGAACCGCTTGGTCAGGCGGTAGACAGCATGGGCCGTGTGATTCAGTTCGTGGCGCGCGATCCAACGCTCGCCCAGCGGAGCATCCGCGAGGCGGCGGATCAGCCGATACGAGCCGAAGGTCGGAGTCTCTTGTTTGGAAGCGCCCAACGCGGGTGGTCCACAGAGGCCCCGGTCGATCGGCCGAACGGCCGTGTGCTCGCCGGGTGAACCCAAAGCATATCCACCTTCTTCCCCTCCCGCCCGATTCCCGTCCCGGCCTCTCCAATCTCCCACACAAAGACCCTACATCGCCACGCCGGGCGAAGCACCCATCCACGTCCGGGAACGTAGAATGTCGCAGCGGAGTCGCCCAGCGCGCGGGCGGCCGCCCGGACATCCATCTCGGAGCAGGTCATGACCACCCTCTCGCCCTCGACCGCCGTTAAAGTGAACCCCGGCACCGATCCCCTCCAACTCATCGACGTCGATCACGTTCGCTTCTATGTCGGCAACGCCAAGCAGGCCGCCTTCTTCTACGCCCACTGCTTCGGCTTCCAGATCGAGCAGGTCGCCGATCTCACCACCGGCACGCGCGACGCCTCCCACTACCTCCTCACCCAGGGCAACATCCGCTTTGTCCTCACCAGCGCCCTCACCCCCGAACACCCGGCCGCGATGGAAGTCGCGATGTACGGCGACGGCGTGAAGGACGTCGCATTCAACGTCTTCGACGCAGAGAAGGCCTACGAGCGCGCGATCAAGAACGGGGCCCAATCCGCGTACGAGCCGCGAACCATCAAGGACGCCAATGGCAGCGTCACCACCGCCGCCATCCGCACCTTCGGACGCGCCATCCACACCTTTGTCAGCCGTACCGGCGCGTACGACCTCACCAAGGTCAAGCAGGGCGCGACCTTCGCCCCGCAGTTCCGCCGACTCGCCGAGGGATGCGCCCACGAGCCCGCACGCGGCTGCGCGCCCCAGTCCGGCGTCACCTCCGTCCTCTCCATCAACGAGCACAACAAGAAACACCCCTGCGGCCTCAAGTACGTCGACCACCTCGTCGGCAACGTCGAGATGGGCAAGATGAACTACTGGGTCGCCTTCTACGAGAACGTCCTCGAGTTCTCGATGTTCAAGCACTTCGACGACAAGGACATCTCCACCGAGTTCTCCGCCCTCATGTCCAAGGTCATGTCCAGCGGCAACAACCTCATCAAGATCCCCATCAACGAGCCCGCCGCCGGAAAGAAGAAGAGCCAGGTCCAGGAGTACCTCGACTGGCACTCCAACACGCCCGGCGTCCAGCATCTGGCCCTCCGCACCGACGACGAACTCGCGTCGATCGCCGCCCTCCGCTCGCGCGGCGTGGATTTCCTCACGCTCCCCGACGCCTATTACGACAACGTGTGGAATCGCGTGAACACGATGCTCACCAGCCACGGGCACCAGGCCGTCAAGGAAGATCACGAGGCGATCCGCAAACTGGGCATCCTCGTGGACGCCGACGACGAAGGCTACCTGCTCCAACTCTTCACCAAGCCGCTCCAGGACCGCCCGACGCTGTTCTTTGAGATCATCTGCCGGCGCGGGAGCCAGTCCTTCGGCAAGGGCAACTTCAAGGCCCTCTTCGAGGCGCTCGAACTCGAGCAGGAGAGGCGGGGGAATCTGTGATCCCGAAAGTTGTCGCAACCGTCGCGAAGGCGGTCGACAGGGCGAGGCTGGCCTGGCTTTCCAAACGGGAATCCGTGGAATCTCGCTGTACAGAGATTTCTCTCGCCGGTGCTATCGCGGCCATTCCGCGAGTCGACACCACCATACTTTTGTGTCATGGCTTTGTGACACCCCGGAAGGGCGCGGACCCCGAACGTCATTCTTGGCTTCGATGCGAGGGGTTCATCATCGACGGAACGCTCGAGCAATTCGGAGGCCAACCAGGAGTCTGGATTCAGCAGGAAGCCGACCCCGAAGGCCACCAATATGAAGAGCGGTTCTTCTTGACCTTTCGTCCATATCACCTACTTCCCCTATTGCAGGACATGGGTTTGCATTTCCTCAACATCGGATGTGAACTGAGGGCGGTCCGTGAAACCAGACCTGGTCAGGCCCCCAACTGAAGTTGGGGGCTCTGAACCGCGCGACTCGCTGCTCCTCGCGTTGACTCAAGTTCCGAAAGTCCCGACTCCGAGCCCCCGACTTCAGTCGGGGGCGTTCTTCGCTCGATGCAATACCGGCTCGCACCACGCCAGCACATTCCTTTGCGCTCGCACATAGCGAACCGCGCCCTCGACCGACGCATCGTTCGTCAACAGGCGACGCGAGCCATGTCGCGTCCACCACGACTTGGGCGATTGCACACCATTCGCTTGGCCCAATCGTCGCGATGCCACGCCCTTGAAGAGTTGCAGAAGCCGGGCTCCTTCCTGGCCGCCCGACCGGACGACCAAGTGGACATGGGTCCGCATGACCGCACCGACGATCAGATCGAGATGATGCGCGGCACAAACCTCTTCGCAGGCCCGCGCGACGAACATCGCCGATTCGTCGTTCAGCACGACCTCTCCACACTCCATCAACCGGCGCGATCGCGCGACAAGTTCCGAGTGTCCCGCGGAGTACGCAGTTCCGCGCCGGTTGTGGACCACATACTCACCATCTTCGAGCACGGGCCCCACGAAGCCTCGCTCATCGCCACGGAGCCACGTTCCATAGGTGGTCCATGTGAGCAGGTAGGTTCCGCCCCTTCCGTTGGTCATTGACCCAGCATACCGCGATCGTCTCGATAGATAGCCTCTTGGAGCCCCCAACTGAAGTTGGGGGCTCTGAACCGCGCGACTCTTGGTCCCGCGGATTTCCCTCTGGATCCGCACGCCCCGACTCCGATCCCACTACATCAACCGGGGCACTTCCACCGCGACGCTTCATCCCGACTTAGACTTCCTTTGTGCCCGTCCCCACTCCTTCAACCCCTCTGGGCCGATTCATCGCGAGGATCTTCCTCACACTCTTCATGGCGCCCTTCTTCGCCGGCGGGTTGTTCTTCGCGTTCGCCTCTGAAAAGCCCGACGGCGCGTTCGGCGCTGTCTTCACCGTCTTCGGCCTGGCCTTCATGGGCACCGCGGTCTTCGTCGTCGGAGCCGCGTGGTTCGGCATGTTCACGCGCGTCAACCCCGGCGCGACCATCTCCGATTCATCCAATCCGCTCGCGCCCAAGCCAAAGGCATCGACGTGCGATTACTGCGGGCGGCCTCGCGCCAACCCCGCCGCTCCCTGCGAATCCTGCGGCGCCGCGTAAGCAACGACTTTCGCGCGGTTGTCGACCGCCGCCCCGCGCGTCTATGACACTTTGGCCTGGAGGATCTCGACCGTCTGGTCGCTCTTCACCCGCACAAGGTGATTCACCTGCACCGTTTCCCAGCCCGGGTCATCGCTCAGGGGCTCGCTGGAGATCAGCACCGCGCCCTGGCCCTTCTCGGGATCGACCATCCGGCAGATGTTCCCGTCGCACACGTATTTCCTGCCCGTGTGGACGTACAGCGACGAGGCATGCCTCGGATCGTCCGTCGTGTAGCGAAGTGCCACCGACTGGGTGCCGTCGGAGACCGCGATGTTCAGGTAGTTGAACTCACGCACATGATGAGCCTCCTGCAGCGCCTGCACGTCGTGCACGGCCCGCATCAGCGACGCCGCCATCGCCTCGAGCGGGTCCGCGATGTGCGAGTGCCACATGTGATCGAGGAAGAGCGCAAAGAGATGGACCGAATCCGTCGACCCCTGGATCGACGCGAACGCGCGATCGGAGAGCCGCTGCTGGATGGCCCGGCGGATATGCGAGAACCCGCCCACGTCGCCGTTGTGCATGAACGTGAATCGCCCGCGTGTGAACGGATGACAATCAAGTTCGCTCACCGTCAAGCCCGGCGTGGCGGCCCGGACGTGCGCCATCACGCAGCGGCTCCGAGTCACCCGCGCCAGATGGATCAGATTCTGATTGCTCCACGCCGGCGTGAACGACTTGAACACGCCCGCCTCTTCGGAGAGTTCGGGCACGTACCACGCCACACCAAACCCGTCGCCGTTGATCGCGTCATCGCTCTCGCGCGCCCGCAGGCTCTGGTTGATGATCGAGTTCGCCGGGTCAATCACCAGCGATGCAAGTGTCAGCGGCGGGCCCTGGTACAGCACAAAGCGGCACATGGGGGAACTCCTGCATGCCGCGCCCGACCAACTACCCGGAGGACGCGCGACGCCTACCCTCCACCGTTATCGGCCGATCGGGGTCGGCCTGAACGTCGAACTCCCCGACAGGGTGCATCTGCAATGAACAATCTTCTTGCGTTCGCGGCGGCTCTGGTCGTTTCGGCTGTTACCACTTCGGCTTTGGCCCAGGCAACCAAGCCCTCCGAGCCGCCTTCCCAGCCACCCGCAACCCAACCAGAGACCAAGCCCGAAACCAAGCCCGAAACCAAACCCGAAGCCAAACCGGGCGACGTCAAGCCCGCCGACGACAAGAAAACGGAGGATCGCGTGTACGTTCAGCTTTCGACTTCCATGGGTGACATCGTCCTCGAACTCGATCACGTCAAGGCTCCCATCTCCACCGAGAACTTCCTCGGCTATGTCGAGAAAGGCGCCTACGACGGCACCATCTTCCACCGCGTCATCAAGAAGTTCATGATCCAGGGCGGCGGCTTCGACGCCAACATGAAGGAGCGCGAGAAGGGCAAGGGCATCAAGAACGAGTGGAAGAACGGCCTGTCCAACAAGCGCGGAACTATCGCGATGGCACGCACGAGCGACCCGAATTCCGCCAGCAACCAGTTCTTCATCAACACCGTCGACAACGCGATTCTCGACCAGGCCCGCGACGGCGCGGGATATGCCGTCTTCGGACGCGTTCTTTCCGGCATGGACGTCGTCGACAAGATCGAGGGCGTGAAGACCACCAACAAGGGCTTCCACTCCGACGTCCCCGCCGAGCCCATCACGATCAAGACGGCCAAGAAACTCAGCGCCGAGGAGGCCGCCAAACTCGCGCCCGCCGGCGCCAAGCCCGCCGAGCCGTCGAAGAAGTAAGTGAATTCAGACTCTTCAATCCTGTATCGGCCGCGTGTTCAGATAGGGTAAGGAACCGGGTTGCGTTCCCGGGCCTTCTCGGTCATAATCGCGCCCGATCGGTTACCAGATCGGCGAGCGGCGGGTGTTCTGTGCCATCGCCGGCACTGTCGAACGCGAAGAGAAAGGCCCGTCATGAGGAATCGCCGCGCCGGTTTCACGCTCATCGAACTGCTGGTCGTCATCGCCATCATCGCGCTGCTCATCGCGATCCTGCTCCCCGCGCTGGGGAAGGCCCGCGCTGCGGCCCGCCAGACCATCTGCCTCTCCAACCTCAAGCAGATGGGCACCGGCCTTGGTGTCTATCTCAACGACAACAAGGAGTACTACCCCGGCGACCATTGGCAGCTCGGACGGCGCTGGCCGATCACCTGGGTCGGCCGTCTCAAGCAGACCCTCAACAACAACTACGCGGTGTTCAACTGCCCGTCGCGGGGAATCGACTTCCGCTACGCCTATGAGCAGCGCAAAACCGTGAGCACAACCAATCAGTACGTCGGCTTTGCGGACGACGAGAAGGAACTCGACGGTGAAGATGCCCGCGGATTCTCCTATGGCTACAACGGCTTCGGAGAGAACTTCAGCGAGGCGTTCGGAAACGTGCACCTGGGCCTGGGCGGGCACATCAAGTTCCCAACGGAGTACATGAAGGACTTCAATAAGCCCGAGAACAAGGGCGACAAGGTCGATTGGGAGGTCAAACTCTCGAGCATCATCTTCCCCGACAAGATGGTCGTCGTCACCGACAGCAACTGCGACCTCGCCTCCGATACCTGGAGCACCGTCGAGCCGGCCTCCTATCACAACTGGCCCGGATACATCCACGACAAGAAGACCAACGTGCTCTGGGCCGACACCCACGCCAACGCCGTCAATCGCAACGACATCGGGCCGGCCCCGGTGGATGAACTCCTGAACAACCAGAACGGTCAGGCCCAGACCAACTGGAACGAGTGGCAGGCAAACAAGCCCGAGTGGGTCGTCAAGTGGAACCGTCAGCACAAGAGTTGGAACGACATCAAGAGCGGCAAGTGAGCACGTTCGCTCGCACACCGCGCGCGAGCAGAAGCGTTCGACGTCAACCGCGTCGTTCATGCCCAACGCCGCATTGAAGAGAGGCCGCGCCGTGAACAACGCCGTCAAGATTGCGCTCATCGTTGTACTGCTCGGCGCCGCTGCGTTCTTTGTTTTTCGCTTCGCGAACCAGGCAGCGCCCGGCGACGCCGTGATGGAACAGGAGACGGTGTGGCGCTGCTCCAACGCCGAGTGCAAGAACGTCTATCGCGTGAAACGCAGCGAGCGTGCCAAACTTCAGGCCGACACCGGCTCGACGATCCCTCCTTGCCCGAAGTGCTCGCGGCTCGGCACCGAGGCCTACGAGTGCCAGTTCTGCAAGGGGCTCTTCGATCCCGTCGGTCATGGCTCCTTCCCCTCCAACTGCCCCAACTGCGGCAAGAACCTCGCCGGCGATTCCAGCAAGGACCTCCCCAAGCCCAAGCCGGCCCCGAAAACACCGGGGCACGGCTAGACTGGCTCCATGCCCAAGACCCTCGCTGATCGCGTTCGCCTCGATCCGGGCAAACCCGCCGATCTGCGCGACCGCGATCCCGCCGACAAACTGGGGCTGGATGAACCGACCGCGGCGAAACGCCTGCAGCAATGCCTGGCACGCCTCGATGACCTTCAGTACCGCCTCTACGCCGAGAACACACGATCGCTCCTGGTCGTTCTCCAGGGCATGGACACCAGCGGAAAGGACGGCACGGTTCGCCACGTGATGTCCGGGCTCGACCCCACCGGCTGCCGCGTCACCTGTTTCAAGGCGCCGAGTGCCGAGGAACTCGACCACGATTTCCTGTGGCGGATCCACAAGGCCGCCCCCGCGCGGGGCGAGATCGGCGTGTTCAACCGCTCGCACTACGAGGACGTGCTGATCGCACGCGTTCGCGGGCTGGTGCCCGAGAAGATCTGGCGGGCTCGCTACGAGCAGATCAACGCGTTCGAGAAACTCCTCTCCGACAACGGCACGGTGATCCTCAAGTGCTTCCTCCACATCTCCCGGCGCGAGCAGAAGGAGCGTCTGCTCGAGCGGCTGCACGACCCCCGAAAGGCGTGGAAGTTTTCGCCGCAGGACATTGAGGAACGCACGCGCTGGCCCTTGTACATGGACGCCTACGAGGACGCGCTGGCGAAGTGCTCGAGCGAGCACGCGCCCTGGCACATCATCCCCGCCGATCGAAAATGGGTCCGCAACGCCGTGATCGCGGAACTGCTCGTCGGGACCCTGGAGTCGATGAAACTTTCACTCCCCAAGGCGTCGTTCGATGTCGACGCCGTCAAGATCCCGGACTGACGGCTCGGCCGCGGCGTCATGCCGAAACCCGTGTCCTCGCGGCAACGGGGTGGGTGATCACGCTCACGTGACCACACGACCAGCGCGCCACGTCATCTCATCGTCAATGAACCCCTGTCGATCCGAACCCGCCGCTCCCGCGCGCGGTGTCGTCGAGTGTCTCCACTTCCATCACGACGGCGTGGGCCACCGGCGCCACCACCATCTGCGCGATGCGCTGCCCGTGCGTGATGGTGTAGACCTCGCGTCCGAGATTGATGATCGCGACCTTCACCTCGCCGCGATAGTCCGAGTCGATCGTGCCCGGGCCATTGGGCACCGTGATGCCGTGCTTGCTCGCCAGGCCCGATCTTGCCCGCACCTGCGCCTCGTAGCCGATCGGGATCGACATCGCAAAGCCGCACGGCACCAGCACGATGTCGCCGGGTTTCAGCACGAGTTGCGGCGCGGCCTCGGGCAGGCACGCGGACAAGTCAAGCCCGGCGGCCTGGGCCGATTGATACGACGGGACCGTCGCGCGAACGTCCAACTTGCGGATCTGGAGGAGCGGCGTGTGCATAGGCGGGGAAGATAGCACGCCGCGAGCCGGGAACTACCGGGCGGTCGTCTGGCCCACGCCCGCCGGCTGGCCCAGTTCCACCATCGTCCGGTCCAGCGTCTCGATCATGCGCTCGGCCGACCGGATCGCGCGATCCATCGACGAGCGCCCCGTCGCCCGCGCCAGCGCGTCGGGCGATGTCGTGCGCTGGCGCTGCTCGGCCAGCAATCCCGACAGGAGGTCCTCCGCCTTCCGGCGGAGCGTGACGGTCTGTTCGATCAATTGCTGGTTGGTCATGTCTGCGTCCATGCGTCGGGCTGTGCCGCTCACGGGCGTTCCACACCCACGGCATCTTCCCAAGTTCGATAGAACCCCAATCCTCGGACATCGGGTAGTTTCACCGAGTCTTCGCAAACTTTCAAGCAGCCGCCAAGGTGTCGTCCGGAATCTGTTTGGATTCCAGCGATTCCAGGGCCGCCGTTCCGGGGCGGGTCATCTCGGGAACATGTCGACGGATGGCGTTGATGACGGCATCGCGGTCGGCGCTGGTGCGGACCGAGGCGAGGTCGGCGATCATCGCGGCTAGATTGAACTGGTCGCCCAGTTCGCCCTTCCACGCGTTGATACCCGGGTGGTTGGTCGGCGACAACTGCTCGGCGGCGTAGGCCAGTTGCTCGTGGAGTTTCTCGCCCGGACGAGCGCCGGTGATGAGGACTTCCATGGTCGGGCCATCGCCGCTCTCGACCGGGCCGCCGAGCGGGGTGTGGACCTGCGGGACATAGCCGTGGGCGCGCACGAAGCGCCGCGCCAGGTCGAGGATCTTCACAGGCTCGCCCATGTCGAGCACGTAGACGCCCGCGATATCGCGCGAGAGCGGCTCCATCGCGCCGGCCTGGATCACCAGCGTGGCGGCCTCGTGGATCGTCATGAAGTACCGCGTCATGCGCGGATCGGTCACCGTCACCGGGCCGCCCTCGGCGATCTGACGCGTCCAGATCGGGAGCACGCTGCACGCCGAGCCCAGCACGTTGCCGAAACGCACCATCGAGAAGAGCGTGCGCGACGCACCGTCGGCGCGGCTCTGGCGGTGCAGCGCCTGGATGTATTTCTCGGCCAATCGCTTGGTCGCGCCCATCACCGATGTCGGGTTCACCGCCTTGTCGGACGAGATCAACACGAAACGATCGACCCCCACCGCCAGCGATGCGTCGGCGATGCTCTTGGTGCCGAAGAGGTTGTTGGTCACGGCGTGCGAGGGATGGTCTTCCATCAGCGGCACATGCTTGTGTGCCGCGGCATGGAAGACAACATCAGGACGGAGCGAAACGAGCAGTCGCAGCGTCTGATCCGCGTCGACCACGTCGTGCAGGATCGCCTTGCGCGGCACGTCGGGGAATCGCGAGGCGATCTGGCGATCGATCTCGAAGAGCGCGTTCTCGGAGCGTTCGAGCAGCACGATCTGGCGCGGCGAGAAAGTCGCGACGATCCGCGCGATCTCGCTGCCGATCGAGCCGCCCGCGCCGGTGATGAGCACGCAGCGATCGCCGAGGGTTCGCGCGACGGCGCGGCGATCGATGCCGTAGGGCGTGCGCCCGATGAGTTCGACAGGATCGACCTCGCCGGTGCGAGGCGTGCCGCCGGGAGCGCAGGCGATGAGTTCGGCCAGCGGCGGGACGATTCGTTCGGCGATCGAGAGTTCGCGGAGGAGCGAGCGGGCCCGCCGGAGTTCCGACGACATGGAGGCGGGGAGCGAGATGATGGCGGCGTGGAAGCCGAGCACGCCGTGAAGTCGCGGAAGGTCGGAGAGCGAGCCGAGCACGGGGTGGTGCTTCTGCGGTTCGCTGACGGGCTCGACGAGGACGCAGCCCAGGAGGGGCGGCGGCGAGGGAAGGGTCATGAGTTGGGCGATCAGGGCCGGGACGGTGGCGGCGGTGCCGATGATGACGGTGTTGCCCAGGTCGAGGCCCTGGGCGGTCGAGGCGGTTGATGGGCCGCGAGAGAGGTCGAGGTGACCGCTCGGGAGGAAACTGTTGGACTCGCTGTTCACGACGAGAACCTCCGAGTCGGCGGCGGGCGCGAGGTTTCGCGCCTGGGCGCACCGATACCGGAGGGAATATCGGCCGGGACGGGCCAAGGGCGGGAGGGAATCGGGCGGGGTGTTTGGCCGGGTCGGTTGGCGGCGGAAGATGCGCGGGACTTCGGCGAATCCTGCGGTGGCGCGGTACGCTTTGCACGAGTCGGCCGGCGGCGGAGCCCGCGGTGGAGTGGCCGGCGATGGCTTGGTGCGAAAGACCGCACGAAGGACTGGGAGCACGGATGATCACCAGGATCACAGGGACGATCCGCGAGGCCGGGGCACTGTGCGTCACGCTGGAAGTCGGCGAGGGCGGGCTTTGGTATGAGGTGCTGGTGCCGGCGTATGTGGGTGAGTCGGCCGCGGGGCGCGTGGGCGAGCGGATCACGCTGGTGACGCTGCAGTACCTTGAGGGGCAGGGGCAGGGCTCGTCGTTCATCCCGAGGTTGATCGGGTTTGAGAAGAGCGAGGACCGGCGGTTCTTTGAACTGTTCACGACGGTGAAGGGGATCGGGAATCGCAAGGCGCTGCGGGCGATGGCAATGCCGCCGTCGACGATCGCGCGGGCGATCGCGGATCGGAACGCGCGCGCGCTGACGGAATTGCCGGAGATCGGCAAGCGAATGGCGGAGACGGTGATCGCGGAACTCTTCGGGAAGGTGGACGGATACCTGGCGCTGGGCGAGGTTGCGAATCTTGATCGGGCGATCGAGCCGCGGGGGATGGTGGTGTCGGGCCCGGATGAAGAGGCGGTGGCGGCGCTGCTCGCGCTGGGTGAGCAACGCGCGGACGCGGAGCGATTGGTGGCACGGGCGAGCGAGCGGCTGGCGAAGGCCGGCACGCCCGCGGCCAGCGCGGACGACCTGGTGTCGGCGGTGTTCGCGGGGCGGGGGGCGTAGAGAAATCGCCGAATGGCAACCGAAGAAGAGAGCACCGACCGCGACGCGCCGTCGGTGGCACGGCGCGCGGTGACTCAAAGAACGTGGTCAACAGGGTTGACCACGCCACCCGGAGCGAGAGGAGTCACCGACCGGCGGGGACCGCCGGGCCACCCAAGGCCGGTGTATTCACTTGTCAAAGACGCCGGAGTTGCGCCTCGGGCGAACTCGCTCGAGGCCTGGCCCAGGTGAGGGCGCGGTGAACACACGCGCGCTCCAGACAGGGGGCGGACGGACACTTTGGTGCGCACAGACGCGGTGATTCGTAGGCACTAGCCACTTGGCAGTGGGCACGAGGGAAAGCCAGAAGACAAGGCCGGGGAGGGAGTTGCGCGTGCGGGGAAAGTGCGCGAAGATTTTTTTCGGGAATTCTGGGAGTGGCTCGAGAGACTGACGCTCTGGTGCGCACAAATGCGGTGATTAGTATGCACTAACTGACAGACATCGGGCATCGGGCATCAGGCATCGGTGGAAGAGAAGAAGGGACGCAGAAGCGGGGTGGCAAGTTGAAAGCCAAGACACACCCTCCCTCACGGCGGGCACCTGACGCGAACAAAGCACACCTTCGCGCGCGATCGGGCAGATGACGGCGAGGGCGTGCGTCAGTAGGTGAAGTTGGCGTTGGGGTCGGTGGAGCCGGGGGCGGTGCCGCCGGTGTTGCCCAGGACGGCGCCGGCGGCTGAGCCTTGGACAACGAGGATGGTGTTCCCGGCGACGACGTCCCAGTTGGTGGTGTTCCCGGAGCAAGTGTTCTTGATGATGATGTTTCCGGCGGTGTCGACGTCGATGCCACGGTCGGCGCCGATGCAGTTGTTGCCTTCGACGCGGTTGTCGGCGCCCGTGGCGTGAATGTTCGCGCCGTTGCCGCTGCCGTTGCCGTTCCCTGTGCACGAATTGCCGCGGAGCAGGCAACTACTGGAGCAGAGGATCCCGTCGGAGGGGTTGTAGTAGGCGGAGCAGTCGGTGACGCAACTGTCGGAACCGACATTCAGGCCGTTGAGGCCGTTCCCGGTCGCGGCGCAGTTGGAGAGCGTGCACCCGCTGAGCGCGAAGACTCCGCTTCCGGTATTTCCGAACGCCGTGCAGTTGGAGAGCGTGCACCCATAATCGGTGTTGAAGCCCGTGCTGGCGTTGGAGTACGCCGAGCAGTTCGAGAGCGTAGCGGAGGAGCCGACGGTGAAGCCGTACGTGTCGTTGGAAATTGCTGAACAATTGGCGAGCGCGCTTCCCGTGTCGGTGAGGAAACCTCCGAGGGAATTGTCCTTCGCGGAGCAGTCCGAGAGGGTGGAGTTCTCGCCGGCGCGGATGCCGTAGTCGCCGTTCAGAAGGGCGGTGCAGTTGACGAGGTGGCTGGATTGGCTGGTGAAGAAGCCTTTACCGGCGTTCTGGGTCGCGGAACAGTTGGTCATCGTGCATGCGAGGCCTGCTTGGATGCCGATGCCGGCGTTGTTGCTGGCACGCACATTCTCGATGGAACAGTTCTTCGCCAGATGTGAGCCGACGTCTACGGCGTCACCGCCCCAATCGCGGACGGAGCCGTTGCGGATGGTGATATTGGTCAGCCCCGCAACTGAAGTCATTACACCGTCGTAGCCGGCGAAGGCGGTGCTGCCGACAAGGTCGAAGCCGTTGAGGTCGAGGGTGACGCCGCTGGCGGCGATCTCGATGCCGTGTTTGCCGACGACGCCGGTGATGTTGCCGGTGAGGTAGTAGGAGCCGGGCTGGGTGATCTTGAAGAGGCTGTCGGCGTCGCCGGGGGTGTTGGTGGAATTGATGGCGATGCGGGGCTCGACCTCGGTAAGTGTCTTGTAGGTGGACGAGACAGCGCCTCCGGGCGGTTTGAGGGGGCCGGCCCAGACGAGCGTGGAGATCACGCCGCCGGCGGCGAGGAGGGTGAGGGCGATGCGGGCGAGGGAGTTGGTGTTCGGGGCGAGCATGACGGGTTCCTTTGGCTGGCTGAGTTTCTCGGGGCGGTGAGGCCATCGGTGACCGATGCGATGCTGCTGTGATGTCGGGGCGGACTGCTAGTAGGTGAAGTTGGCGTTGGGGTCGGTGGAGCCGAGGGAGGCGCCGCCGGAGTTTCCGAGGATGGCACCGCCGGTGGTCGCGCTAACGACGAGGCAGGCGTTTCCGGCGACAACGTCCCAGTTGGTGGTGTTCCCGGAGCAGGTGTTCCGGACGATGATGTTGCCGGCGACGTCCACGTCGATGCCACGGTCGGCGCTGGTACAGACGTTGCTCTCGATGCGGTTGTCAGCGCCGTAGGCGTGGATGCCTGCGCCGTCGCCCGAGTTGGACCCATTGAATAGGCAGGAATTGTCTGTGATCCTGCATTCGGTGGCACACTTGATTCCGTCGAGGGAATTGGCACGGGCGATGCAGTTGGTGATGGCGGAGCCGCCGAGTGCAACGAAGCCGCAACCGGAGTTCAAGTACGACGTGCAGTTGCTGGCGTTCGCGCCGGAGAGATAGAAGCCGTCGGCGTTACCCACGGCCACGCAGTTTGAGACGGTACTCCCGGCGCCAATGAACATGCCTGTCTGGATGGCCGCATCCGCCACACAGTCCCGAACGGTGTTTGCCATGCCGGTGTAATAGCCCGTGAGCCCCCCGCGGGAGACACACTGCGATATCTCCGATCGGGTGCCTAGATAGAAACTGACTCCGGCGCAGCCCGTGACAACGATCCCCTGGATGCGACATCCGGCTGTTGGAGTCGTAATGAAATCGATCCCATCCTGTCCCCAGTTCCGGATCGAGCCGTTTAGAACGGCGATGTTGGTGAGACCGCTGGTCGTGACGGTCACCCCGTCGACATTCCCCATCGAAGCGACGCCGATGAGTTCGAAGCCGTTGAGGTCGAGGGTGACGCCGCTGGCGGCGATTTCGATGCCGTGCTTGCCGACGACGCCGGTGATGTTGCCGGTGAGGTAGTAGGAGCCGGGCTGGGTGATTTTGTAGAGGCTGTCGGCGTCACCGGGCGTGTTGGAGGAATTGATGGCGATGCGGGGCTCGACTTCGGTGAGTGTCTTGTAGGTTGAGGAGACAGCGCCGCTTGGCGGGTTGAGGGGACCGGCCCAGACGAGCGTGGAGATCACGCCGCCGGCGGTGAGGAGGGTGAGGGCAACGCGGGCGAGGGTGTTGGTGTTCGGGGCGAGCATGACGGGTTCCTTGGGCGTGCTGAGTTTCTCGGAGCGGCGGTGCGATTGGTGACCGAATGCGATGCTGCTGTGGGATCGGGGTGATTTACTAGTAGGTGAAGTTGGCGTTGGGGTCGGTGGAGCCGAGGGCGCTTGCGGCGGCGCTTCCGCTAACCGCGGCCCCGTATGGCGTCACGACAATCGGTCCGTAGGCGTTTCCGGCGATGATGTCCCAGTTGATGGTGTTCGTGGAGCAAGTGTTCTTGATGATGATGTTGCCGGCGGAGGCCACCCTGATGCCGTAATCGGCGAAACTGCAGTTGTTTCCTTCGATGCGGTTGTCGTAGCTGCTGACATAGATGCCGGCGCCGTCGGTCGTCGCGTTCCCATTGTTCGTGCACGTATTTCCAACGATCATGCACGCATTCCCGCACGAGAAGCCATGGGCGACGTTGTAGCGGGCGGTGCAATTGAGGATCGTGCAGCCGCTCACCGCGATGAAACCGTCACTGTTGTTCGAGTACGCGGCGCAATTGCTGGCGACCGCGCCGTACCCGAGACTGAATCCGTCGGTATTGTTGGTGGCCGAGCAGTTCGAGATATTGCATCCGGAGTACAGATAGATTCCTGTGTTGGTGCTGTTGCTTGCAGAACAATCGCGCACGATGCTCGAGCCGTTGGCGTAGATGCCCCACGACCCTCCGTTGGTAACACATCGAGAGACTGCGGTTTTTTCACTCACATAGATCCCGATCCGGGTGTTTCCGGAAGCGATGATTCCCTCGATTCGACAAGAGTTCGCGGCGGCCGTGCCGAAGTTAATACCATCCCGCCCCCAGTTTCGGATGGAGCCATTCATGACGGTGAGATTGGTGAGGCCACCGACGTAGTCGGTTACGCCGTCGTAGCTGCCCATAGAGGGGAAGCCGACGAGGTCGAAGCCGTTGAGGTCGAGGGTGACGCCGCTTGCGGCGATCTCGATGCCGTGCTTGGCGGCAACTCCGGCAATGTTGCCGGTGAGGTAATAGGAGCCGGGCTGGGTGATTTTGAAGAGGCTGTCGGCGTCGCCGGGAGTGTTGGTTGAGTTGATCGCGATGCGGGGCTCGACCTCGGTGAGTGTCTTGTAGGTGGAGGAGACAGCGCCGCCGGGTGGGTTAAGCGGGCCGGCCCAGACAAGGGTGGAGATCACGCCGCCGGCGGCCAGAAGCGTGAGGGCGAGGCGGGCGAGGGTGTGCTTGCGAGAGTCGGAGGGGGCGAACATGGTGGGGTCCTTGCGAGATGGGCGAGCGAGTGAGCGCGAGATGCAACCGCAGGCCGTCGGAATCCGACGGTGCGACGCTGCGTATGTGAATATACCCTTGAATATCCGCAATCAGAAGACGATTTGAGGCGAGTGAATGCGGGGGTATCCGTCTGTTCGCATGGCGTTCGAGTCGTTGGCGAATCGGGCTTGAAGCCTGAAGTAGATCAAGGCTCCGGCGCGAGTTCGCGGACGTCGGCATCGCAGGCGGGCGTGGCGGAACATCACGACGGGCGGCGGCGTGCAGCAGACGCAACGATCTGGCGGTGGGAATTCAGGCGGTGAATCGCTAGTAAGTGAAGTTGGCGTTGGGGTCGGTCGAGCCGGGGGCGGTGCCTCCGGTGTTGCCAAGTACGGCGCCGGCGGAGGAGCCTTGGACGACGAGGATGGTGTTTCCGGCGGCGACATCCCAGTTGGTGGTGTTTCCGGAGCACGTGTTCTTGGAGATGAAGTTGCCGCCGACATCGACGTCGATGCCGCGATCGGCGCTGAGGCAGTGATTGGACTCGATGCGGTTGTCGAATCCGGTGGCGTGGATATTCGCGCCGTCGTTGGCGCCGCCTACCCCGTTGGATGTACAAGTATTGCCGATGATCGTGCATCCGGAGACACACTTGATTCCGTCGAGGTTGTTGGAGCTGGAAGTGCAGTTCACAATCTTGGTACCGTCGTATGCGATAAAGCCATTTCCGGTGTTCTGGTACGCCGCACAGTCGGTGACGGTCGTGCCGCCGTTGACATTGAAGCCGTCTGCGTTCGCGTTGGCCACAGAGCTTGTGACGACGCATCCGTGCTGGATGAGCATGCCCTGTTGGGACGCCGCGCTCACCGTGCAGTCGTGAATGGTGCAAGCCGAGATGGCATAGATGCCCTTTGTGCCACCATTGGAGGTGCAATGCGAGATGACGGATCGACTATGGACACTAAAGCCGATCTCTGCGTTGCCCGTGGCCACGACGCTTTCGATGCGGCAGGCGTAGGCGGTTTGCGAATGGAAATCGATCCCATCCTGTCCCCAGTTTCGGATCGAGCCGTTGACAACCGCGAGGTTGGTGAGGCCGAAGACGCTTGCGTAGATGCCGTCGAAGGCGCCCATGGAGGCGACACCAACGAGGCTGAAGCCATTGAGGTCGATACTCACGCCGCTGGTTGCGATTTCGATGCCGTGCTTGCCGATGACGCCGGTGATGTTCCCGGTGAGGTAGTAGGAACCGGGCTGGGTGATCTTGAAGAGACTGTCGGCGTCGCCGGGGGTATTGGAGGCGTTGATGGCGATGCGGGGCTCGACCTCGGTGAGTGTCTTGTAGGTGGAGGAGACCGCGCCGCCGGGAGGATTGAGCGGGCCGGCCCAGACGAGGGCGGAGATCACGCCGCCGGCGGCGAGGAGGGTGAGGGCGACGCGTGCGAGGGTGTTGTTGGCGACGGTCATGAGCGGGTCCTTTTCGAGTGAATTAGAAGGCGCGAATGGGGGGCGAGTTTACACCGGATGGTCCGCAATTCGGAAGTGCTTTTCGGCGGAATCGCGACTGGATTGCAGAGGTGTTCGGATCGCGTTCGATTCTCGAACGACTCGCCTCTGAAATCCGAAGAAGAGAAGAGGCCGGGCGCGTGTTCGCGGACGTTCGAGATGACTCGCCTCGAGCCGGGCGTCGAAGACCAAATCAAGGCAATGGGCGATTGGGAATGGTCCAGCGGAAAACGCGATGCACGAACCGATTCCGCGCCAGGACGCCCCCTCGGTAGTGGGAAGGAAGCCTCAGAAGGAGCTCGCCGACATTTGATCGAGTGCGAGCGTCGTGCGGAATCGTGATGTGCTAGTAAGTGAAGTTGGCGTTGGGGTCGGTCGAGCCGGGGGCGGCGCCGCCGGCGTTGCCCAGGACGGCTCCAGAGGAGGAGGCTTGGACGACGAGGATGGTGTTTCCGGCGACAACGTCCCAGTTGGTGGTGTTCCCGGAGCAGGTATTTCGGATGATGATGTTGCCCAAGCTGGTACACTGGATGCCGAAGTCGCTGTCGGTGCAGTTGTTGGCTTCGATGCGATTGTCCGACCCTGTCACGCGGATACCGGCGCCGACGGTGGCGGAGCTGGTCCCGCTGCTGTCGCAGGTGTTGTGCACGGCGATGCAATCCGAGGCAAGCGTGATTGCATCGAGGGAGTTGAACACCGCGGTGCAGTCGGAAACCGCGCTGCCGCTGCTGGCGGAGATGCCGCTCCCGAGATTGTTGTTGGCGGTGCAATTGGTAACGCTTGAGCTGCTGGCGGCGATGCCGGGGCCATCGTTGCTGTTGGCGACGCAGTTGGCGAGCAAGCAGCTGGAGCTCGCGGAGATTCCGGCAAGGGCGTTGTCAGTGGCGGTGCAGTGGGTGACCGCGGAACTGGAGCTGGCGGACATACCGAAGACCAGGTTAGCCGTCGCCGTGCAGGCGGTGACGGTGCTCGAGACGACGAAGATCCCGGTGCCTTCGTTGGCACTTGCGACGCAGTTGACGACGGTGCTGTCACTGGCTGCGATGCCGGCGCCTCCGCAGCTGCTGACGCTGAGCCCCTCGAGGTGGCCGCCTTCGATGGCGAAGGTGTTCAGGTTGACGCCGGCGCCGGCGAAGCCGCGCACCGAGCCGTTTCGGATGTTGATGTTGCGGAGGGAGGAGACGGTGGTGCGGATGCCATCACCGGAGCCAGTGACGCCGGCGAGCTCGAATCCCATGAGGTCGAGGGTGACGCCGCTGGCGGCGATCTCGATGCCGATTTTTCCGACCGCGCCGGTGATGTTGCCCGTGAGGTAGTAGGAGCCGGGCTGGGTGATCTTGAAGAGGCTGTCGGCGTCGCCGGGGGTGTTGGTGGCGTTGATGGCGATGCGCGGCTCGACCTCGGTGAGTGTCTTGTAGGTAGAGGAGACAGCGCCGCCGGGCGGGTTGAGCGGGCCGGCCCAGACGAGGGTGGAGATCACGCCGCCGGCGGCGAGAAGGGTGAGGGCGACGCGGGCGAGGGTGCTGGTCGGGGTGGTCATGTGAACGTCCTCTTTGGCGTGGGCAAATGAGCGCGGGATAGCGCGAGCACGGGCGTGATGAGAGCGGGGGCGCATGACTGCGTCCGCGCGAGAAACAAGCTGAGCGCTTGCGGGACACGAACCGGTCCCCAAGCAAATGGACCTGAGCGGACAGCTTACCCTCGAAGGTCCGCTTGTTGAAGGCGATTTTCGGCGGGGGCGGGCGGCCTTGCGTCGTGTTCGGATCGCGTTCGATTCTCGAACGAATCGGGCCCGAAATCCGAAGAAGGAGTGAGGCACGACCCGTGTTCGCGGACGCTGGTTTGCGGGCGGGCGGCGGGCCGAAGGTGAAGGGGACTCATGACCTGGATGGAGATCCTGGCGGCGTGCGTGGTGCTGGCCTTGGGTGTGGTGGGCGTGGGTCTCACGCTGCTGACACTGCCGGGGGCGTGGTTGACCATCGCGGTGGCGGTGGGCTGCAACGTGTGGCAGCCGGGATTGATCTCGTGGTGGACGATCGGGGCGGCGGTGGCGCTGGCGGCGATCGGCGAGGCGCTGGAGTTCTTTGCGTCGGCGGCGGGCGCGCGGAAGTTCGGCGGGAGCAGGCCGAGCGCGGTGGCGGCGGTGGTTGGATCGATCGTGGGCGCGATCGTGGGCACGCCGTTCCTGCCGCCGATCGGGACGGTGGGCGGGGCGGTGCTTGGAGCGGGCGTGGGCGCGCTGATCGCGGAGCGGGGGCTCTCAAACAAGGGCTGGCGCGAATCGGCGCAGGTCGGGACGGGGGCGGCGGCGGGGCGCCTGGCGGCGACGATCATCAAGACTTGCATTTCGGGTGCGGTGGCGGTGACGCTGGTGGTGGCGGCGTTTGTGAAGTGAGCGTGAAGGCGGGGCGCGTGGCGTAGTCAACGGGGTTGATCACGCGACACGGCGCTTGCGAGGCATGCTGCGCATCGGGCTCGGCGAATCGATATGCTTAGGCGGGTGGGAGATGCCTTTGGGTGGGGCGTGCCGGCGCGACCGGCCGGGCCCTGGGAGCGAGATGCCGACGACACGCCAGCAAACGGCTCAGAATCAGGCGACGGTCGCGAACCCCGCGACGGACGCGAGCGTGAAGCACTTCGTGCTGGACACGAACATCCTGCTTCACAATCCCAACGCGCTCTTTGTGTTCAAGGAGCACCATGTCGTCATTCCCTTTGCGGTCATCGAAGAACTCGACAAGATGAAGCGCAAGGAGGATGACCTCGGGCGGAACGCGCGCGAGTGCATCCGGCACCTGGACCGCCTGCGGAACATGGGGAGCCTGACGCACGGCGTGTACTGGGGCGAGGTTGCGCCGCGGGTCGGCGCGGGGGCAGCGCTGGGGCCGGGCGGGCAGACGGGGTCGATCCGCATCGATGTCACGGTGTATGACCGCCCGGGCGCGATCGCACTGGACATGCCCGACAACCGCATCATCGCGGTGGCGTGGCACCTGCACCAGCAGGGCATCCGCTCGGTGTTTGTGTCCAAGGACCTGTCGGCGCGGATCAAGTCGGATTCGCTTGGAATCAAGACCGAGGACTTTGAGAACCAGAAGGTCGACGCGGAGCGCCTGTACACGGGCTACCTGGCGGCGACGACCGACGGCGAATTGATCGACGATCTGTACAAGGATCGGCTGGTGCCGGTGGAGCGCGTGGCGCCGTATCTGGTGGCCAAGGACGCGGAGGGGACGGAGTATCAGCGCGACCTGCTCCCGAATCAGTACGTGGTGCTCAAGGACAAGGAAGACGAGAACCACACGGGGATCGGGCGGCGGCTGGCGGACACGGACCATGTGATCCCGGTGACGGGCCCGCGGAAGCCGGTGTTTGGCATCATGCACCGCAACGTGCAGCAGATGATGGCGCTCGATCTCCTGATGGATGACGACGTGAAACTGGTGACGCTGCTGGGCTCGGCGGGCACGGGCAAGACGCTGCTTGCGCTGGCGGCGGGGATGGCCAAGGTGTTCAGCGAGGAGCGGTACGACAAACTGCTCGTGGCGCGCCCGATCATGCCGCTGGGGCGGGATATCGGATACCTGCCGGGCGACAAGGACGAGAAGCTCGGGGCGTGGATGCAGCCGATCTTTGACAACCTGACATATTTGCTGAGCACGCGCGGGGCGAGCGGGCAGGGCCCGGAGAGCCACACGACCGAGCAGCGCGTGGAGAAACTGGTGGCGGACGGCAAGTTGGTGCTGGAGCCCTTGACGTATATCCGCGGTCGATCGATCCCGCATCAGTTCATGATCGTGGACGAGGCGCAGAATCTCACGCCGCACGAGATCAAGACGATCGTGTCGCGCGTGGGCGAGGGCACGAAACTGGTGCTGACGGGCGACATCGGGCAGATCGACAATCCGTACCTGGATCAGTCGTCGAACGGCCTGTCGTACACGGCGGAGAAGATGAAGGGCGTGCGGCTGTTCGGGCACATCACGCTGGCCAAGAGCGAGCGGAGCGAACTGGCGAGCCTGGCGGCGAGCCGGTTGTAATCGAAGACGCGAGCGGTCACCCACCCATTCGGTTGGAGCGGGCGCGGGGGTCGGAGGCGCCGAGGCCCGAGAGGCGTGCGCCGGGGCCACGAACGCCGACGGGCTGGAAGATGAAGCCGAAACTTGTTTCGTCGGTGGTGTCGTTGTAGGAGATACCCACGCCGAAGATGGCGGAGGGGAATCGGCGGCGGATCTCGAAGGAGACGGTCTGGAGCCCGCCGTTGGTGAGGTCGAGGACGGCGTCGGCGCCGAGGGAGTACTTGGTGGTGAGTTCGTATTGCGTGCCGAAGTCGAGGAACTTGGAATCGAGGGCGTTGATGCCGCGGTATTCCATGTAACTACCGAAGCCGGGCCAGTGCTGGATGGTGAAGCCGCCGCTGGTGCGGGCGGGCTGGTTGTAATCGAAACTGTAGATCTCGCTGCCGACGAGTGAGAAGGAGTCGGTCACGAGCCATTCGCCCTCGGCGGTGAAGGAATCGCCGACGTTGGAGAGTTCGGGGCGATAGAAGATGGTGCGTTCGATGGGCGATTCGATGTTGGCGTCGTCGGAGGTAACGGTGAAGTCGGTGCGGAGTTTGAAGACGTCGACGGAGTGCCAGCGGGCCGGGCCGCCGCGCTGGGTCTGCCAGATCTGATCGAGGCCGATGTTGGCGATGGTTCCTTCGGAGAGTCCTTCGATGGTGTCGTCGTAGACGGGGAGGTCGACGTTGTCGACGTTGGTGCCGCTGGTCCACACGCCGAGGTTGGGCGAGATGAGGTGGCGCATGCGGTGGAGGTCGAGTGCCTTGGAGTCGACGCTGTTGTCTATGTGCTGGAGGGTGGTTGAGAGGTGCGCGCCGGTGGAACCCCAGAAGCGGGTGTGATCGTCGTCGGCTGGCGAGTATTGATCGAACGAGTCGTCGTAGTGGGTGGCGCGGCCGGCCATGCTGGGCGTGAGGTTCCAATCGCCGAGCATGAGGGGTGCGACGAACTCGTGGCGTGTATCGAGGCGCGTGACGGAGCCTTCTTCGAGGCCGGCGGAGCGAAGGCGATCGGAGATTGATTGATCGGCGTTGATGCCGAAGGCGCGCTGGGCGAGGAAGTTGTTGGTAAAGCCGCGATCCTTGGCGAGGGGGTCGTCGAAGTTCATGGCAACCTGTCCGGCGCGGTACTCGCTGAAGTAACTGACCGCGCCGCCGCCGAGGTCGTCGGCGAGGCGGACGTAGGAGCCTTCGGGCATCTTCTCGACGGAGTAGCCCTGTGACTGGAGCAGGTATTCGTTGGCGATGAAGTCGTTGAAGGTGCCCTTGGCGTCGAAGGCGAGGATGGAGTTGTCCTCGGCGCGGCGGAGGTAGGCGCGGTTGGTGAACTCGCGCCGGTTCTCGCCCTGATTCTCCATGAACGCATCGACGAACGTCTCGTCGGAGATGTACGACCCTTCGAGGTAGATCTTCCACGATTCGTCGAGGTTCTGGATGTGGTCTGCGGCGACGATGCCGCGGGTGTCGCCCTTGTGTTCGAGCTTCTTGCCGGTCTTGAGCAGGTCCTCCCCATCGTCGTCGATGACGGTGTAGGCGAGCAGGCTTCCGTTTGAGTCAAGGTCGCGCCAGTCGAGTTGAGTGCCCAAGGCCGGGCCGCGCTTGAAGTAGACGTCGGCGAGGAGTTCGGCTCCGAAGCCTTCGGGGCGTTTGACGCCGAGGATTCCGGGGATATCCCACACGGTCTTGATCGCGCTGCCCGAGCCCGAGGAACTTTCGACGCGCAGGTCGCGGAGGGGGATCTGTTCCGGATCTCCCGAGAAGATCGGGAAATAGAAGAACGGCACGGGGCCGGCGCGGAGCGTGATGTTGCGTGCGTCGACGAGCGTCTGGGTCGAACTCCCGGGCTCGCCCGCGGCGCGCTTCTGCTGGGTGATGGTGATGCTGCTCGAGCCGATGGAGAACATCGGGTCGAAGAAGGCGGTGTTGGTGAGCGTCGCGTGCTCGGCGACGAACTCTTGCTGCGATTCCTGGCGGATCGTCTCGGCGCGGACGTAGAGCGGGAGGCGGCGCTGTTGGTCGTAGGTCCAGAAGACCGAATCAATGACGACGGCCTTGCCGGTCTGCACGTCGTAATAGGCCTTGGGCGCGCGGAGCGTGTACTTGCCGTCGGTCGCGACCATGTCGCCTTCGAGGTAGACGCCGAGAACTTCGGAGGCGTCGAGACGCCCGAGGTTCTTGAGCGGGCCGGGCGGGAGGAAGATGACGGCGCGCTGCGCGGTCATCTGCAGCGAGTTGCCCTTCACCAGATCGGTGTACTGCACAACCACGCCGCCCGAGACGATGACGCTGTTGCGATCGGCGCCGGAGACGAGGGTGACGTCGCCGGAAGAGACGGAGATGATGCCGTTTTTGGCGAAGATCGGCTGTGGCACTTCGGCGGCGAGCGGCAGGGTGCGGAGTGCATCGCGGAGTTCGGCCTCGGTGGGCGTGGGCGCGGCGGTGAGGTTCCGCCCGGGCGCGCCGGGATCGCCCTGATCGAGCGGGAGCGTTTCCACGCCGCCGGGACGCGTGGGAAGATCGGGCGTGTTTGGCACGACGGGCGCGACCATGGAGCGGAGGGCGGCGGCGAGGGTTCGCTCGCCCTCGATGAGGAGCGGATCGCTGGGGCGCTGGCTCGTGAAGAGCGCGGGGCGGACGATGCGCACGGGCTCGCTGGCGTTGATCACGCCGCGGACGGGCAGGCGATCGGCCTTGAACGAGATGACGGCGTCGTCGGTGGCGGAGCCTGCGTGGTCGAAGAGCGCGAAAACCTGGTAGGCGTTGGGCCCGATCTCTTTGCGGGGCGAGAGCCAGACGACGGCGCGCTTGGCGGAGAAGTGATACAGGCCGAGATCGACCTCGACCTCGCCGTCGAGGAGCAGACGTTGGGTGGCATTTCCGGTGGCATCGGGTTCTTCGGTCCAGGCCCAGACTTTCTGGGCTGCGAAGGAGAGCGGGCCGCCGGCGGGGTTGAGCGGCCACTTGAGGCCGGCAAAGTCGCGTCCGGTGATGAGGTCATACGCGCCGGGCTGGTCGATGGGCTGGTCGCGTCCGGGCGCTTCGCCCGGTGGAAGCGTCGAGGACAGAGCGCTCGACGCGGGCGCGATGATCAAGGGCAGGGCGACGGCCCAGGCCCCGAGGGCGCGCGGCGCACCGACCCGTGCCAACAGCCGACCGACGCCCGATTGCCCGCGAGGCTTGCTGCGCATGTGCGGATGCTACGGGGGCGCGGACGGATTCACAACTGGCGGCGGGGAACCGGCCTTGGGCGGGCGGGAAGCCCGGCGCTGCAATCGCCAACAGACCCCGGCCAGAGCGAGCGAAGCGCCCATCGGGAGCCAGAGCGGCACAACGATGCGCCAATCGCCCGGCGAGTACGGCGTGAACTCGGCGGCCCAGCGGACGGGCTCGGAGTTGATCGCGATATAGTAAGGATTCGGTGGAGGGGCGGCCCCAGTTGAGGGTGAGCCGCCCATGCTCAAGACGCCAACTGCCGATCGAGGCGATGCGCGAGCCGGCGTAGAACGGCCGGTTGAGCAGCCAGAGAAGGAACATGAGCGCCGCGACAATGAGGAAAGCGAGCGTGAATCGATGCAGATATGCGTGGCGGGCGTTCGGAAACATGGGTCGTGACGTTTCCTCACCAATGGAAGGAAGGCCGCGAAGCGCACCGACCGGGCCGCTCATCGCATCGATCTCACTGGGTCGGACGGGTATCGGTGGGTGGCTGCACGACGAACATGGTGGGCAGGAGGTATCGTCGGTTCTCGAACTCAAAGGCGCGACCGCTGACTTCGAGGAGAAGGGACTCTCCGCGCCATGCGGTGAGTTCCTCGATTGACTGGAGGGTCTGGCAGGGGAGCAGGACCATCGGCCCACCGGAGGGGGAATCGGAATCGCCATCGCGTGAGAACGCGAGTTCGCCTTCCCCTGTGCGGGTCACGCGTCCGCGCATCGACGTGATCAGTTTCCCTTCGGGGAGGCCCTCGGCGGGCGCTTCCTTGGCCGCCCCACTCTTCTCGCCGTTCTTGATGTCGGGCGATGTTTCCGCCTTGGGCTCGGGGGTTGCATCCGTCTTGAGGGTCGTTGAGCGGTCTCCTCCGACGCGGGGAGTGAGGGCGCGTGGCTGGGTCTTCCGCGCCTCGAGATCGCGCACCAGTTCCTCGACCGACGGATCGCCTTCGAGGTTGTTCGGCAGGGGCTTGGGCTTGGGTTGCGTGCGGGCGTCCCCCTTCTGCTGGTCGTTGCCGTCCGCGCCCTGCACGGCATCGGTCTGGGTGGATTTCTCGTCTGCCGGCCTGGTTTCTTCCGCGTTGGCCTTTTCGGGCTTGTTCGGAGTCAGGCCTGTCGCCACAGTGTTGATCTCTTCTGGGGCGATGATGCGATAGGCGGTCGGGAGCAGGTACTCGCGCCCGCGATAGACGAAGACCTGCCCGCTAACGACGCCGGCGGCTTGTCCGGAGAGGGCCTGCGCGCCCGCGGCGAGTCGCGTGAGCGTTTGGCTGGGCAAGATCACCATGGGTCGGAGTTTGGGACCTTCACCGGTGTCCTGTGGCACAAAGACCCAATCACCCGTGGAAACGCGGAGGAGCCCGCCTGGCCTGGCGGTGAGGAACACGCCTTCACGCACGGATTCGCGGCGCGGTGCGGAGTCCTGAACGGGCGTGGGGCGCCCGTACGCGGGAGCCGCGGGCCCGGCGGTAACGATCGACGCGGCGAGCAGCGCGAGCACGGCGGTGAGGCGGACCATGGAGAACTCCCTGGGGGGGTTGAGGGCGATGCATCGTATATCGGCCTGCCCGTTCATATCGGACCTGTGGTCAGCGCGGGTCGTGGAGGCGTTTGGCAAGAACTCTGTGGAGGAAGGGGGGCGCTCGGGGTTGACCACCGGGCGTGGCGGCGTTAGTGTCCTTGTTCCGGACTGGATCCGGACACCCGTGGCCGGGTGCCAGAGTGGTCTAATGGGACGGATTGCAAATCCGTTATCCGTCGGTTCGAATCCGACCCCGGCCTTTCCCCCAACAATTCAATCCGTTTTTTGTCTTGCCACGCAGTTGGCTTCGTGGCACCATCTGTGGACCTGTCCGCAGGACGGGCGGGTGTTGTATTGAGGGAGATGACAAGATGAAATCAGTTCGAGGGACCGTGTCGCCGGCGCTATGGCTGACACTTGCCGCCGCCGCTACCGCTCACGCCGGTGGCGGTCCGGAAAACCTGCTCATCATCATCGATCCCTCGAACTCCGACTCGATGTATGTCGGGAACTACTACGCGCAGAAGCGTGGCGTGCCGGCGTCAAACATCCTGTACCTCGATCCGGAATCGGCGAACTACGCGGAGTTTGTGAACGGGAACCAGCAGGGGTTCCTGGGCACGCTCACCGGCCGCTCGATCGGCGACCACATCGACTTTGTGCTCGTGACGCCCGGGCAGAGTTTTTATGTCCCGGCATCGGGTTACTGCACGGACTCGTGCTCGCCGGTGAATCGGTTTGCGATGAGTTCCGTGTTCACGATGTCTCAGATCAGCGCCGACATCCTGCCTGGCAACGTGCCGAGCACCAGCCCGAACCGTTACTACTCGACGAACAACGCGTCCCCGCTGGCGTTTGACAGCAATGTCGCGTATTTCAGCGGGCAGGCCAGCACGTCGGCGAGCGCGCGGCGGTATTTCATCGGCGCGATGATCGGATACATCGGGTACATGGGGAGCACCGTACCGGAGATCACCGGGATGATCGATACCGCGGTCGCCGTCGACGGCACGCGTCCGGCGGGCACCTTTTACTTCATGAACAACGCGTCCGACGCCGCCCGGAACGTCCGCACGACGCAATTCACGTCGACCATCAGCGCGATCATTGCCAACGGCGGGCAGGCCGTGAAACTCGACGGGCTGCTGCCGATCGGGCACCACGACTGCCTGGGCATTCTGTCTGGCTTCGCGGAGACGAGCGTGACGACGGCGGACATGACGATCCTGCCCGGGGCGTTCTGCGACCATCTGACGAGTTGGGCCGCGACATACGACATCGGCTCGCAGACCAAGACGACGAGTTGGATCCGCAAGGGAGCGATCGGGTCTGCGGGCGAGGTTGAAGAGCCTTGCAACTACACCGCGAAGTTTCCCAATGCGCGCCTGCACCTGTTCTATTACCAGGGCCTGTCGATGGGCGAAGCGTATCTTCGCTCCGTCTCTGCCGTCCCCTTCCAGGGGCTGCTCGTGGGCGATCCCCTCTGCCGCCCCCACGCGTACATACCGGTCGTCGCCGATCCTGGCATGCCGAACACGCCCATCTCCGGGTCGCTGGTGATTTCCCCCGGCGCAACGACACCCAGCCCCACCGCTTCGATCGCGTCCTTCGATCTTCTGATCGACGGCGTGCTGGTGGATTCGTGTCTTCCGACCGAGCAACTCCGCGTGAACACGACGCTCCTCTCTGACGGGTGGCACGACGTGCGTCTGCTGGCGTACGACAACACGCTGATGAAAACCGTCGGCCGATTCGTCGATTCGATCGTCGTCGACAACGCGGGCAACGCCGCGGGCGGGACGGTCTCGCAAGGGTCGGGCAACCTGACGGACCTCTACACCATCACGCCCAGCGTGAGCGGCGGCGCGGTCGAAACGCGTGTGGTTCACAACGGGCGGATCGTGGGCGCGACGGGCGGCGTGGCACCGATTTCGATCCACGGGCGGATGCTGGGAGCCGGGCAGGTAGGCGTGCAGGTCGAGGCGCTGATGAGCGATGGATCGCTGGTCCGCGGCGCACCGATCCCCATCACCATCTCCAACGCCGCGGGGGCCAACATCGCTCCGCCCACGGCGTTCAGTTGCACGCGCTTTGTCCCGAAGAACTCGACGAGCGTCGTCGAACTCCCGGCGACGTTCGATGCGGATCCCTCGACCGCCACGTACACCATCGTCACGGCGCCCGCGCATTCGACGATCATCGCCGGGGCGGGCAAGGCCTATCGCGTGATCTCACCCGGATCGGGCGCCTGCGGCTCCGATACCATTGTTTTCAATGTGACAACGCCCAACGGCACGAGCGCCAACGCGAGCGTCACGCTCGTCTACACCAACCCCGAGAAGGTGTGCGAGGCCGACGTCAACAACGACGGCTTCGCCAACGCGCTGGACTATGACATCTTCGCCAGCGCGTTTGAGGCGGGCGATCCCGCGGCGGATTTCAACAACGACTGCTTCGTGAACGCGCTCGATTACGACCTGTTCGCCAGCAGGTTCGAATCGGGCTGCTGAGAATGGCGCGTCGGGGCAACGGGGTGTCGGGCGTTCCGGTTGTTCGTGGCTGGCGGGGTCGACGCGTCATCGGCCAGCGTGGGCGCGCTTAGTCCGGCTCGATCGGGAGGAAGTCCTTGGCCTGACCGTGGGCCCAACTGCGGAACTTCGGCCAGAAGACCTCGCGGAGCAGGATCTTGATGCACGCCGCCGTTGGGATCGCGATGAGCAGGCCGTAGATCCCTGCCAGTGCGCCTCCGGCGATGACGGCGAAGAGGATGGAGGGCATGTCCATGTCGGTGTTCTTGCCCTGGATCACGGGCGAGAGGACGTAATCGTCGAGGCCCTGCGCGATCATGAAGATCAAGATGGGCGAGCCGACGATCCACCACCAGGTGCCCTGGAACCCGGTCGCGGGTTCGAGCGCCATCAGGATGGCGGCGGTCGGGATGCCGATTCCTCCGGAGACAAAGGGCATGAGGCAGCAGATACCGACGATGGGCCCGAGGATGAGCGGCGCGGGGACGCCGATGATCCAGTAGCCGAGGCTGTAGACGCAGATGAGGATGGCGCAGATGGTGAGGCGACCGCGGACGAAACCGGCGATGACGCGGTCCATGCGACCGGCGAGTTCGAAGACGCGGCCTTTCTTCTTCTCGGGGATCAGGCCGTCCCAGAAGGCGAGCAGTTTGCCGTAGCCGGTGCAGAAAAAGAAAAAGAAGAAGGCGGTGAGGAAGCCGCCGAAGAGGATTTGTCCGAGGGTGCCGGCGGCGCCGACGACGGTGCCGAAGACGTTGGAGGAGCGTTGCAGTGCCTGTTGGCCGATGCGGCCGGCGTTGTCGCCGAGCCACGTGATGCCGGAGCGGATCAGTTCGTACTCGGGCCCGGGCGGATGTAGTTCCGGCTTGTCGCCGCTCAAGGCGGCTAGGGAATCATCATTGGTATCGAGGGCATCGGGTCGATCCTCCGCGTGTGTGGTCACTTGCGGGTCGGCGGCAGTGGGTGTTTGATTCAGCGGAGTTGCGTTGGGATCACTCGGGGTGCTGGGGGGAGGGGATGCGCCGTCGGGCGACGGAGTGCCGTCGCGCCCGTGCCATGCCTTCCACGCGGCTTCTTCCTCGACGAGGTACTCGCGGACCTTCAGCCACGTGCCGCCTGGGAGCGCGTTCTTGAGCGTTTCGTCTTCGGGCTTGCGGACGCTTTTGACGAGGGTGTCGACGCTGCGTGTGAGTTTGGCGACGTACTTTCCGCCCTGGACCGCGGCGAAGCCGCCGCCGATGAAGACGGGTCCGATGACGCACACGGCGGCCATGAGGATGATGCCGATCGCCACCCCGCCGCGCGAGACATGGCCGCTCTTGGTCAGTTTCCGCACCAGTGGTTCGAACAGGTACGCGAGCGTGATCGCCAGAAGCAGCGGCACGGTGACAACGCTGAGGAGATATCCCAGGTAGACGAGCCACAGCACACCGAGGAGCATGAGGCCGTCGCGTACAGGCTGGATCTGCCAGATATGGCGGTTGGTCCAGTCACCGTTCTTGGAGCCTTCGTCGGCCATGAGAGGAAAGCCTACCACGGCGCGGGGAAGAACGCGCGGGAGGGCGAGCGGTGGGTGGATCGTCAAACAGGAAGGAGCACCGCCCCCTGCCTGGCATGTGGCACGAAAAGAGCACCGACGGGGATAACGCGGTCGGTGGTGGAGTGAAGTGCGGAATATTGAAACTCAGACGTGTTCTGGTTCGGCGAAGGCCTCGCCGAAGTCGTAGACGCCGCGGAAATCTTCGAGTGTGTCCTCATCGGTCTTGCGCATGAGCCCCTGGTCGATCATGCCGAAGACGATGCGACCGAAGTCATCGGTACGCTGGATGTTCCATCGGTTGAGGACGGTTCGAGCGAGCAGGCCGTATTGCTTGATGGCGAAGTCCTTGAGGCCGAGGCAAAGTTGTTGCCCGCTGACGTGTCGATTATCGCCGGGGTCTTTTTCGCCGTGCACGATCTGGGCGGTGTGGGCCAGGCCTCGCTGGACGAAGTCATAGGCCTCGGGCGGATAGGGCCCGACCTTCGCACGCATCGACTTCCAATCGATCGGAACTCCGGACACGTCGTCTCTCCAAGGACCGAGGTCCTTCTCTCCATCGGCACGCCGGCCGCACGGCCTTCGTCCGATTCTCTCGCGGGGAAATGCTATCGGGCCAATCCACGCCGGGAAAGTCCAGCCGGTTTCCCCTTGGTTCCGCTCACAAACGGTGACCCAACTTCGAAGAAACGCAGGCGCCTGCGGGCCCATGGCCCGGCGTTGGCAACGCCGATTCTGGGCGTCTGGGCGATCTTGGTGGGGCGTTGGCCGGATTCGATCCAGAGGAGTTCAGAGTTGGTCAAATCAGCGGAATTGAGGGCGCTGTCGATCGCGAGGGCCTTGCAGAGGCGAGCGGGTCCACGGCAGAGGTCAAGATCGCGCACGCCGCCACGGAGGGTGCGCATTTCGTCGAGGCCTTCGTACGGTTGGACGGCGCGGATGAGTACGGCTTCGGGGATATCGATCGCGGCGCAGACGACGTTGAAGCACCAGTGCATGCCGTAGGTGAAGTAGACATAGGCGGTGCCGGGGCACGCGTACATGGGTTCGTTGCGAGGAGTTCGTCGGGAATTGAAGGCGTGCGAGGCGCGATCCTTGACGCCGACATAAGCCTCGGTCTCGACGATTCGCCCGGAGAGGCGGGTGCCGTTCTCAAGGATGCGGACCAAGCGCATGCCGAGCAGGGCGGGCGCGAGCTCGGCGGCGGGGATGGCGAAAAAGTCTCGGGCGAGGCGTTGATCAGGCATACGCGTGCAGGCCGGGCAGGAGCAGGTTCACGCCGAAGTAGGTCCAGATCATAACAATGAAGCCGACGACGCTCATCCAAGCGGTCATGAGGGGCTTGTTCTTCACGCCGGTGAAGCGGAGGTGGATGACGATCAGGTAAGCGATCCAGGTGACGAGGGCCCAGGTTTCCTTGGGATCGAAGGCCCACCATCGTCCCCACGAATGATCGGCCCACCACGCGCCGAGCAGGATGCCGACGCCGAGCGTCCAGAAGGCCAGTTGCAGCACGGTCATCTGGGCGCGATCGAGATCGTGCAGCACGCGGGCGCGCCCGGCGGGTCCATGGTCGGTTGCGATGTCGAGGGAATCAAGCGGGACGGAACCGGCGGACGCGAGCATCGGCTTTGGCGCGAAGTAGTGAGTGATGAGATAGAAGACGCTATTGACGAATCCGAGCGCGATCAGACCGTAACTGGTGAGGACGGTGGTGACGTGGTACTTGAGGAGGACGCTGGTGTTGAGGATGGCGGCCTCGCGTTCGATAGCGGCGCCCGGGATGCGTGTCTGGGTTGCGGTGATGAGCACGAGGAAGCCGACGCCCGCGGCGCCGGCGGCGTAGATCCACTGCTTTCGGATCGCCGCGATCGAGACGCCGACAACAGCGGCAAACAGGCTGACACCGGTCATCGACTCGAACTGATTCTGGATGGCGAAGCGTTCGGCGATCAGGCAGCGAATGAGGAAGCCGGAGGCGTGCATGGCCAACGCGGGGATGAGGAAGGCCATGGCGAGCACGGTGAGCCAGGCGCGCCCCGTGCCGAATGCGAGCAAGAATGCGACGAAGGCTGCGACGTAGAGCCACAGCCCCCACTCGAAGGCGTTGAGGCGGTTGTAGGTCAGTTCCATGGTGCGGCGGGAGGTTGGATACACGCCCGGATTGATCGTCGCGAGTTGGTCGCGGAGCGCGAGCACGGCCGCATTGACGGCGTTGGCGTCGCCGGCGCGCCACGCGGCGCCGAGCGCGAGGGCGGCGGCGCGTGCGGGGTGTGACTCGGGGAGTTGCGAGATGTGATTCCAGGGCAGGTCCCTGGCGGCGGGCGCAACGAGTTCCATGTTGGCGCCGGATCGATCGACGAGGTTGAGGGCGCGCTCGACCTGGTCGAGCGCGTCGTTGTAGGCCGCGGCGTCCTTTTCGTCGGCGAACCTGGAAGCGATCTCGGCGGCGTATTTCTGATAGATAGCGGGCGAGATTCGGGTGAGTTTGCGCCACTTGGAGCGCCCGGCCTCGGCGGCGGGATCGTCGCCGGGGATGGCCCGCTCGAGGAACTTGTCGCGGAGGTTGATGTAGTTGACGTGGAGGAGAGGGCGGTCGATGTAGAACGCCGGATCAATCATGAGATCCATGAGCGTGAAGAGCGGGTCATAGGCGAGTCTTTGGGTGTCGGAGATTTCGAAGTAATCGCTGCGGCCGCAGATGGCGGCGATGGTCTCGCGCGCGAGCGTGTCCATGATCTTGACGCGGCCGCCGTGGAATACCGGCACATCACGGAGGGGCGAGAGGTCGACTTGACCGGCGAACTGGTGCTTGGACCTGGCGTCGAAGCGGGTATCGCGCTGGTACATGCCGAAGGGCGGCATGATCGCGCCCCGGTGGGCATCGATCATCGACTCCTCCGGGTGCGAGTTGCCGGCGGGCGGCGTCTGGCCCAGGGCGCGCGACGGCCAGAGCATGAGCACGCCGACGATCACCGCGATGAAGATCAGCACGCGCCACCAGAGGGGGATGCCCTTGCGCGTCGTGACGGCCTGGGTCATGGATTGGTCTCCTCGATGTTCGCGGACACCAGTTCGGACTTGACGGCGCGCTGTGTGGCGTTGATCGGGGCGCGGACGAGTGTGGGGCGCTCGCCGCGCGCGATCTTCGCCTGAATGCGCTTCATTTCGCGGCGGACCAACCAAGGCTTGATGTAGAACGCCCACGGGATTCCGACACCCATCAGGATTCCGCCGAGCGCGACGACGTGGATGCCTGGGTTGTTCCCGACCTGGAGGATTGTGAACTTGGCGGTCGGTCGCTTGACCTTGCCCTGATCGGCGAGGGCCTGTGTTTCCATCCAACCCTGCTGGTCCCAGCCCGCCTGGCTGAACTTGAACTGGGTGGGGTCGAGGCGGCTCCGGATTGTGCCAAGGGTGTTGGCCGCCAGGCCGCGCGCGTCGTTCCAGAGGAACGGCGCCTGCAGTGGTTCGTTGAGGCTGGTGGTGTGGACGTAGGCGTCGAACTCTTCGGGGCCGAAGCCGGCGGGCATGACGCGGAGCGTTGAACGAAAGTCCTTGGGGGGACCACGGTGCTCGCGCGCGATCATCTCGAAATCGAGGAGTTCGACGGCGAAGCCGGGGAGGCGATTCTGGCGTCGGCCGAAGGCCAGGCCGATTTCACGGCCGCCCGGGAGCGTGACGAATCGCTCGGTGCCCATCCCCATTCCCATGTACTTGGTGAAGGGGAGCCAGACGATTGTTCGCCAGTCATTGCCGTTGGAATTGTCTCGCACTTCGACGGCGAGCATCGCGCTTGCGTGCGTGCCGATCATCGCCTTTTCTCGCTGCTCTGGCGGCACCGGCGAGGGGCGTTCGACGGGTTCGCTGTCGGCCCAGCGTTCCGACACCTTGAGCGAGACCTTCGGAACGATCTCGCGGACGATGCCTGATGGATCGAGATGATCGATCACGCGCACGTCGCCACCGGGGAGGCGGATGATGGCTCGGGTCGGGCCGCGGGTTCCTTCGGGGTCATCGAAATAAACCTGCACGGCGCGGCAATCGATGTAGTTGATGCGGATGGCAGTGTCGGCGTCGCGCCGCTTGGGCATGCCGCGATCGGTGAGTTCGCTGAGCATGTCCTGGCTGATCTCGGGGAAGCGGTGATAGACCCAGCGGTCGAATGGCGCGGCGCCGGGGGGCGTGACCTTGACGATCGCGACGGAACTCTCCGCGCCGCGGTAGCCCTCGGTGATGATGGGGAATGGAGGGCGCTCGGCGAGTTCGGTGACGCTCAGGCGATAGCCGGTGTCGCCGACCGAGAGTTCGTCGCCTTGCTTGACGGCGTAGACGGCGCGGAAGTTTGATGCGGGGACTTCGACGACGAGCGCGTGGCCGGCACCGGGCGGGAGCGGCTCGGAAAGATCGCGCCATCGCTGGGCTGGCATGCCCATGGGCGGTCCGGCGGTGTATTCGATCGCGAAGCTGCCGGCGTCGCTGACGCGGCGGGAGGGCTCGGAGGGAGAGAGCGTGAAGACAAAGGCGGGGTCGTCGGTGACGCGACCTTGCGAGTCGGGGAGCGTCGTGATGAGTTGAACAACACGGAGCGGGCGACGGACGTTCCGCGAGTTCTTCTCTCCGGGCGCGGGGACTTCGGACAATGTGTCGGTCGCGGAATCACCCTCGTCGCGTTTTAGGAAGTCCGTTACTGGCTCGGCGTAGGTCGCGTAGCCGACAATGCGAAGATCGACGCCCGGGGTGAACTCGGCGGACGGTGCTGGCACGGGGAGATCGAGGTCGCGCGCGGGCTCGACCTTCCACGGCACAGGGCGGCCGGAGTTTTCCCATGCGCTCACGTCGCCGGTGCGGCCGATCTTGGCGAGCGCGTAGTCGTTGTAGCGTGGGACACCGGAGATCTGTCGTGCCATCCACATGCCACGTTCCTGGACGTAGAGGGAGAGGCGGGTGTTGTCGTAGAAGCGGTCCTGGGCAGGACCCGGCGTGGGATTGCCGGAGTCGTCGAGCGGGCCGGCGAGCAGGAGCGTGTCTCCTTCGAGTTTGAGGCGGTTGTAGTAGACGCTTCCCAGCGCGATGAGCACGATGCCGGTGTGGACCATCAGCACGCCGAGGTTCCTGAAGCGGAACTCGATGCGCCGGACGGTGGCGACGATCATGTTGGCGACAAACGCAAGGAGCACGACGCGGAGGGGCCACCACGCGTAGAACTCGAGTTCGGTCATCTCGAGCATGGGCAGGCGGCGGAGCGTGGTAGCGCGATTGGCCTCGATGAAATCCGCAAAGAAGCGAACCCCTGCCTTGGTGACGGGGTCGTAGACAATGCGCGGCCAGACGATCCAGCGCCATGCGAGCACGCCCGCGGCGGCCAGAAGGATGGCGGCGAAGAAGAAGAGGGTGAAGCGAGCGGCGCGGCGCTGGGCGGGCCAGGCGCGGATGCCGCGCGCGATCAGCCAGAGCGGCGGACCGGCGACCAGAGCGATCGAGGCGAGGAGCGTCGCGATATCGAAGAGGAGCGTCGGCGCTTGAGCGAGCAGACCGATGGGAACGCTGGCGAGCACGGCGTAGAACGCCACGAAGACGAGCAGCCACACGCCGAGCCACACGGAACTGAAGAGGTGCAGCAGCCATCGCGCCGGCGCGAGCGGGCCTGTGAGATGCTCACGGTCCCAGCGCTTGGTTTGCTCCCACTTGACGCTCATACACCGCCTGTCCGTGAGTGGGTCGATCGCGCCGACGCTCCGGATCGATGCATCGGAGCGGGGAGTACGCCGGTCGGCGCGCCTTCGTTCGCTCGGCGAATACTAATTCGCGTGCATGAGCAGTTCCGGCTCGTGCGTGAATTCCAGCGCTGTTTCGAGCGGATCTTGCCCGGAATGTGTGGGCGAAACCACCACCGACGCCAGAGCACAAATCGCATGATCGGGTGTGAATGTCCACTGCTCGGCGTGAAGGCCCAGGGCGCGCGCGCCGTTGACGGTGGCCATGGCCAGGAGATCGCGCGCGGGCGTGTGATCTCGACGGCGGAGCAGTTTCATCTCGCGCCAGATCGACAGGCCGCCCCCGGGGCTCTGGTTGATGATTGAATCGGTACCCAGGCAGACGTTGACGCCGGCGGCGAGCATGTCGCGATAGCGATGCGGCCCGAGGTTGGCATGATTGCCGAAGTACTCGGAGGCGAGAGGGCAGTATGCAACGCTCTGGCGCGTGCGGGCGAGGAGTTCGATGTCGGCGTCGCTGGCGTCGTTGACATGCGCGAGGAGGAAGCGAGCGCGCTCGAAAACCGCGCGGAGGTGCTCAACGGGCGATCGGCCATGGCCCAATTCGTTGAGCAGCGTGTCGTCCCAGAGGGCGAGGCGATCAAGGAACTCACGCTGCGGCCCGGCGGCGCGGGCGATGAGTTCGCGCTCGTCGATGGTTTCGGCGACATGCGAGGAGACGGGCCAACCCTGGGCGGCGAGATCGGCGGCCCAGAGGTAGCCCGCAAGTCCAACGGTGCCGGTGGCGTGGGGCTGGAGGCCGACGCGAACCGGGCCGAGGGAGCGGGGCGCGGATTGGATGAGGCGCTGGATGCGGTCGAGGGCGGCCGCACCTTTGCCGATGGCAAAGTACTCGAGGAAGGAGACGCCGGTGAGGCCGGTGGCGGCGAGGGCTTGGGCCGGCACGAGAGTCGGTTGGCCGCGGGGCGCACCGGCGATATCCCCCACCGCGACCACGCCGGCGGCGAGCGACATACGGGCGCCATCGCAAACGGCGGCGGCGATCGCGTCGGGCTCTGTGGGGCGGGAGCGACGGACCATGTCGAGCCAGGAGGAGAAATCGCCGGCGTAGGGCTGGGGGCCGATGGTGGTGAGGTCCAGGTGCGTGTGGGCGTTGACCAGACCCGGGATCAGGATGCGATCGGGGAGGTGGACGTGCCGTGCGCAGGCGGAGGCGGGATGGCGATCGATCTGATCGGGCGTGTCGGCGGCGAGGACGAGCAGCGGCGAGGCGGCTCGGGCGGGGTTCACATCGAGCAGGAGTGAGGCGGGGGCGATGGTGCGCGTGGCGTCGGCGAGGGCGGCGGCGTCGAGGCGGAGGATCTCGGCAGTGGTGAAAGCCACGCGATATGCCATGGAGTTCGGGGCGGTGCGGTTGGAGCCCTGGGTATTCACGCTTTGCCGGTCTCCACGTCGATAACAGAGTCTGCGCCTATGCTGGGCACAGTAGAAACGACTCCGGCCAGGGGCGACCCACGCCGGGCGGAGCGGCACCCGCCCGTCACCCCGAATTTTGCCGGTCGTCCTGCCCATGAGGGAGCGAAGCATGACACGGATGGTGGATCGTTGCATGAGCGGAACACGACTGGGCCTCTTGGCCGCGTGCTTGATCGGCTCGGCCTTTGGGCTGGGCGGGTGCGTGGGGCAGGGCGAGTATGACAAGGTCGTGGAGACCAACCGCGCCCTGACGGACAAGAACATCACGCTGCAGCGTGAGCGGGATGAGAACCGCTCGGCCCTCGAACTACAGAGGAATACGCTGGCCCGCGCCGAGGCGGCCCTGGCCGAACTTCGCAATCAGAACCTGAGTTTGGCGGATGCGCTCAAGAAGGCCGGGTTTGACCTGGATGACCTCCGCAACGCGATGGCCCAACTCGAGATCGGCCCGCTGGACGAGGCGACGGACAAGGCCCTGGCGGCCCTGGCGGCCGAGTTCCCCGACCTCATCACCTATGACTCGGCGCGCGGCATGCTGCGGTTTGCGTCGGATCTGACCTTTGCGTCGGGCTCGGCGGACGTGAACGACAGCGCCCGATCGAGCCTGTCGGCACTGGCCCGCATCCTGAACTCGCCCTCGGCGGTGGGCTATGACGTCCACATTGTCGGGCACACCGACGCGCAGCGCATCGGAGGGGTGACGGCCCAGAAGCACCCGACCAATGTCCACCTCTCGGCGCACCGCTCCATCAGCGTTCGTAGCGCGCTGGCGTCCATGGGCGTTCCCGGAGATCGCATGATGGTCGCCGGCTGGGGCGAGTTCCGCCCGGCGGTACCGAACAACGCCAACGGCAACACGGCCGCCAACCGGCGCGTGGAGATTTTCCTGACCAAGTCGCGTTCGGACGCGGGCGGCGTGGCGCCGGGCGGGTCGGGCGCGGCGAGCGAGTCCGTGCGCACCAAGCCGTCGCGTGAAACGCCCCCGGCCAAGCCGATCGACGTGACGAAGTAAGCGACGGGTATCCGATCGAAGCATAAAGCCCCGGGATGACCGGGGCTTTTTCGTTGGAATAGCGGGAGACAGACCGGGGGCGTGGTTCGCCCGGATCGCCTATTTCCGTGGGGTGCGCTTGTCGCGGATCACCTGCGCGAACGCGTTGTGGTTGTGGATCGATTCGAAGTTTTCGGAGTTGATCGAGTACCACGTGATGCGATCGTCGTTGTCGAGCGCCATGGCCAGATCACGCACGATGTCCTCGACGAACTTCGGGTTGTCGTAGGCCTGCTCGGTCACAAACTTCTCGTCGGGGCGCTTCAGCACGGCATAGACCGGGTGCGACGCCGCGTTTTCGAGGTGCTGCACGAGTTCTTCGATCCAGAGTTGCCCCTTGAAGCGGACCTTGGCCTCGATCCGGCATCGCTGGTTGTGCGCGCCGTACTCGCTGATCTCCTTCGAGCACGGGCACAGGCTCGTCGCCGGCGCCGACACGCCCATGATGAAGTCCGTGTGATGATTCGCGCTGCACTCGAACGTGACGCGATAATCCATCAGCCCCGGCTGCCTGGTCACCGGCGCGAGTTTCTTGATGAAGTACGTCAGCGAGGCTTCGAAGTGCGCTTCCTCGGCGTTCAGGCGGTCGCAGATCGCCCTCGCGACCTCCGAGATCCGGTCCGGACGGATCGGCTCGCTCGACGTGTCGTTGAGCACCTCGAGAAAACGGCTCATGTGGGTGCCCTTCTGCGTGTGAGGGAGGGCCACGTACATGTTGATGCTCGCGACCGTCGTCTGCTCCCCGCCGTCGGGCGTGCGCAGGCGCATCGGATACGTCACGTCCTTCACGCCCACGCGATCGATCGCCACACGCCGAACGTCGTGCGACGCCTGCACGTCGGGCATGGCCTGGGTCGAATCATCGTGATCGGCGTGGCGTTTGGACATTTCAACTCCCGGCAATCCAACCCCCGTTTTCTCGCGGCCTATCGGTGCCGTCCACCGAGGAACGCCCGACCGAAAATGCCGAGCAATCATAGGGAGCAGCGGACGCCCGAAGATTCGGACACACCCCGCCCCGGGATTCGCTCGTGCGCGCAGAACGAAGGATTCACCGCTCGCGGGGCGAGTGCCGCACCCGAGAATCCGTATCGAATTCGGACTCTCGATTGTCCTGTCGGATATGCGGAATCCGCGTCAGTGCTTCTCGTGCATCATCGATGCCGACCACGACACGCCGACCGGCACGCCCAGGAACGCGCCCGCGGCCCAGTCAAACCCAATCAGCGCACCGGGCCCGCTCAGTTTGCCCGAAAACGCCTGCTGTACCAGCGCCTGCCCGCCCGGCATGAACATCGCGACCAGCGGCGCGACAATCCCCGCCGCGCACATCGCCGCAACCGCCACGGTCGGAACGCCCGCGACGGGCAGCCTGGTATGCGTCCCGGCCTTCGACGCCGCGACCAGGTTGACCGCCGCCCCCGCGCCGACGCCGCCGACGATCGCGGCGAAGATCGTCTGGCCTTTCAGCGGCTCGAACGCGATCAGGCTGGCGACCACGCCGCCGACGATGAGCCCGACCACACCCGCCGCGAGCAACGAGGGAGAAAGCAGCGATCGCAACCCGCCCTCGGGGAGCAGGTGCGTTGTGTGCGGCTCGTTGGAGTCCAGAGGCTTGGTGCGATCGATCTTTCCGATGACGATCAACGCCACCATGCACACCGCGCCGACCACCAGCGCCTCCAGCGCCATCGAGATCGGGACCGAAGTCGAGTGAAGATCGCGCAGCACCGCGTCCATCGGGGCCGAGCGGCACGCGCACCACGCGAGCACCAGGCCCGCGAGGTTCAGCGCGTGCGAGCCGTTGATCGTGATCGCGCCGATCAGCCCGACCACGCCCGCCAGCGCGACGGCCGCCAGGGCCGAGCCCCAGGCGCGCACCGGGTTTTCGCCCGCCGCGATCAGCGTGGGCACCGTACCGGCGCTGGTGCGGATGGTCCCGACCAGCGTGCCCGCGAAGGGCCCGACCGCCAGAAGTGCAACCGCCGCGAGAATCCAATAGGTGATGGCCTTGCGCATCGGGAAGATCATCGGCCACGATGGGGGCAAAGGCAACTGCGAAAGTCCGCCCGGCGTGGTATTGTCAGCCTCCATGGACCCCTCAACGCCCGCCAATCCCCCTTCGACCACGCCTCCCGCAGGCGTTTCCCGGCGTCAGGTGGTCCTCCGCGATCTGCTCGACGACCTCCTGTGGCCCAAACTCCTGCGTGCCGGCGCGATGGCGCTCCGCCCCGAGCGCGTGGTCATCGCGTATCTGACGATCCTTCTGGTCTCGCTGGTCATGCACGCCGCCGCGCTTATCCCCGGTGCCGGGGCGTTCCTCACCAAGTCAGGCGAACTGTTCTCGCTTCAGGCCGATCACGCCACCGCCGCTGTCATGGCGATCGATCTCCAGCAACTCGGTGCGGCGTTTGTCGCATATTTCAACGGGCTCCACGCGCTCGTCGGCGAGGCGCCCTGGGTCGCGCTGGCGTGTGCCGCGCCGTGGCTGCTCATCGCGCCGCTGGGCGCCAGCGCCATCTGCCGCCTGATCGCCGTCGAGACCGCGCACCGCGTGATCAGTCCATGGCCCGTGGGCGTCGGCTTTGCGCTCCGCGCCGCCAAGGCCAGCGTCCTCGCCGTGCTCGGCCCCGTGATCCTGCTCGGGCTGGGTGTGCTCGGGCTTGCGATCGTAGGGGCGGCGTTGTTTTCTGTCGGAGGCCTTGGCGTTGTCGGAAGCCTTTTCCTGTTCATCGTACTGGCCGCGTGCGCCGGGATGGTCTTGCTCGGGCTGGGCTGGGTGCTGGGGCTCCCGATGTTCGTGCCGTCGGTCGCGTGCGAGGGGCCCGATCCGATCGACGCGGTGCAGCGCGTGCTGGCATATCTCGTCGGCCGCCCGCTGCGGATCGCCGCATACTCGCTCGTGCTCATCGCCGAACTCGTCATCGTCGCCACGATCGCGAGCCTGGTCGTTCATGCGACGCTCGACCTGGCCGCATGGGGGCTCACGCTCTTCTGCGGCCCGGATGCCCGCGCCGCTCTCTCGGGGCATGGCGATTCGCTGACCGGCGCGTGGAAATCCGCCGCACGCGTCGCCCAGTTCTGGCGCGAGGCGTTCCTGGGCCTCGTGCCCGCCGTCGTGTTCAGTTTCGTGTGCAGCGGCTGGACCATCGCCTATCTGCTCATACGCCAGATTCACGACGGGCAGGACCGCTCCGAGATCTGGATGCCCGGCATGATCCCCGGCACGCTCGCCCAGGCCGCGGCGGCGGACGACGACGATGACGAGTGATTCCGCTGATGTGAGCCATGCCGAGTTCGCCCGCGCCTGCGCTCTGGCGGGCTTCCTCGCCGAGCAAGGCGTTGTGTCGCTTCGGTTCGAGACCGGCACGGCGTGCGTGGAGATGAGTTCCCGGCACACCGATCTGCCGCGGGTGATCGTCGAACTGCCTGAAGGAAGCGCCATCAAGAGCGACGTGCCGCCGCGGTTCCGCGTCTGGCGCGAATCTGGATCGCTTCGCATCCAGAGCGATGACGCGTCCTTGCTCCGCGCGTTCGAGGCGTGAGGCCTCGGGCCAAGTCTGCCTCAGCCATTCGACACGGTCACCAGGTCCTTGAGCACCCGCGTGGCTGCACCCGACGCGATCGCGCGCCGTGACATCTCGACGCCCTCGTCCAGCCCGCTCGCCACGCCGCCCACCACCAGCGCCGCGGCCGCGTTGATGAGCACGATGTCGGCGTGCGACCCGGGCTTGCCAGCGAGGACATCCCGCACGATCTGGGCCGAGTGCTCAACACTCGACGCGGTCAGATCCGTCGACGCTTGAGCCGCCAGCCCCAGCCCCGCGGGGTTGAGTTCATACGTCAGCACCGCGCCATTCAACACCGTGGCGACCAGCGTGTTCCCGCGCGTCGTGATCTCATCGAGCCCGTCGCTCCCGTGAACGACCATCGCGGATTGCGTGCCCAGCCGCGCCAGCGCGGCAGCGACAAGCGACACGAGTTCCGGGCGATACACGCCGATCAACTGTCGTGTCGCGCCCGCGGGGTTGGTCAGCGGCCCGAGCAGATTGAAAATCGTCGGGAAGCCGAGCGACTTCCTCGGGCCCGCCGCGTGCTTCATCGCCGGGTGATGGTGGATCGCAAAGCAGAAGCACACACCGACCACGTCGAGGCATCGCGCCTCGATATCCGGCGTGGCGTTGACGTTGACGCCCAGCGCCTGGAGCACCTCGGCCGAGCCCCGTCCAGATCGGCTGCGGTTGCCGTGCTTGGCGACGCGGATCTTCCCCGCGCCCGCCGCCGCCGCGACGATCGCCGCCGCCGTGGAGACATTGAAGGTCTTTGGCGTGCCGCCCGTGCCGCAGGTGTCGATGATGGGCGGGCCGTCGCGGGGCGCGACGCGTGCCACGTTCCGGCGCATGACCCGGGCGGCCCCGACGAGTTCGTCGACCGTCGCGCCACGCATCTGGATCAACGCCAGCATCGCGGCGATCTGCGCGTCGTCGAAATTGCCCGAGAGCAGCCAATCGAACGCCGCCTCTGCTTCGTGTTCCGAAAGCGTGCGCCCCGAGGCCAGCGCCGGCAGCAACTGCGAGAGTTCGAGGCTCATGCGCGCTCAGGGCTCCAAAAGCTCGAATTTGATGAGGTCGTCGATCGGTTCGTCGAACGAGCACGAGCCGAACGACAGCGCGAACGCCTCGCGCAGGTGGGCGAGCTCGGTCGTGTCGAGCGATTCGTCGCGCCAGTGAACGCCTGTATCCGCGAAGCGGAAATTGGCCGCCACGCGCTCGTCCAGCACGGCGTGCAGCGTGGCGTCGTTGATCCCGCGTTCCTTGACGAGGCACGCCGCGACGAACACGTTGAAGAACCCGTGCATGCAGCCGCGTGGCGCGCCCGGCGTTGAATCCAGCAGATACTCCGAGCGGACCGGGTGATGTAGGCCCGCGGTCGCTTTGAACGGGATATCAACCGCCGCGCACGCCTTGAGGAAATCCGCCAACGCGGGAGTCGGCGGGATAAGGTCCGCCGTCAGCCCGCCCGTGCGCACCTTCGCGCCCGCCGCATTGCCCGCCAGCGCCGCCACAAAGCCGCGGCAGTCCTGCGTGATCGGGAACTCAAAGAACGGGTAGATCTCGTCGGGGATCACCGCGATCGCCTCGTCGATGAATGACGGCGACGGCACCTTCAACTCGATCACGTCTATCGACGCCTCGCCCGCGTCTTCCTTGGCGTGCCGCGCGTTGAATGCGGCGATCCGCGCCAGATCCCGCTTCAATCCCTCCACGCCCTGCGAATCGATCAGGACGCTGATCTCCCACGGGTCGCCCGCGTTTGCCTGCTCGCGATAGCCGCTGGTCGCGAACGTGCCGGGAAACAGCGGCGACGCGGCTTTCTCAAACTCATCCAAGCGTGACGCAGGACAGATGAACCGCGACAGCACCCACTCGTGCGGACTCATCCGCGCCCGGGTGTAGTCCTCGACGGCGGCCTGCATCGTCAGCCGCGCGGGCGGGAACAGCCCGGCGTAATCGATGAGGCCGGTGAGCAGCGATTGCAGGCTCCGCGTTGCCATGAGCAGAGGATACCGCGCCGGGCGATTTTCGGCACGCCTACTCCCTGGCCACCCCGGCGAAAACCACCGGGCTGCGGTTCCCATCGTGATCGTACGAACGTACCCCGAAGAAGACGTCGTCCTTAGAGAAGGGCAGGGAGAGCGTCGTCGAGTCGCCCGCGTCCTTGACGCCCGTCCACACCGGCGATGTCGTGTCGCGCCACACCACCTCATAGCCCGCGGTGTCAATCTCGGGCGAGGCTTCCCATCGCAGCGTCGCGTCGGTCGTCAGTTTCGCGGTGACGAGCCGAACGTTCGCCGGCGGAGACGGAGCGTTTGCCATCGCGACGATCGCCGCGACGTTGAGACGCGTCACGCCCGCCAGGTACTCCGCGTCGACGAATTCCGGCAGGTCGCCGATGCGGACCTTTCGCCCATTCACCTCGATCTCGCTGACGTTCTGGTGCTGGCGCGAGTAGTCCTCGTTTGGCGAACTGAAACGCACGGCGGGATAGCCCGCCTCCAGGAACGACGTGTGATCTCCGCCGCGCAGGAAGCGATCGAGGCGGAAAACCAGTTTGGGCTTGATCGTCAGGTTGTGCCGGGTGCCGACATCATTGATGAACCGCGCGAGTTGGCGGCTCGGCGAATCCATTTCGCCCGCCATCGAGCGGATCTGCGCCAGTTGCTCCGCGCTCGGGTTCCGGGGCACCCCTTCCGAAAACACGCGCACATACGAGCCCATCTCCGCCGGCGCGGGCTTGCCCGTCAGCACGGGGTGCATCGCGCCCCACGGATCGCCCACGATGTCGTTGTTGAGGACACCCATGATCCGCTCGCCCGCGGCCCGGGCTTTCTCCGCGTGCAGTTTCGCTCCGAGCAGGCCCTGCTCCTCGCCGCTGGTGCAGAGGAACACGATCGTCGCCTCAGGGTGGGCCTGGGCGAGCACCCGCGCTCCCTCCATCACGACCGTCGTGCCGGACGCGTCGTCGTTGGCGCCGGGCGCGTCGCAGTCGGGGTTCATCACGTCACCGCACATGCTGTCGAAGTGCCCGACGACGTAGTAGCGCCGGGCCCTGGCGTCCGGCGCGGAGCCTTCGAGGACGCCTACGACGTTGGTGATCGTGCCGCCCTTGGGCATGCGCACCGTGCCCGGTGGAACGATGAACTCTTCGATCGAGACGCTCATGCGCCCGCCGGATTCCGCGGCCGCCGCATCGAGTTCGCCTTTGATCCAGTTGGCCGCGGCGAGCACGCCACGCGTCGGCGAGGTGCGATCCGAGAGGGTGTGTCGCGTGCCGAACGACACGAGTCGATCCACGGTTTCCCGGCAGCGTTGAGATGAAACGCGCGAAATCGCATCATCGATCGGGTCGACGCTGAGTTCGGTGATCCCCCCGGCGGAAGCGGAGAAGGACAGCAACGCCGCGATCAACATGGGTGTCATGGCGAAATGGTAACGCCGCCCGCGCCACGATGTTGCGGGATTGGGGCCTGCCGACGACGCGGTCAATCCCGAGCTTTGGGATTCACGCGCGTCCCGGTTCCGACCGGATTACGATTGTCCATGAGCGCAAAGCCTCGGACGCTGGTAATTCGGACGGCGGGAACCAACTGCGACGCGGAACTCTGCCGCGCCTTTGAGATGGCCGGCTCTGCAGTTGAGTTGGTGCATGTCGACGCGCTGATCGCCGCGCCGTCGCGGATCGATGCCTTCGACCTGATCGGCTTTCCCGGCGGGTTCAGTTACGGCGACGACATCGCGTCGGGGCGGATCATGGCGATGAAACTGCGCGAGAAACTCTACCCCGCGCTGCGAAACGCCGCCGCCCGCGGGTGCCTCATGATGGGCGTATGCAACGGGTTCCAGACGCTGGTGCAGTGCGGCCTGCTTCCCGGCCCGCGCGCCGGCGACTCCTGGCCCGCCCAGCCGCCCGAGCAGCGCTGCTCGCTCACCGACAACGCGAGTGGACGGTTCGTGGATCGATGGGTGGGCATCGAGGCACCGTCGTCGAGCGTGTGCGTGTGGACGCGCGGCCTGTCGGAGGTGGGCGAGAATCCGAGCGAACGGAGCGACCTCTTGCAACTCCCCGCGGCCCACGGCGAGGGACGGTTCGTGTGCCGCACGCCCGAGGACCTCGCGGAATTCGAGCGCACGGGCCAGATCGCGCTGCGCTACACCGACAACTACAACGGCTCTGAGAACGCGATCGCTGGCATCTGCGATCCCTCAGGTCGTATCTTCGGGCTCATGCCTCACCCCGAGCGGTACCTTGATTGGACACGCCACCCGTACTGGACGCGATTGCCGACGTCGCTCAAGAAAGGTCCGACGCCCGGCGCGATGTTCTTCCGCAACGCGGTCGAGGCGGCGCTGGGAGTCGGCGTGTAATCCGTCGCGGCGCTCGATGAATCGCCGATGAAGCAAGGACTCGTCCGTGCGCGTGGCCGGACGGGTAGAGTCGTGTGATGACGCCGCATGTCTGAATCCGACGCACACAGCCCGCCCAAGACCTGCGCATCCTGCGGCGGTGATATCGCCGGGCTGTCGCGCGAGGATCGCTGCCCGAACTGCGGTGTGAAGATCGCGCACCTGGGCGAGATGCCGCCGCCGCCACCGCCGATCCCGGGATCTTCGGCGAGCGCCGATGCACTTGAGAAGGAACTCGATCCGCCGAATTGCCCGCGGTGTCACTACGACCGCGGTGGCCTGGCGCGCGGCGCGCCGTGCCCGGAGTGCGGCAAGGTGCCGGGCGTTCCCGACAACTTTCCGGCGTACCAGCCGATCAAGCAGGCGAGTCCGATCGAGCACTCCATCGGCTGCTCGAACTGCGGGTACAACCTGCGTGGGCTGATAAGCGACGGCACATGCCCCGAGTGCGGGAGCGCCATCGGCCCGTCGCTACGCCCGGCGTATCTTCGACTCTCACCGCCGGAGTCGCTGCATCGATTCTCCACGGCGTTGCTGCTGCTCACATGGACGATTCCGCTCGCGTGGGGTGTAATCGCGTTCGGCGGGGTGCTCTTCCGCTATGCGTTCGGTGCGACGAGCACAACCCAGGAAAACATGCGGGCGATCGTCGGGTTCGGATTCGTGGTGCTCTTCTCAATCGGGACGTGGTTGATTTCCGAGCCTGATTTCAAGGGACGGAATGGACGCGGTGCACGCAAGGGAACGCTCGGTCACAGTCAGCGGCGCCGACGCATCGCCGCGCGGGTCACGGCGGTGTTCGTGCCGGTCTCCGTGTTTGTCTGGATCATCGTGGTGGTCAGCAGGCTCGGGCGTCCAGATCTGATCGAGGTGTCGCGTGGGCTGGCGTGGCTGAGTCTGGCGGGCGTATCGGCGGCCACGGCCTCGATGGTCCACATCCTGGCGTACCGGGCCGACAACCCACGACTGACCAAGACGGCCCGGGTCGCCGAGGCGACGTGCGGCGCGATGTTTGCGTTGGAGATCATCCTGTTTCTCATCACGGTGGCGGCGGCCAGATTGGGCGCAACCTCGATCGGTTGCCTTGTGATCACGCGGTTCTTTGCCATCGTTTCGGTGAGTTTGCTCATCGGCGCGATCGTCGAACTTCGCCAGCAGATCGGGATCTACCTGACGGCCGGTCAGGAGCCGCCGGAACAAATCCCCTGAACGTGTTGATATTCCCGGTTCGGCGGATTCTGCAACCAAACTTGCTTCGGTCGGTACACTGATACGAGCCCCGCACTCTGGGGAAGTGTCTGTATTGCGTCCCCCGCAGCGGAGCGGGGCACGATTCGGAGGCCGTGCCGAATGGCCCGCACACTCAAAGGCGACCTGGCCCCGCCCGAATGGACCTGCTTCGAGTGCGGGTACAGCCTTGCCGGCCTTCACATGGGCGGCAAGTGCCCTGAGTGCGGCACGATCATCGCGCTGCCGAGATCGTCCGCCACGCGCGACGACCACATGACCGACGCGCCGATCCCGTATCTCAAGGGCATGGCCGCCGGGTACTTCATGATGATGCTTGGCGGCGTGGGGATGATCGTGTTCTCGATGCTCGCGAAGAACAACGCCGAGCCGTGGTACCTCATCGCGGGGACACTCGCGGCGGGATCCTGGTGGGCGGGGGTCTTTGTCGTCACGCAGCCGCGCCGCTCGGCGGTGCGCCCATACGCCGAGATGGTGCAGGAGTGGATGCGAACTCGGATGACCAATCGCGTGTCGCAGGCCCTTTGGCCTCTGGCGTTCGCGGTGGGCGCGACGTCGATGTTCGTGCACCAGGCGGCGATCACCGCCGCGATGGCATCCCCGACAGCACCCGTCGGCGGGCTGAGCGTCACACCGGGCGGCGTGATCGCGCTCTACAGCCTGGCGGGGCTGTGCGTGCTGGGTGCGTCGCTGGGCCTGGTGCCGCTCTGCGTGCAACTCTCGGATATCGCCGATTGGTCGGGCGACACGGGGCTCGGCAATCGCCTGCGCGTGGCGGCGTGGGGTCTTGCGTTCGGCATACCGACCGTCACGTTTACACCCCTGCTCGCATCGCTCAACGGCGTGCCGCAGGCGATCCTCGTCGTCCTCAACATCATGTTCGCGCTATCGATCATCACGCTGGTCGGATGCTCGCTGGTGTTTCTGACCTGCCTGTTCAGCCAGTGCAGCATGGCGTTCTGGGCGGTGCGGAACTCGATCACGGGGCGGGAGCGCGACATCCGTGTCGCGACGCGGAAGGCCGAACGCTACGACGAGATCGTGAGCCGCCAGATGGCAAATGCCCCGGTCGATCCGCCCGCGCGGCTCGACGACACCCCGCCGATATCGAATTCGCCGCGTCCGTCGGGCGTCAGGCCCAAGGGCCCGTATGTCGAGCCCGCCAAACCCGGCGAGTCCTATGGCCTGGCGGACGACTAACCACCCGCCGCGCCCGCTCAAGCACCTCCCCCACTACGATTCCCTGTGACGAACGCGCGTTCCAAAGTGCTCGTGGCGATGTCCGGCGGCGTGGATTCATCCGTCGCGGCCGCGCTCCTGGTGCGCCAGGGCTTTGACGTCGTCGGCTGCTTCATGCGTCTGGGCTCGCCCGGCGAATCGCTCGACCTGCTCGTGCCCGGCGATACCTGCGACCTGCCGCGCGCTGATGCAATGGGCGAAGCACCGGGCGGGCGACGCCCCGGCGTGAAGATCGGGCACCAGGGGTGCTGCTCGGTGGGCGATGCGGCCGACGCGCGGCTTGTGGCGGCACAGATCGGCATCCCGTTCTATGTCTGCAACTTCAAGAAGGACTTCAACCGCATCATCGACTACTTCGCGGGCGAGTACGAGGCGGGACGCACGCCCAACCCGTGCGTGCGATGCAACGACTGGCTGAAGTTCGGCAAGTTGCGCGAGTACGCCGCCCAGATCGGCGCGGAGTTCGTCGCCAGCGGGCACTACGCGCGCGTCGGGCGCGACGAGAGCGGCGAGCATCGCCTGTTCCGCGGCTATGACTCCGACAAGGACCAGAGCTACGTGCTCTTCGGCGTGCCGCGGGAGCACCTGGCGCACATGATGCTCCCGATCGGCGGCTTCGAGAAGCCGATGGTGCGCGACATGGCACGACGCTTCGGGCTGCCGGTCTTCGACAAGCCCGATTCGCAGGAAATCTGCTTCGTCCCGGACAACGACTACGCGGGGCTCTTGGAGCGGCGGAATCCCGCGCTCATGCGCACGGGGCGTGTGCTTGACGCGGAAGGGCGCGAGGTCGGAACTCACGATGGGCAGCACCGCTACACGATCGGGCAGCGGCGTGGGCTGTCGGTATCGCTCGGATATCCGGTGTATGTGGTCAGCAAGGACGCCGCGAGCAACACGGTGGTCGTCGGTCCGCGCGAGATGCTGTCGGCGACACGATGCGAGGCGGGCGAGGCCAACTGGCTGGTGGACGAGTGGGACGGCCCGCGCCGGGTCTATGCGAAATTCCGCTACAACTCCGATCCTGTGGAGGCGCTGGCGACGATCGAGCGCGGGGTGCCGCGGCCCGGGCCCTCGGGGCGCGCCGGCGCGTTCTCGGTCGTGTTCAATGAGCCACAGTTTGCGGTCGCACCGGGACAGGCGATCGTCCTCTTTGACGAGGATCACCCGGATGTGGTGCTGGGTGGAGGGTGGATAACCCGCGCGTGGCGCGAAGAGTCCGCCCCCAGAGCACCCGGTTCCTAGTCGCGCTGCACTTCGCGTCTCAAGGTCATGTGACTGGCGGTCGATGCTCCGTGCGACCAAGCGGACCATTTCACGGAGTATGTGCATATGCGTATCAAGATTCTCTGCGTCGTCACTCTTCTCGCCGCCGCGGGCCTTCCTACCGCGATCGGCTCGTCGCTCATCAACCCGCCCGAGCACGCAACGCCCACGCAACCGGCGGCCAAGCCCAAGCAGGAAACCACCAAGACCGAAACCAAGACCGAGTCGAAGGCCGAGGGCAAGAGCGAAGGCAAGACGGACGCGAAGTCAGCCGTCAAGTCGACGGGAAAGACCACGACCGGTGCCAAGACCGAAGGGAAGACCGAAGGCAAAGCCGAGACCGACAAGGACGCAACTGGCGCGAACGACAAGGCCGCCGGCGGGCACGATGAGCCCACCACGATGACCAACTCGTCGAAGCCCGCGACCAAGTCGTCGGCGGTTCTCTCGGGCGACGGCACGGTCACGGCGGATCAGGCCCTGGCGTTCCTCACCGAAGGCAACGCACGCTGGGTGAGCAACTCTCCGCTGGCGCCCAACACCGAGTCGTCACGCCGCGCGGAAGTCGCGGAGAACGGGCAGAAGCCGTTTGTCACGGTGCTCACGTGCGCCGATTCGCGCCTGCCTGTCGAGCGGATCTTCGATCGCGGTGTGGGCGATGTGTTCGTCGTGCGCGTCGCGGGCAACGTCGCGGGTGGGAGCGAGACGGGAACGATCGAGTATGGCGTGGGACATCTGAAGACGCCGCTCCTGGTCGTCATGGGGCACACCAAGTGCGGCGCGGTGGCGGCCGCGGCCAGCGGCGCGGACGTCCACGGGCACATCGCTGAACTGGTGTCTCAGATCACACCCGCGGTGGAACGTGCCAAACGCGCGAATCCGAGCCTGACCGGCAACGACCTCGCGGCAGCGTCGGTGAAAGAAAACGTGTGGCAGACGGTCTTCCAACTCTTCAAGAGCAGCCCAGAGTTTCTCGAGGCGGTCCAGGGCGGGAAACTGAAGGTCGTGGGCGCCGTGTGCGACATCTCGACGGGCAAGGTCGAGTGGATGGGCGAGCACCCGTGGCAGAGCGAACTCATCGCGGCGTTTGCGCCCAAGGGAGGCACCAGCGCTCACGCCTCGCGCGAGAACGAGTCGGGCCATGATGCCCACGCCGACCAGCACCCGACGCAGGCCGAGCCCGCGACGCAGACCGCGTCGCACGGCGAGCACGACGAACACGACGAGCACTAGCCCGTCGGTTCACGCGACTGAAAATGTGTGATCCTCCGTAGTCGCCGTGCCACCTTGGTGCGGCGATTTTACTTGAACGGAGCGGTGTTCGTGGCAACAGACGCGTGCTGCACGGCGCATCGACTCGAGACGAGAGTCGCGTGACGCATCACGCCGATGGACATGAAGGAATTGGCTATGGGATGAGGAAGCGATAGAACCAAAGCCTCGCTATCGCCGCTCGTCCGGCTTGCCTTCCGGCTCTGGCTTGGAATCGCCCACGCCGGGCACCAGTTCCGCGCCGGGGGTTGATTCGGCTTGCAGGCCCGCGGCCTTCCATTCCTTGATCCCGCCGAAGAAGAGGCGGACATCGTCGTATTCGAGTTCCAACAACTTCTTGGTCAGGCTTCGGGCCAGGATGGCCGAGCGGTCGTTGTCATAGACGACGATGGTCGAGAACTCCTCCAACTTGGGATCGCGCTTCTTGACCTTGTTCAGATCGGGCAGTCGGAGATTCATCGCGCCGGGCAGACGCTCGGCCTCGAAGCGCTTCCGCGAACGCGGGTCGATCAGCACCACCCGGTCCGGGTTCTTGGCCCGCTCTGTGATCATCGCCCGAAGTTCCGCCAATTCGATAGGCTTGATGTCCTTGTCCGTGATGTTTGTCTCGCACGCGCCGAGCAATGCGGCGGCGGCGGCGAGTCCGAGGCAGGTCACAACGCGAACCGTGTTCATGGGCACAGCGTACCCCGGGCGCGAGAACGCCGCCCGTCGGCCCAGGAGGATCGAGATGAATCAATCCCGGCGTTCAACGACCCGACGAGCCGAGCGCCTGGCCGCACTTGCCTGGCTGGCGGCAGGCGGGATTCTGGGCGGATGTGCAGCCCATGCGACCGCTGCGCGAGCACCGGCGGCCGCTCCGGTCAGCACGCCCCAGCCCGGGCAGACCCATGCCCGCGTGGAGGTGCTGCTTCCCAGGGCCGTCGTGCCGGGGAGCACGATGGATGTGGGCGTGAAGTTCACGATCGAGAAGGATTGGCACCTGTATTGGAACGGCCAGAACGACAGCGGCACGCCGATCGTGCTGGAATTGAAAATGCCGGCGGGTTTCAAGGCCCACGATACGCTGTGGCCGGCGCCCGAGCGCCTGGTTGAGCCCGGCGAGATTCTCAATCACGTGTACGAGCGTGAGGTGATCCTGATCGTGCCGGTCGACGTCGCCAACGACGCGAAGGTCGGAACGGCCGAGATCGCGGTCGAGGCCCGCTGGCTGGCGTGCAAATCGGCGTGCGTGCCGGAATCGGGCGGGGCGAAGGCGTCGGTGTCGGTGAGCGCGGTGCCGTTTGATCAGGCGGCCCTGTATGTCCACGCGGAGGTCGCCAAGGCCCGGGCGGCCCTGCCGATCGGCCTCGCCAAAGAGGACCCCAGGGTGAAAACCACGATCGCGGGACGGCAGGTGACGATTCTGATTGCGGGTGCCAGGGATGTCACTTTCATGCCCGGACCGGAATGCACCCAGGTAAAAAACCTGGCAGAAAGAGGCACGACGCAGGGTGAACGCCTGGTCGTTGACCTGGAGGAAGGTCCTAAGCCCATTCGTATATCTGGAATTGTTCGGGTCACGAACTCTGAGGGGAACCGAGCGTATTATCACATAGATACCCACGCGGGCGCACGCCCAGAAGGTGGGCAAGATCGTCCGGCTTCCGGGCGTTAGACGGCATGGATTGATGCACGCGAGCACATCTGGTCGAAGACGGGCGGCCGAGGGAGCGGCGAGTTGCTGTCTCTCGGGCCCGCCATGCAGGCCGAAGTTCGAAACCACACAAGGAGATGAATCGATGAAACAGCTTTGGAGCCTCGTCGCGGTTGGTGTGATTGCCATGAGCGCGTCGGTGGTGGCCCAGGAGGGTGCCAAGCCCGCTGCCAAGCCGGGCGAGAAGCAGGTCCAACCGGCCCAAGACGGGAAGAAGGACGCGAAGAAGGACAAGGTCGAGGTGAAGGTCGGCGAGAAGGCGCCTGAGTTCTCGCTCAAGGACACCGACGGCAAAGAGCATGCGCTCTCGTCGCTGTCGGGCAAGATCGTCGTGCTGGAGTGGTTCAACCCCGATTGCCCATTTGTTCAGAAGCAGCACGAGAAGACGACCACCATGGCCGACCTGGTGAAGAAGTACGGCGACAAGGTGACATTCCTGGCGATCAATAGCAACGCCCCGGGCAGCATGGGATCGGGCAAGGACCGCAACGCCAAGGCGAAGACCGACTGGAAATTGGACTACCCGATCCTGCTCGATGAGTCGGGCGAGGTGGGCAAGGCGTATCAGTCGAAGAACACCCCCACCATGTACGTCATCGATGCCAAGGGCAATCTGGCCTATTGGGGCGCGATCGACGACGACAGCAGCGCCGACAAGGCCGGGAAAACCAATTACGTCGGCAAGGCCCTGGACGAACTGCTCGCGGGGAAGCCCGTGTCGCAGAGCAAGACCAAGCCCTACGGCTGCAATGTGAAGTACAAGAACTGATCGTGCGGATTCGGTGGGAATCTCCCGCTGAATCGGGCCGATAATTGTGGACTGCGCCGGGGCCTGGTTGACGCCGGGCCCCTGCTTTTGTCGGATGGCACGGAGGCACGCTGATGTCGCTGCTCGGGTTTCTCTCTTCGCTGATCGATCTCCTGCTGGTGATCGCGGGCTTTGGGCTCATCATCTTCCTGCACGAACTTGGGCACTTCCTGGCGGCCCGTTGGGCGGGGATTCGCGTGCTGGCGTTTGCGATCGGCTTCGGTCCGGCGCTCTTCTCGTGGCGGAAGGGGATCGGGCTGCGCGCGGGATCGAGCGAGGGCGAGGCGGTCAATCGTTTTCGCGGCGGCGAGCGGAACATCAGCCCGACGGAGTATCGCCTGAACTGGCTGCCGTTCGGCGGCTATGTGAAGATGCTGGGACAGGACGACGCGGACCCGACGGCGCGGAGCGACGCGCCCGACAGCTACCAGAGTTGCGTGCCGTGGAAGCGGATGGTCGTGATCTCGGCGGGCGTGATCGCCAACCTGATCACGGCGGCGATCCTGTTCGTGATCGTGTTCTCGGCGGGGCTGAAGACCGAGCCGGCGAAGATCGGCGCGGTGTATCCGGGAACGCCGGCGGCGTCGGTGATCGCGCGGAACGCGGCAGACCTTGGCGTAGCGGAGCCGGGCCTGCGTCCGGGCGACGAGATCCTGGAGATCGACGGCGATGCGCCGCGGTCGTTCCAGGACATCATCCTCGCGGCCGCAATGGCCGAGCGCGACGTGCCGGTGGACATGACGGTGAAGCGTCCGGGGGTGAACGGCGTGCTGTCGTTCCGGATCACGCCGGAGATCGGGCCATTGTCGGGCCTGCTGGAATTTGGGTTCGCGCCGGCGCGGTCGGCGAAGGTGTTTGACTCAAAGCGAGAAGAAGAACGCACGCTGATCAAGGATCAACTGGCGAAAATCGGGCTCACAGGTGTCAATCCCGGCATGATGCTGACGCGCGCCGGGAGCATCACGAGCGTGCTGTCAGGAGAGGACCTCCGGCGCGCGATCGAGAACTCGGGCGGCAGGGCGATCGAACTCGAGTTTGCGTCGGGCGATTCCGGCGCGACCAAGGTGGTCTCCACCATCCAGCCGACGCCGGCGCTGCAGGACTCCAAGGTCACGCCCCCCTCGGGAACCACGACGATCCTCACCAACCTGCTCGGGCTCACGCCGGTGATGACCATCTCGCCCGAGGGCGCGGGAGATGGCACGGGCGCGGAACACCCGAATCAGCGGGCCGAATCGCAGGGATTCAGATCGGGCGACATCTTTGTGCGGATCGGCGCAGTGGAGTTCCCGAGCCTCGCGCAGGGGATCGCGGAGATCAAGGGCAACGCGCGGAAGTCTGTGCCGGTGACGGTCGCTCGGGCCAAGGGTGATGGATACGAACTGGTCGACATCATGGCGAAGGTCGATTCCGACGGGCGGATCGGCTTTGTGCCGGGCGATACGGCGGACACGGACACGCTCTTAGCCATGCCGCCGCCGAGTGTAGTGAACGTGGAGACCGGTAGCACGGCGCGAACGACGAGCGCGGCGGCGGTGATCACTCGACCGGGACTGAAACTCGCGCGGGTCGCGGGAACGCCGGTCGCGAACCTGCTGGAGGCGCGCGAGGCCCTGCGGGCGGCGACCAAGGACGCCGCGGCGGCGGGCAAGGACGCGGTGGTCGCGCTCGATCTTGACGAGGGCGTTTTCACGGCGGGCGGCGCGCACCGGGTGACGATGGATTGGCGGATCGATGCCTCGGACGTGAAGGCGCTGCACGCGCTGACGTGGGCGGCGAAGGTGTCGCCGGCGATCTTTCAGCCCGAAGAGATCCTGCTCAAGGGTGACGGGCCAATCGACGCGATCCGGATCGGACTGGGCGAAACGCACCGCGTGATGCTGAACACGTATGTGACGTTCGCCCGCCTGTTCCAGGGCACGGTGAAGATTGAGCACCTGAAGGGGCCGGTGGGCATCGCGCACCTTGGGAGCAAGGTGGCGTCGCGCGGGTTCATCTGGCTGTTGTTCTTCCTGGCGCTGATCAGCGTGAACCTGGCGGTGGTGAACTTCATGCCGCTGCCGATCGCCGACGGCGGGCAGTTCCTGTTCATTCTCGCGGAGCAGATCCGCGGCAAGCCGGTGCCGGCTGGATTCCAGAACGCGACGATGATCGCGGGGCTGCTGCTGATCGCGGGGCTGTTTCTGATCCTCACGTACAACGACATCGTGGGGATTCTGAAGCACTGAGCGAAAGTCACATGGCCGAATAGCGGATCAAGAGACGGAGTGGCGGCGTGATCCGCGTGCGGCGCGTGGGCTGCGTGGGTGAAGCGAGTGAGCGGTCGTTATGCTTGACTCTCCCGGCGGTGCTCGCCGGGCAACGCGGATTGCACGGCACGCGAGAGTTCATGGACCGCATTCTCGAATCACTCCCGGGACTTTTGCTCTTGCTTGGCGAGGGGTTGGTGGTCGCGCTGGTGGCGCTGGTGGCGCACACGGTTTGGACGATCACGCACCCGCCGCGCCGGACGTATACGACCGCACTGGCCGCGGGCAGGCCGACGGACCCGTCGAAGTTCCCTGAATCGCCGGAGTTTGAGGAGTGGATCTTTCGGGCCGCGCGAGGCTCGTATTCGCTCGACCTGCCGGTGTGGGACATCAAGGGTCGATGCGCCGGCGGGCCGGTCGTGATCCTGACGCACGGCTGGGGCGATTCGCGCCTGGGGGCGCTCTCGCGCGTGCCGAGTCTGCTCGATCGCGCGTCGCGGATCATCGCGTGGGACATGGCAGGGAATGGCGAGGCACCGGGCACATGCACGCTCGGACATCACGAAGTGAGCGACTTGCTTTCGCTGATCGATCGCGTGGGGCGCGAGCGGGCGATCGTGCTGTTCGGCTGGTCGATGGGCGCGGGCGTGTCGATCGCGGCGGCGGCGCGGATCAGAGAACTCAAGGAGCCGCCGGAACTGGCGGGCGTGATCGCGGAGTCGGCGTATCGGCTCGTGGGAACCTCAGCGCGGAACATGCTGATCGCCCAAGGCCTGCCGTATCGGGTGAACCTGCCGCTGGCGCTGCGTTGGATCGGGTGGCGTTGCGGGGCGGGAGCAAAGTGGCGCGGTTCGGATCGCGTGCCGATGGCCGCGGCGATCGGGTGCCCGGTGCTCTTCATTCACGGGCAGGACGACGTGATCTCCCCGCTGGACGACGCATTCGCGCTGGCGGGCGCGGCGAAGAACGCGCGGGTCGACGTGATTCCCGGCGCGGGGCATGTGGGTTTGTGGAGCGATCCGGCGAATCGGGCGCGGTGTGAATCGGCGCTGGAGTGGGTGCTCAAGAAGGGAAATGCCGCCGCGGGGTAAGATCGCGTGCGAATCCACTCGAGGCTTTGTGCCGCGGCACGGAATCGCCACCTTTGAATTGCGCTCACCCGCTGGCGTGGGCAACAAGGTGACCACGCCACCCAGAAGCGCCGGTGGCCTTACAATACAGGCATGTTTGAGAGCCCCAGCGTTGACGCCGTCATGGCCGCGGAGCGAGCGGCGAGTTTCACGAAGCGATCGATCAAGAACGACGCGAAGCGCGCGGGCCTCGAGCTTGCGCTGTCGATGCTCGACCTGACGACGCTGGAGGGGAAGGACTCGCCGGAGAAGGTGCGGGCCCTGTGCCGGAAGGCGATCACGCCCGACGCGAATGATCCGAGCCTGCCGAGTTGTGCCGCGGTGTGCGTGTATCCGGCGCTGGTGAAGACGGCGCGAAATGCGCTGGCGGGTTCGGGCGTAAAGGTCGCGTCGGTCGCGACGGGGTTCCCCAGCGGGCAGTATCCGCTGGAGATCAGGCTCGAGGACGTGCGCCGGGCGGTGGGTGACGGGGCCGACGAGATCGACATGGTGATCAACCGCGGCGCGTTCCTCGCGGGGAGATACCGGGAGGTCGCCGACGAGATCAGCCTCGTGAAAGAGGCGTGCGACGACGCGGACCTGAAGGTAATCCTGGAGACCGGCGAACTCGAGACGCTCGATAACGTGCGGCGGGCAAGCGACCTTGCGATCCGCGCGATGAACGAGGCCGGCGGAGCCCACGGGCACTTCATCAAGACTTCGACCGGCAAGGTTCAGCCTGCGGCGACGATGCCGGTCACGCTCGTGATGCTCGAGGCGATCCGCGATTGGTATCTGGAGACCGGGCAGGTCGTGGGCATGAAGCCGGCCGGGGGAATCCGCACGGCTAAGCAGTCGCTGCACTACCTGGTGATGGTGAAAGAGACGCTCGGCGGGCTGGTGCAGACGGGAATCGAGGGCGAATATTGCCCGTGGCTCACGCCGGAGTTCTTCCGCTTCGGCGCGTCGACGCTGGCGAACGACGTGCTGCGGCAGATCGCGTGGCTGAAGCGCGGCGTGTATATGGCGTCGCATGATTTCAGCGAGGCGTAGGTGAAGTGGGCAATGGCCGGTAGGCAATGGGAAAGAGGCCGTGGACGAAGAGGCATCACAAGTTTGCGGCGGATCGGGTCATGGCTCGGGCGGCGGTGCGGGCACAGGGCCCGGTGTTGGCGTCGTTGCTGGGGCGGCAGTCTCGCGGACACGGCGCAGGCCTTCGATTGGGCTGATGTGGCCGCTGGTGCTGGCGGTGGTCGTTGGCGTGATCGCACCGTTCGGCGTGGCGATCGTGGGAACGCTGGTGACCGAGCCGCTGGCGAGCGCGCCGATCGAGAGCGGGCCCTATGTGCTGCAAGCGGACGGCACGCAGAAGCTCGATCGGGGATGGCTGTGGCCAGCGCCGGTGGAATGGGGAACGCCGGATCAGTATCAGGTGCAGCGGAATTGGCTGGCTGCGATCGAGATGGCCACGACCTCCAAGCCCGTGATTAACTCAAGCGCCGCTTCGGCATCCGGCACGTCGGCTCCACGGTCATTCCATGCTCAAATGAACGCGGGACTTCAGCGGAGAAACGCCTGCGGCTGGCCGGTGTCGATATTTGAAGTACGAGATCCTCCGGACCAAGGAGAACAACCTCTCCGGTTCGCGTTCGCGGCTTGGCACTTCGAGTATCGCCCGCAGCAATCAGCGTTCTTGATCTTCCCGGCGGCCCGCCAACCCACCGGGGCCGTCTCACTGGCCAAGTCAATGCCCACACGCATCTACTGGCCAGGCCTCGCGTTCAACACCATCTTCTTCGGCGTGCTGTTTCTGGTGATGTTCATCCTGCCGAGGCGTGCGAAGATCGCAAGGAGGAGGCGACTCGGGCTGTGCCTCGCTTGCGGCTATGACCTTGCGGGGCTGGCGAGGTGCCCGGAATGTGGGCTGCAGTCGGCAGAGGAATCGCCGGCGAATTCCGCGGCGGCGCCATCGCCCGTACCATGATGGCATGGCACGTACCTCGCCCAAGCAAAGCACGTCCAAGCGGACCACGCCCACCAAGCAAGCAACCAAGCCCGCTGGTACCACTCCACGCGGAAAGGCGGGCTCTGGCACCGCGGCTCAAAACATGCCGGTGTCCTCGGCCAAGTCGTCTCGCGGCGACACGTGGGACTATGCGCCCGCGCCCGAGACCGTAAAGGTTGCCATCGCCGATCGCTATGACCTGTTCATCAACGGCGAGTTTGTCCCACCGCGTGACGGCGGCGCCGACGGCTATTTCGACACGATCAACCCTGCAACCGAGGCCACGCTCAGCCGCGTCGCGCAGGGATCGGCGGAGGATGTTGATCGCGCCGTGCGGGCGGCCCGCGAGGCATTCCCGATGTGGAGCGCGCTCAAGCCCATCGAGCGGGCCAAGTACATCTTCCGCCTGGCGCGGCGGATCCAGGAGCGAGCCCGCGAGTTGGCGGTTCTCGAGACGCTCGACTCCGGCAAGCCGATCAAGGAATCGCGCGATGTGGATGTGCCGCTGGTGGCGGGCCACTTTTTCTATCATGCGGGATGGGCGGATAAGCTCGCGTACGCGTTCCCGGGACGCACGCCGCGGGCGATTGGCGTGTGCGCACAAGTGATCCCGTGGAACTTCCCGCTGCTGATGGCGGCGTGGAAGCTTGCGCCGGCGCTGGCGTGCGGCAACACGTGCGTGCTGAAGCCCGCGGAGACCACGCCGCTCTCCGCGCTGCGGCTTGCGGAGATCTGCCGGGAGATCGAACTCCCGCCGGGCGTGGTGAACATCGTGACCGGCGACGGAAGGACCGGCGCGGCGCTGGTGTCGCACCCGGACGTCGACAAGGTCGCGTTCACGGGCTCGACGGACGTCGGCAAGAAGATCGCCAAGAGCGTGGCCTCGACAGGGGCCGGCACGAGCAAGCGCCTCACGCTCGAACTGGGCGGCAAGTCCGCCAACATCATCTTCGAGGACGCGAGCATCGACCAGGCAATCGAGGGGATCATCAGCGGCATCTACTTCAACCAGGGCGAGGTGTGCTGCGCCGGCTCGCGTTTGCTCGTGCAGGAATCGATCCTTGACCGCGTCGTGAAGAAACTCCGCGTGCGGATGGCATCGCTGCGCGTCGGCGATCCCATGGACAAGAACACCGACGTCGGCGCGGTGAACTCAAGCCAGCAACTCGCGACGGTGAAGAAGTATCTCGCGCTGGGCATTGAAGAAGGCGCCGAACTGGTGCTCCCCGGCGTGCGCGGCGAAGTGGAGGCGCAGACGCCAACTCGCGGCTTTGCCAAGGGCTACTTCTGCAGACCCTGCTTCTTCACGGACGTGCAGCCCTCGCACACGATCGCACGCGAGGAGATATTCGGCCCGGTGCTGAGCGTGATGAGTTTCCGCACGCCGGAGGAGGCGATCTCACGGGCGAATAACACGCCGTATGGCCTGGCGGCGGGCGTGTGGACCGACAAGGGCTCAAAGATCTTTGACGTCGCGCGGAAGCTGAAGGCGGGCGTGGTGTGGATGAACACGTACAACAAGTTCGATCCGGCGTCGCCGTTCGGCGGGTTCAAGGAGAGCGGGTTTGGGCGCGAGGGCGGCGTGCAGGGATTGCGGGCGTATGTGAAGCTGGATTCGTGAGCCTTCGTGCGGCAAGTTCACCGCGGAGATTTCACCGCGGAGAGCGCGGAGGACGCGGAGAAGAGGAGAGACGCTGATTGAGCTGTGCACGGTTCCAAGTGCATGCTGACGCCTTTGGGTGCGAGGATGATTGGCGAGGATGAGACATGGCTGCCGAGAATCACATCGGGCTCGAGCATGAGGCATTGACGCAGCAGATCATCCGCTGTGCAATTGATGTGCATAGGCAACTCGGGCCAGGATTGCTGGAGAGCACTTACGAGGCTTGTCTACTGCACGAACTCGTGCAAGCAGGCCTCAACGTCGAACGGCAACCCGATCTGCCGGTCGTGTACAAGGGAATGCGGATAGACGCTGGCTATCGCATCGACTTGCTCGTCGAGGGAACCGTGATCGTCGAACTAAAGTCGGTCGACAAACTCGCGCCGATTCACGAGGCACAGCTCATCACGTATCTGCGTCTTTCCAATATGCCGGTCGGCTTGCTCTTCAACTTCAATACCCGGGTGCTGAAGGACGGGTTGATTCGACGCGCGAATACAAGGTCTCCCCTCCCCGCTCTCCGCGATCTCCGCGGTGAACAATGAATCCCCACGACCCGACCCAACTCCCTGCGGACCTGCCCGTGCCGACGGACGACGGCGCGTGCCTGCACCTTCGCGGGAGCGTGCTCGCGGATGTCTCGCTCATGTCGACCTCGGGCGAGTGCGTGCCCTTGCGGTCGCTCCGCTCCCCCACTGTTTTCTTCTTCTATCCGCGCACGGGCGTGCCGGGCCAGCCGCCGTCGCTCGGCTTTGGCGGCGAGGAGTGGGACTCGATCCCCGGTGCTCGCGGCTGCACGCCGCAGTCCTGCGGCTATCGCGATCTGCACGGCGAGTTCCGCTCGCTGGGCGTGACGGTGCTCGGCGTCAGCACCAACACGAGCGAGCACCAGCGCGAGTTCAAGGCTCGCCAGCACGTGGCGTTCGAGTTTCTCAGCGACTGGGAACTGTCGCTCGCGCGCGCGATGCGGTTGCCGACTTTCGAGTTCCCCGTGGAGAGCGGCGGGCCAACAACGCTCTTGCACCGAATGGCGTGGTTTGTCACGCCCGATCTCGACGGCGTGCCGCGGATCAGGCGCGTGTGGTATCCCGTCTTTCCGCCCGATCGCAACGCGGGCGATGTGCTGGAGTATCTCAAGTGGCGCGGGTCGATCGTGGTGCGCGCGAAGCGCGCGGATGATGCCGCGTTCGTGCGCGAGGAACTGACCAAGCACTGGGGCGGCACGCAGATCTGGTCGATCGGGCGTGCGTTTCAGGCCGACGAGATCCCCGCGCTGATCGCGGAGGTGGATGGCAAGCCGGCGGGGCTGGTGACGTATGACGTTCACCCGGGCGGGTATCAGTTCGAGGTCGTAACGCTGAGCACGCGGCTGGAGCGGCTGGGGATCGGGGCGCGGCTGCTTGAGGCCGCGGAGGACATCGCGAGGCACGCTCGCTGCACGCGGATCTTCCTCACAACGACCAACGACAACACTGGCGCGATGACGATGTACCAGCGCGAGGGCTGGGAGCTGGCGGCGTTGCACCGTGGCAATGTCGATGAAGCGCGAAAGCGCAAGGCACAGATCCCGCTATTTGGGAACTTCGGCATCCGCGTGCGGAGCGAACTCGAACTTGAGAAGTGGCTGGAATAGCAGATGAGTCGAAGAGACAACTTGGCGGAGTGAAGAAGAAGACGAAGAAGAAGGTGGCTTTCGTGGAGAGGGTGCCCCGCGGCCCGCGAGTCTGAAAGCCCTAGAATTGCCGAGCGAACGTGCCGCCCCGCGGCTTTCGGAGCCAGACATGAGCGATCGCCTTGAAGTACTGAAGACCTACAAGCTGTTCATCGACGGCAAGTTCCCGCGCTCGGAGAGCGGGCGGTCGATGGTGGTGCACGATCGCGCGGGCCGAGTGGTGGCGCACGCGTCGCGTGCGAGCCGCAAGGACCTCCGCGAGGCGGTCGAGGCCGCACGACGCGCTCAGACGGGCTGGGCAGGTGCAACGGCGTACAACCGCGGACAGGTTCTGTACCGCCTGGCGGAGATGATCGAGGGCAAGGCGGCAGAACTCGCGTCGCTGATCGATGCGTGCGAGGGCGGCAAGCAGAACTTGGGCACCGAAAGCGGCGCGGTCGAAGTGCGTGCGTGCGTCGATCGCCTCGTGGCCTACGCGGGCTGGGCGGACAAGTACTCGCAGGTGCTGGGGTGCAACAACCCGGTAGCGGGGCCGTATTACAACTTCACGGTGCCGGAGCCGACGGGCGTCGTGTGTGTGCTGGCTCCCGCGTCTCCTTCGCTGCTCGGCCTGATCGCGCTGGCGGCGCCGGCGTTGTGCGCGGGCAATGCCGTGGTCGCGGTCGCCAGCGGCGCGAACCCGCTCCCGGCGGCGGTGCTGGCCGAGGGCGTCGCGACCTGCGATCTCCCCGGCGGCGTGCTGAACATTCTGACGACGCAGCAGGACGAACTGACGCAACACGCGGCGAGCCATCGCGATATCGACGCGATCCACGCCGCGGGGCTGGATGAGAAGAACGCGGAGTTGGTCCGCGCCGGCGTGGCGGAGAATCTCAAGCGCGTCGTGGTGCGATCGCTCGACCGCGCGGACTGGTTCGATCCTCGGCTGTGCGAGAATCCGTGGTGGATCGAGAGTTTCGTCGAGATGAAGACGATGTGGCATCCGGCGAGCGTGTAACGCTCACACCACGATATCGATGATCCCGCCGCGCTTGAGCATCGGCGTCTGGTACGCCGTCACGCGGACGACGCTTTCAATGCGAGTGGGCTCGATCGGCGGGCGATCGGCGATACGCGGGCCGCGGAATTCGGGCGAGACGGCGTATTCATCGCGACCCGCGGAGGTCGCCTCCGTGCATTCCTCCGCCCGCGATTCGCTGCACGAGTTGGTGAGCCTCTTGGGGGGCGCGGGGGTTTCAAGAACCCCCGCGGCCACCCCGAACACGCCACGCACAATGCCCGCGGCCAACAGATGAGCCACGACTTCCGCCTCGTGACGCGCTCGCCTGAACTCATCGTTCTGGCGTTCGAGCGCTTCGCTGAAACGGACCGGGCCCTCGGGGCGAACAGGCTCGGCGCAATCACGGCGAGCGCACACCCCGCCGTGAAGAGCACCGATCTGTCCGATCCGCTCGACCATATCTGCCAAAAACACAGTCGAAGGGCGTACCAATCGCGCGGATTCTCGAACCGACCGATAAGATCGCGGACCGCGAGGCCGGAGCGGGGTTTGCTCGCCGAGCGGCGTGCCGTGGTTGCGGGGGCGTGGCGTTTCCGCAACACATGGCGATGCGTGGAGACAACGGTGCTGCCTACCAGCGCGCTGGACTACGAACTTCCGGAGACCTTGATCGCAACGCGGGCGGCCGAGCCGCGTGATTCGGCGCGCCTGATGGTGGTCTCGCGCCGGGGCGATGGAGATCCAACGCACGCGAGCGTCGCCGACCTGCCGGACTACCTGCGCGAGGGCGACCTCCTGGTGTTCAACACGACGCGAGTTATCCCGGCGCGATTGGTCGGCCGCCGTCGCGATACGGACGGGCGGATCGAGGGGCTTTTTCTGTCCGAAGACGCCGCTCAGCCGGGGCGGTGGGTGCTGCTGGTCCGGGCCAAGCGTGCCAAGCCCGGCGTCGTCCTCGATCTCTACGCGCCCGACGAGACGATCGGCGCGTCGATCCGCCTCATCGAACCGGCGGGCGACGAACCCGGCGCGTGGGCGGCCGAGTTGGTTGATCCCGCGGCCCCGACGCTGGAGGTGCTGGCGAAGGTCGGGCGCACGCCGCTCCCGCCGTACATCTTGAAGGCGCGGCGTGCGGCGGGCATCGACGTAGGCGACGCGCAGGACCGCGAGCGGTATCAGACGGTATACGCCGGGCGATCAACTGGATCTGTCGCAGCCCCCACCGCCGGGCTGCACTTCACGCCGATGCTCCTTGAGCGTGTCGCGGCCCTTGGGATTGAGCGTGCCGACGTCGTGCTCCACGTCGGCCCGGGCACGTTCCGTCCGGTCGAGACCGAATACCTCGAGCAGCACCACATGCACGCCGAGCATTGCGAGATCTCGCCCGAGGCCTGGTGGCGGATCATGGAAGCCCGGCGCCAGGGGCGGCGGGTGATCGCGGTCGGCACGACCACGGCCCGCACGCTGGAGTCCTATGCGCTGCACCTTGAGGCCCATCCCGGGGCTCACCCGGCACCACACCCTGCGACGATCAACACGTCGCTGCTGATCGCGCCGGGATATCGCTGGCGCGTCGTGGACGGATTGCTCACCAATTTCCACCTGCCGCGGTCGACGCTCCTGGCCATGGTCGGCGCGCTGTTTGACGAGGGCCTGCCCCGCCTGATCGCCCTGTACCGCTCGGCGGTGGAGCGTGCGTATCGTTTCTATAGTTACGGCGATGCGATGCTCGTGCTCCCGGATTGAAATCTGGGGTGTGGGCGCTCGCTCCGCCGATGATCCGCCGTCGCGAATCGCCGCACGACGCGGCCGCTCGCGGCGCGGGGGAGCGCCGGCGCATGAAGCTTGGCGATCTGATTGCAAACCTGGCGACGCCGGTGTCGCTTGAAGGCGACGCGAGCGTTCGCGTGTGCGATCTCACGGAGGACAGCCGGACGGTTGTGCCGCATTCGCTGTTCATCGCGAGGAAAGGCCTGAAGTCCGACGGGCGGGTGTTCGCCAGGGACGCCGTCGCGGCGGGCGCGGTGGCGATCCTGACGGATGATCCCGGGCTGGCCAAGGGCGGGCTGCACGTGCCCGTCGCGGTCGCGCCGGACATCACGCTGGCATCGGCGCTGGTCGCGGAGCGTTTCTATCGCGACCCGACCTCGCGTCTTTCGATCGTCGGCGTCACGGGCACCAACGGCAAGACCACGATCACCTATCTCATCTGGCAGCTCCTGAACAATCTGCACCGGCGCTGCGGCATGGTGGGCACGGTGCAAGTAGACGACGGCGTGACGCTCGGCCCGGCGGTAATGACCACGCCGCCGGCGATCGAGATCTCGCGAACGTTTTCGCTGATGGCCGACGCGGGGTGCAAGGCGGCCGCGATCGAGGCCTCCAGCCACGCGCTCGATCAGAAACGCCTCGATGCGACGCGGATGTGCGTCGGCGTGTTCACGAACCTGACGGGCGACCACCTGGACTATCACAAGACGATGGAGAACTACGCCCAGGCCAAGGCGCGGTTGTTCGAGATGCTCCCGCCGTCGGGCGTCGCGATCTTGAATGCAGACGACGAGTGGCACGGGCGCCTCGTCCGTGATTGCAAGGCGCAGGTCTGGAAATGCTCGCTCGGAAACGACGCCGATTGCACGTGCCATGTAGTCTCGGCCGACATGGGCGCGATGCGGGTCGGACTCCGCGGGCCGTGGGGTGTGATCGAGCAATCGGTGAATCTGATCGGGCGTCACAACCAGATGAACGTGCTGCAGGCGGTCGCGTCGGCGTGGGCGCTGCGCGAGCGCGTGGGCGGCTTTGAACCGCACGATCTGGCCGGCGCGCTGGCGGACGTAAAGGCCCCGCCGGGACGCCTGGAGCCCGCGGCGATCAAGTCAAAGACGCCGCTCCCCCGCGTCTTTGTCGACTATGCCCACAGCGATGATTCCCTGCGAAACGTACTGATCGCGGTGCGGAAGGCGATGACGCCCGCGGACGGCAAACTGTGGGTCGTATTCGGCTGCGGCGGCGACCGCGACCGCACCAAGCGACCGCGGATGGGCGCGGCGGCGACGGAACTGGCAGACGTCATCGTCGTCACCAGCGACAACCCGCGCTCGGAAGATCCGATGGCGATCATTCATGAGATCATGCAGGGCGTGCCGCGGGATGTGCAGGCTCGCACACTGGTCGACCCCGATCGGCGAAAGGCGATCTTTGCCGCGATATCCGGGTCCGACGCTCGCGATATCATCGTGATTGCGGGCAAAGGTCACGAGACCGAGCAGATCACGCTGGGTCCCAATCGCGAACTTGTGAAGCATCACTTTGATGATCGCGAGGTCGCACGTGAGGCACTTGAGACCCGCGCGAGCGACCTCAGCGTCAAGCCCGGGGCGGCCCTGCGCCCGCCGACGCGCGAGACGAAGTAGAGTCGGGCATCAGGCGTTCGGCGCTTGACCACGCTTGACATCCACGGCTCACGGCTCACGGCTCACGGGTGATTCTCTTCGTGAATCCCTACTTCCAATCCAGGCCTTCCGGGAGCGTGTTGAGGTTGATGCAGCCGTCGCGCGTCACGATCACCATGTCCTCGACGCGCACGCCGCCGTACGCCCGCGAATACAGGCCCGGTTCGATCGTGAGCGCGTCGCCCGCGACCAGCACCGGTGCGCCCATATCGAGCAGCGGCGGCTCGTGAACATCGAGCCCGACGCCGTGCCCGGTCCCGTGCTGCATCGACGTGTAGGTCTGCGGCGAATCGGCCTTGGGCAGGCCGCGCTCAAAGCCGTGCTTCTTCAGCGAGTCCATCGTCGCACGGTGCACCTCCTCGCCTGTACGTCCGGCCTTGGTCGCCGCGATCGCCGCGGCCTTGGCTTCGACGACCGCCTTGTGCATACGCACAAGTTCCGCGCTGGGTGTGCCGTTGACCACCGTCCGCGTGCAATCGCCGTTGTAGAGCGTCGACTGGTTGCGCGGGAAGATGTCGACGATGATCGCCTGGTCGGCGAAGAGATCGCCGTGCCCGTGGTCGTGGCAGTCGCCGCCCTGGCTGCCGCACGCGACGATACTCGGCGGGTTGAAGTAGCCGCGCTCGGTCAGGAACGTCGTGATCATCGAGCGCACGCGCTCGGCCGTCAGCGTCGCACCGTCGTGGCTGAGCAGCCCGCCCTTGCCGGGCTTCGCCCGCGCGATGGTGCGGCATGCCATCTCCATCGCCTCTTCCGTCGCGTGCTGCGCCTGGCGCAGCATCTCGATCTCCTGCTCGTCCTTCGAGCGCCGCGAGAGCACGCCCATTTCGACGTCGCACTCGACCTCGATCCCGCCTTGCTTGATGATGCTCGCAAAGATCAGCGGGAGCGTGCGGTCGGCCACGACCTTGCTCACCTTGTTCCGCTTGAGAAACTCGGTCACCGACTGGGCAGTCGCGGTCTCGCGATCGCCGGAGAGTCCGCTCGCGGGCGCGGTATCGGCGGGGCAGATGACCTCGTCGGCCCGTGCATGCTTCTTGGCGCGGTCCATCTCGATGTCGCGGATGATGAGCGTGGATTTCCGTGTGCCTCCCTCGCGCGGGATCTCGATGATCGCGACGGGATCGCCGACGAGGAACCGGATGCGCCGGTAGAGCGACATGTTGGTTTGCGGAATTCCGGCCATGATCGTCGCGGGGCGGCTCGTGCTCATGGATGCTCCTCCGTCGCCGCGCCGTGCAGGCGGGCGAAGTCCTTCCAGAATGTCGGGTACGTCTTGGCGACGCACGCGGGGTCCTTGATCACCACGTTCGGGCGGCGCAGCGACACCAGCGCCAGCGACATCGCCATGCGGTGATCGTCGTACGTATCGAATTCGACCACCGGGCATTCGCTGGAGCAGTCCACGCCGCCCTTGGGGGGCTCGACATAGATCGCGCCGTCGTCGCCGGGCATCGTGCCGATCGCCACGCCGATCTTGGAGAGTTCGGTGATCATCGCGGCGATGCGGTCGGTCTCTTTCACGCGAAGCGTGCGCAGTCCCTTGATCACGCTCCGCCCGCTCGCAAAGCACGCGACGGCGGCCAGCGTCATCGCGGCGTCGGGCATGTCGCTCATGTCCGCGCCCAGCGCCTTGAGCTCGTCGGCACGCGAGACGCGGGTCCACGCCGGCTCGGCCGCGCGTGTGATCGTCGCGCCCATGCGCTCAAGAAGCGTCGGGAACGCCGCGTCGCCCTGGAGCGAGTGAACTCCAAGGCCATCGACGCGCACCGAGAGATCATCGCGGATCGCGCCAGCGCCCCAGAAATACGTCGCGCCGCTGGCGTCGGGCTCGACGGGATAGTCAAACTTCGCGACGCCCTCTCGCCCGCCCGAGCCGACACGGAGCACCCGCAGGTCATCAGACGCTCGCACCGTCGCGCCGAGTCGAGCAAGCAAACCGAGCGTCATGGAGATATACGACGGGCTGGTCACCTCGCCCGAAAGTTTGATTGTGATGCCAGATGGCAACCACGGCGCGACGAGCAACAGCGCGGATATGAACTGGCTCGACTGCGTCGTGCCGAGCTCCAGCACGCGCCCGGTCATCGCCAAGTCTCGCGGCGGCGTGATCCGCATGGGCGGGCACCCCGGCACGCCGCGATACTCGATCGTCGCGCCGAGTCGCTCGAGCGCCTGGCCCAGTTCGCCGATCGGGCGCTGGCGCATCCGCGCGTTGCCGTCGAGCGTGATCGGCACGGGCGAGAGCAACGCCGCGGCGGCCAGGAATCTCGTCGCCGTGCCCGCGTTTCCGAGGTCGAGCACAACATCGGCATCGTCCGGCTGCCAGCAGCCATCAACGCCCGTCACGAGCAGATCGCCGGGAGCGTCATGGGCCGGCGTGATCCGCACGCCGAGTTGTTCAAGGGCCGCGACCATCCGCTTGGCGTCGTCGGCGTCGAGCAGCGCACCGCGCACGCGCGACACGCCGGGGGCGAGGGCGGCCAGGAGCACCGCGCGATTCGTCAGGCTCTTGCTCCCCGGCGGACGGAGAGAGACATTGCCGCCCGCGCTGGGCGGGCGCAACTGAAGCCGCGCCGGGAGCGCGGAAAGGTCCTGACTCAGCGTGTCGAGCCACTCAGCCACGCGGCGATCCTCACTCCTCCGCGCCGGCCTTGCGGAATACGGCCACGATGTCCTCGATCGGCACGACGAACAGGCGGTTGTCGCCCTCGAAGTCGACAGGGATCGCCTGCTTTGGATTGAAGAGCACGCGGTCGTAGCGCTTGATCGGATAGTTCTCGTCGCGCTCGATCTGGGCGCTGATGGCAACGACGCGTCCCGTCAGCGTGGGGATCTCGATCTTGTCGGGAAGGTGAATGCCCGACTTGGTCTGTTTCTTGTCCTCGTCCTTGCGGATCAGCACCCGCTTGCCCACGGGCTCGACGGTCTCGATGCCACCCTTGGCCGGCGTCCGCGATGGTTTCGATGGTTCCGAAGCGCTCATGCCCGACTGTAGGACACCCCCACCATCGACCCGATACTCTCGTGGGAGTCAGAAGGGAGCCGCCATGGCCGTGACCGACCTGCGACCGTTCATCCTCGATGTGCCGGATTTTCCAAAGCCGGGGATCGTGTTCAAGGACTTCACGCCGCTCCTGGCCGACCCAAGGGCCTTGGCGCTGGCGGTCGAATTGATGGCCAACCCGTTCCGGGGCATGAACGTCGATCTGGTCGTCGGGGCCGAATCGCGCGGGTTCATCTTCGGCATCGCGATCGCCCAGGCCCTCTCGGCCGGGTTCGTTCCCGTGCGAAAGCCCGGCAAGCTCCCACGGAAGGTCCGGGCGGTCGACTACTCGCTCGAATACGGCAAAGACCGGCTGGAGATCCACGCCGACGCGATCCTGCCCAAGCGGCGCGTGCTGGTCGTGGATGATCTCCTGGCGACGGGCGGCACGCTCAATGCCTGTTGCGACATGGTGAAGCAGGCCGACGCGCAGATCGTGGGCACCGCGGTGCTGATCGAATTGCTGGCGCTGAAGGGTCGGGCCCGGGTCGAGGCGTATGGCTCGGTGCATGCGGTGCTGCCGTTGTAAGGCAGCGCCTGCGCTTCGACCTTCTGTTCCACGACTCACCACGCACGATCCCCGCCTCACGCTGCCTTCGACCTCGTGACTTCTTCAAAACGAACAACCCCTCGTTGCCGAGGGGTTGTCGGGATCAGTCATTCATTCTCAGCGGTTCTCAGAGAGAGCCGTGAGGAGTTGTCGACTTAGCGGCGGCGACGGCCGGCGACCAGACCACCGAGGCCCAGGAGAGCCAGCGAGGCCGGGGCGGGGATGACGACGGTGGCGCCGTCGGTCGCGTCAACACCGATCGTCTTGGTCGTGCCGGTGCCGGTGGTCTCGCTGGTATGCACACCGTAACCAAGGATGCGGTTCAGCGGAGCATCGAAGTGGATGTCCGTCGACTGGCCGGCGCCGATCACGAAGGTGAAGAGGTAGCCGAGAGCCGGGTTAGCGCGGTTGTAGTTCGCGCCCAAGTGGGACGGCGAGTCCTGCTTGATCGAGATGCCGCCGCCAGCCAGGTCGGTCGTGTTGGCCACGTCCGCGATGCGGAGCGTGTCACCAACGCGGAAGGCCTTCTGGGTCTGCGCACCGTAGTTGAAGTTGCCCTGACGGTTGTCACCCGTATCGAACATGGTGTTCGACGCGCTGAAGTCAGCCGAGGTGACGTTGTTGATGCAGGACGAGAGGCCGAGGCCGACGAAGCCGGTCGGATCGGACCACTTGTACCAGAGCTGGACTTCGATCGTCTGGCCGGCCGTGCCGGAGACGCTGTTCGAAGCCGCGCCACCCGTGGTGACGTTGCGGACGAGGATGTCGATCTGACCGTTACCCGCGTTGACGGCGGCGGCGAGACCAGCAAGAGCGATGAGAGCAGCAATCTTCTTCATAAATCGGAACCTCCTTGCCCCAAACATGCCACACGATCCAGGCTTTGCCACCCATCTGATCGGTTTATTTCGCACAAGCCGCAAAATCCTCACAGATGCACCGCTGGCCGCCATGCCGCTGCATTGCCCCATTGAACCGCGCACCGCTTCTCTGGGGCACTCTGCCAGCCCCAGGCCATTGCATCGCTCGTTGAGGAACCGAAGCCGGCTCGTCGATGAGCGTGCGTGGCATGGAGACACAATTGCCGGCCGGAGTCGGCGCGGGCCGGTGTCTCGCTCAGACGCAAAAACACAACCCCCCAGCCGAAGCCGGGGGGTTGGTTGGATCAAGTCCAATCGCTTTGATCAAGACTCTTTCGAGTCAGTGATCGACCGCTGGATTAGCGGCGGCGACGGCCGGCGACCAGGCCACCGAGGCCGAGGAGGGCCAGCGAAGCCGGAGCCGGGATGACGACGGTGGCGCCATCGGTGGCGTCAAAGCCGATCGTCTTGGTCGTGCCGGTGCCGGTGGTCGAGCTGGTGTGCACGCCGTAGCCAGCGATGCGGTTGGTCGGGGCATCGAAGTGGATGTCCGTCGCCTGACCAGCGCCCACCACGAAGGTGAACGAGTAGCCGAAGGCCGGATTGGCGTTGTTGTAGCCGCCGCCGAGGTGCGAGGGCGAGTCCTGCTTGATCGAGATGCCGCCGCCAGCGAGGTCGGTGGCGTTCGCCGCATCAGCGATGCGGAGGGTGTTGCCAACGCGGAAGGCCTTCTGGGTCTGCGCGCCGTAGTTGAAGTTACCAACGCGGTTGTCGCCCGTGTCGAACGTGGTGTTCGACGCGTCGAAGTCGGCCGACGTGATGTTGTGGACGACGGACGAGAGGCCGAGGCCGGTGAAGCCGGTCGGGTTGCCCCAGTTGTACCAGCACTGAACTTCGACGGTGTCGCCGATGTTGGCCGAAACGCTGTTGGCAGCAGCGCCGCCAGCAGTCACGTTGCGGACGAGGATGTCAATCTTGCCCGGACCAGCAGCGTTGGCAGCAACGGCCAGGCCAGCGAGCGCAACAAGAGCAGCAATCTTCTTCATCTGAAAATCTCCTCACTAATCTCTCTGTGAAAGAACACTACCCGAATACCACAGTTCCGTTGAGAACGAACGACTCGTTCCTGACCCACCATGACGATACGGGCAACCGCTCGTCTTTGCAACACCATTTATCACGAGTTTCTGGCGTTTTTTCTCAAGAGCGGAATAAACCCTACCTCCCTTCCACCCCCGCCCAAAACGACAGCACCACGCCACGTCCGATACGCTTCAATCCGTCCGCGGCTCGCCAGAAACCCGTATTTTGCAGACTCTTATCCCGGCAGGCCCAACTGCTTCGCCTTCTGGGCCCACTCCGCCTGCTCGCGCTTGTTGTCCGTGCCCAGCCGACCGCCATTCCCGACGATCGCCTCTTTTAGGGCTTCTACCTCCAAGCGACTGAGCCGAACAGATTCCAACTCGTAATCGCGCCAGGCCTCTACGGTGATGGGCACCACCTCTTGGAGCAGCGCCAGCATGGCCGTGGCGTAATCCCGAATCTCGGCCTGGGCGTGGGCGTCGATGCGTAAACCAAGGAATCGCAAAGTGTTATGGAGATCGCACTTCCAGTACCACTCGGTGTACATGTTGACCGGCAGTGCGATCCGGGCCAACTCGCGGCTCACGCCCTGCTCGGTCAGGCCGAGGTAGCGCGGATAGAACTCCTCCACCGCCTTCAAATAGTCCAAGAACTGCTGGGCGGTCTTGGCTTCCTGGGCGTCGTCGGTCTTGAAGAGCTCCTCGCCACCCTGACGGTTTGACCCCGACTGCTTTCGCACGGCCTCGAGGCTGGGCACATAGAACCGATCCGGCAGGATCGAGTAGCGAGCGGAATACTCGTTCACGTTGGCGGTGCGATGTCGGATCCACTGGCGGGCCACGAAGATCGGCATGGCAACGTGGAATTTCAGTTCCACCATCTCAAACGGGGTGGTGTGGCGATGGCGCAACAAATACCGGATCAGGCCGCGGTCTTCGTTCACCTGCTTGGTGCCGGCTCCGTATGACACGCGGGCCGCCTGAACGATCGCGGAATCCGCGGTCTGGCCCTGGGGCACGAGTCGGGGCATCACGTCTACAAGCGCGAGGAACCCGTGCTCGTGAACTTTCACCTCGCGGCGTGCGGCCCCGCCCATCACGTCGACCAGCGGCGTCTCCGGCGCGATCGCGCGAATCGACACTCCCCCACTCATACCGGCCTCCGTGTTCGGCGTCGCGTCAACTCGCACGCGCGCACCCTCCTTGGTGGTGTCGCTCATGTCGCGAGAGTATCGCGCGGAGAACAGAGGGCCAAATCGCAAAGTACAAATCGCACATTGCGGGGCGGGGCGGCATGTCTCGTGATGCGTGAAGACACCACGAACCGTTGCGCGAGCCACCAACCGACAGGTTGTTCACACCTTGGGTACGAGGGTGATGGCGGTAGTGCCCTGGAGTTTGCCGCGGCGGTAGGTCAGTTCGACCGGCTGGCCCGGCGTGTAGCCGCCGAGCACTCGGACCAGTTCCGCGATGTCGCGCACGGGCTTGCCGTCGATGGCCGTGATGATGTCGCCCCTGCGGAGGTCGATCTTCGGTCCGCTCTTGCGGAGGCGGTCGGGTATCGCCGACACGATCGGACCCTCACCCTGGCCCCAGTCGACCTCGATACCAAGGCTGGCCGCCCCGGGCGGGATTTCCTCGGGCACGGCCTGGAGCGCCTTCACCCAGGCGCGATAGTCGACATTGATCTGCTTGATGGGCTTTTCGAAGACGGCCTCGAAGGCCGCCACGCCGGTCGGGTCTTTGTCGAAGGTCTCGCTGTACTTGGCGTACCACGGACCGAGTTTGCCCTGATCGGCGAGGTAGAGAAAGAGCGTTCTGGCCTGGGCGTACATGGCCAGCGGGCGACCCGTCATGAACTTGTCGCGCGGGAGGGCGCACAACTTCTCGATCGGGATGAGGAGCCCGGCCTTCTCAAGCCGCTTGACGGTATTGGAGCGCCAACTGGTCGCGGGCACGAGTTTGCCATCACGATCGAGGTCGTAGTCCTCGACGAGGCTGCACAGGCCTTCCATGACCCAGATCGGGTGCATCTGCCCGCGACGGGTGCAATCACGCCAGTGGAGGACGTGCATGAACTCGTGGCGGAAACTCGAGCCGAGGTCCTGCGCGATCAGTCGTTTGTCGTCGTGGGAGTATGAGCCGCCGATTCCCTGCCCGTTGTTCATCGCGACCTGGCCGTAGGTCGCGAACGCCCATCGGAGGAACTCCTTGCGGTTGGGCAGGATGACAATGGCCCAGGCATCGTTGGCGGCGGCCTCGGGCGTCACGTCGGTGAAGAGGTTTTCCTTGGCCCATCGCCCGATGAGATCGATCTCGGCCTTTGCGGCGTCGAAGGACGTGGGATTGAACGAGGAGAGATAGACCAGACGAAGGTCGTCGTCGAGGCCGGCCTCCTTGGCGCTGGGAAACTCCTTCTTGGCGGCGGAGGCGTTGGCGTCGCGGTGTCGCTTCAGCACCTCACCCCAGTTCGCGATCAGACGCTCGAACTGCTCGCGCGTCGCCGGATCGGTCCGGATTGATTCGAGAAAGGGGTCGCTCCCCAGGTGGCGCCGATCGACAAAGCCGTGCTCGATCGAATCAACGACGGCCTCCATCGCCTCGGCGGCGCGCCCCTGCATCGCCAGGGCGCATCCGAGGTTGTAGCGTGGGACGAAATTCTGCTCGTCGAGCGGGATCAGAGCGCGGAGGGCCGCTTCTGACGCCTTCCAGTCCTTGTTCTCGAACGCGTCGAACGATCGCTTGGTGAGTTCAGCGATGCGCGCCTCGCGTTGTTTGCCGGATTCGACCGGCGGGCCGAGGTCCTCGATCTCCGGTTGAACGGCCTTGGGATCGACGCCCTGGGCGTGCGAGCACGGACACCAGGACGCGGCCAGCACCAGCGCCGGAAGGCCGGGCGCGGAGAGGGCGCCGGCGCGCAGGGTCGCGGCGATGAGCAACGCGAACGTGTCGCGCGACCGGCGTGGGGGGTGGGGAGTGATATCGGCCATGCAGTTGATTGGACGCCATGCTGGGCTCATGAGTTCACCACGGTAACACGGGCGGGGATAGCCAGAAAGCGCCGGTCCGTCGTCATTCGGAAACTCGTCTGGTGCGCATGGTCTCCAAAAAACACAACGCGGCCCGCACGGAGCCGCGTCGTGTGAATGAGAAAGGCACGATGTCGATCAGGCCGCGTCGCGGGTCAGGCCGAACCCGCGGGGCGAGAACTTGTCCTTGAAGTCAACACCCGCGAACGCGTTGGTGTAGCCGAACGGAGTCGGGCCGTAGTTGAACGGGCTGGTGAAGGGGGTGTAGCCGTAATTGAAGGGGGTGGTCTGGAAGGAGTTCTGGAACCAGAACGGGTTGGTCCAGTTGCTATTGAACTGGTTGGTGGTGAAGGGGGAATTGAAGCCGTAGTTGAAGCCGAAGGGCGTGTTGCAGTTGTACGGGCCGTAGGCGAAGGGGTTGGTGGTGCCGACGTAGTTCTGGTTGGTGGTGTTCGACCACGGGGTGCAGCAGTTGGTCGAGGAGTTCTGTGAGTTGAAGGGGGTGTTGAAGGTGTTGTTCCAGGAGTTCACGGGCGAGTAGCCGTAGCCGAAGGGCTGACCGCTGAAACTCGAGAAGGTGCTGGGGGTGTAGGTCGTGCCGGTAATCGGACAGGTGTGCCCGTAGAACTGGGGCTGGTTGTACCCGTTCCAGTTCTGGGCGAAATGTTGCCCCTGAAAGTTCGAGAACTGGCCGGGGGTGTACGTCGTGCCGGTGATCGGGCAGGTGTGCCCGGCGTACTGGGCGAACGTGTTATTCCAGTTCTGGTTGAACGGGGTGTTCCAGTTGCTGAAGTTCTGGTACTGCGTCGGCGTGTACGTCGTGCCGGTGATCGGGCAGGTGTGCCCGGCGTACTGGGCGAACGTGTTGTTCCAGTTCTGGTTGAACGGGGTGTTCCAGTTGGAACCGAACGGTGTGTTCCACTGCTGGTACTGATTGATGAAGGGCGAGAAGGTCGGCGTGTTCCACGCGTAATTGAAGGGAGTGGTGTGGTTGAACGGGGTGTTCCAGTTGTAACCGAACGGCGTCCCGTGAGACCATGTGTTCACGAAGTTGGTGGGATAGGCGCCGGGGAAGAAGTTGGTGGGATAGGCGCCGGGGAAGAAGTTGGTGGGATAGGTGCCGGGGAAGAAGCCGGGGACAAACGATGTGGGGGTCGTTTCACCGGAGTTAGTGGTGCTGGTGGTGTTCGAGCCGACCGGGCAGCCCTGGGTGGTGTTGTACGGACCCGGGACGTAGCCGGGGGTGTTGGTCGGGGTGTGGCCATGGACATAGCCCGGCTGCGATCCGAAGGGCACGCCGTGGTTCGTGGTCGGACACGAGGGAGTCGAGGTCGTCATCAGAAGTCCTTTCTCTTGGAACTCTCAATCACCCGAAACGGGAGTTCGCGCTCCCGGATAGGGACAAGGCGATCGCGCCCGGCCCTTCGGCCGTTCGTGGCTTCTTTGCCGCTCGTCTGTATCACGCAAGACGCGGGCCGATCGCGGCTGTATTGGCCGCCGGCGACCCTGGGCAGGTCGATCTATCGGCGATCGGGACGAGGTCGTTCTGTGGTCCCACCGCAAAAGGCCTGAGGAGAAATAATTCAAGTTTCCGAGTGCGAACGAACGGAAGGTTCGCCACGCGGATCCGTACAATTCCCTGCCCTTCTTGGCTTATCTGCTTGAAATGTGGCGAGGAGTTTGGTCGAATAGTGCTTCATCAATGAGCAATGGGTCTTCCCACGCGAACTTTCTCCGCGCCGGGGAATCTGACCAATCGGGCGCTGGATCTCCGGCGTCCAAGGACGAAGGAGTCGGATATGAACTGGACGTCGAAGTGCATGGGTCGGTTGATGCTGGTGGTCGGCGCGGCAATCGCGTCAAGCGCCGGTGCGCAGGTTTCAGGTGTGGCGACGAGCACCACGGCGACCAATTCGGCGTCCAATACCCAGGCCGTTCGTATCGTCGTGGACCCCCGTCGCGAGACGCTGGCCCGGATGCTCAAGGCCGTCCAGGTCGAGTTCCGCGAGCAGCGTCTCGAGGACGTGATGAAGTTCCTCGCGGAGGTGACCGGGGCCGACATCGAGGTCATGTGGATCGACGACCAGAACACCACCGGGCTCGACAAGGAAACGATCATCAACCTCAAGAGCAACGGCGCCAGCGCGCTCAAACTCATGGAACGTGTGCTCGAGAAGGCCCAGGGCGGCTCGACGCAAGGTGAAAACACCTGGCAACTCAGCGACACCGGGACCTTACAGGTCGGGCCAAAGGTCCGCCTCAACACCTACAAGCGCCTCGAGATCTACGACATCGCCGATCTGCTGGTTGACGTCCCGCGGTACAGCAACGTACCGCAGTTCGACCTCTCCTCGGTCCTCTCCAACAGCGGGCAGGGCGGCGGAGGCGGGCAGAGCCCCTTCCAGAACAACACCCAGAACCAGACCACCGGCTTCGGCGACCGCACCCAGAAGACCAGCGACCTCATCACGCTGATCCAGGAACTCGTCGAGACCGAGCAGTGGGTCGACAACGGCGGCACGGGCGGCACCATCCGCACCTTCCAGACCGCCCTCATCATCAACGCGCCCGACTACATGCACCGCGCCCTTAACGGCTACTCGTTCTGGCCCTCCGGCCAGCAGCAGGTTTCCCAGGTCAAGGGACGCCGCTACGTCAGTTTCTCCGGCTCGCTGGAGAACAGCCACATCGACGGCTTCGCCGAACGCAAGGTCTCCGCGGTCGTCGGCGGCAAGATCATCAGTTCCGACGGCGGCGGCCGCTAATCCACCCGCAACACACCGCCGACGCGAGGCCATCGCCCGCGCGGCGGATCACGAACCTGCCCGCAATGGTGCAGTTCTCCTGAGCAGACGCCGCCTCTCTTCTTTCCGAAGCAATGGGCGGCGATTCTGTTTTCTGGGGCGGCGGCCTCCCGACTTTGCAGTCGGTTTCCGATTCGCGGCCTCAGCATCGAGGCGGGCTCGCGTCGGGCGACTTTGCCGCGCGATACAGATCCCCGATCGCCACGATGATCCACGCGACCTGAAGGAACAGGCCCTCGTACGACTCGCGCGCCACCAGCGAGATGCCGAACAGCACCGAGCCCATGATGTTCATCACCGCCAGGATCTTCTTTGGGAAGCGGTCCTTGAACATGAACGCCGAGAAGATCAGGGTCGTGCCCGACCAGCCGAGCGTTGAGACAAGCCACAAGGGGAGTTGAGCGAGGGGCATGCGTTCTTTCCATCGGCGATCGCCCGCGCGTGGGCGGAAAGATCGCGCCCGCCAACAATCGCCCCATGCCCGATTCCTCTCTTCAAGGCCGCGCCGTCATTTTCGACATGGACGGCGTGCTGGTCCTCTCCGGCGACGCGCACTTTGATTCGTGGCGGGCCGTTGCGGCCGAGCGGGGCGTCGCGCTCTCGCGCCACCGCTTCAACGAGACCTTCGGGCGCACCAACCCCGACTGCATCCGCATGATCTTCGGCGACGGAATCCCCGAGCCCGAGCAGCGGGCGATCGCCGAGGCCAAGGAGGCGAGCTATCGCGACGCGATCCGCGGGCTCGTGCCGCTCGCGCCCGGCGCGGTGGAACTGCTCGAACTCCTGCGCTCCCGCGGCATCAAGATCGCCATCGGCTCCTCCGCGCCACGAGCCAACCTCGACCAGATCGTCGACGAAGGAGGCATCCGACACTATTTCGGCGCGATCGTCGACGGCTCGCAGGTAAAACGCGGCAAGCCAGCGCCGGACGTGTTCCTGCAGGCCGCGATCGGGCTCGGCGTCGCGCCCGCGCTCTGCACGGTCGTCGAGGACGCGCCGCCGGGGATCGAGGCGGCGCTGGCGGCGGGGATGCGGGCCGTGGGCGTCGCGACCACGCACGCGGAATCGGAACTCCGCGCGGTGGGCGCGCATGTCACGGTGCGGGAACTGAAGATGCTTGCGGAAGGGGCGTGGGAAAGCGTGTTTCGATAATTCCCAGAGCGAATTCGATCACGATCGGATAGTCGGCTCGATCGCTGCGGTCGCGCCTCACACACCGGCGGGGACCGCCGGGCCACCCAATACACTGGTCACTCGCTGAAGACGTCTTCACCAACGAAAACACGGACCCGAAATCGGGTCCGTGTGATTGAGATACGGGGATGTTGCGCGAGCACCGCTCTCGCGCCGTTCGCGACGCGCCCTACTTCGTGTACTCGCTCATCGGCACGCACGCGCACTGCAGGTTGCGATCACCCCACGCGTTGTCGATGCGCCCGACAGTCGGCCACTGCTTGGCGTCGTAGAGCCACTTGGCGGGGAAGGCCGCCTGCTCGCGCGGGTACTTGTGCGGCCAGTCGTTGACCGACACCGCGGCGATCGTGTGCGGTGCGTGCTTGAGCGGGTTGTCGGCCCTGTCGAGCTTGCCGTCCTCGATGGACTGGATCTCGGCGCGGATGGCGATGAGCGCATCGCAGAAGCGATCGAGTTCGCCCTTGGGCTCGCTCTCGGTCGGCTCGATCATGAGCGTGCCCGGCACGGGGAAACTCATGGTCGGCGCGTGGAAGCCGTAGTCCATGAGGCGCTTGGCGATGTCCTCGACCTTTACGCCGCTGGTCTTCTCGAAGTGGCGACAGTCGAGGATGAACTCGTGGGCGCAGGTGCCGTTCTTGCCGCGGTAGAGCACGGGGTAGTGCTTTTCGAGGCGTTTGGCCATGTAGTTGGCGTTGAGGATGGCGACCTGGGTGGCTCGCTTGAGTCCTTCGCCGCCCATGAGCGCGATGTAGACCCACGAGATGGGGAGGATGCTGGCGCTGCCCCACGGGGCCGCGGAGACCGGGCCGATGGCGCTGGTGCCGGCCTTGGCCTTGCCGCCGCAACCGCCGCTGCCACAGCAGCACGATTCGCCGGTGCTGAAGGGGCTGACGACGGGGTGTCCGGGGAGGAAGGGTGCGAGGTGGGCCGCGACACCGATGGGTCCGACGCCCGGACCGCCGCCGCCGTGCGGGATGCAGAAGGTCTTGTGGAGGTTGAGGTGGCAGACGTCGGCGCCGATGAAGCCGGGGCTGGTGAGGCCGACCTGGGCGTTCATGTTGGCGCCGTCCATGTAGACCTGTCCGCCGCAGTCGTGGACGATCTGGCAGATCTCGCGGATCGCCTCTTCGAACACGCCGTGCGTGCTGGGGTAGGTGACCATGAGGGCCGCGAGGTTGTCCTTGTGCTCGGTGGCGCGGGCCTTGAGGTCGGCGACATCGATATTGCCGTGGCTGTCGCAGGCGACATGCACCACGTTGAGGCCGGCGACGATCGCCGATGCGGGGTTGGTACCGTGGGCACTGTCGGGGATGAGGCAGACGTTGCGGTGCCCCTGGCCGCGCGACTTGTGATAGGCGTGGATGACGAGCAGGCCGGCGTATTCGCCCTGGCTTCCGGCGTTGGGCTGGAGCGAGACGGCGGCGAAGCCGGTGCACTCGGCGAGCCAGCGCTCGAGGTCAGAGAACAACTTGGCGTAGCCGCGCCACTGATCGGCGGGCGCGAAGGGGTGGATGCGGCCAAACTCGGGCCACGTGACGGGGATCATCTCCGAGGTGGCGTTGAGTTTCATGGTGCAGGAGCCGAGCGAGATCATGCTGTGGGCCAGCGAGAGATCGCGCGACTGGAGTTTGGTGATGTATCGGAGGAGTTCGTGCTCGCTGTGATAGCGGTTGAAGACGGGGTGGGAGAGGAATGTCGAGGTGCGGGCGAAGGCGCGGAGCGAAGCAGGTGTTGCGTTCTTTTCGGTTGCGCCGAAGACGCTGAGAATGGCGCGGACGTCGTCGAGGGTGGTGGATTCATCGAGCGAGAGGGCGACGCGCCGGGCATCGATCTTTCGGAAGTTCAGGCCACGCGATGAGGCGTTCTTGATCACCTCGTCCGAGGACGTGATCGACACGACGATGGTGTCGAAGAACGCGCCGGGCTGGAGCGTGAGGCCCGCGTCGCGGAGTGAGCCGTGGAGCAGGGAGGTCAGGGTGTGAACGCGCGTCGCGATCTGCTTGAGGCCGCTCGGCCCGTGATACGCAGCGTACATGCCGGCCATGATCGCCAGGAGCGCCTGGGCCGTGCAGATATTGCTCGTCGCCTTTTCGCGGCGGATGTGCTGCTCGCGTGTCTGGATCGCCATGCGATAGGCGACGTTGCCGTGCGAGTCCTTGGACACGCCGATGATGCGGCCGGGCATCTTGCGGACATAGGCGTCGCTGGTGGCGATGAAGCCCGCGTGCGGGCCGCCGAAGCCCATCGGCACGCCGAATCGCTGGGCCGACCCGACAGCGATGTCGGCCCCCCACTCGCCGGGCGGAGTGATGAGCGTGAGGGCCAGCAGGTCGGTGGCGGCGACGATGAGAGCGCCGGCCTTGTGGGCCGTCTCGACCAGGGCGCGATAGTCCTTGATCTCGCCCGAGGTGTTCGGATACTGCACGAGCACGCCGCACAGGTCGTTCTTGGAGAAGTCGATCTTGGCGAGTTCGCCGACACGCAGGTCGATGCCGAGCGATTCGGCGCGGGTCTTGCACACCGCGAGGGTCTGCGGGTGGCAATCGTCGCTGGCGAAGAAGGACTTCTTGTCGCCCTCGCTTCCGCCCGCGACGCCGAAGCACATCGCCATCGCTTCCGCGGCGGCGGTCGCCTCATCAAGGAGCGAAGCGCCGGCCAGCGGCAGGCCCGTCAGGTCCGACACCATCGTCTGGAAGTTGAGCAGCGCCTCAAGACGCCCCTGCGAGATCTCGGCCTGGTACGGCGTGTACTGCGTGTACCAGCCCGGATTCTCCAGGATGTTGCGCAGGATCACGCTGGGCGTGATCGTGTCGTAGTAGCCCATCCCGATGTAACTCTTCATGACCCTGTTCTGCGACGCGATGCCCTTGAGCATCGTCACGCACTCGCTCTCGCCCAGCAGGCGGCCGGCGCCCGAGGCGTCGATGTTGAGCGGGCGGTTCAGGCGGATCGCCGCGGGGACCGTCGCGTTCGTCAGATCATCGAGTGACTTGAAGCCGAGCGTGGCGAGCATGGCGGCCTGGTCGGCGACGCTGGGGGCGATGTGCCGGTGCCAGAACGTGTCGGACGGATTGAGGATCGCGGGGTCCACTGCGGGGCTGGTCGAGTTCTTTTCCGCGCTGCCCTTGGCGGCGGACGACGGAGCGGTGGTGGTCGGCATGTGTGGTGGCCTGCGTTGGCGGGCGAATGTTCAGGCCGCCCCCGGCGCACAGACGCGGGGAGCCGCGGCATGAGGCAAACCGCCCGATGTGTTTCGCAAACTGTAGGTCGGCGTCCGGGCGTTTTCGGCCCGTGCAACACACCGGCCTGTCGGGCGGTAGGCTCTAGTTCACACCCCGGATTGCCTGCGAACAGGCAACCCCGGGCGAGTAGACTTGGCCTTTGAATCGCCCCGGGGCTAGCGGAAACCCAGTATCGCCCCGCCCGCCCGAACGCCCGCTGAGAAAGGGAGCCCGCTGATGCCGTCCATGCTCGCTGTTGCCCGTCGAATGTCGCTGCTCGCCTGTCTGACGCTGGCGGGGCTGCCAGTTGCGATTGCCCAGGACCAGACCCACACCCAGAACACGCAGGCCGCATCCGACGACGTGCGTGAGGCGGACATGTTCTCCTTTCGCCAGCACAACACAACGCTCTCGAATGTATTTTTCGAGGGGCGGGCGCCGGGCACGCGTGGCAACCTCCTCGCGGCCGACTATCTGGAGTTCCACTTCAAGCGAGCCGGGCTCCTGCCCGCGTTCGCCAAGTCTGTTGAGGTCGCCGGCGTGACCAAGGCCGTGGAGCGCTCGACGTACCGCCAGCCCTTCCAGCAGGGCACGACGCTCAAGGTCGCCGACGAGATGGCGAGTTACTCGGTGAGCGACAAGACGAACGTGCTGCGCTCGGGGAGCGACTACGTGACGCTCGCGTTCGCGGGCGCGGCCGAGGCGACGGGCACGCCGGTCTTCACCGGCTACGCCATCGAAGAAGGCGAGAAGGGCTACAAGAGTTTCGCGGACGACACCGACCTGTCGGGCAAGATCGCGATCGTGCTGCGATTTGAGCCCATGAACGACGCGGGCAAGAGCCTGTGGGTCGAGCAACGCTGGTCGCCGGCGGCGAGCCTCGAGCCCAAGCTCCAGACGCTCGCCAAGCGCAAGGCGGCGGGCATCATTCTTGTGAATCCTCCGGGCGTGGACGATCCCCGGGCCGGCAAGCTCGAGACGCTCACGAGCGTGCGTCCGATGCGCGACGGGCTGTCGATTCCGGTCGTCATGATGTCGATCGAACAGGCGGACGCACTGGTGAAGAGCGCGGATTCGCAGGGGCGATCGCTGATGGACCTTCGCAAGTTGGCGGACGCCGGCACGGCGGTCATTGAGTTGCCCAAGGCCAAGGTCTCGTTGCGGACGAAACTGGAGCGCGAGCCGGTGATGACCGACAACGTCGGCGCAATCCTGGAGGGGCGGGGATCGCTGAAGGATCAGTACATCGTGATCGGCGCGCATTACGACCACGTCGGTTACGGGTACTTCAGTTCGATGTCGAACGCCGTCGGCCAGATCCATCCGGGCGCGGACGACAACGCCTCGGGCACGTCGGCGATGCTCGTGGTGGCGCAGAAACTGGCGGATCGCTACGCGAAACTCCCCGCCGACGCCTCGGCCCGCTCGATCCTGTTCCTGGGTTTCTCGGCGGAGGAATCGGGGCTCGTGGGTTCTCGCTTCTATACCAATCACCCGATCATGCCCAAGGATCGTCACGACCTCATGATCAACCTCGACATGGTCGGGCGACTGCGCGACGGGCGGATGGAACTCTCCGGTGTTGGCACGGGCAAGGGGCTCAATGACTGGGTCGCGCCGTATCTCAATGTGTACGACTGGAACGTGGCAACCAAGCCGGGGGGCTCCGGCCCTTCCGACCACGCGTCGTTCAACGCATGGGGCGTGCCGGTGCTGTTCTTTTTCACGCTCCTGCACGAGCAGTACCACAATCCGACCGACGTTGCATCGCTCATCAACAACGAAGGGGCTGCGCAGATCATCGACGTGATCGACCGCATGGCGTATGACACGGCGCTCCGCGCGGAGGGCTTCCCCTTCGAGGGCGCCGCCACACCGCAGGGCGATCAGGCCGACCGACCCGCCGGCCCGCGACGCGGGAGCGTCACCTTCGGCATCCGCCCGGGTGACTACACGGGGAGCGAGCCGGGCGTGCTTGTCGGCGGCGTGACCGAGGGCTCGCCGGCGGCCAAGGCCGGCCTGAAAGAGGGCGACCTCATGACCAAGTGGAACGGACAAGACATCCGCAGCGTGGAGGAGTGGATGCCGCTGCTCATGGCGGGCAAGGTCGGCGACGAAGTCACCGTCACGTTCCGTCGAGACGGCAAGGAGATGGAAGTGAAGGGCACGCTCGCGGCCCGGGCACGAGGCGGGCAGTAAGCCGGACTCAGCACCGGCGGGACTCGGCATGATCATTCCTTCAGCATGAGCGCGCCTTGCGTCCGGCGTATTCCCCAACGTCCCCCGACCATCCACGCTAGAATGACACGTCAAACCACCCGCGCCCGACGGGCCTGTCGCCCGTTGCAGCGCCGATCAACCGCCGACGCCGGTGCTCCGTGAGCGCCGCGCGTGCTTGTGCGACCCGCCGTGAGAAAGTCGGGACGCGCGGCCAGTTCGCAGCGGCCTTGGATCCGGCGCCGACGCGCGGCGCGTCATGTGTCCAACTCTCTGATAGTCCCGACGAATGAACAACGCCACGAACCACGAACAGAACCACGTCAATCCCGCTCCCGATGCAGACACGAACCCGCCCGCGGCCGAGGGAAATCCACCCGCCGACGCGGGGACGCTGAAATCACCCGATCCATCGCCCGAATCTCGCCCGGACGAGTTTGGCCGTCCGCCGATGACGCCGGAGATGAAGAAGGCCGCGGGCGAGATCTTCGATCCCAATTCCACGTTTGAATCCTTGGGCCTGCGTTCAAGCGTGCTCAAGGGTGTCCAGACGGCGGGCTTCACCAAGCCGACGTCGATCCAGGCGCGGCTGATCCCGGCGATCCTGAACGGGCACGACGTGCTTGGGCAGGCCAAGACGGGCACGGGCAAGACGGCGGCGTTCGGCCTGCCGCTGGTCCACCTGTGCAACAAGGACGAGCCGTTCCAGGGATTGGTGCTGGCGCCGACGCGCGAACTGGCGATCCAGATCTCGCAGGAGATCAACGAACTGGCCCGCTTCACGCCGATCCGTGCCACGACCATCTACGGCGGGCAGGCGATCCGCCAGCAGGCCAAGAGCCTGTCGCACGCGTCGCAGATCATCGTCGGCACGCCCGGGCGCATCATGGACATGCACGAGCGTCGCCTGCTCAACTTCAGCCAGACGCGCTTTGTCGTGCTGGACGAGGTGGACAGGATGCTCGACATCGGATTCCGCGAGGACATCCGGCGCATCCTCGACCTGTGCCCGCCCATCGAACGCCGCCAGACGATCATGGTGAGCGCGACGATCTCGGTCGAGATCGAGAAACTGGCGCGGCGCTACATGCGCGAGCCTGAGAAGATCGTGACCTCGTCGGGCTCGCTGACGGTGAGCCTGGTGGAGCAGCATTACCTGGCGGTGCAGCCTTGGGACAAGCGTCGCCTGCTGCTGCACCTGGTGAAGCACGAGGAGCCGGCGCTCACGATCGTCTTCTGCCGCCTCAAGCGGACGGTGGACGAACTGACGCGCTACCTGAACGAGCACGGGATCGCGGCCCACGCGATGCACGGCGACATGCGCCAGGGCAAGCGGAACCAGGTGATGGAGGCGCTCAAGGGCGGCAAACTGGAGGTGCTGATCGCCAGCGACCTTGCCAGCCGCGGCATCGACGCCGAGGGCGTCAGCCACGTCATCAACTACGACCTGCCGGAAGACCCGGACCTCTACGTCCACCGCATCGGGCGGACGGCGCGAGCGGGGCGCGGCGGGATCGCGTGGGCCCTGGTCACGCCGCAGCAGGGCGAACTGCTCACGCAGATCGAGAACCTGATCAACGCCGAGATTCCGAAGATGGAATACCCGGACTTTGTGGCGAGCCCCAAGCCGGAGCGCTGGCGCGACGTGGACGCGGGCGGACGCCCGGTGGTGGAGATCGCGCCGTCTGACAAGGCGCCGAAGGTGAACCGGATCGCCGCGGCGGCCGCGATGGATGTCCCGGCGCCGGCGGAGAAGGTCGACACGACGAAGTTCCCGGGCGGGATCGTGCCGACGAAACTGCCGCCGAAGCGGTTGTTCGGGAAACTTCCGACGCGGGGGCGGTAGACGAGCCGGTTACTGCTGGTTGTTCACAAACCAGCGGAGTTTCCAGTTGCCCTTTTCCATGACCATGTCGAAGCCGTTCCAGCGCAGGCCGCGGGCGGCCCGGCCGTAGACGCAAAGTCTCTGCGCGCCGGCGCCGACGGGTTCGATGAAGAGGCCGGGCGTCTGCTCGCCGCGGGGCATGGCGTTGAAGAGTGCGTGGATGTCCTCCCGGTGCTCGCGGAGGGTATTGAACGCCTCCATGACATCCACGCCGCGCCCGTAGTATTCGTCCTTGGTCGCCTCGCTCAGCACCTGCTCAAGAAAGATCTGGGGCTGGTTGTCGAAGAGGGTGTCATAGATGTGCTTCATCAGATGGCGTGGCGCTCGAGCGATAAGCGTGACCTTGCCGTTTTCGTCGACGTGGCGCAGTTTGCCGGCGACCGCGGTCGGGTCGGCCGTCGCCCCCGGCGGCGCGGTGACGGGGGTTCCTGTCTCCGCGCCGGGGAGCCCGCCGAGCATCGGGTGATTTGACACGATCCGCTCTTCGCACGCGGCCAGGATCGCGATACCACACGCGATCGTGATGGCGCCGAGCAACCTCACGCCGGCGCTCCGGCATTGCGAGGGAGCGAAGTCGCGGCGGCGGTCTGCTCCCCATGGACGGGCATCAACTTGGGTCCGGGTGTTCCGCGGCGCCAGAGGTCGTGCACGCGCATCGCCTCGACCTGCTCGGGGAAGTCGTTGCGTGCGTGGCAACCGCGTGATTCCTCGCGCCACAGCGCCGATCGCGCCATGATCGCCGCTACCAGCAGCATGTTCTGCGTCTCCCAGCCCATCGGCTCATCGAAGATCTTGTCGAGCGTGTAGCGTCCCCAGAAGTCGAGCATGTCGGCCACATCGCGGAGTTTCGCGCCCGTGCGCTCCACGCCTACGTTCCGCCACATCGCCGAGCGCAGGCTCGAGCGAACATCCGCGAGGTCGAGTTCGCCGTGGTCGCTGGGGCGGATGTCGCTCACGACCGGGATGGGCGCGTGCGGCACGCTGGTCTTCCACACCTCCGGAGCGCCGGTCTTCATCTCCTCGCATACGCGTCCGGCGATCTCGCCCGACACCAGGCCCTCCAGCAGCGAGTTGCTCGCCAGGCGATTGGCCCCGTGCAGGCCGTTCGATGCGACCTCGCCGACGGCGTAGAGGCCCGGCACATCCGTGCGCCCGACCAGGTCCGCGCGCACGCCGCCGACCATGTAGTGCGCCGCCGGATGTACGGGGATCAGGTCCTTGGCGGGGTCGAGTTCGAAGCGAAGGAGTTCCTCGGCGATGCTTGGAAAGCGCGCCTTGAAATTCGGGATGTGGCGGCAATCCAGCCACACGTGCCTTCCGCCCTGCTCGGCGATCTGCCGCACGATCGCCTGGCTGACGATGTCGCGCGGCGCGAGTTCAGCGAGCGGATGGACGCCCACCATGAACCGCCGCTTCGAGGCGTCGAGCAAGTGGGCGCCCTCGCCGCGTACCGCCTCGGAAATCAGCGAGCGATGCGCGCCGGGCAGATAGAGCGTGGTGGGATGGAACTGCATGAACGCCATGTCGGCCAGCGACGCCCCGGCGCGATACGCCAGCGCCATGCCGTCGCCCGTCGCCGACGGCGGGTTGGTCGTTTCGCGGAAAACCACGCCCGCACCGCCACCCGCCAGGATCGTCGCCCTGCTCCAGATCATCTGAAGCCCGTGCTTGGGGTGCCAGGTGATCGCGCCCATCACCGGCGCGCCCGGCGTGGTGCCCGCCGTGATCAGGTCCAGCGCAAAGCACTTCTCGAACAGGCGCACGTTCGCGATTTCCTTGGCCTTGGCCAAGAGGCAGCGCGCCAGTTCGTGCCCCGTCGCGTCGCCGCCCGAGTGGATGATCCGCGGCCTGCTGTGCCCGCCCTCCAGCCCCAGCGAGAGCACGCCGGACTTGTCGTGGTCGAGAATCATCCCCCACGACATCAACTCGCGGAGGAGCCTCGGCCCGTGCTCAACCACCAGGCGCACGGCGTCGGCGTCGCAGAGCCCCGCGCCCGCGGTGATGGTGTCGCGCGCGTGGTCGTCGAAGGTGTCCTTGGAATCCAGGACGCCCGCGATCCCACCCTGGGCCCACGAGGTATTGGAGATCTTCAGTTCCGTCTTGGCGAGCACGATGACCTCGCCGTGGGCCGATGCCGCGATCGCCGCGCGAAGGCCCGCGACGCCCGCGCCGATGACCAGCGTGTCGACGAAGATCTGCGGGAGCAGCGTCGAGCGGAAGGGGATGAGATAGCGGCGTTCGTCGAAGACGTGGTTCATGCGTGGATCAACTCGCGTGGAAGTGTCGTGTTAGTGATGCCCCTGGCAGCCGCATCCGGAGCCGCACCCTCCGCCGCCCGAAGACGGCGCCTTGGGCGGGAGCGTGTCCTTGCCGACCAGCCGATCCAGTTTGCACGCCAGGTATCGCGCGTGATGCTCCAGGTGCCACGTCGCATACGCCAGCATTTGCTTCACGCTCTCGGCCCCGCGCTCCGGGTGCAGCGCCATGCGATCGAATTGCTGGGGCTTGAGCGCCAGCAGCCAGTCGCCCGTCCACTGCCTTGTCGTGTGGATCATCGCGACCGCACCGCCTACCGCGCGCACGACTCGGTCATGAGCGGCCTCGGGCGACAGTCCCTCGGTGTCAGTCCCGCCGTAGATCCCGTTGTCGATAAACGCGTTTTCGTCCCACACCGACAGCACCGGATTCTCCTCGCCCACCGCCCGACGCATCCGCTGCGCGAACACGATCTCCGCGTCCGCCAGGTGCCCAAGGAGCACCCGCACCGGCCAGCGGCCAACATCCGCCTCCGGCAGGAACGCGTAATCCAACTGATCGGCGTCGAGCCAGAAGATCCGGCGATCGAAGTTCTCGATCCCCTTGCGATAGCGACGCAGCAGGTCCGGGATCGACATCGCCTTGAATTGGGCCGCGGGCTCCAGGGGCGGTAGGGCTGATACGCCCGGGCCTGTGTACCCGCCACGCTCCGCCGGCTCCGCGGCGTGCGCATGCCCGTGATCATGCCCGTGCTCGTGCTTGCAGTCGTGCGTTCCTGACCGGCACTCGCCCTTGCCGCCGCAACTCCCGTCGCCCTTGCAGGACTTCCCCGGGGTGTGATCGTGGGAATGGGTATGGTCGTGGTCGTGGCTGTGGCGATGGGTAGTCGACATGGGTCTCCCCGGTTCAAGGCGAGCCCGCACGCTTCCCGGCTTCCGGCCGGACTCGCGCGGTCTCTCTCGATCATACGGGCCCCGGCCTTCCTCCCCCAAACTCCGCCCGTCCCCCGCCCGCTACCGTTGCCCATGTCCGACGCCAAGCCCGCCCAACGGTTCGCCACCCTCCGCATCGTCACCATGCCGCGTGATACCAATCACTACGGCACGATCTTCGGCGGAGTGATCCTCTCCTACATCGACCAGGCGGGCTTCCTCGAGGCTCGCACCCACGGCGCCCACCGCTGGGTCACCGCCGCCATCGACCGCGTCGATTTCAAATCCCCCGTCCAACTGGGCGACACGGTCAACTTCTACACCAGCACCGTCCGAACGGGAACCAAGTCAGTCACCGTCCAGGTCGAGGTCGAAGCCGAGCGATACTCCAGCGGGCAACACGTGCCGGTAACCTCCGCAACCCTTACCATGGTCGCCGTCGACGCCTCGGGGCGTCCGATCCCGTACGAATCACCCGCCAGCGTCTAGCGCCGCCAGCATCCACCACCGCTTGGCAAAGAGACACACACGATGGAATCAACGTATCTCAAACTCGAGCACGTCGCGCCCGCCCTCATCGGCCGGCTGAAGTGCGAGAAACTCGCCGAGCGCGAGTCCAACGTCATGCTCGCCGAGATCTCCAATCACGCCGGTGAAGCTTCATGGAAGATTGCGCTGGACCTCGAAGAGGTCATGCTCGTCGCCTCCGTCGGCCTGGGCGCGCTGGTCACGCTCAATAAGAACTGCAAGGCCAACAGCGGCAAACTCGTTGTCTTCAACATGGCCGAGGAGATCCTCGAATCCCTCAAGCTCTCCCGACTCGACCGCATCATCACGATCGTGAGCAATCAGGCCGCGGCGCTCAAAGCACTGTCGTGATTCCGATCAGGAGCACGACCGCGAGGGCGAGTTCTTCTCGTTCACGACTCACCACTCACGATCACCTCTCTTTCATGCCCTCCTCCCCTCCCAACCTCGTTGTTCTCCTCTCCGGCGGCGGGCGCACGCTCCTCAACCTTCAGGACCGCATCGACGACGGATCCCTCAACGCCCGCATCTCCCTCGTCATCGCCTCACGCCCCTGCGCCGGCGTTGATCGCGCCCGGGCCCGCGGCCTCACGACCCTCGTCGTCCCGGGGCGAATCCCGCGCGAAACCTTGGGCAAACTCCTCGACGATGCTCATGGCGACCTCGTCGTCCTCGCCGGATACCTCCAACTCGTCGAGGTCCCCGAGCACTACCGAGGCAAGATCATCAACATCCACCCCGCGCTCCTCCCCGCGTTCGGCGGCCCGGGCATGTTCGGGCATCACGTCCACGAGGCCGTCCTGAAAGCAGGCGTCAAGGAATCCGGTTGCACCGTCCACGTTGTCGACGATCGCTACGACTCCGGGCCGGTTCTTCTCCAACGCCGCTGCCCGGTGCTCCCCGGTGACACGCCCGATACTCTGGCGTCCCGCGTCTTTGAGCAGGAATGTCTGGCCTATCCCGCGGCAATCGCTGCGTTGCTGCCAAGGGCGTAAACCCGAGGTCCCGCTCGACCATCATTCCGCGGAATCGTTGCCGTATCGGAGCGGATGGACGCACGAACAACGCCAAGAATCCCCCCTGTGCCCGGCGATTGGATGCTCACCCCCGCGTTGTTGTCCGAAGCGATGATCGCCGATCGTCGCCGCGTGGCCTCGCGCTGGGGACACCTTCAGAAGCAGTGGCAATCGGGGCGAGCGCCCGATCCGCGCGCGATCGATCAACTTCGAGATGAATGGGAGCGATCCGCCGCGTTCGCCCGCCAGCGTGCTGACAACAGGCCCAGGCCCGATTTCTCCAAACGCAACCTCCCGATCCTCGACCATCGCGACACGATCGCCAAGGCGATCCGCGAGAACCAGGTCTGCGTGATCTGCGGCGAGACCGGGTCGGGCAAGACCACCCAGATTCCGCAGATCTGCCTCGATCTGGGGCTCGGCACACGCGGCATCATCGGGCACACCCAGCCGCGCCGCATCGCCGCCCGCACGCTCGCGGCACGCATCGGGGAAGAACTCGATATTCCCCGCGATTCGCGCGCGGTCGGCTACAAAATCCGCTTCGGTGATCTGACCGATCGCTCGACCTATGTGAAGGTAATGACCGACGGCATCCTGCTCGCCGAAACGCAGGGCGACCGCCTGCTCGAGCAGTATGACACCATCATCATCGACGAAGCCCACGAGCGCAGCCTCAACATCGACTTCCTGATGGGCTACCTGCGTCAGATGCTCCCCAAGCGCCCGGACCTGAAGATCATCATCACCTCCGCGACGATCGACCCCGAGCGCTTCAGCCGTCACTTCGGCAACGCCCCGATCATCAGCGTTTCCGGGCGCACGTACCCGGTCGAGATCGTTTATCGCCCGCTCGACGAAACGCCCGACGGCGAGGTCGCCGACGCACGCGACCAGGAACGGGGCATCATCGACGCGATCGACGAATTGACGCTCGGCGACGGCGGGCGCGGCGACGTGCTCGTCTTCCTCTCGGGCGAACGCGAGATCCGCGAGGCCGCCGAGGCCCTGCGCAAGCACCACCCGCCCGGCACGGAGATCCTCCCGCTCTACGCGCGATTAAGCCCGGCCGAACAGCAGCGGATCTTCCAAGCCCACGCGACGCGGCGCATCGTGCTGGCGACCAACGTCGCGGAAACCTCGCTGACCGTCCCGGGGATTCGCTACGTCGTCGACACGGGCTACGCACGCATCAGCCGCTATTCGCCGCGCCAGAAGATCCAGCGCCTGCCGATCGAGGCGATCTCGCAGGCCTCGGCCAACCAGCGGGCCGGGCGATGCGGACGCGTCGAGGCGGGCGTGTGCGTGCGTCTGTACCGCGAGCAGGACTACAAGAGCCGCGCCACCTTCACCGAGCCGGAAATCCTGCGCACCAACCTCGCGAGTGTCATCCTGCAGATGAAGGCACTGCGACTTGGCGCGGTCGAAGAGTTCCCGTTCGTCGAATCGCCCGACTCACGTCTCATCAAGGACGGCTACGAAACGCTGCACGAACTCGGCGCGATCGACGAACGCAACGAACTCACGCCGATCGGAAATGCGCTCGCCAGACTCCCCGTCGACCCGCGCATCGGGCGCATGCTCCTGGCCAGCGACGCCGAGGGCTGCCTGACGGAGATGCTGATCCTCGCCGCGGCCCTCTCGGTGCAGGACCCGCGCGAGCGCCCGGTCGAGAAGCAGGATCAGGCAGACCTTTCGCACAAACGCTTCGCCGACGAACGCTCGGATTTCCTCGCGTATCTCAACCTCTGGCGCTCCATCCGCGATCAGGAGCGGCATCTCTCGGGCAGCAAGATGCGACAGTTCTGTCGCGACAATTTCCTCTCGTTCATGCGCGTGCGCGAGTGGGAGGAAGTCCACTCCCAGCTCCGCGAACTCGCCGGCGAGATCGGCCTGCGCGCCCAGGCCAAGCCCGCGACCTACGAGCAGATCCACCGCGCGCTCCTCACCGGCCTGCTCTCAAACGTTGGCAGCAAGACCGACACCAACGAGTATCAGGGCGCACGCAACAGCAAGTTCCTCGTCTGGCCCGGCTCGACGCTCTTTAAGAAGAGCCCCAAGTGGATCGCGGCCGCGGAGATCGTCCAGACGTCCAAGCTCTATGCACGCTGCTGCTGCCGCATCATGCCGGAGTGGATCGAGGAGTTCGGCGGGCACGTGCTCCGGCGCTCGCACTCCGATGTGCACTGGCTCCGCGAAGAGGGTCAGGTGTGCGCTTTCGAGCGCGTCACGCTCTACGGCCTGGTGCTTGTGCCGCGCCGGCGCGTGCAATACGGTCCGATCTATCCCGCCGACGCGCGCGACGTCTTCATCCAGCACGCGATGGTGCAGGACGAGTGGGACTGCGAAGCGCCCTTCGCCCAGCACAACCGCGCGCTGGTCGAGCAGGTCCGCGAGATGGAGGCCAAGATCCGCGTGCGCGACATCCTCGCGGAGCACAAGGCGATCTACGACTTCTACGACAAACGCATCCCGCCCGGTGTGTACTCCGTGCCGACCTTCGACCGCTGGCGGCGTGACGCGGAGCGGACCAACCCGCGCTCGCTCTACATGACCGCCGGCGACGTGATGCGCCGCGACCCATACGAGATCACGCCCGAGCGATTCCCCGATCGCGTTCATGCCGCCGGAACATCGCTGAACATCAACTACAAGCTCGAGCCCGGCGCCGAGGACGACGGCCTGTCGATGGACGTGCCGATCGAAAACCTGCCCCAACTCAGCGCGGAACGCTGCGAGTGGCTCGTGCCGGGAATGCTCCGTGAGAAGATCGCGGCCCTCATCAAGAGCCTGCCCAAGCCGCTGCGCGTCCAGATCGAGGCCACGCCCGTCGCCGAATCACTCGCGGTGGCGCTGAAATTCGGCGAGGGCCCGCTCGCCGACGCGCTCTCGCGCGAACTCTCCAAGCAGAAGGGCATCGACATTCCCGCCGGCGCCTGGCAATTCAAGGGCATCCCCGATCACCTCCGCATGCTCATCCGCGTCATCGACGATCGCGGCCAGGTCGCCGCCTCAGGTCGCGACATCTCGGAACTTCAGGCTCGCTTCGCGCAGCGCGCCAAGCGTCAACTCGAAACGCTCGCCCGGCGCTCCTTCGGGCGCGAGGGCCTCACCGCCTGGGAGTTCGACGCGCTCCCCGACACCTTCCAGACCACACGCAACGGCGTGACCATTGTCGGCTGCCCGGCCCTCGTCGATCGAACCGACTCGATCGCGCTGACGCTCGTCGATACCCCCGCGCACGCGAAGTTCGCGACGTACCGCGGCCTGCGCCGGCTCTTTGCGCTCCAGGCCGCCAACGAAATCGAGGCCCACCTCTACGCCCAGAAGAACCGCGACCGCCTCGCGATCCTCTACGGGCCGCTCGGCACGCCGGCGCAGTTGCAGTCGGACCTGGCGTGCCTCATCGCCGAGCGTGCGTTCCTCTCCGGTCCGGGGGGGCACGACGCCATTGTGCAGCAGATCCGCACGCGCGACGCGTTCGAGGAGCGACTCGCCGATCGCTGGGGCAAGGTCGGATTGATCACGCGCGAGACTTGCGAGTTCGCGCAGACACTCCTTTCGCTCCGGCAGGCCGTCGCGCTGCGGCTGGAGAAACAGGTCCCAGACACCTGGGGCGAGAACGCCAAGGACATCAAGGACCAACTCGCTCGACTCGCGCCGCCGGGTTTCCTGGGGCGGGTGACCGACGATCGCCTGCGCGAGATGCCGAGGTACTTCGACGCCATGGCGCTGCGCCTGCGCAAACTCGAGAACGGCAACGCCGGACGCGACCTGCGCGAGTTCAACGCGCTCCGCCCCTTATGGAATCGCTACTTCAACACGCTGGCCAGCGGCGAAGCGGGTTCAAACGCCGCCGCCGGCGCGGCGGGTCCGGCCAGCACCTTCTGGCCCGATCCGCGCATCGACCCCGCCGAGATCGAGCAGCACCGCTGGCTCCTTGAGGAACTGCGCGTGTCGATGTTCGCCGAGCGATTGGGCACGCGCGAGCCGGTGAGCGCCAAGCGGATCAACGAACACTGGGAATCGATCAAGCCCGCGCCGGGAGCCGAGCAAGGGGCGCAGGGCTCCAAGCACGCCAAGCACGAGAAGAACAAGCACGAGGCGCCTCACGCAGCCAAGCACGCATCATCGAAGCAGGCCGTCAAATCGAACACGGGCACACCGTCCACGCCGGACCCGAGCGGAAAACCCGCGGGCGATGTGGTCCCGCCGCGATCAACGCCCATCGATCCCAAGTCGATCACCAGCGCGCTCACGCTCGGCCAGTCGTCGATCCAATTGCCGGGCAAGCCGAAGAATGGCAAGTAGCGGGCGAGCGGCGTGCCGCAGGTCGCCCATTGCTGCGTCCCGAATTCCGATTGACTGATGGCTTCCAGCGCGCATGGAGCCACCTCAGGGATTTGAACCCTGGACCTATGCTTTACGAAAGCATCGCTCTACCGCTGAGCTAAGGTGGCAAAGAGCCATTCGAGCCCGCGAAACAGGCCCGCAGCCCGCCGGACGCGGCATCCGATCGGGAGTCAAAGGTATGCGCGCGACCCCTGGAATTCAACGCGGCGGGGCACCGGCATCCCGGCTCGCGTCCGTGCGAGCGCCGAGAGGCCGATCGACGAATCAGGTCCGGCGGGGGAACCGCCGAGCCTCCCTGCATGCCTAGGCGGCACGACGCAACGCGCGTCGCGAGATGTGGCGGAGCAATCGCTCGCGGTCGCCGGAGCGGGCGAAGTTGGTGAAGGTCACCGCCATCCGCGCCGGTCCCACGTCGCTGTCATCCAGCCACACGACGTTGGCGAAGACAAAGAGAGCCCGTCCCGGACCCATATCGCCGGTGTTGTTGAATCGCTGGTCGGGAAGGTCGATGCGGAGCACGATCCGCGAGCCAGGCTCGAAGGCCCGGTCAAGCTCGAACTGCATGCCGCCCTCGCTGATGTCGTAGGCGTGCCCCTCGAACTCGAACTTCTCCTCGTCCAGCGTGCGGACGGCGATGCTCGTGTACATGGGGGCGAGCGCGAAGCGCTCAAACTTGCGGCGATTGATCTGCAGAGGGTTGGTCTTCGGCACGGCTGATCTCCGGATGAGGCGCGCGACACGCGCCATCGGGAGTATCGGACGCCCCGAGGGCATCGTTGAGTCCGCAATCGAGTTATCGGCGAGATCGGGTGATTTCAGGGGACGCCGGGGTCACGACTCGTCATCGTCATCCGGCTGCGGATTCCTCGGAGCACCGAAGATCGCGGTTCCGATCCGCACGATGTTGGCTCCCTCGGCGATCGCCGCCTCAAAGTCGTTGGTCATGCCCATCGACAGCAGGTCAAAGCGTCCCTCGCCGATCCCGATCTTCTTCATCTCCTCGAACAACTCACGGCAGCGGGCGAAGGTGGCCCGGGTCTCGTCGGCGTTGGCGTCGAGGGCGGCCATCGTCATCAGCCCGCGGACCCGGACGTTGAGCATGGTGTCGATCTGCTCGGCCAGAGCGATCGCCGCGGGGACAGGACAGCCGAACTTGCTCCGCTCGCCCGAGCAGTTCACCTGGAGCAGCACTTCGATCGATTGCTCGCGACGCAGCGCGATCTGCTGGAGTTCCTCCGCCAGCCGGAGCGAATCGACCGAGTGAATGAGACGCGAAAACTCGACGACCTTGCGGGCCTTGTTGCGCTGCAGGTGCCCGATCATGTGCCAGCGGACCGGCTCGCTGGAAAGTTTGGCCGCCCCGGGAAGCATGCGGGCGCGGGCGAGGAACTCCTCCACCATCGCGGCCTGCTGGATCAGGTGCTGCACCCGGTTCTCGCCAAAGTCGCGGTGCCCCAGTTCGACCAGCGTGCGGACCTGATCGGGCTCAGCGAATTTGGTCACTGCGACCAGGATGATCGACTCGGGCGATCGCCCGGCCGCGCGCGCGGCGTCTGCAACACGCCCCTTCACGATGGCGTAACGCTCCTGCAACGAATCTGGCTGGAGTTTGGGCTCCACCTTGACACCAGGCATCTCTTTCAACCTTCCGTGAGGCGGGCCGTGAAGCAATCGATCGCGGTTCACTGAATCCAGAGCGTCCATGCGGTCGGATTCGACCACCACTAGCATACACAACCCGGGCCCCCCGCGTCTCGGGCTGTTTTCAGGGAGAATCCTCACATGCTGAACGCTCAACTCTCGCCCCGCTCCTCGCCCATCACGGCCGGCGAGGCCGCCCCGGACTTTGTGCTCAAGGACCAGAACCGCGTCGAATGGTCGCTCTCCGAGGCGGTCAAGAAGGGCGACGTGGTCCTCTGCTTCTATCCGATGTCGTTCACGGGCGTGTGCTCGACGGAGATGAAGTGCGTCGACGCCGAGATGGCAATCTGGCAGCAGAAGGGCGCCCAGGTCGTGGGCATCTCGTGCGACAGCTTCGCCGTTCAGAAAGCGTTCGCCGATTCGATGGGGCTCAAGCAGACCCTTCTGGCCGACATGCACCGGAGCGTCTGCAAGGCTTATGGCCTGTACTGGGCCGACCTCAACGTCTCGTCGCGCGGCACGGTCGTGATCGGCAAGTCCGCCGACGGCAAGGGAAAGGTCAAGTGGGTTCAGGCCCGCCAGCCCGGCGACGCCATGAAATGGGGCGACGTGCTGGCGACGCTGGCCTGAACCCCTGACCTCGGGAGGATTACGCCGCCTTGGACATCTCGCCGGCCGGGCTCGGCGTTGAGGCCGAGGCCTGGGCCGTCGTGCCCGAATATGCCGCGTGGAGTTTCAGCTTTGACTTCTTGGCGACCGGTGCGGCGGTTTCCCGACGGCTCGACACCGTAGTAACCAGGCCGGTGTCTCCCGGCGGCGCGAGACGGGCAACGCGTCCGACGTTGCGCCGATCGTTTTGCAGGCGGAACGCTCCGATCAGCTCCTGGAGCTTGGCGGACCGCTCACGCAGCTCGTCGGAGGCCTCGGCCGACTTGGTCGCCAGCGACTCGGTTTGGCCCGCGCCGCCCGCGATCGACTCCACCGAGCCGCTGATCTGGGTCGTGGTCGCGGCCTGTTCCTCCGCCGCCGCCGCGATCGTACGGATCGAGCCGACCGTGGACTCGGCGCTCCGCGTGATTTCGGAGAGCGCCTCGCCGGCCTTCTCTGCCATCTCCACGCCCTTGTGGACCTGCTGGAGGCACGCTTCCATGCGTTCGCCGGCCTGACGGGTGTCGCGCCCGATGGCGCCGATGGTCTCGGTGATCTCCTGTGTGGCGGCGGTGGTTCGATCCGCCAGCTTCCGGACCTCGTCGGCAACGACCGCGAAACCGCGCCCGTGCTCGCCAGCGCGGGCCGCCTCGATCGCCGCGTTGAGGGCGAGGAGGTTGGTCTGGTCGGCGATGTCGTTGATGACCTCGATCGCCGTGCCGATCTTGGCGCCGGATTCTTCGAGCATCCGCATACTCGCGGCGGATTCGCTGACAACGCCCGAGATCGCGCGAACGGATTCGACGGTCTTCATGACGATCTCGCGCCCCGAGCTCGCGACCGCGCCCGATTGGGTGGCGTTGTCGGAGGCGCCCGTTGTCTGCCGCGCCACATCGTGGATGCTCTGAGCCAGCTCGTTCACGGATCGCGATACTTCCTGCGTGCTCTCGCGCTGTGTCGCGGCGACGCGTGCAACCTCCTCGCTCGCCTCGGCGATCTGGGTCGATCCCGACGCCACACCCTTGGCGTGCCCGATCATGTCGAAGATGATGTCGTGCATGGCCGCGATAAAGCGGTTCACGCCCTCGGCGACGTGCTGAAGCTCGTCGTTGGTCGTGGTCCTGATGCTGATGGTCAGGTCGCCGCGACCTTCGGAGAGCTCCCGAATGGAGTTCACGATCGCACGGATCGACCTGTTGATCTGGTGACCCAGCCCCAGCGACAACGCACTCACAAAGACGATCACGCAGCCGGCGATCACCATCATGGTGTACCGCGCCGACTCGACTTCTTCTTTGATCCGCTTCTCGTTGGCGGCGGTCCAGTTGTTTACAGCGGACACCAGCTTGTCGACCGCGACCCTGTGCTCCTCGAACATCGCATCGAGCTTGCCCTCGTGAATCTTCAGGGCCTCTTCGCGCTTGCCCTGCTTGATGAGCGGGATGAACTCCTCGTCGCGCACCTGGAAGTACTTGAGCGCGGGCGCCGCCGAATCTGCGGTCAGCAGGCGCTTGATCTCGCCTTCCGGAAGTCTCTCTTTCCAGTACCTTTGGCGTGACTCGTAGTCATCCCTCAGCTTGGCGGACTTCGCCAGCAATTGAGCCAGAACATCGGGATGGTCCTCGTCCTGTATCTCGATGACGTTGAGCTGGGATTCCACGAGAAACACCGGAGGCGGAAGAACGTCGGCAATCAGATCCTTGCCCATCGCAATCTGCTCGTACTCCGGCCCTCCCACGGCCGTGAATGTCTGCGTGCGCTGCGACACATACCAGAACACCCCGAAACCGACGATGAATGTGGCGCTGAGACCGAGCAGTTTGTCACGGATCTTCATCTGGAGTCCTCGAGTAATGGAACAACTCGTGTGAAATCGTCAAATCGGATGAATAGGTTTGTTTTCACAAAGCGGTCCTCGCAATATCGCGCCATATTGGGCAAAGCCCCGATGCGGACGCGGCTATGCGCGTGGTTCCATGTGGGGCTTATCATGCCGCATGACCAGCCCTGCCTCCAAACCCGCCAACTCCCCGCTCGTCCTCATCATCCGTGACGGCTGGGGAGAAAATCCCAATCCGTCCCACGACCCGTTCAACGCCCCGAAGATCGCCGCCTCGCGCGGGCTCACACCCACCGACGACATGCTGCGCCGGTGGTGGCCCAAGACGCTGATCAAGACCAGCGGCGAGGATGTCGGCCTGCCTGGCGTGGGGCCCGAGGCGACGATGGGCAACAGCGAGGTCGGGCACCAAAACATCGGCGCCGGGCGCATCGTGCCCCAGGAGAGTCTGGTGATGACCAAGGCCTGTCAGGCGGGCCTGCACACGAACACGGCGATCAAGGCCGCGATCGAGCGATGCCTGCTCGGAGCCGGCGTGGAATCCGGTGCGCCCCGTGGCCGCGCACTCCACTTGCTCGGCATCAATTCCGACGCGGGCGTTCACGGCCTGCTCGATCACCTCTACGCCATCCTCCGCGCCTGCAAGTCGCTGGGGCTCACCGAGCGTGTGTACATCCACCTCTTCACGGATGGTCGCGACACCGGCCCTTACACCGGCAAGGAATACGCCAGGCAGGTCGAACTCGCCTGCGCCCAGATCGGCGTGGGCCAGGTCGCCAGCATCGTCGGGCGCTACTACGCCATGGACCGCGACCACCGCTGGGAACGCGTGGAAAAGGCGTATCGCCTCCTCACCGACGGGCACTACGACGGCGCGGTCGGACACTATCGCAATGCCGAAGAGGCCATCCAGGAGTACTACGACCACCCGTCCGCCGACAACCTCAAGGGAGATGAGTTCGTGCGCCCGCGCACCTGCGGCGGGCCGAACGGCGGGCACTACAACAGCGACTCTCGCATCAGGGACGGCGACAGCGTCATCTTCTACAACTACCGCGGCGATCGCCCGCGCGAGATCTCGGCCGCGTTCTGCTTCCCCGATAGCGAGTGGGCCAAGGTCAAGCCCAGCCCCGACTCGGGCAAGATCGGGTTCGATCGCGGCATGAAACTCGATCTGCACTACGTCATCATGACCGAATACTGGGAGAAACTCCTGCCGCACGTGCAGGGCATCGCGTTCCCCAGGCCGCCGAAGATGAAACACATCGGCGGCGAGGTGATTTCGTCGCTGGGTCTACGCCAGTTCCGCTGCGCGGAGACGGAGAAATACCCGCACGTCACGTTCTTCTTCAACGACTATCGCGACGAGCCATTCCCGGGCGAGACGCGCGAGAACCCGCAATCGCCGAAGGTCGCGACCTATGACCTGAAGCCGGAGATGGCGGGAGTTGAGGTGGCCGACGCGGTGCTGCGTCGATTGGCCGCCGCCGACTGCGAGGACTTCCTCGTGGTGAACTTCGCCAACGGTGACATGGTCGGGCACACGGGGAATCTCGAGGCCGCGATCAAGGCGTGCGCCACGGTCGACGCGGGCGTGGGCAAGATCATCGAGGCGACGATGAAACGCGGCGGGTCGCTCATCATCACCGCCGATCACGGCAACTGCGAGCAGATGTACGACCCGGTGACCAAGGCGCCGCACACCGCGCACACGATCTTTGACGTGCCGCTGTTTGTAGTGGGCGAGAAGTTCCGCAAGGCCACACTCCGCGGCGACTTCGACGCCTCGGGCTGGCTCAAGCCCGAGACCCGTGCCGCACGCGGGCGACTGGGCGACATCCTCCCCACCGCGCTGGCGATGATGGGCATCGAAAAGCCGGCGGAAATGACGGGCAAGTCGCTCTTGGCGTAAGCGCGGCCTGGCTCGTGTCGCTCGCGGAATGTGAACAAGTTTGCAACCGCTCGCTTGCGGGGGCGGGCGCGTGTACGCTGTGTCCATGATGATCCGGGAGCACGAGAGAATGACCCGCAAGACGAGTACGAAATTGAGCACGTTGACAGCGCTCGGCGCGATGCTCTGCACGCAGGCCGCGCTGGCGCAGACGCAGCCCGCGCCGGCTTCATCGTCCCCCGGCGACACGACCAAAGCCGCCTCGCCCGCGGGTTCGATCGGGCGTGAGCCCCTGACCCTGAACACCGGCGCGACGCAGGACGCCAAGCCCTTCGGAACGGAGGGCACGCGCTGGCTGGAATTCGGCGGATTGGTCGCCGACAACTTCAAGGACTCGGTCGACACGAACCTGCACGCCCGCTTCTCGGAGTTCATCGCAACGGATGTGGAATTGGGCGGCGAACTCGCGGGCTGGAGTTTCAACCAGCCGGGCGACAACGCCGTGGGCGGAAGCCTCGTACTCATCGTGCGCTGGCACTTCCTGAATCGTGGCGACTGGTCGCTCTACGCCGACGCGGGCGTGGGCGGCATGGTTGCCAGCGACGATACGCCCGACAGCGGAACGAGTTTCAACCTCATGCCGCGGGCCGGCGCCGGATTCACCCGCGCGATCGGCGGGAGCGGGGCTCGCCTGGAACTGGGCGTGCGCTGGCACCACATCAGCAACGCACGCATCACCGGCGACGACCACAACCCGTCGCGCGACAGCCTGGCGTTGTACCTTGGATTCGCGATTCCGTTTAAATGAGAGGGATACTTCAGCCCGCGGCCCGGAGTTTGCCCGTCGTGTTCGTCGGAAGCTCCGAACACACGATCCGGTTGCGCCCGGACTTCTTGGCGGTGTAAAGATTCTGGTCGGCGGTGTGCAGCCACGCGTCAGGCGTCGCGTCGCACGCCCCCGCGCTCCCCGCCACGCCGATCGAGATCGTCACCCGGCGATCCGGGTGCATGGGCCAGATGGTGCCCTCCAGCGACGCGCGGATTCGCTCGCATAGCACCAGCGCGTCCTTGGGCGCGGTGTCGGTCATGATGAGGACGAACTCTTCCCCGCCGTAGCGGCACGCCACGTCGGACTGTCGGCACGCGGCCTGCAGGATCTTGGCCATCCCCTGGATCGCGGCATCCCCCGCGGGATGCCCGTAGGTATCGTTGATCGACTTGAAGTGGTCCAGGTCCAGGATCGCGACCGAAAGCGCCCTCCCGTGACGGGCGCCGCGCGAAACCTCCTCGGTCCAGCGCGTGTCGAAGTACCGCCGGTTCCACAGGCCCGAGAGCCCGTCGATCTGGGCACGCTGCGAGAGCATCTGGATGAGTTGCTGCATCCGAAGCGCCGACCGCACCCGCACCTTCAACTCCGCGATGTCGAATGGCTTGGTGACGTAGTCGATCGCGCCCAGGTCAAAGGCGGTGACCTTGTCCTGAGCGTTCTGAAGCCCGGAGAGAATGATCACCGGGATGTTCATCGTCGACTGGTCTTCCTTCAGCGTCCTGAGCACCTCATACCCGTCCATCACCGGCATGTCGAGGTCCAGCAGGATCAGCGACGGGTGCGCCTGACGCGCGATCTCGATCCCGGCGGGCCCGTCCTCGGCGCTGAGAACGTCGAGGTCTTCGACCCGCAACCTGGCCTTGAGCAGGCGGTGAACGTCCGGCGAATCGTCCACGATCAAGACGATCGGCCTGGCGATGGTCGGGTTGGAGGTGTCGAGCGTCATGCGTCGAGTGCCGGCGATTCCTCAGGATTGTGGCGGATGGGGTGCCCGCGGGCACGCACGACTCAGCGCTGTGATGCCCGCGTGCAAAGATCGATCAGGTCATCGACCTGAGTCTTGAACGCCGACAGATCGGCGGTTGCCGGCGCCTGACGCATCAGGTCCTCGAGAACCGCGGCCGCGGAACCGATGCTCGGAAAGCCGTACCCCGGCGCGGCGCCCCGCAACTGGTGGGCGAGACGCTTGAGGTCCGTGCCACGAGATTGCGATACCGCACTGGTGATCGCTTCGATCCGTTTGGGCAGTTCGGCAACGAAACTCTCCACCAACTCTGCCATGTCGGCGTCGTTGGCATACTCACTGAAGATCGGACCACGCGACGAGGCGTTCTGATTGGCCATGGACATTGCTCCGCGACAAATTGGACTTCCTCCTTCATCGACGCGGGCAACCTAGGGGTTTACCACCGGATCATGATTCTCGTGAACGAGTTTCCGATCTCGATTTCAATCAACCGGAAGGGGTTCCCCTACGTCCGAAAGGACGGGGCCGCGGTTCTCGGACACAAAAACGAAACGCCCCGCGATCGCTCGCGGGGCTTCCGAATGACCCCAAGGGGATTTGAACCCCTGTTACCAGGATGAGAACCTGGTGTCCTAGACCAGGCTAGACGATGGGGCCATTTCCCATCTGGGCCAACACGATAGGCCCAAGAAAACGCTCGTCAATATGCGCTGTGCTCGTCGCTCAGCACGCCGTCGCCATCTGACGACGCAGTTGGGCAAGCGCGTATACCGCGGCCTCGGCCTCGGACTTGCCCACAACCGCCCCGATCGTCGCGCCGCTGCCGTCCCGCCATTCGGCCCGGTAGCAGTCGAACAACTGCACGTGCCGGATCGCGAGCATGAACCCGCTGTCCTTGAACTCACGATTGACCCGTGCGACGTTCGGATAGAACGTGCCGTCGCTCCTGCAGTCGCAGCCCGAAAGGTCAAGCGTGGTCCAGCCGGAGGCGAGCAGCTCGTCGATCGCGAAATCGAGCCCCATCGGCATCTCCTTGAGAGGCGTCCGAACCAGTCATCGCCCCGGCCGCCGAGCCGGCGCGCACACACGCCCTCTCTCCGTTCCGATTGGAGTCTAGCAAGTCGGGCGCACGCCGCCACTGTCGAGGCCAACTCGAATCGAGCTTTTCCGGGCGATCTCAGACCCCGACCGCCCGCCGCCGGGGCGCAGGGGCCGATATCACTTTCGGGACATAGTCGTACATGGCCCGGATCGAGGCCCCGACAATCTGGGCTGAGTCGTCGCCGGTTCCCATTCCGCCCGAAAGCCATGCCCGGTCGTATTCGTGGACCAGCCAGCCATCGAACCCGCTGGCCCGCAAGGCCGAGAGTGTCCCCGCCACGTCCAACTCGCCATCGCCAAGTGCACAGGGCGTGCCAAGCCGGTAATCCTTGAGTTTGACCGTGAGGACCCGATCCCCCAGCACGTTCAGCCCGTCACCCGGGTTTTCGCCCGCCAAACGCGCCACAGCAGGGCAATAGGCCGCGCACAACTGTGGGCTGTCGACGGCGTCGAGAATCTCCATCAAGCCCGCGGCGGTAGCGAATGAGCCACCGTTTTCCAGCACCAGACGCACGCCCCGGTTCCGCGCGTGGTCCGCGGCCATTCCGAGGCGTTCGGCGATCCGCGCCACGGCCGACACCCGCGCCTCGCTCCCCGGAATCTCGAACGCAAACACACGCACCAGCGGGCACGCCAGCGACTGCGCCAGATCGATCGCGCTCTTGGCCTCACGCACGGATTTCTCCGTATCGCACAGGGCTCGACCCAGCACGGGCGGATTGATCGGCGCGTCGAAACGCACGGACGTTCCGATGCAGGCGATCGTGCACCCGGCACGATCGAACAGGCGACGCACTTTCTCGGCGCTGGTGAGCGTCGGATCGCACGCGGCCGAGGTGGAGCCGGTTCCGAACGACCGCAATTCGACGCCGAGCGCCCCCACCGATTCGGCGAAGGCCGCGACGCGCTCGAGGGTCCAATCCAGACAGGCAACGGTGCTGAATGCTGGCTTCATGCCCTGCGATTCCTGAAAAAACGGGAGAAAGCACGTCCGAATACCCGGACGCGTGGAGGGGTATGGTACGGTGCCCGACAGGGCTCTCCAAGCCGCGATCACGCGAGAATCGCCCGAACAGAATGCGATATCGTCGCCCCAGTTTGCGACGATGGAACAGGCGACGGGGTCGCCGGTCCATCATTGATGAATCCCCGCGAATCGGTCGATGACCCTGATATGACCGAGCCTCTGGACGGCGACTTGCGGGAGGGGAACGGGCTCGATACTGTTCCGTCTCAACCCATGACGACCACGCCCCATAATCGCTCGTGCGTCTCGCGGATTGCGCCCTTGGCCTTCGGCTGTCTTCTGGCGGCCGGCGCGTGCCTGGGCGGCTGCAGCACCACCACTCATGACGAATACTTCGCCATCCGAGAGATCGTGGTCGAGCCGGTCCGCGGCGACGGCACGATAATCGCCTCGCACGCCGACGCCCGCGATTCGGATGGCATGCTGGCCGACGCCTCGCGCCCAGCCCGCGGCTCAAACTCCACCGTCCTGGCGACGGAGTGAGTGCCCTCTCAAAGCTGAACAAGTACCCGCCCACGATACCCGCGGGTGTTTGTGTCATTCTCGGTGGGCCGCAACCAGCGCGGCCCGCCACGCGCACCTCGCCACGCGCACCGGCGCGAGGACGACGGCACTTCGACGCTCGTGCCCGGGTTCGGACCTGGCGGCCTTTCGCCCAATCAAGCAGACATCGGACGACGCATGAACGACGAGGCCCAACCGCGCGGGCCGGACCCCGTGCTTGATCCACTCCGACGCGTGCTCACGCTGGCCAACTCCAGTTGGTCATCGGGTTTCTGCTCATGCTCGGGGCGCCAATCGTTGGTGCCGCGGGAACGAGTCTTGCGTGGAACTGGAGTGTCGACCATTTTCAGGGACTGCTCAAGGCGGGCGTCATCAACGCCGAGGCTCTGGCTGCCTACGACAACGGCGCGTTTGCGGGCGACTGGATCAACGCGGCAAACTCCATGGTGCGTGAACCTCTGCTGAGACTTCAACGTGTTTTCGAATGGATCGGCATCGCGTCGTTGGTGTGGTTTGCGATCGGCGTCGTGACATGCTGGCACCTGCGTAAAACCCGGCGGGCTATCGAAGCTCAACGCGAGTGCGCGCCGGCCTAATTCGTTGCAGCCGCACCGTCCGACGCCGGGAAGATCAGCGTGAAATCCGAGCCGCGCCCGGGCTCGGAGTGAACGTCGATGCGTCCATGGTGCCCCTCGATGATGCGCCGCGTGGTGGGCAGGCCCAGCCCGGTTCCTCCCGCCTTGGTGGTGAAGTAGGGTCGGAAGATCTTGTCGCGTGTTTCGGCGTCGATCCCCGGGCCGGTGTCGATCACATGCAGCGCCACGGCCGGGAGTTTGTCCGCGTCGGTGACGCGGCGCGTGCGCAGGATCAGTTCACGCGCCGGCGTACCGGGCGTCGCGGCGCCGGATGCCTCGCCCGAGCGCGGCGTGCTCTGCGTCATCGCCTGCACCGCGTTGAGCATCAGGTTCAGGATCGCCTGCTTGACGTGCGGCACATCGAGATCGGCCGTCAGTTTCTCGCTCGCGAGTTCCGCGCGAAGGCGAACCCCCTGCTGCTCGCACTGCGGCAGGAAGAAATCGACGAGTTCATCGACGACCGCATTCAGGTCGGCGGGCTTGGCGTCGATCCTCAATTCGCCGGCGTACTCGAGGAAGTCCGAGAGGATCCCCTTCAACCGCTCGACCTCACGACGCAGCGACGCGACACGCCGGGCCAATCGCGATTTAGCGTCGGGCTCGCCGGAGAGTTCCTCGATCCCCTCTTCGAGCAACTGCGCGTTGAGGCCGATGGTGGAGAGCGGGTTCTTGATCTCGTGGGCCAGGCCGCCGGTCATCGAGCCAAGTTCGGCCAGACGTTCCGCGGAACGTGCCCGGCGCTCGGCGCTGCGGGCCCTGGCCAGTTGGCGTCGCGTGCGCGTGCGCAGCACATAGGCCCCGGCAAGCGAGCCGACGAGCAGACCCAGGAAGAACCACATCAGGGGATGCACGAGTGGACGGTACGCGCGGCGTCAGCGGCGTGGAGAACGGACATGCGCGCGACGCGGCGGAACAACGACCTCAGCGGTCTCGACGCGCGCGACCTTGGTCGCCTTCCAGCCCTTGTCGCTGGAGTTGGCGTCGTAGCGAACATGTGAGCCGTCCTTCAGAACGCGGAAGCCATCGCCCTCGATGACGCTGAAGTGCACGAAGATATCCTGACCCTCGGGGCCCACGATGAAGCCGAAGCCCTTGCGGGGGTCAAACCACTTGACCACGCCCTCGACGCCGGTAATGGATTGGGGAGTCTGCTCGCTCACGGTGCGATCCTCGAGCACCTGCCGTTGACGATGGGCCGGGCGCGAACGCGCCAGCAGCCACCAACGGGCGTCCCGCCACTGATGCAGCGGAGCATCGCTTCCTCTCTCGCGTGCGCCACACACGCACACGACCCCCGACGGCACCCAATCACGCCCACGAGACCGGGATCATCAAGCAGGGTAACGAATCCGCAATCCAATCGCAAGCCGACCACCGGGGATCGCCCCCGGTGGTCGGTGAAAATACGAACAGAGAACAAACTTATCAGACCACGATTCGATCGATCAGCGACCGGCGGGCGCCGGCTGCGAGGGCTGGCCGCCGCCGGACTTCTTGGCCTCGTCGAGCAGCACGGCCTTGCGGCTGAGCTTGATGCGCCCCTGGTCATCGACGAGGATGACCTTGACCTTCACCACATCGCCGACGCGCACCACGTCGCCGACGCTCTTGACATAGCCGTCCGCGAGTTCGGAGATGTGGCACATGCCGTCGGTGCCGGGGGCGAGTTCGATGAACGCGCCGAAGTCCTTGGTGCTGACGACCTTGCCCGTGTAGATGCTGCCGACCTTGATCTCGGCGCACATGGCCTCGATCTCCTGGCGGGCGCCGGCGATCGACTCGTGGTTGGGGCCGGCGAGCGTAACGCTCCCGTCGTCTTCGACGTCGATGGTGATGCCGTGCTTGTCCTGCAGGGCGCGGATCATCTTGCCGCCCGGGCCGATCAGTTTGCCGATCTTCTCCGGGTCGATCTGGATGGTGACGAGGCGCGGCGCCAGCGGCGAGATCTCTGGGCGCGGCGAGGCGATGATGCCTTCCATGATCGAGATGATCTGGAAGCGACCTTCCTTGGCCTGGGCCAGGATGCGCTCGATCTGCGAGAGCACCAGGCCGCGGGTCTTGAGATCGAGCTGGATGCCGGTGATGCCCTCGCGGGTGCCGGCGACCTTGAAGTCCATATCACCGAAGAAGTCCTCTTCGCCGATGATGTCGGTGACGAAGAGTTCATTCTGATCGTTGTCATCGGCGAAGCGGCCGACGGAGATACCAGCGCAGATGCCCTTGATCGGAACGCCGGCGTCCATCAGCGCGAGGCATCCGCCGCACACCGATGCCATCGACGACGAGCCGTTGGACTCGGTGATGTCGGAGACGACGCGGACGGTGTATGGGAATTCGTCGGGGCTGGGGAGGATGCCGAGGAGCGAGCGTTCGGCGAGAGCGCCGTGCCCGATCTCGCGACGACCCGGTGCGGCGATGCGCTTGACCTCGCCCGTGGAGAAGGGCGGGAAGTTGTAGTGGAGCAGGAACTTCTTGGAATACTCGGGGAGCAGGCCGTCGACGATCTGCTCGTCCTTGCCCGTGCCGAGCGTGACGGAGCAGAGCGACTGGGTCTCGCCGCGCTGGAAGAACGCCGAGCCGTGCGTGCGGGCGAAGACGCCCACGGCGCCGGTGATCGGGCGAATCTCCAGGGGCTTGCGGCCGTCGGCGCGGAGTTTCTGCTCGACAATGAGACGGCGCGTGATCTTTTCCTCGAGGCGACGGAAGGCTTCCTTGGCCTGCGTGCGTGCCTTGTTGGTCTCGAGATACTGCCCGTAATTGCCGTCGAGTTTGAGGGCAAAGTGCGTGTCGAGCATCTCCTTCTTGATCTGATCGACGCGCTCGTTGCGGGCCTGCTTGCCGGGGATCTTGCGGGCCTCGAGCATGGCGCTCTCGGCGATCTGCTTGACCTTGGCGGTGACTTCCGCGCTGGGCAGATGCAATTCACCGGCGACCTTCGGGCGACCGACCTTGGCGGCCAGCTCGTCGATCAGGCCCAGCACCTGCTTGATAGCCTTGTAGCCGAATTCCATGGCGCCCAGCACGCCGGCCTCGTCGACCTCGGCGGCGCCGACCTCGATCATGTTGATGCCGTCCTTATGCCCGGCGAGCACGAGGTCGAGATCGGAGTAATCAAGCTGGCTGATGGTGGGATTGATGACGTACTGCGGGCCGGCCTCGGTGTGGATGCGACCGACGCGCACGGTCGCGGTCGGCCCCTCGAAGGGGATATCCGAGATCGCCAGGGCGGCGGCAGCGGCGGTTCCAGCCAGCACGTCGGCGTCGTTCTCGGTGTCGTGGCTCATCACGAACACCTGCACCTGCACCTCGTCGAGGAATCCATCGGGGAAGAGCGGGCGCATCGGGCGATCGATCATCCGCATCGTCAGGATTTCCTTCTCCGACGGCGGGCCTTCACGCTTCTTGAATCCGCCCGGGAACTTGCCGGCTGCGGAGGTCTTCTCGCGGTAATCGACGGTGAGTGGGAAGAAATCGATGCCCTCGCGCGGCGCGGCACGAAGAGCGGTGGCGAGCACGGTGGTGCCCGCATAACTGGCCATGACAGCGGCGCCGGCTTGGCGGGCGACCACGCCCGTCTCCAGGATCAGTTCGCGCCCGCCGAGTTCCATCGACACGCGAACAACGCCCGGGAGCTGGGTGACTTTGTATTCAGACATTCGGGAGAATCCTCTGACCATGCCGGACCATTCGGTCCGAGCGGTGCGCACACCGACGGGCGCTCGCGACTTTCGCGGGCGGACGAATCGGCAACGAACCGGGATGGATCGAGGAATGGGCGAAACCTTGCCGCAACAAAGAAACGTGGGCGCGGCTCGGCCTCGTCATGGACCCGGAGGCAGAGGCAAGACGCACGTCTCGGAAGGAGATGTGCACCTTGCCCGCTGCCACGAGGCCCTTCGACCATCCCGGAAAACAAGCGGCCCGCTGCCGGGATGGCAACGGGCCGGAAAGGTCTTACTTGCGCAGACCCAGGCGAGCGATCAGGGCCTGGTAGGCCTGCGAATCGGTGCGCGCCAGGTAGCGGAGCAGCCGGTTGCGCCGTCCGACCATCATGATCAGCCCGCGGCGGCTGTGGTTGTCCATCTCGTGGGACTTGAGGTGTTCGGCAACGGAACTGATCTTCTCGGTGAGCATCGCGATCTGGACCTCGGGCGAACCCGTGTCCTTTTCGTGACGGCGGTTGGTGGAGACGACCTGCTGACGACGTTCAAGTTCGATGGCCATGCCTCAACCCGGCTTCCTGGCCCTCGAACGGGCCGTGGTTCTTGAAAGTTTGGAACGGATAAAGACTAGTCCCCGCCCGCCCACCGATCAACCCACCCCGAAGGGACCGATATTGATAAACCCCGAACAGGACTCAGACACTGAAAGAAATCTGCCTACCCTCGGGCCATGCTCAGCATTTCCCAGCGCGTCAAGTCACTCAAGCCATCCGTCACGGTCGCGTTCATGAACCGGGCCAAGGCAATGAAGGCCCAGGGCCTCGATGTCCTGTCGTTCGCCGCGGGCGAGCCGGACTTTGACACGCCGAATCAGATCAAAGAGTCGGCGATCGCCTCGCTCCGCGCGGGCAACACCAAGTACATGCCCACCCTGGGCGACCCCGCGTCGCGCGGCGCGATCGCCAAGAAACTCGCCGAAGAAAACGGCATCCCGAACTGCACGGCGGAACACATCGCCATCGGCTCGGGCGGCAAGCACTCGCTATTCGTCGCGCTCCATGTCCTTCTCGACGAGCCCAAGCCCGGCGAGGCACGCCAGGAAGTGCTGATCCCCGTCCCCGCGTGGGTGAGTTACGCTCCCATCGCGGAACTCGCCGGCGGCAAGGTCGTCGAAATCCCAACGACGCCAGGCTCGGGCTTCAAGATGACGCCCGACCAACTCCGCAAGGCGATCACTCCCAACTCGCGCCTGCTCATCCTCAACTCGCCGAGCAATCCGTGCGGCACGATGTACTCGCCCGACGAACTCCGCGCCATCGGCAATGTCGTCGCCGAGGCGAGCCGCACGATCGCGCCCAACCTCACGGTCCTCAGCGACGAGATCTACGAGAAGATCGTCTACGGCGGGATCCCCCACTTCTCGATCGGCTCCATCCCGGAAATCGCTGAACGTGTCATCACGCTCAACGGACTCTCCAAGGCCTACGCCATGACCGGCTGGCGCGTCGGCTATACCGGCTCCAGCGGCGCGTTCGGCCTGGAATTCACCAAGGGCATGGCGACCCTGCAGGGACAGATGTCGACCAACATCACGTCGTTTGTCTATGCCGCCATCCCGACGGCCCTCAAGGAATGCGCGGCGGAGGTCGCGAAGATGCGCGACGCCTTCGCGGCCCGCGGAACGCTCATCAACAATCGACTCGCCGCGATCCCGGGCGTGCTCCCCATCCCCGCCACAGGCGCGTTCTATGCCTTCCCCGATGTCTCTGCGCTCTTCGGTAAAACCACGCCGGGCGGCAAGGTGCTTCGCTCCGCGATGGACTTCTCCGAGGCGTTCCTCGCGGAGAAACTCGTGGCGGCCGTGCCGGGCGAGGACTTCGGCGGGTGCGGCGGGAACCACCTGCGTTTCTCGTTCGCGTGCTCCGAGGACCAGATCAACAAGGGAATGGACCGTCTGGCGCAATTCGTTGCTGCGTTGAGTTAATCAGCGGGCGCGGGCCCGGGCCGTCACCGCCCGCTCGTACGCCTCGGTGATCAACGCGCGTAGCGTGCCGGTGATCGTCTGCTTGACGTCGTCCATGCACGGGCATTTCGTGCCCAATTCGGCCTTCAGGCTTGTGACCGGGCGACCAATCAGGCCGCACGGCACGATCAGGCGGAAGTGATCGAGATTCGTGGTCACGTTCAGCGCCAGGCCGTGCATCGAGATCCACTTGCGGACGCGTACACCCATCGCGGCGATCTTGGCGTTGGGAATCATCGGCGGCTGGCTCGATGAACTCGCCGCGTCCGCGTCGAGGGTGGACGCGTCCGCGCCGTCGGCCTCGTCGCGTTCGCGCTGGGTCCACACTCCGGTCGCCTTGGGATCACGTGCGCACGACACGCCGAACGCGGCGCAGGTGCGGATAACGGATTCTTCGAGCATGCGCATGTAGTCGTGCAGGCCGAGGTTGAGCAGGTTGAGGTCGAGGATCGGATAGATCACGAGTTGGCCCGGGCCGTGGTAGGTAATATCGCCGCCGCGGTCGGTGCGTTCGACCCTGACACCCTCGCGTGCGAGAAGTTCTGGCGTGGCGACCAGGTGATTCATCGCGCCGGCGCGGTTGCTGACCGTCACCACCGGATCATGCTCGACGAGGAACACGATCCCGCCCATAGGCGGGATGGAGGGATCGATCTGGGATAGTTCGCGGGCGGCCAGCACGCCGTCGGCCGTCTGGCGCTGCAGATCAAATGCGGGCGCATAGGCGAGGCGGCCGACGTCGGTGAATTCCAGCGAGATCGCGATGTTGCTCACGATGGATGCTAGATGCCGATCGATCGGCGTGCCGCCCAGGCCATTGGGAAAGAGGGAACGGGTGTGGAGGGCACGCGGATACTCATAGACATCGGGGAGGTGCGATCGAATCAATGACGCACACCAAGACAGATGGAGACCGCCGGGCCACCCGGAACCCCGACCGCTATCATCGCCCATGGCAGAAATTCATCCGACCGCGATGGTCTCAAAAGAGGCGCAACTGGGTTCGGGCGTGGTGATCGGGCCGGGCTGCGTGATCAGCGGGCGCGTGACGATCGCCGACAATGTCCGCCTGATCGGGAACGTGTACGTGCAGGGTCCGTGCTCGATCGGCGCGGGAACGATCGTGTATCCGTTCGCGTGCCTTGGATTTGAGCCGCAGGACTACAAGTTCAAGCCCGGGCAGGCGACGCCGGGTGTGGTGATCGGGAGCGAGTGCCTCATCCGCGAGCACGCGACGATCCACTCGGCGACCAAGGCCGACCGCCCGACGATCGTGGGCGACCGCGTGTTCATGATGGTGGGCTCGCACGTGGGGCACGACGCGCGACTGGGCAACAACGTCATCCTCGTCAACGGCGCCACGATGGGCGGGCACTCCGAGGCCCACGACAATTCGACCATCGGCGGGCACTGCGGCATCCACCAGTTCACGCGCATCGGTCGCCTCGCATTCCTCTCCGGCGGGATCGGCATCTCGATGGACGTGCCGCCCTTCTGCATGGCGCCGGATCGCCAGCGCATCGCGGGCATCAACCGCGTGGGCATGCGCCGCTCCGGGATGGCGCGCGAGGAGATCACGGCCGTAGACCGCGCCTTCCGCGAGGTCTTCCGCGTCCACCTGACCAAGGCCGACATGCTCGTGAAACTGGAAGAACTCTCGCGATCTTCGCCCGCGGTCGGCGAGATGCTGACATTCGTGCGCGAGGCCAAGCGCGCGATCTGCCCCGGGCCGGGGCGTCCGCCTCGCCTGCTCGCGTCGTGGCTCAACCTGCGCCGTCGCGGCGGGCTTCACAACCCGCTGGATGAATCCGACGACGAGTCCATGTAAACTGGGCGCGAGTCTCGCACGGAGGGAGATCGCGTGTCGTTGCAGATGCGTTTATGCGTGCTCGCCAGCGGCTCGAGCGGAAACTGCTCGGCGCTCGTCATTGGCGAGGGAGACGACGCGGAGGTCGTGCTGATCGACCTTGGCCTCTCGCCGCGCCGCACGCGGAAAGAACTCGCGTCGATCGGGGTCGACTTTGCCCGCGTCCGCCGCGTCCTGTTCACGCACTTTGACTCCGATCATTTCCACACCGGCTGGATCGGCACGCTCCCGCGTCACATGACTCAGTTGGTCCACCGTCGCCACCTCGGGCGCGGCGAGCGAGAGAACGTCCTCGCCAACGTGAGCGAGCCGTACGAAGACCCGATCTCGCTGGGTTCGGTCACGATTCACCCGCATGTTGTGCCGCACGACGAACTGGGCTCGGTCTCGTTCCGCATCGAGGCAGCCGGCGGCGGGACGCTGGGCTACGCGACCGACCTTGGACGCGTGACGAACGAGTTCATCAACCACCTGGCCGCGGTCGACGTTCTGGCGATCGAATCGAATTACTGCCCACGGATGGAGATGGAGTCGGATCGCCCTGTAATCCTGAAGAAACGGGTGATGGGCGGCAAGGGCCACCTCTCCAACCAGCAGAGTGCCGAGGCCGTGCGCCGCATTGCGCCGCGAGAACACGTGGTTCTGCTGCACCTATCGCGCCAGTGCAACACGCCCGAACTGGCCGCCGCCGGGCACGCCGGGCGGGCCTATCAACTCACGATCTCGCGTCACGACCAGCCGACGGCGTGGATCCCGGTCGCCCCCTCGCCGCGGCCCCGCGACGTCTCACGAGTAGCCGCTACGCTGTTCGACTGATGGGTCCGCACGCCAGCCCAGCCATGCCCTCGGGTTCCGCCGGTTCGCGCGGCACGATCGCCGCGCTGGCGATCTTGCGCCCACGTACGTCGGCGTGGTCGCGCTTCGCCGACGGCTTGCGTCGCATGCTGGGGCTTCATCCCTCGCTGGTCGTCGCGGGCGTCCGGTATCGCGAGCGCGGGCGCGAATCGCTGCGCCGGGCGCTCTCCTCGCGAGGCTCGGGCGTGAAGGAATACGACGTCGAGTTCCCCGACGGCAAGCGCACTCGAATCCGCTGCACGCCGGACAGGCTCTACGCCGACCTCTCCGGGCCGCCGCTGGCGCCCGCGTATCTGGCGTGCGATCCGCTCATCCGCCCGGGCATGCGCTTGCTCGACGCCAGTTGCGGGACTGGCTATGGCGCGGCGTGGCTGGCCGAGCGCGTCGGACCCAGCGGAGCGGTCGTCGCGCTCGACCGCGATCTGGAATCGGTGCGCTATGCACGCATGCGATACCCGCTCGGTAATGTCTCGTTCGAGCCCGGCGGGGTCGAGAGCGTGATGGGCGAAACCGACGGCGCGTTCGCGGGCGTCTTCGCGTGCGGCGTGCCGCTGCGCGGACAGGACGCCACACGCGTCGTCAACGAGTGGTGGCGGCTGATCGCGCCGGGAGGATGGCTCCTGGTCGTCGCGCCGCTCTCAACCGAAACGCCGCTGGGGCTCGGCGCCATCGACGCCCGCGACTTGCTCGCCCGCGCGATCGTCGGCTCGCCGATCGAGGAAGAGGCCAAGGAAACGCGGACGATCCCCGGACTCTCCACTCACGCCGCGTGGCTGGTCCGCAAGCCCCCGGCCCCGGGGGCGATCGCGTGACCGCGCGGGATCAACTCACGCTTTCGATGTCCGGCTTCGGCGCGACCAGCGCTACACGGCGCGTCATCCTGGACTGGTTCGAGTTCCTCGGCGGGCGTCCGGGCGAGGTGATCTATGTCGACGGCGGATCTGATCGAGCGTCGATGTCACACCTGGTCGCGCTGGTGCAAGAGGGGCTGATCGATCGCCTCGAACTGCTCAATCCCCGGCATTTCGAGAACGATTTTCATCGCTGCTATGTCCAGGAATATCGCTCTGGGTTGCTCGCGAGCAAGCCCTATGTCATGTTCGTCAAGCCCGACACGCTCCCGTTCCGCACAGGACGCGATTCGTGGCTTGATGATGATGTGCGTGTGCTGGAGGACCCCGGCGTCTTTGCAGTAACACTCGGTCACCTGATCGCGCCCGCGGGCGGCACACGCGACGGATATCTCACCCACGACTTTGCCAGTCTCAATTTCTCGCTGATGAAGCGCGCGAGTTTCATGCAAGCGATGCGCGGCGAGATCGGCCCTTTCATCGACTCCGACTTCCGCGGCGAGTTTCCCTCGCACATCCGGTGCGAGGAGAAGTACCGGCGGGCGCTCATCGAATGGGCGTGGCAATCCCACTGCAGACGCCACGCTCTTGTGACGCTCTCTCGCCCCGAATCGCGAGATTGGACCATCTTTCATCTCAATAAGTCAGGCGGCAAGCTGCTCTCACTCCGCGATCGCTACCGTGCCCGCGAAGATGTTGAACTCTTCTTCGACAAGCCGTTCTCGCTCTATCGCCCGCCGGACAAGGGCCTGAAGAAACTGGGCAAGTCGATCGAGAACGCCGTGCGCCGCGTTCGCAAAGGCGGTAACTAGCCGCCTCATGAGCGCCGGAGTTCTCCAGACTCGATCTTCTTCACGAGCGATTCCCAGCCCTCGACCCGCCCCAATCGCTCCGCGACCCGGACGCGCCGTCGCGTCGGCCGCCAGTCGAACAGCAGCGTCTTGAGGTACCTCCGCCGTGCTCGCACGCTCTGTTCACGCGCTTCACGAAGTGTCAGCGACTCATCCCACAGCCAGCGGATGATGGGCTCTGTCCGGCAGATCGAACGCCGGAGTTTGGCGATGTATTCCTGCGTCGTGCGCCACGCGGGGATCAGGTGCCCGGCGCTCGCCGTCGGCTCGTACCACAATTCCCAGCCTGCACGCCTGATCTTCAGGCATAGTTCGGCGTCCTCGCCGCCCTCGAGCACGTCGCCGCGCCGGCAGTCCATCGTTCGCGCGTCGACCCAGCCCGATTGCACGATCGCCGTCCTCCGCATCACCATCGACGCTCCCATGAGGAACGAACTCGGCGCATCAAGACACCGTCGTAGATCACCATGCAACTGATCACCCAGCGAGCGCCGGTAGATCTCGGCGATCCGTGTCATGCCACCTTCCCAGACGTTCTTGACCGGCCCTCCCGCTCCGCCGCAGCGCGGCTGGTCGTCCATCAGCGCGAGCATCCCGCGTGCCCAGCCCGGGCTCGCCAGCACATCGTCGTCGATCACGCCGATGAACTCCTCGTTGGTCTCGGTGAACAACTTCGTGAGCGCGGCCGACTTGCCGGGCGTCGCCTCGTGCCAGCGGACCATCGGGACATCGGAATGACTCGAGAGAAACCGATCGATGACGGACGGCGTGTTGTCGCTCGACCGATTATCGACGATGATGAACCGCGACACGCGCCCGCCAACGCGATCCATCGCGGCCAGCGTCTCCAGCGTGCGTGTGATCGCTTCGCCGCGGTTGTACGTGCACACGCCGATGGCGAGCGAGCCCGCCGCAACAACGCCGCTCGCTGGTACAGACGAGCCCGGCGCCGGGATCGGAGTTGGGCTCGGTTGTTTGCTCATTGGTGTTTCACAAGTCGCCCGCCAATCCCCTTCGATCACTCATCGGTCAACGCTCGTACCGATGAAGATACGAACCGCACTCACCTCGCGCCGCGGAACATCCTTCGCACGCGTGCCTTGAGCGGCACGCGCCACCGTCGCGCTCCCATCAGCCCCATCAGCGCCCGCCACGACGCATCATCGACCCCCGCCTTGGCCGCCGCGTTCACCAGCCACATCGTCGCCTGGCGCAGGTGCGCCACGCACTCACCCTCGCTGAAACGCCCTGCAATCACGACATGATCGCGAATCCGCCGGGCCAGTTGAGCGGCCGAACTCAGGTTCCCCTCGTCGCGCAGCGACACCGTCAGTGCGGGCTCGTCCGACACCGCGATCGGTCCAAGTTGTCCCACTCGCGCCAGAAACTCGCGGTCCTCGCCGATGTGAAGATCGACATCGAATCGAATCCCGCCCTCAATCGCCCGGCGCGAGACCAACAGCCCCGACGCGCCGAAGATCGCGATCGGCCGAAGCACGTCCGACCAGTGCGGCAGGAGCGTCCCCGCCCATTCTTCTGGCACGTCTTTGCGACGCACAACTTCGCCGCGGCGCTCGAACCTGGCCGCCACGCCGGCGATCGCGCCGAGTCTCTCCGCAATCGCGATCATCGCATTAACGCCCGGCGGGATCAATGCATCATCGTCGTCGAGGAAGACGATCCACGGCGCGTCGCTCGCCTCAATTCCGCGATTGCGTGCCGCGCTCGGGCCCGCGTTGCGCTGACGGATCAACTCGCACTCATCCTCGACCAACGCCACGGGCTCCGAACCATCGTCGATCGCGATCACGCGCGACACGCCGTCGCAGGCCCGCGCCGACGCCACCGCCGCGGCCAAGCGCGCCGCGGGCGCGTTGAACGTCGGGATCACCACGTCGAATCGCGTCATGCTCCGCCCGCGTCTTCGGCGAACATCGGCGCACCCTTCGGGAGCACCGCGGCCCGCGCCAGGATCGCGTCCTCGCCGCGATGCACCCGCACCTGGTTGAACCCCAGCCACGCGACCAGCACGTAGCCGCACGCGTCGAGTTTCGCGTCCAGCGCCGGGTTCTTCCCGGCGGAAATGTCCTCGATCACGATGACGCGCGGACGCCATTTCTGCAGGTCAAAGCCGTCGAGCAGGTCGAGTTCCGCGCCCTCTACATCGATGCTCGCAAAGTCGATCGGGCCCGTATGCCCATCGAGCAGCGCGTCCATTGTTGTCAGCGGTACCTCGACCTCCTGCATCGCGGCGCCGCGCTTCAACACCTCGCGCTCCTGCTCCGGCGGCGTGTGGTGATACGACAACACCTCCAGCCCCTCGCCCCGCGCCACGTGAAACCTGGTCGTCCCTCCGCTCCCTCGCTTGCCGAGGGCGGCGTGCACAACCCGGCTCCGGGGGCGCGAGCGCTTGCACATCTCGAATCGCTCCGGGATCGCCTCGATGAGCAGACCGGTCCAGCCGATCGCCTCGAACGCGGCGCTCACGCTCAGCGTTACGCCGTCGTACGCGCCGACCTCGATGAAGAAGCCGGTCGTCTGGCGATCAAGCAACTGCCAGATGAGCGAGTCTTCGCCGAACTCGGAGCGGAAATCGGGCGAAAGAGAACCCGGCGCGACGTCCATCGCCGCGAGGGCCTCGGACCGGCTTGTGCCGCGCCGCAGTCGATCGATCTCCACGCGCGTCTGCTCCAGTATGCGTTCGATGCGGCGCTGGCGTTTGAGGGCCCGGGCTGCCTTGCGTCGTGCGTCGATCAAGAGGATCGACATGATCGTCGGCGCCAGGATCACCGCGACGATCAGGAGCGTGGCAAGAGTCGGATCCATGGTCGTCTCCCCAAGCAACGCCGGGGAGCGGGCGACCGATCCGAACATGGCACATTGGAAAGCGGCTGGTTCGAGCATCCGCCACGAGCCTAGCACACGCCTCCTATCCTTGCCTTGCATGGCCAAACGAGAGACGACACGCAAGACGCCCGCGCGCCGAACCAAGGCCGCCCGAACAGAATCGACCAACCAGGCGGTCGGGTCGCCCTCCATGAGCGCGCCCGACGCCGCCGCGCCCGAATCTGCGCCGAAGTCCGCGTCCAAGCCGCGTGCGCGCGGCACAAAGAAGGCACCGTCGCGTCCCGACACGCAGACCCTCGCGATCGAACTCGCCCGTTCCATGCACGACGACAAGTGCACTGATATCGTCGTCCTCGACGTGCGCGGCAAGAGCCCCATCACCGACTTTGTCGTGATCGGCTCGGGCACCTCCGATCGCCAGATGCACGGCGTGATCCAGAACGTCCGCAAGATGGGCGACAAACTCGGGCACTCCGCCTGGCGCAGCGACGCCGACGACCAGTCCACCTGGCTCCTGGCCGACTTCGTCGATGTCATCGTGCACGTCTTTGAGCCCAACATCCGGGCGCACTACGACCTCGAAATGCTCTGGGGCGACGCCAAGCGCGTCGAGTGGGAACGCCCCGAAGAAGTCGTGCGCAACCGCGCCGGACTGCGCGCGGGCGAGGTTTCGTTCGACCACTAAAGCAAGACGCCACCACCCATGACTCTCTCGCGCGTTCACGTTTCGCTCGACGGCACGCGGGACTACGAAGTCCTTGTTGGCCACTCGCTCACCGACAGCGTCGCCCAGCGCGTCCGCGCCATCTGCCCCACCGCCGCGCGCGCGTTCATCGTGGTTGACGCCGGATTGCCCCGGGCAGCGAGCGACCATCTGACCTCGGCGCTCTCGAGCCGGCAATTCGCAACCGCCACCATCACGATCCGTCCGAGCGAGGCCGACAAGTCGCTCGAAACGCTCGAGCGAATCCTCGTCGCCCTCGCGGAATCCAAGCACGAGCGACGCGATCCGGTCATCGCGCTGGGAGGCGGGATCGTGGGCGACGTCACGGGCTTCGCCGCGGCTACCTACCGACGTGGCGTGCCCGTCGTTCAGTGCCCCACCACCCTGCTCTCCATGGTCGATGCATCAGTGGGCGGCAAGACCGGCATCAACCTCCGCACCTCCGACGGCTCGCTCAAGAAAAACCTCGTCGGCGCGTTCCACCAGCCGCGGCTTGTCGTTGCGGACGTCGCGCTGCTTTCGTCGCTGCCCGATCGCCAGATCCGCGCGGGGCTTGCCGAGTGCGTCAAGCACACCCTGCTCTCGGGTCAGTTCGGCGATTCGTCGCTCCTATCGTGGATCGAGTCGGTCGCCCAGGCGATTCTTGCGCGAGACCCGGCCACACTCGCCGAGCTTGTGTCCCGCAATGTCGCGATCAAGGCCCGCGTCGTCGCTGGCGACGAGCGAGAAGAGGCCGAGAGCGCCGCGGGCGGGCGGGCCCTGCTCAACCTCGGGCACACCTTCGGGCACGCGATCGAGACGCTCCCCGATCTCTCGCCAACCGGCAATCCCGCAGACGCGCCGCTCCACCATGGCGAAGCGGTCGCACTCGGGACCATGGCCGCCCTCCATGCCGCCACGTCGCTCAAGTTGGCACCGTCGGCGCTCCGCGATCGCGTCGGGACGCTCTTCTCACGCCTCTCCCTGCCGACCAACGTCCGGGGATTGCCCTCGGGTGAGCGGGTGCTCGAACTCATGGGGCACGACAAGAAGGTTCAGGGCGGCGTGCTGCGCCTCGTGCTTCCCTGCGACGGTGGTGTGTGCAATGTCGTGGAGAATCCCGACCGCGCGATCGTGCTGGCCGCCATTGAGTCCATCCGCGCGTGAGCATCACCTCTGCGACGGTTCTTTGGCCGCGATTTGCTCTCCGGTGGCCCGCGTAGGGCAATTCACTGAATTACGACCAGCAAGTCCGGGGCTCTGGGCAAACTTCATGGCGATTCGAAAGCCCAACCGATAACCGATCGCGGGCCTTGCGTTTCTCTCGCCCGGTGTGCGTTTCATTTCCGAAATCACCCAGACAAGGACGTCGGGGGCTGCGATGCGGACCATCGCGATCATCAATCAAAAAGGCGGCTGCGGCAAGACGACCAGCGCGATCAACCTCGCCGGAGTCTGGGCCAAACGCGGGATCCGCACCCTCCTGGTCGACCTCGACCCGCAGTCGCATTGCGCCGCGGGCCTGGGCATCCCCGAGGCTCGCATCGACCTCGACATCGCCGACGCCCTCCTCACGCCAGCACGCTCGGTGGACCAGAGCCGGCTGCTCTGGCGCGTCGCACGCGGGCTGGACTTGGCCCCCAGCCGGATGAAACTCGCCGGTCTTGAAGCCGCCCGCGGCGGATTGGCGGACAAGCCCGACAAGGAACGCCGCCTCGCCAACCTCCTCCACCACTTCGCCACGGACTACGACGCCGCCATCATCGACTGCCCCCCATCGATCGGTCTCCTCACCTTCAACGCCCTTACCGCCGCCACCACCGTCCTCATCCCCGTCGAAACCGGCTACTTTGCACTCCAGGGGGCTGCTAAGCAGGTCCAGACCGTCGAGAGCCTCAACCGACGCATCGGGGTCCAGACTCCGGTCCGGCTCTTCGGAACACTCCACGATCCAGACGACGTTCACTCCTCGGCCCTGCTCGATGAACTCCGTCGCCAGTTCGCCGAACGTGTCGCCCCCGTCGCGATCCGGCGTGACCCCAAACTCAAAGAAGCCGCGGCGTTCGGCCGCCCCATCATCGACCACGACCACGAGTCTCACGGCGCGATCGACTACGCCCTCCTCTCCGACTGGCTGCTGTCCGTGATCGGCATGTCGGCCGAGGCGTCCGCCGCCAGCGGCGCATCGCCCGTCCGCGTCATCACGAGCCCCGCCGTCGCTGCCGAGGTCGCCCATCGCGTCGCCAGCGCCGGCGAGACACTCCGCCCGGGCCTTCACGAAATTCCGGCCATCAACGAGTCAACGCCCGAACTGGCGACGGTTGATGCGGTCCATGACAACCACGCGCCGCACGACGAGCACCACGCTGAAATCCTCGCGGCCCATCAGCCCGGTGTCCATGGCGGCGCCCAGGGTGGAACGCATCACGCCCATCTGGCCGAGGCTCACACCCCGCGCGTTGGTGTGTCGGGCCAAGCCAACGCCGGCATCCACAGCGCTCCCATCCCACCAGCGTCGAGCATCTCCCGAACCAACCCACCGACACCGAACGCCGTTTCGCCGGCTCAGCACGCTGCGCCCCCGGCCGCACCGAGTCACACCAATCCCTCTCTCGAGCCGCTCGTCGAATCCCGCATTTCGCGCGCTCAAGACGTGGCCAGGCGCGCCCAGAAACTCCTGCGGCGCGAGCACGAGGCCGAAGCCGCCGCGGCCGCGATACCCCACGCGCCGATCCACACGACCCACACGCCCGAGCCGACTCGGGTCACGCTGATCCATGATCCGCTCGAGGTCGCCGAGCCGGTCAAGACCCCGTCGGGTGTGGCACGCCTCTTTGGCGTGCGCGTGACACGTCAGGGCGTGCTCTTCGTGCAGCCGAATTCGCTCGGGAGCGATGTCTTCGTCGCCGGCACGTTCAACAACTGGTCGCCCGACGCCCACCGCCTCCGCGCCAACCCGCACCTGGGCGTGCTGGAACTCTGCATCGCTGTGCCGCCGGGACGCCATTCCTACCGGCTGATCATCGACGGGCGTTGGTGCGCCGATTCATTCAACCCGGGCACCGAGATCAACCCGTTCGGCGAGCACAACAGCGTCGTCAACGTCGAGTGAGCCCCAGAGGGATCAAGAGGGAGCCAAGCCGATGTCCACGCTCAACGACGCGCCGTTCCCGTTCCAACGCGCGCCGCAACCCACCGATTCGCTCGCCGAACTCTTCCTGGGCGACGGGCCGCTCGCGCCCGCGCGCGCCACCGAAGCGCCAACAGGCCGCGCTGCTGAGGGTATCGCACGCCCAGCGCTTCAGGCCTGCCCCGCGCCGATCTCGATCTCGGGCACATCCATCGCCGACGATTCCACGCGCGCCACCGAATCCGCCTCGCCCCCCGAGGCTCGCGTCGAAGCGCTGATCCTCGGTCACCTTCCCGTGCTGGCGTCGGCCTGGGTGGGGCAGTTCTCCAGGATCAGCGTCGAGAGCGCGGGAGGCCCGGTTGCGCTCCTGCGCGTGCGTGCCGGCAGCATCAGCGTCGATCTCTTCGACGCCACCGCCGATATCCCGCCCTGCCCCACCATCGAAGACGCGATCCGTGGCGCGAGCACCCACGCGCGCCGATGGCTGATCCAGGTCGACGAGACCGACGAGCCCACGCTCGCATCGCTCCCCTCGATCGGTTCCCTGACGCTGCTCTGCGGCTCGGACGACGCCGCCGTCGTCGCCTGCTATCGCACGCTGAAGTCCCTCGGCTCGCGCGACGAGACGAGCGAGAAGAGCGTGCGCCTTGCGATCATGGGTGCAGCGGGCGACAAGGCCAAGGCCGCCGCCGACAAACTCGCCGCCGCGTCGCGAACTTTTCTTGGCCGCGAGGTCGAACTCGTCCCCGGCGCGACGAAGGTCTCCGCATGGAACTCGCGCACGCTCTTCCGCGGGATGGCCTCGGCGTCATTGGATTCGCTCGTGCCGCTCCTTGAATGCCGCGGCACAGCGATGCCCGCCAGCGCCGCGCCGGTGCCGCCGGAAGCCACGATCATCGCCGGCGATCGTTCTCGCAACGTGACGCGCACCGACGCGTTCCGTGCCGCACTCCGCGACGTGTTGGCACCAGGCAGCGAAGCGGGCCCGCGCGAATCTCGCGAGCCGCGCCGCCCCCTCGACCCCGTCCTCTCGATCCCGAACACTCCGGCGGCGATGTCGGCGCCGGCACCGAGTTGGATCGCGCCGAAGACTCCTCCTGCTGGCGCTCAATCACCCCGAGCGAATATGCCTGCCGCGGGTCACTCCGCATCGCGCGGCATCTCGCAACCGGCTGGCACGCCAAGCGGCCTGGTCAGTCTCATCGAAGGACTCTCACCGATCTCGCTGGCGTGTCCTGTCGCGCCGGGCGTTGCGATGGCGCGTGACGCCGCGGGCTCGCTCCATCTGGTCGCAAGGTCGGATTCTGCGATCGATGTCGGGCGTGCCTGGTGCGAACTCGACGCCGCCGCCGGTTGGGCGATGGTCAACGCCGCGCTGCTGGCCGCCGCCGCGTCGGTACGGATCGCAATGCCCACGCGGCACCTGCTGGCGTGTGATCCCCGCGAGGCGCGCCGTCTTCTCGACAGCGGCGTGCGTGTCTACGCGATGTGCGCCAATAAAGACGGGACGCCGATCGCCGGCGTCCCGCTCAACTAACACGTGATTTCAAACGCCCGGCTTACGCCGATTCCTTGCGGGCGACTCGCAACTGCGCCAGGGGGATCCGCTCCTGCACCGCGCGCTGGTCGATGACGAATTCCGAGCCGCGTGCGTCGAGGTCGGGCAGTTCGTACATCATGCCGAGCATGATCTCTTCCATGACGGAGCGCAGGCCGCGGGCGCCGGTCTCACGCTTGGTCGCGCGCCGCGCCACTTCGCGGAGCGCGTCGTCGGTGAAGGTGAGTTTCGCGCCCTCGAGGTTGAAGAGGTGCTGGTACTGACGCACCAGCGCGTTCTTGGGCTCGGTCAGGATCGACACCATCGCGTCCAGAGTCAGCGGCATGAGCGGCGCGAGCACCGGCAGACGCCCCACGAACTCGGGGATCATGCCGAAGTCGATCAGGTCGTCGGCGATCACCTTCGAGAGGATCTCGGCCCGCTGCGCGTCGGCGTCGGGCGCGACCTGCTCGCTGGCCACAAAGCCGATCCGCGTCTTGCCGATTCGCCGGCGGATGATCTCTTCAAGGCCCACGAACGTCCCGCCGCAGATGAACAGGATGTTCGTCGTGTCCATCTGGATGTACTGCTGTTCGGGGTGCTTGCGCCCGCCTTGCGGCGGGACATTGCTGGTCGTGCCCTCGAGCATCTTGAGCAGGCTCTGCTGCACGCCCTCGCCCGACACGTCGCGCGTGATCGACACGTTGTTGCTCGTCTTGCCGATCTTGTCGATCTCGTCGATGTAGATGATGCCGCGCTGCGCCGCCTCGAGATCAAAGTCCGCGGCCTGCAGCAGTTTCAGCAGCAGGTTCTCCACGTCCTCGCCCACATAGCCAGCCTCGGTCAGCGTCGTCGCGTCACCGATGGCGAACGGCACCTTGAGCAACCGCGCCATCGTGCGCGCCAGGAGCGTTTTGCCCGAGCCCGTCGGGCCGATCAGCAGGATGTTGCTCTTGTCCAGTTCGACCGAGCCAGGCTCGGCGTTCTCCAGGTGGAGCAGTCGCTTGTAGTGATTGTGAACCGCGACCGACAGGGCGCGCTTGGCGTGGTCCTGCCCGATCACGTACTGGTCCATGTACTCCTTGATCTCCCGCGGCGCCGGAACCTGGCGCAGCGCGTTGGAGACCGAAGAAACCCGACGGCGTTCCTGGCGGAAAATATTCTGGCACAGATCGGTGCAGTTGGAGCAGACGTAGACCTCGTTGGGCCCCTCGACCATCGGACCGACTTCGCGGCTGGTCTTGCCGCAGAACGAGCACGTGGTCACCTTGCGCCCGCGGAAGCTCCCTGAATCGCCCTCGCGATTCGCGCTACCGCCGCCGGTCCCGTCCACACCATCATTCTTCTTGGCCATTCGTCCCTCTTGCGTCTGTTGGCGGCTCGATCCCGGGCCCGGCCCCGGGCCTCAGTCTATCGGCCAAACCGTGCCCGATCTGCACGCACATCCGGCAGATTTCGCGCCCGCGCCGTCTTCGTCCGTTTGTGTTATTCGCTGCTGGCCTTGGGCGGTTTGGGTGTGTCCTTTGTCATCCGCGACACCATCGATTTTCGGGCCGCATCAAACTCCTCGGGAGTTATCTCGCCCGAATCTCTCAAGTGCCTCAACTGGTCCATCAGTCCCGCCTGATCGGCCGTGGATGATTCCGCCCCCAGCATCCTTCGTCGCACGAGCAGGATCACCAAACCAAGTACGACCGCCGCACTGATCAGCAATCCCACCACGAAAAATATCTGGCTCGGCGATGTGCGCGGCGACTGCGCCAGCATTTCCATCGGCGCGAATATGGAGAATCCGGGAGTGCTCATTGTCGATCCGGAAGATAGGCGACCATCCGCCCCCCTCACCGGCGATTCATCGGACCCACGCACGCACCGCGTTGAATTGTCCCTCGCAATGTGTGAATGACCAGTGCCCGCTCACCCGCGGCCCGACGCGATCGCGTCCCGCAGCGGCACAAGGAACGTCGGGACCACTCGCGTCTCCGCCAGTTCCTCTCCAACCGACGCCAGGCGATCGAAGATCCTGCCCATGTCCTTCAGGTCCATCACCGACCCGAACTTCCGCAGCGTCAGGTACACGCTGATCGGCTCCGGAGCCGCCTCGGGATTCTGCGTTTGCTGGGCCGTCCGCGTCTTCACCTCAAATGCCGCCTCGATGTCGCCGCGTCTCCCGATCGAAAATCCGAGCGAAGGCTGGCAATCCGTCACACCCAGGGACGATGAGTCCGCCAGTTTGCCAAGGGGTGAATCAGCCAAGAGCGCCTCGTACACGATCGCGTCGTGATTCCCCGCGGCGGCCAGGTCGAAGCCAAAGAGCAGTTCGACAAAGTCCACATCGAGCGGGCTGATGCTCATGAAGTACGGCGCGACCTCCAGCACCAGCCGATGAAGCGCATACGCCTCGCTCATGTCGGGCGGGTTCACCGTGCCCGAGCGAACGCTGTTCAGCCGGGCCGCCACCCAGCGGTGCGGCGAGTCGGTCTGCGGCGACTCGAGCGCGAGTTCATCGCGGTACCGGCGGAAGTGGTTCATCGCGGGGAACTGGCGGCGGACGCGCTCGAAGAACTCGAGCACCGTCTCGCGCCCGCGGGGAAGTTCCATCTTCACCCCGAGCTTGAGATTCACGTAAAAGTCGGAGCACAATGCTCGCAGGCTTTCAGACATCGCGGCCCAACTCCTGTCGCGCCACCTCGTGCGGCGTATCCCAAGCATAACCGCGCGAACGCGAAAATCAGCGCGCGATCTCTCCGTCCAGCAGCCACGATTCGATGTCGTCGGTCGCCGACAGGTTCTCCACAACCCGGTGGAAACCGCTCGTCCTCAGCCTGTCGATGCTCGAAAGCCCCGTCGCCACGCCCAGCGCCCGGCAGCCGTTCACCAGTGCGCAGTGCGCATCGTGCGGGGTATCGCCGATCACCACCACGCGCGACGCATCGATCGCCCGCCCGTACTTGGCCGCGTACCGCCGCATCGCGATCGGCGGCAGGTGCTCACGGGCCGGCGGTTCGTGCGGGCTCTCGTTGCCCCACGCGTTGATCTTGAACCACTCCGGGTCGATCCCGCACGCCCGCAGTTTCAAGCCACCTGTTTCGGGGAAGTTGCCAGTCAGCACGCCGATCTCAACGCCTCGCCGAGCGCGAACACGATCGAGCAGCGCCATCACGCCCGGGAGCGGCTTGCTCACGCCAGGCTGGACCAGCCTCGGGCCCAGGTGTGTGGCATAGCCGCGACGCATCGCCTCGCGGTGCTCCTTCGACACCGCCTGTCCGTTGAGCCGGAGCAGGTCGTCGATGATGAGGGGATCAAGCCGCCCGGCGAATTCCACGCCCTTGATGGTGAACGACGGACCGAACAGGTCCTTGCCCGCCTGCTCGAGGGCGAGCATGCCGGAGCCAAAAGTTGAGATCAGGGTCAGGTCGATGTCGAACAGAATAAGCATGGTGGATTACCGCCGGATCACAAAGCCGCGCTCGCACTCGACCGGCGGCATGTCCATTCCCTGAGACGACGAAATGTTGTCCTTCAACCGGTCGTGCAACGCGTTCAGGAAGGCCTCGACCTCGTCCTTGCCCCCCTGAACCTCCAGCGCCACGCTCCCGTCGGGCTGGTTGCGAACCCAACCCGAGACATCGAACCCGTCGGCGACGTATTTCGACGTGGCCCGGAAGCCCACGCCCTGAACACGACCGATAAAGCGAACGCCCCGACGGATCATCCCGGCACCTCCAGGCCCGGAGGGTACGCTCAGAAAGCGTCCCGGAACCCCATCCCAAGGACCGAGTATGCCGAATACGCGGTGCGCACGCCCAGTTTGTTGGTCGCAACCCCGGTCTTGTGCTAGCGTTCATGGCAGCGGGATTGTCGCGTGTATCGACGGACCCTTGGGCGTTGCAGGACCGCATCGCCGGGTCACTCTTTGCGAGCATCGTGACCGCCCGTCCAGCGTCCCGGCTCCCGGCGCCCTTGGCCGGACAATTCGTTCGTCGACACCCGCGAATGCGGGTTCAAAGACCCCGAGCCGACCGACGCTGGGTTTTTCGTGTGCCAATCCCCGGAGCGTTCCGGGGTTCGTCGCTCGGTTCCCAGCGCTTTGGAATCGTGCGGAGTATCGCGCCCGGGCTTACGGTTGAGCCCGGACAGGAGGCCGCGAGGCGTGCCCGAACTCTGGCAGTCAAACGACGACCGTGATCGCGTGCGCGCCGCGACGGACATAGTCCGTCTCGTCGGCGAGCACGTGGCCCTCAAGCCCAAGGGGCGTGAGTACGTCGGCCTCTGCCCGTTCCACGACGACCATCGCCCATCCATGAATGTCGTGCCCAGCAAGCAGATCTTCCACTGCTTTGTCTGCGGCGCCGGCGGCGACGCCTTCTCCTTCGTCCAGCGCTACTTCAAGATGGAGTTCCGCGAGGCTCTCGAGTTCCTGGCCGAGCGTGGCGGTGTAAAGCTCACACCCCGGCGCGCCCAGCCGCAGCCTTCCGACAGCCCGCGCTCCTCACGCGCCGAGATCGTTCAGGCCAGCGCCTTCGCCGCCGAGTTCTTCCGCGCCATCCTCCGCCACCCCGAGCACGGGCAGGCCGCCCGCGAGGTCATCACGCGCCGCGCCATCTCGCCCGAGATGGTCCAGCAGTTCGGTCTTGGAGCCGCCCCCGCGCGCTGGGACGGCCTGGTCCTCACGGTTCAGAACAAGTCCCTCGATGCCCGTCCGTTCACCGACGCTGGTCTGTTCAAGCGGCGCGACTCGGGCGACGGCGTGTACGACGCGTTCCGCAACCGCCTCATGTTCCCGATCCAGGACGCCGCCGGACGCGTTATCGCCTTCGGCGCCCGCAAGATCGACGAGGCCGACGAGCCCAAGTACCTCAACAGTTCCGAGCACGCGGCGTTCAACAAGTCCGCCACGCTCTACGCCCTGCCGCAGGCCCAGCGCACGATCCAAAGTTCGCGAGTCGCGATCATCACCGAGGGCTACACGGACGCGATCGCCTGCCATCAGGCCGGTTTCTCCAACGCGGTCGCCACCCTCGGCACCGCGCTGACGCGCGAGCACGCCGCCGTGCTCCGCCGCCTGTGCGATACCGTTGTGCTGCTCTTCGACGGCGACATGGCGGGCCAGAAGGCCGCCGAGCGTGCCGTTGAGGTCTTCTTCGCAGAGACCATCGACGTCAGAATCGCGCTCATGAGCAGCCAGACCGACGCCAAGGACCCCGACGAACTGCTGAAACGCGACGGCGGCGCGGAGGTGTTCCGGAAGGTCATCGACGGCGCGATCGATCTCCTGGACTTCCGTTTCCGCAAACTGCGCGAGCGCACCAAGTCCGCCGGACCCGCGGCCCTCACCCGCGCGATCATGGATGAGATCAAGCGACTCGTCGAACTGGGCCTGGCCGACCAGACGCCCATCCGACGCAAACTCATCGTGCGCCAACTTGCGTCGATCGCGGGCGTCGACGAGGCCACCATTCTCGCCGAGATCCCCGCCGGTCGCGGCGGGCGTCGTCCCGCCTTTGAGTCGCGCCCCAGCGTTGAGCCCAAGCCCATCGCCACCAGCATCGATCGCTCCGCCGCCGCTCACGTGCTCGCGTGTGTGCTGGCCGAGGGCGGCCTGTGGCACGCGCTCAGTGAGCACGAGCAGAAGAACCTGGTGGAAGGCCCGTGGACGAACCCCGCCCTCGCCGAAGTCGCCGCCGCCGCCTGCGTTGTCGCGGCCCAGGGGCGTGATCCCGGTCTGTCGGCGGTGCTGTCGATCGGCGAGCGTCCGGAATTCCAGCAGGCAGCGGTCGCGCTCTCGCAAGCGATCGAGCAGCAATCCGAATCAGATCCGGATCGCTTGAAGACGTACTTCGAGCAGTGCCGGAAGCGTATGGCGATCGAAATCGGACAGAACGTACCCGTACCCAACGCCGCAGGCGCAGAAGACGCGATGTCGAGGCTGGCACGACTGCAGCAGCAACATCGCGAACTCGGGCCCGATCGGCGCCGAATGCCGAGGCCCACATGAAGCAGGACAAGAAGCGCTCGCGTGCCAAGGATCGACACGCCGGTTCCAGGACGGAACCACAGATTCGGACCAGCGACTCGACCGACGCCAGCAAGCAGGGAAGATTGAACATGGTGAGCGACCCCCGCACCCAGAATCCGGAACCACAGGACGATCACGCCGCGGACCTGCATCCCGCCGTTGGCGATCTCATCTCGCTGGGCAAGTCCCGCGGCTGGCTGAGTTACGAAGAGTTGAACAACACGCTCCCCGACGAGATGGTCGACCCCGAACGCCTCGACGAGCTTATGGTCCTCATGGACCGTCACGGCATCCAGATGGTCGACGAGCTCGAACTCCGCGCCCGCCTCCACCGCGAACGGCTCGCCCGCGGCGAGGAAGACGGCGCGCTCAACCAGCCCGCCCCGGCGCTCTTCACGCGCGGGCAGCGTGCCATGACTGTCGCCGGCGGCGAGCGCCGCGCCGAGGCCGCCGCCCTCCAGCAGAAACTCAGCGAGCAACTCCAGTCGCATGGCGAGGATGAAACCAGCGACGAGGACCTGGCCGACGCCGAGAGTCTCCGGCGCGAGCTGGAAGAGGCCGCCGACGACGCCAGCACGCGCCGCATCGATGATCCGGTGCGGATGTACCTCTCGCAGATGGGCTCGATCCCGCTGCTCACGCGCGAAGAAGAGATCCGCCTCGCCAAGAAGATCGAGACGACACGCATGATCTTCCGGCGTCGCTGCCTCGAGAACGATTACGTCGTGGCCCAGGCCGTCGACATCCTCCGCATGGTCAGCACAGGTGAACTCCCGTTCGACCGCACCATGCGCATCTCGACCGCCGAGACCAACGCCAAGGACAAGATCGCCAAGCGCATCCCCGTCAACCTCCCCACCATCGAGGCCCTGCTCCGCCTCAACCGTGGTGACTGGGAAGCCCTCGAGAAGGCCCGCGTCGCCGGCGACGAGCCCGCGTGCGCGATGATCCGCGCCCGCATCGCGGCCCGCCGCCGGCGCATGGCCTCGCTCACCGAGGAACTCAGCCTCCGCACCGGACGCATCATCCCGCTCATGCGCAAGTTGCGCTCCATCGCGAAGAAGATGCACGACCTCGAGCACGAACTCCGCAAGGTCGAACGCAATCCCAAACGCTACGACGCCGACGACGTCACCGTCATGCGTGAAGAACTCGACGGCCTGCGCGCCCTGGTCCTCGACGACCCCGCCGGCCTCCAGCGCCGCGTCAAGGACCTCGGCACCGTCTTCTGGGAATACGAACAGGCCAAGCGCGACCTCTCCGGCGGCAACCTCCGCCTGGTCGTCTCCATCGCCAAGAAATACCGCAATCGCGGCCTCTCCTTCCTCGACGTCATCCAGGAAGGCAACACCGGACTCATGCGCGCCGTCGATAAGTACGAATACAAGCGCGGCTACAAGTTCAGCACCTACGCCACCTGGTGGATCCGCCAGGCCATCACCCGCGCCATCGCCGATCACGCCCGCACCATCCGCATCCCGGTGCACATGATCGAGACGATGACCAAACTCCGCAACATCCAGAAACTCATCCTGCAGAACACCGGCATGGAGCCCACGGTCGAGGAACTCGCCGAACGCGCCAGCATGAGCGCCGAAGAAGTCCGGCGCGTCATGAAGATCAGCCGCCATCCCGTCAGCCTCGACCGCCCCGTCGGCGAGAGCGAGGACAGTTACTTCGGCGACTTCATCGAGGACGCCGCCACCGAATCCCCCGGCGATTCCGCCGCCGGCGAGATGCTCAAGCAGCGCATCGAGCAGGTCCTGAAGACCCTCACCTACCGCGAGCGCGAGATCATCAAACTCCGCTACGGCATCGGCGACGGCTACACCTACACCCTCGAAGAAGTCGGGCGCATCTTCAAGGTCACCCGCGAGCGCGTCCGCCAGGTCGAGGCCAAGGCCATCCGCAAGCTCCAGCACCCCGTCCGCGCCCGCAAACTCCAGGGCTTTGTCGATACTTCCGTCTACAAGGAAACCAAGGTCGAATCCACCGCCACGGAGTCCGACGAGCAGGAATAACCGCCGATTGTTCGAGATCAGCGCCCGCTACCATCTCCCCTGATGGCGTGCAACGGCTGCTGCGGCCCCAATGACCTTTCCCACGCCGCCCCCGCCTATAAGCGGGCGCTCGGCATCGTGGTCGCGCTCAACCTGGGCATGGGCGCGATCGAGATCGTCGGCGGGTTTGTCGGAAGGTCTCAGTCGCTCAAGGCTGACTCGCTCGATTTTCTCGGCGATGGCCTCATCACTTCGCTCGCCCTCATCACCCTCTCACGCGGCCCCACCTGGCGCGCACGGGCCGCACTCGTGCAAGGTTGGTTTCTCGCAACACTCGCCATCGGCGTTCTCGGTGCTTCCCTCTACCGCGCGTTCGTTCGCACCACGCCAGAGGCCGAAATGATGGGGTGGCTGGGAGCGCTTGGGCTGGCCGCCAATCTCGCCTCCGCCATTGTCCTGATCCCTCATCGGCACGGCGACTCGGCCGCTCGCGCCGTGTGGTTGTTCAGCCGCAACGACGCGCTCGCCAATATCGCCGTCATCGCCGCCGCTGGATTCGTCGCGTGGACCAAGACCATCTGGCCCGATCTGATCGCAGCGCTGGCTATCGCCGGCCTCTTCTTGTCGTCGGCGATCACCATCATCCGCGACGCCCGCGCCGATCTACCTCGCCCGCAAACCATCCCCACCCGGCCCTGAATCCGCCGAACGGGGATGCGCGTCGGCTCCTTGACCTGCCACGTTCAATGAATATCGTTCGCCCGTTCTCCGTTGGGGAGTAGCCTCCCGATTCCGGCCTGTTTCATCCGAAACGGCCGCTCGGGCGTAGGAGTCGTCAACACGGGGGCCCCGTCGGCCCGCCCGGCTCCTTCGGCGTCGTGCCGCGACTGGCGGCGCGTTGAGCAAGACCAACCGGCTTTCGCGTCGGTCCGTGCGCCTCGGGCGCTCGGGGGTCTTCATGCTCGATCTCGTGTTGTCGTTCGATCTCTCCTCGCTCCACACACTCGCGCGGGCGAGCGAGCCCTCCACCCTCCTCGGGTTCGAGTTCTCGCCCAAGTTCTGGGCCTACTCCGCTTTCCTCGCGCTCGTGCTCGTCTTCCTCGCTCTCGACCTCTTCGTCTTCCATCGCGAAGCACACGAAGTCGCGATGAAGGAAGCCGTCACGTGGTCCGTCATCTGGCTCACCTGCGGCATCGCCTTCGCCGGCGTCGTCTACATCGCCTATGAACGCCACTGGCTCAACCTCGGCCTCACCACCCCCATCTACAACCCAAGCCCCAGCGCCGCCCACGACGTCATCATCACCGGCACCGTCGACGGCCTGACCGCCGCCAAGCAATACCTCACCGGCTACATCGTCGAGAAGTCCCTGGCGATGGACAACATCTTCGTCATCGCCCTCGTCTTTGCCTTCTTCGCCGTCCCCGCCAAGTACCAGCACCGCGTCCTCTTCTGGGGCATCATCGGCGCGCTCGTCATGCGCGGCGGCATGATCTTCCTGGGCTCGGCCCTCATCATGAAGTATCAGTGGATCCTGATCGTCTTCGGCGCGTTCCTCGTGCTCACCGCGATCAAGATGGCCCTCATCAAGAGCCACGACGACCCGTCCAAGAACTGGGCCGTCCGCCTCTGCAGGCGATTCCTCCCCTTCGTCGATTTCTACGACGGGCAGAAGTTCTTCACCAAGCGCACCCTCCCGCCGACCTACTCGCCCGATCCGAAGACCGGCAAACTCGTGCAGGACCCGCCGCCGCCGGGCTCGCTCCGCGCCGCGTGGGCCATCACGCCCCTCTTCCTGGCCCTGCTCATCGTCGAGATCACCGACCTGGTCTTCGCCGTCGACTCCATCCCCGCCATCTTCGCCATCACCCCCGACCCCTTCATCGTCTTCACCAGCAACATCTTTGCGATCCTCGGCCTGCGCGCCCTTTACTTCTGTCTCGCCGCCCTCATCACCAAGTTCCGCTTCCTCAAGCCCGCGCTCATCCTCATCCTCGCGTTCGTCGGCGTGAAACTCCTCCTCATGAGCGTGCCGCCCTATCTCGACGTGATCGGAAACTGGTTCGCCCAGGATTGGCAGCCCGGCACCTCCATCAAGATCAGCACCACCGCGTCGCTGCTCGCGGTGCTCGGCACGCTCGCGCTGGCGACCGTGTTGTCGGTGCTGTGGCCGAAGAAGGCGCCGTGATTCGGCAAGTGCGAGTTTCTCGCGTCTTTGGACGCCGGGCCTGAGCAAGTCCGCGAGCGAAGGTCCGGGTAGAAGCAACTCGATCGTTCGCCCCGCCCCCTCCCTACCATCCGTTCCTTGGCCGCGCCGTGTCGCGGCGATGCCGCCCACACCGCCACGTACTCCCCCGCCCACGGCCCCGCCATGACACTCATCTACATCACGTTCCTCTCGCTGCTGGGCGTGCTCCTGGCCATCGACCTCATCTTCCTCAACCGGGGTTCCCACGTCATCGGGGTCGCCAAGGCCCTCCGTCAGACCGGCTTCTGGTTCCTCGTCGCCATGGCCTTCAACGTCGGCGTCTATCTCCTCTACGACCACCACGTCGCGGGCCTCGGCGGCCCTGCGCCCGCCATCGCCAGCGAGCCCGTGCAGCCACCCGTCGCCAGCGCCGGCAAGGGCGCGCTCCACGACGCGCTCATGCCCGAAAACGGGCGCGAGGCCGCCGTCATGTTCTTCCAGGGCTATCTCCTGGAGTTCATGCTCTCCCTCGACAACATGATGGTCATCGCCATCATCATCAACTACTTCCGCGTCCCGGCGAAGTACCAGCACCGCGTCCTCTTCTGGGGCATCATCGGCGCCGTCGCGCTCCGCGGCGCGCTCATCGGCCTGGGCGTCGCCATCGTCAGCAAGTTCCTCTGGGTGCTCTATCTCTTCGGCGCATTCCTCGTCTGGACCGCCCTCAAGCTCTGGCGCGCCGGCGACGAAGAGCCGCCCGATTTCGAACAGAACCTCATCGTCCGCGCCGCCCGCGCCATCTTCCGCGTCACCCCCGATTACGACGGCGAGCGCTTCTTCTCTCGCCTTGATGGCAAGCTCGCCATCACCCCCATGCTCCTGGCCCTGCTCGTCGTCGATGTCGCCGACGTCGTCTTCGCCGTTGACTCCATCCCCGCCATCTTCGGCACCACCCTCGACCCATTCCTCGTCCTCACCTCCAACTGCTTCGCGATCCTCGGTCTGCGCTCCCTCTACTTCGCCGTCGCCGCCCTTACACGTTCCTTCCGATACCTCAAGCTCGCCATCATCCTCATCCTCGGCTTCATCGGCGTGAAGATGCTCCTACCCGCCCTGGACCTCATCCCCGGCATACAGAAGGCCGGAATCGACTTCCACCTCTCCCCACTGCTCTCCCTGGGAATCATCGCCGCCATCATGCTCGTCGGAATCGTCGCATCCATCGTGAACCCGACCAAGGCGGAAGCCGAACAAGAAGGCAGCGGCAACGCCACGGATTCCACCCGCGCTGACAACGACCGACGGAACGGCTCATGACCAACCCGGGCACCGAAGAAATACGCAACCAGCCGCCGGCCGATCCTGATGCGCCAAGTGCAGTGCCGGACGCCCCCGGCGCAGCGCCCGACGCCGAAGTCCCGCCGCGCCCGATGACGCTCCAAGAAGAGCCCGACCTCGCCACCACGGCGCTCGCCGATCTGGCCAAGACCGCCGAAGCGACCTGGAAGCGAGCCCGCCGCTGGATCATCTTCGTTGTCGGCGTCTCGATCGTGCTCTTCGGCCTGATCGTCGGCATCCTCCCCGGCGTGCCCGGCATCCCCATCATGTTCCTGGGCTTCGCGCTCCTGGCCACCGAGTTCATCTGGGCACGCAAGATCCTCAAACGCCTGAAGCAGGAAGCACTCGCGCTCAAGGCCAAGGCCGAGCGTGCCATGGGCCTCACGCCCAGCACGCCACCCAACGAACAGGCCAGCGAAATTCGATCGCCCGACCCCGCCAGCGACGGCGATCAGAACACGCAAGGAAACCCGGACTCATCGCAAGATCACCGGGGCGCTGCCTGAGCGTTCTCGCCCCCGCTTGCCACATTGCGACGCACATTCTGCCATCCGAGGAGCCCGCTCGATCGCGTCGTATTCACTCCCCGCACCTCACACCCGTGATGTGCAAGCCCGCGAGCCAATCGCGACGTTCCGCAACTCATTCACTCGGAAGCGATATCGCCCGACGCCCGAATCCCACTCGTCACTCCTGCGCGTTGTTCATCGCCGTGCTCCGCACGGGCGTCGTCAGCGCCGGATGCTGCTTCGATTCATCTTCTTTGGGCTCCTTGGGCGCGGGGGGCACGCCAAGATACGCCAAGCCCCGCTCCATGAACCGCCTCACCACCGGGCCCGCAGTCGAAGCGCCGTAGTGCAACTTCTTCCTCGCCAGTTCCGGGCCCGGATCATCGATCACGACCAGCGTTACCAGCCGCGGCCTCTCGACCGGCCCGCCCGCGATGAAACTCGAGTTGTACTGTCCATCGAAATAGCCGCTCGAGCCCACCGGGCGGCGTTTCCCCGTCGGCGCCTTGCCCAGCGGGATCTCCGCCGTGCCCGACTTGCCGAAGATCTCGTAGTTCCACGCGTGCTTGGTGTGCTCGCGCGCGTCGAGCTTGGCTTCCATGGCCTCCGTCACGCCCCGCATCGTCTGCCGCGTCAGCACCGCGACATCCGAAGGGAGGACGCGATACAGCACGCGATTCGCCGGGTCCACCTCCGTCACCGCCGTCATCCGCAGCGTCGGCAGCGTTCCCGCCAGATCGCCCGAGCGCGCAAAGTTCGAGAACGCACGAACCATCTGGAGCGGCGTCACCGACACCTCGTGCCCGAAGCACACCGACGTGTGCGTGTACTTACTCCACCGCGACATGGGCGTCACGATCCCCGGGCTCTCGCCCGCCAGCCCGATGTTCGTCCGCTGGCCAAACCCGAATCGCGCCACCGCGTCGTGCAACTGCTTGAACGAAAGCCGTTCGCCGACCTTCACCATGCCGATGTTCGACGAGTTGATCAGCACCTCGGTCCAGGTCATCTGGTCGCGCTTGGTTACATCCGAGATCGGGCGCCCGTACGACGTAAACCACGTCGTGTGCCCGGTTGCAAACACTTCATCGACCCGTGCCAGGCCCAGATCGGTGATCGTCGACCACACAAAGGGCTTGAACGTCGAGCCCGGTTCGTACACATCCTCAACGCAGCGGTTTCTCGCCAGCGCCGGGTGAATCGCGCGCCCCGGATCGGGCTTGAGCGTGATGAACCGCACGCCCCCCACCGCCGGCGCAGGCACCGGAGCCTCGTGCCCGCCCTTCTTCACCGACTTGTCGATCCACGGATACGCCACCGCCTCCGGCACCGGGCGCACGATGTCCACCATCGCCAGTATCTCGCCCGTGTTCGGATCAATGCTGATCAATCGCCCGCCCGCGGCGTTGTATTCCTCCACGCCGCGCATCAATTCCTCGCACGCGATCCGCTGCAACTCCAGATCGAGCGAGATCGACACGTCGTGCCCGGGCGTCGCCGGCTTGATCTGGTCGGGCTCGATCCAGAGCGGCCGCCCCGCCGAATCACGCACGAAACTGACCTTGCCCGCCTCGCCCGTGAGCCTCCGATCGAGCAACTTCTCTGAGCCGATCAGTCCCTCGCCCGCAACGCCGACCTTGCCGATGATCGACGCGACCTCGCTCCCGCCCGGATACTCGCGGATCGGCCGCCGCTCAAGATGCACGCCCGCAAGTTTGAGCGCCCGCACCTTCTCCGCGACCTCGTCCTCGATCACGCCGCCGATCGGCAGATAGCGAATGGGCTTCTTGACATTCTCGTCGACCTCTTCGACCGCGCTGGCCGCCAGCTTCGGATCGACCTTCGCATCGTCCAGGCCGAGCAGTTCGCCGATCACCTGGCCCGGCGTCGGCGGCATCGCGGGCGGCTTCTCCGGCGTGCGCCTGGCGTTCTCCGCCATCCGCGACAGAATCCGTTCGCCCACCTGCTCCTCGGGCAACCCGAGCGTCCGCGCCAGCCCCACGATCACCGGCGAGGGCTCCTTTGGCAGTTCCACCGGATCGACATACACGCGCCAGCCAAATCGCGTCGCCGAGAGCACTCGCCCGCGACGATCCAGAATGTCGCCGCGTTGCGGCAGTTCGGACCGCACCCCAACCCGTGGCCTCAGATACTCCTGCAGTTTCACCTCCGGGCGCACCTGCAACTGCACCACCCGCGCAAGCAAACCGCTAAGCAGCAGTGTCATCGCAAAGACCGCGATGAACCCGACCTTCGATGAACGACGGTGCGAGGGATGCACAGACATCAACGCGGCTCCGGATGCGTGCTTTCGGGCTCGTGCGCCAGCCTCTCGTGCGGAACGCCCGGCGCGGGACGCGAAGGCCTCGACCCCGTCCCGCCGTCCGCGTGCTTCGGCGCCGGCGGACCCATCAACTCCGGAGGCTCGACCGGAGGAGGAGGCGACGCGGCCGGGCGCAAGGGGCCCGCGTCCGTCGCCATGTCGCGGATGTTCTCAGGATTCAGCCGCCGAGCGATCTGCGCCCGGAGCAGCCACAACTGCTCGTCGCTCTTGCGGATCCGCAATTGCGCCTCGGCCAGTTCGTGCGCGGCCTGCAACCGCTGCTGCCGCATCGCCAGGAGCGTGCAACCCAGGATCCCCAGCGCCAAGATAATCGCCGCCAATTTCGCGAACACGTCCGGCTCCGTCCACTGCTACGCCGACCCGGCCGCTCCGCGGTCCGGACGTCGAACTACCGACATTCACGACATCGGGACCTTGATCACGTCGCCAACCTGGATCGCGTCCTCGCTCTCCAGATCAGGATTTGCACGGATCAGATCCTCCGTCCGCGAGGCCGAGCCGAGCAGACGCTTAGCGATCGTGTTCAGCGTGTCGCCCTGCTTCACGGTGTACGTTGTCGGCGCCGCCTTCTTCGTGTCCGCCTTGGCAATGTCCGTCCTTGCCGGTGCCTTCGAGCCCTTCAGGTCGGGCTTTGCCGCCGGCTTGACCTCGGGCTTGGTCGTCTTCTTCGCGGGAGTGTTGCTCGCAACCTTGTTCGACGGCCCAAAGTCGATCGGGGACTGCTGAAGAGGATCGATGATCTTCACGCCCATGTCCTTGGCGATCGGCAGATCAAGCACGGGGATCTGCAATTTCGCACCGACGCGGATCTCGCCCTTCTTGCCCACGGCCTTGGGATTCGCCTGCGCGATCAGGTTCCACTTGTTCGCGTCGCCGAGCGTCTTCTTGGCGATCTTTACCATCGAATCGCCCTCGACCACCGTGTACTCGCGCATCTTCGGGGCCGCGCTGCCACCGGTAAGATCGGGCATGCCGGTATGAATCGGCACCTGCTCCGTGCCCGCGAGCGGATCCAACTGCACGCCGCTCTTCGCCGCGGCTTCGATCAGGCTCTGATCCGAATTGCTCGCCTTCTTTCCGCCGCTCAGATCGACGGGCTTAAGCGTCCCGCCGTTGTCCTTCATCTGATCGATCGTCATCGGTGCTTCTGGGAGCGGGAGCGGCGCGGGCTCCTCATGTCCCATGGCCAGCCGATCGTGCCCAGCGGCGGGACCAGCCGTCGGCTCCGTCGCCGCCGTCTTGTTCACCGGCACCCCGGGCAATCCCGAGATCGGCTCCACCGGCTCCGAGGCTTTCACCAGATTCGGCGTCACGTCAGGCATCGCAAGCTTCACGCCCCGAGCCTTGGATAGGTGATCGCTGATGAGCACCGTCACCAGCAGGACCAGCGAGAAACCGATGATGAGCGCCAGTTTCAGTTCGCGATTCACGGTGTGCACCTCGGTTTCGACCCCACCTTGGGCCGCACCAAGCCTTCCCCATCCACACGACCGCGACGCCCATCCATGACGCCGCTGCTCGCCGTGTTTACCAAACCTCTCTCGCCGGGTTTCACCCCGACGCGAGCATCATAACCAGCGCCCGTCACGTGCCAAGCGCCCCACCAATTCGAACCGCGCGAAGTTTCGCCGACCGGGACCTCGGATTCGTCCGCTGTTCAGGTTCGTCGGCCATCGCGGGCGACCGCGTGAGCACCTCTCCCACCCCCCGTGACGCCGTCTCTTCCAGCGCCCGCTTCACGAGCCGGTCCTCCAGGGAATGGAAAGAGATGATCGCCACCCGCGCTCCCGCCGAAAGCCACGACCCCGGTGCACCCGCCCCACGCAAAATCGCCGCGAGCAACGCCTGCAGGCTCCCCAGCTCGTCATTGACGGCGATCCGCAGGCCCTGAAACGAACGCGTCGCCGGGTCGATGGGCGAAGGCCCACTCCGACCAGACAGCACCGATCGCACGACCTCCGCAAGCCGTGCCGTCGTCAAGATCGGCGTTTCCTTCCGAGCTTGGACAAGTTTTCGGGCCACCAATCCCGCGTGCCTCTCCTCTCCATAGTCACGCAGAATTCGCGCCAATTCCGCTTCCGGCAGGCCGTTAACCAGATCCGCCGCCGACAGTTTCAAGCCCGGGTCCAGACGCATGTCCAAGGGCCCGTCCAGCCGGAAACTCAGCCCCCGCGCCGGGTCGTCCACCTGGTTCGACGAGAACCCGAGGTCCGCCAGCGCCATGTCCGCGCGAATCCCCCGCTCCCCCAGCGTGCGCGGCAACTCCGCAAAGTTCCCGCGAATCGTCACGATCTCCGGGCAATGCTCGCCGCCCGTCCGTCTCACCGCTTCCGCCGCCTTGCCCAGGTTGCCGTCGTCCACGTCGTTCAGCACGATCCGCCCCGACGCCCCCACCAGCGGCGCAACCAGCGACGCGTGCCCGCCCAGCCCCGCCGTGCAGTCGACATACGTCTCGCCCTCGCGCGGCGACAGCACCCCCAGCACCTCGCGGGGCAGCACCGGAACATGGCCGAGCCCATCAGTCACGCGCGGAGCGTACGCCGCCCCCGCGTCGTAGACTTGCCCCCATGCCCATTCATAACCCGCGACGCCGATACCTCACCCTCGCCGCATCGCTCGCGGCGACCCTCCTCGCCGCCTGCACCCCCAAAGTCACCGTCAACCTCGGCGCCGGTTCCGACGGCTCACTCGCCGAGCGCGTCGTCCTCGCCGACGACAACCCCGGCAACTCAAAGGTCGCCATGATCGACGTGCGCGGCCTCATCATGGACGCCCGCCGCCCAGGCCTCGTCGGCTCAGGCTCCAACCCCGTCGATGACCTCGTCGCACGCCTCGACCTCGCCGCCAAGGACACCTCCATCAAAGCCGTCGTCCTCCGCGTCAACTCGCCCGGCGGCACCGTCACCGGTAGCGACACCATGTACCACGAGGTCCGCCACTTCGCCGAAACAACCCACAAGCCCGTCGTCGCTTGCATGGGCGAAGTCGCCGCCAGCGGCGGGTACTACCTCTCCCTCGCCGCCGACCACATCATCGCCCAGCCCACAACCGTCACCGCCTCCATCGGCGTCATCGTCCCCACCATGAACTTCAGCGAGGGACTCGCCAAAATCGGCATCGTCGCCCGCAACGTCGTCTCCGGCAAGAACAAGGACATGGCCTGGCCCTACTCACCGATGAAGGACGAGCAGTACCAGGTCCTGCAAACGATGGTCAACGACTACTACGCCCGCTTCCGCGGCCTGGTCGTCGCACGCCGCCCCGGCCTCGCCGCCAGCAACCTCGACGAAGCAACCGACGGCCGCGTCGTCACCGGCGCTCGCGCCAAGGAACTCGGCCTCGTCGACGAGCTCGGCGGCATCCGCGAGGCCTTCGCCGCCGCCAAGTCTCGCGCCGGCGTGAACAGCGCCACACTCGTCAAGTACGCCGTCGGCGACTACGAGCCGCGCACCGCTTACGCCTCCAGCGAACCTCTCGCGACAGTCTGGCCCGGCGCATCCTCCGGCGACACCAACCTTCTCAAACTCGATCTCTCCGGGGGCCCGGGCGCCCTTTCCGCCGCCGCCGAAACCTCCGGCTTCTACTTCCTCTGGCTCCCCACTCTGCCGTAATCCTCTCCTCGCTCATCCGCCCTTCTGTCTTTCCCAGCGCCTACCGCCCAGTGCCTTCTGTTTCTCCGCCACTTCGCCACTTCCCTTCAAGGAGTCCCGTATGCCCCCGACCCGCGCCATCGTCCTGGGTGCCGGCATGGTCGGCTCGGTCATGGCCGCCGATCTCGCCTCCGACCCCGGCTTTGACGTGACCGTCGCCGATCTCCGCCCCGCCAATCTCGCCGCCGCCAAGGACCGCGCCGCCGGCAAACTCAAGACTGTGCAGGCCGATCTCGCCAGCCCCGCCGAAGTCAAGAAGCTCGTTGCCGATTACGACCTCGTCCTGGGCGCAATCGCCAGTTCCATCGGCCTGCAAACCCTCCGCGCCGTCATCGAGGCCGGGAAGAACTACTGCGACATCACCTTCATGGCCGAGGACGCCATCGACCTCGACGATCTCGCCAAGAAGCACAACGTCACCGCCGTCGTCGATTGCGGCGTCGCTCCCGGCATGTCGCACATGATCGCCGGCGCCGAAGCCTCCGCCATGGACTCCTGCGAGAACATCGAGATCTACGTCGGCGGCCTGCCGCGCGAACGCCGCTGGCCCTTCCAGTACAAGGCCCCCTTCTCCCCCGGCGATGTCATCGAGGAATACACCCGCCCCTCGCGCCTTGTCGAACACGGCAAGGTCGTCATCCGCGAGGCCCTCTCCGAACCCGAACTTATGAACTTCCCGGGCGTCGGAACCCTCGAAGCCTTCAACACCGACGGCCTGCGCTCCCTCGCGCGCACCTTCAACGTCCCCTTCATGAAGGAAAAAACCCTCCGCTACCCAGGGCACATCGAACTCATGCGCGTCCTCCGCGCTACCGGTCTCTTCTCCACCGACCCCATCGACGTGAACGGCGTCAAAGTCGCCCCGCGCGATCTCCTCGCCAAACTCATGTTCCCCCTCTGGACCTTCCAGCCCGGCGAAGAAGACGTCACCGTCATGCGCATCATCGTCGATGGCAGCAAGAACAACCGCCGCACCCGCGTCAACTGGGACCTCCACGACACCTACCACCATCCCAGCCGCGCCACCAGCATGTCGCGCACCACCGCCTTCCCCTGCACCATCATGGCCCGCCTCGTCGCCTCCGGTGAATTCAGCCACAAGGGCGTCATCGTTCCGGAACTCATCGGTCAAGCGCCCGGTATCCTCACCAAGGTCATCGATCAGCACCGATCCAAGGGCGTGAACTACACACGCTCCGAAACACCCCTCGACGGGAGCCACGCGTGATCCACCAATCCATGCAGAATCGACTCACCCGCGTTGCGACCGCGGCCACGCTCACGGTCTGCGCATTCCTCGTCGCGCCGGCCCTCGCCCAATCCGCCCAGCCCGCGGCGCAAGACGCCCCCGCCCTCCGCGCGCAGATGCGCCAACTCATCGCCAGCGCCCGCGACCAGGTCTTCCCCGCGCTCGTCAACATCAGCGTCGTCACCGTCGACTACTGGCAGGGCAAGGAAACCAAGGGCCGCTCCACCGGCAGCGGCACCATCATCTCCCGGGACGGCTACGTTCTCACCAACGCCCACGTCACCGACAGCGGCAAGAAGTTCACCTGCACCCTCTCCGACAAGTCCGAAATCCCCGCCTCACTCGTCGGCGAAGACCCCCTGACCGACCTCGCCGTGCTCAAACTCGACCTCAAGTTCTTCAAGGGCACGCTCTCCTTCGCAACGCTCGGCGACTCCGACACCCTCAACGTCGGCGACAGCGTCATGGCCATGGGCTCACCCTTCAGCCTCTCTCGCTCCGTCACCCTCGGCATCGTCAGCAACACCGAACGCGTCTTCGCCGCAAGCGACGACGAGTTCGAGGGAATGTCCCTCGATCTCGACCAACGCACCGGCCTCTTCGCCCGCTGGATCCAGCACGACGCCGCCATCAACCCCGGAAACTCAGGCGGACCGCTCGTTTCGATGGACGGCCAGGTCGTCGGCGTCAACACCCGCGGCGGCTCCAACATGTCCTTCGCCGTCCCCTCAAACATCGCCCGCGAAGTCTCCAAGTCCCTCATCGCCAACTCCGAAGTGCCGCGCAGTTGGCTCGGCCTCAACTTCCGCCAGATCCAGCGCACCGGCTTTGACAAGGGCGTTCTCGTCACCTCCGTCGATCAGGAAGGCCCCGCCTACAAGGCCGGCCTCCGCGCCGGCGACCTTCTCCTCTCCATCAACAACGAGCCCCTCACCGTCCGCTTCGTCGAAGAAGTTCCGCCGCTCCTGAAGCGCCTCGCCGATCTTCCCGTCGGCAAGCCCGCCGAACTCCTCTACCAGCGCGATGGCAAGGAGTCCAAACTCTCCGTCGTCCCCGAAAAACTCCTCAAGGACCGCGGCGATCGCACCGCCCTCCGCTCCTGGGGACTCTCCGTCCAGGACATCACCCCCGTCATGGCCCGCAACCGCCGCCTCAAAGACACCAGCGGCGTCCTCGTCGTCGGCATCCGCGCAGGCGCAGGGGCCGCCACCGCCGAACCCGCCCTCAGCGGCGGCGACATCATCCGCAAGATCGACGGCAAGGACATCGCCGACATGACCGCCATCGTCGCCGCCTACGAGTCCATCATGTCGCAGGAAAAACTCCCCGACTACATGCTCGTGGAGTTCGATCGCGACGGCAAGCAGATGGCCACCCTCGTCAAGCCCAAGGCCGACAAGCCCGAAGACCCGCCCCGCGAAGTGCCAAAGGCCTGGCTCGGCGTCGCCACTCAGGTCGTCCTCAAAGACCTCGCCAAGCGCCTGAACATCCCCGAATCCACCGGCTTCCGCATCACCCGCGTCTACCCCGGCACCAAGGCCGCCGCCGCCGATCTCCGCGTCGGCGACATCATCGTCTCCGTCAACAACGAGAAGATCGCCCCCAAGGGCAACCAGGACTCCAAGACCCTCGAACGCAAGATCCGCTCCCTCGCCATCGATCAGGAAGCCACGCTCACCGTGCTCCGCGACGCCAAGCCCGTCGACGTCAAAGTCGCACTCGAACGCACACGCCTGGGCCCCGATGAAGCACGCCGCGATCAGAACCGCGATTTCGAGATGACCGTCCGCGAACTCACCTTCTTCGATCGCGACGACAACAAGTGGGATGAATCCGTCTCCGGCGTCCTGGTCGAGCAAGTCGAAGAAGCCGGCTGGGCCGGACTGGGCGGGCTCGGTTCCGGCGACCTCATCCAGAAGATCGGCGAACACGTCATCACCGACCTCGCGTCCTACCGCGCCGCCATGGACAACATCGCCAAGACCCAGCCCGAACGCATCTCCTTCGTCGTCCTCCGCGGCATCCGCACCCAGTACAAGTTCGTCGAGCCCGAGTGGAAACCCTCCGCCGACACAAAGGAACCCGCGAAGAAATAACCCACGTCACCGTTCCGCGTCTTCCCTGTCTTGCTGTCTTGATCTCCCCTAGTGCCAAGTGCCTAGTGCCCCGTGCCATTTCCCTCCCCGGAGCCCCTCATGCACCCCCGCCTCACGCACATCCTCGCCGCCTCCGCCGCTCTCTTCCTCGCCGCGCCCGCCGCGCTCGCGCAGGACAGCAAGCCCTCGGCCATCGCCGCCACCGCCGAGACCCACGCCAAGGCCGTCGTTTCCATCAAGATGTCCCTCAAGTACGAGGGCTCCTTCGGTGAACACGAACAGGAACGCGAAGTCACCGGCGTCATCATCGATCCCGCCGGCCTCATCCTCTGCTCAAACTCCCAGTCCGGAGGCGTTCCTCCCTCCATGCAGGACCGCATGTCCGGAGTCACCGTCACCCCGCGCGATATCAAGGTCACCGTCGAAAACAACGAAGACGCACTCGACGCCAAACTCATCGCCCGCGACAGCGAACTCGACCTCGCATGGATCAAGGTCTCTGACCTCAAGGGCATGACCCTCTCGTCCATCGACCTCACGTCAGCCGTCACCCCTGCCCTCGCCGAGGACATGTTCAGCGTCGGCCGCCTCAGCAAGTTCTTCGATCATGCCCCCATGCTCACCTTCTGCCGCGTCGCGGCCGTCGTCAAGAAGCCCCGGCCGCTCATCATCCCCAACGACATGAACGACCTGGGCATCCCCGTCTTCACCAACTCCGGCAAACTCGTCGGCATCACCATCGTTCAGATCCCCGAAGCCGACGAAGATAACGACGAAGACATGCGGTCCCAACTCCGCGGCCTGGGCGCCTCCATGGTCATCCTCCCCGCCGCCGACGTCGCCATTGCCACCAAACACGCCCTCGACATCGCCGCCAACCCTGACGCCCAACCGGAAGCCAAGTCGCAAAGCACGCCCGCCGAAAAGGCCACCGACAAGCCCGACGACAAGGAACTGCCAAAGAAGCCGTAGCACGCTCGGAGCCGATGCCTCGTTCGGATGACTCTCACTACGGACCCGCCTTCGGGTCCGTGATTGTTTCTCGTGCCCTCGACCAAATCGCGCAGCCGTCGCCTGCGGAACGGCATCGCCGCACGCAATGCCCGCCGTGCCGTGAAGGAGCGACCCCCCACCCATCGCGGCCTGCCCGCCGGAGTGTGGCCGTCGATAGGTTCTGGTTGTCATGACCCTTCCATACTCCGGACTGTCCGCGCGCATACCCTTCCGGGCGTCATTCCGCGTTCCCCGGGAGTCTTGCATGGTTTTGTCTCTTGCAGCCGCCGGCTGGCTGATCGGCATCCTCACCGTTCTGTTCATGGTCGTCTGCGTCGTACTGATCCTGACGGTCCTCATCCAGAGGCCTCAGGGCGGTGGCTTGGCGGGCGCGTTCGGGTCGGGCGCGGGCTCGGGCCAGACGGCGTTCGGCACCAAGACCGGTGACGCCCTCACCATCTTCACCATCATCGTTTTCGTGCTGTTCATCGGGGCGGCAATCGGGCTGAACTATGCCGCCCGCCCGGAGGAAGCCGCCAAAGCCACTCCCACCTCCAGTGACTCCGCGCCCGCGGACAGCAAGCCCGCGGAGCCCAAGCCAGCGGACGCGCCTGCGGACGTGAAACCGGCCGACAGCGGCAGCACCCCCGCCACGACTCCTGCGACCACGCCGGAGTCGAAGCCGGAGGCCCAGCCCGCGGACAAGCCGGTTGAGCCGCCCGCAGTTCCGCCCGCGGACAACAAGCCCGCGGAACCCACACCGGCTGAGAAGCCCTCCGACCCGCCCAAGCACTCCTAAACAACGGAGACCGCGATGATCCGCAGCATGACGGGCTACGGCGAAGCGTCGGCCCAATTCGACGGCGTTCACTACTTCGTCGAACTCCGCTCGCTCAATAACAAGTACTTCAAGGCCACGATCCGCCTGCCCGAATCGCTCCAAGGTCTCGAAGCAGAATTGGAATCCACGCTCCGTCAGCGACTCACCCGCGGCTCGATCACGCTCACCGGCTCGTGCACGGATTCGTCGTCCTCGGCCGCGTATTCGATCAACGACGCCGCGCTCCAGTCCTACATGGCCCAACTCAAGAAACTCCCCGACTTTGCCACCGGCGGCATGAAGGTCGATGTCGCTGCGCTCCTTTCGCTCCCCGGCGTGCTCCAGCCGCCAGGCGATGAGGAGAACCGACTCTCTCGCGCGCGCGCGGCCTTCTCAAGACTTCTGACCGAGGCGACCAAATCGCTCGTCGATATGCGCGAGCGAGAAGGTCGCATGCTCGTTGACGACCTGCGTCAGCAGGGCGAGTTGATCGCCGATCGCCTGAAGCAGATCGCGCACCGGGCCCCGGCCGTGATCGCTGAATACGAGCAGCGCCTGCGACTGCGGATCGAGGCGATGCTGAAGGAAGCCCAGGTCAAGGTCGATGCGGTGGACCTGATCCGCGAGATCGCGGTCTACGCAGAGCGCACGGACATCGCCGAGGAGATATCCCGCCTGGGCGGGCATCTGGACCAATTCGCCGACCTGCTCAAGCCCGACTCGGACAAGCCGGTCGGGCGGACCCTTGATTTTCTGGCCCAGGAGATGCTCCGCGAGGCCAACACGATCGCCAGCAAGTCTCCCGACGCGGGGATTTCGAAGTTGATTGTGGAGGTCAAAGGGGCCATTGACCGGATCAAAGAACAGGCCGCCAACGTCGAATAACCTCTGGCGTTCCCGCCGGGTTGAATGGTACACTTTGGAGTCAACGCCGGAGGCCTTCCCGTGCCCGACGCTCATTGTCTGCGTTCTGCTTGCGTCATGCTCGCGCTGATGTCGTGGGTTGCGAACACGCAGGCGCAGGACGCGGCGCCCAAGGCCGCGCCCGATCCGCAGCCTCCGGTCAATACGAGCCCGGCCGATCCGCCCGCACCTGGCGAAGCGCCCGCGCCACCGACGACGCCGACGTCATCGACCCTCGATGGAGCGTCGTTGGAATCGCTCATCAGCAAACTCGACGACGCATCCCTGGCGGTGCGTGAGAGCGCCATGAGCGATATACGCAATCTCCAGGGGCTAACCATCGGCGCGATCGAGCAGTGCCTGCGGAAGGAGACCTTGTCGGCGGAACAGCGTGCAAGGCTCTCGCGGGTTGGTCAGTCGCTCTTCATGAACGAGCCACGCGCCGCGATGGGGGTTCGATTCGCGGGCATGGGCGAGGATGACGAAGGGCAGGTTCAGATCAGCGAGCCGACGCAGGGTTGGGATTCGGCGCGCGTGCTGCGTCCGTGGGACGTGATCCGATCGATCGGCGGATTGCGTGTGCGCTCGCAGTCACAGGCCAAGGCCGCCATCGTGTCCTATGACCCGGGCCAGACGGTCGAACTTGACATCATCCGCAATGGACAGCCGGGCACGGTGCGCGTGCGACTGGGCAACTACTTTGATCTCAACAACGGGATCGGTCTGCAGGCGTCGGTACTAGAGGCGGCGTGGAGCGTGCGTTCGGCGCGCATGAGTTCGGTGGCGTCGACGCCGCTGGTGCTCGACGTCGACGATGCGGACTGGAAGGGCGAGAGCGGGCCAGGAGCGGCGGAGAACGGCGAGCGTTGGATGAACCATCCGATCACCAGCGAGCCGCTCCGCACGCAGATGCGAGAAATCCCGGTCGCGAATCTCGCTGCGACGGGCGCCGTCAGAGCCAGCGGCGAGCGCACCACGAATAACTTTGCAGACTCGGATGTCTCGCTGCGCACCCAGCGGCCGGCCGGGATGGTCGCGAATCGACGCAACGCCGGACGCGTGCCGCGCGAGGTCGCGAAGATGATCGTGGACTCGAACCGGCGTCAGAAGGCGTTCCTCGAAGAGCAGATCGCGATGTTCCGACGCCTGGCCGCCGATCCCACCACCGATCCCGCGCGGGTCGAAGTTTTTCGGCGCCAGGCGGAGCAATTGCAGATGGTGATGACGCGCCTGGAGGCCGACACCAACGAACTGCTGCCCGATACCGGCGATCGGTAGCGCAATCCACACGACCACCCTTCACGCCACGCACACACGACGCCACGAACGTGCCGCTCCCTCCGCGGCAACATCGCCCGTCACTCAAGCACGAGCGTCACCGTCTCGCGCGCTACGGTCCTAGCCGTCTCGGGTGTCATGCAACGCGACACGACCTCGAAACCGTTCTTCCCCAGCACGCGGATCGACGGCAGATTGTGTCCACCCGCCGTCGCATAGAGCGGCCGGCGTGCGAACTCCCCGAGCATCAGGCCCACCGCGCGCGTCGCGATGCCGCGCCCCCAATGCTCCCGCGCGATCCAATAGCCGATCGAATCGCCCCCTTCGTGCGGCGAGATATTGACCGCGCCCACGACCACGCCGTCCGCCAGAATCACACGCGGCATCACCCCGGTCTTCGTCCCGTCAGCGTCTGCAAGAATCTCGTCCCACCGGGCACGGAACGTCACCCAGTCACGCGGCTTGGTGCCGGCGAGTTCGTTCGAGGCCTCATCAATCTCGAAGGAATGGAGCAGCCGCACGTCGTCCGCGGTCGTACGCCGAAGCCTGATGTCTGTTGGCGAGGTGCGAGACATGCACGAATCATAGTGATGCGCCCGTTCGTCGCGGTATATCCTGACGCGTGCCGCCGCACACCACCCCGCCGTTCACGCCGTCGTGCGTTTCGCCGCGCTGGCGGCCGAACCCATCGTGCGGCGCAGCGAGATGAACCCCATCGCCCCAAGCACGCACAGCAGCGTGGACAGCGACAGCACGGCAGTCGCGCCGACCCGCTCGCTCAGGCCCATCCGCCGCGCCTGCTCATACAGGAACACGGCGAGCAATGGGCCGATCAGCCCGCGTACGCCGTTGAGCGTCACGTGCGTCGCCATGTACTGCGACGTCTGCGACGGGGGGGCGAAGTCCACGTGCCCGAGGTTCCAGGCCAGCGTGCCCCCGCCGAACCCGATGCCGTGCACAACCGCCGCCGCAAAGAGCATCTCGATGCGATGCAGCCCCACGCCGCTCGCGAAGAGCGCCGTCGAGAGCGCGAACACCCACGAGTGGATCGAGCGGAACTTCACGACATGCGCGCGATCCAGCAGACGCGTCCACAGCGGGATCGCCATGGGCATCAGGATGTACGGGATCGTCGTCGTGATCAGGATGCTCTGCGTGTACGTCGCCCCGAACTGGTCCTTGAGCGCGATGACCATCATGGGCATGAGCATCAGGTTCCCGAGCCCGAGCGTGAACATGCACCCCATGAACAGCGCAAAGTACCGGTCCTTCCTCAGCACGCGCCACACGATCGCCGGGCCCTGCCATGGCCTGCCGACCGGCGGCCCGTCGATCTCCGACTGCAACAGCGCCCGCTGCCGACGCACCCGCAAACGCCGCGTCACCAGCACCGCGATCACGCCCACCGCCGCGCACGCCGGCGCAACGGCCAGGTAGTTCATCGGGGATTGATCCAGGAGCAGCCCGATCCCCATGCCCGCCACCGCGACCGTCAGCGTCTGCACCGTCGAAAACCGCCCCACGGCCCACGCACGGTGCTCGCGCGGATAGTTCGCACGCCACAGCGTCGGGCGGATCGTGATGATCCCTGACCAGCACACCCGCGCGAGCAACATGACCAGCGCCGTGATCGCCAGCCCCAGCGGCGAGACCGGCGCCAGCGCCAACGCCGCCACCGACAGCACCACCGCGAGTTGCAGCGAGTTGACCACGGGCACCTTCGGCCGCGCGTGCGCCGCCGAGAGCCAGATGAAACTCAGGATGTTCGCGAACTCAGGCGCCGAGCCGATCATCGCGACGACGAAGTTGAGCGGGCGCTCGGGCGTGACACCCGCGAATGTGTTCTTGGCATACGCCGATGCGATCCCGCCCTCGACCGCCGCGAGCGTCACGGCAAAGAAGAATGTCGTCGACAACTCGTTCCGAAACGCGACGCGGGCGCTCGGGGGCATGCCGCCGCCAAGCAGCCCTCGTGGTCGTTCGTTGTCGGCGCTTCCTTGCACGCACAAGAGTTGAGGGGGCGGACGCTCCAAGCAAGCCCGCGCTATCCTACTGGACGCATGAGCCATTCCCACGCACCCGAATACGTCCTGGGCACCGACGCGATCGAAGCCAAGCGCCTCGGCCTGCAGCACCGCATCTGGTCCGCCGCCGCTCACCACCTCTGGGAACTCGCCGGCGTGCGACCGGGCATGACCGTGATGGACCTGGGCTGTGGCCCGGGGCACGCCACCTTCGACCTGGCCACCATCGTCGGCGGCGCCTCGCCCGAACGCACGGCCCAGGGACGCGTCATCGCGCTCGATGAATCGGCGTCGTTCCTTCACCAACTCAATGAAACCGCCGTCGCACGCCGCCTCACCAACATCGAGCGCGTGCTCGGCGACGTCCAGAACCTCGGAGGAGCGTTCCCCGGCGCAACCGCGTTCGCCGATGTGGCGTACCTCCGCTGGGTGCTCTGCTTCGTCCCGCGCCCCATGGACGTCGTCGCGGGCCTCGCCAAGGTGATCAAGCCCGGCGGCAAGGTCGCCATCCAGGACTACTTCAACTACGAATCGATGACCCTCGCGCCGCGCCACGCCGACTTCTCCCGCGTTATCGCGGCCGTCGCCCGCAGTTGGCGCTCCGGCGGCGGCGATCCCGACATCGTCTCGCTCCTGCCCGGCATGCTCCGCCAGCACGGCTTCCGCGTCGATCACCTCGCCGTCAACCAGCGCATCGCTCGTCCGGGCTCGATGGCCTGGGCCTGGCCCGATTCGTTCTGGGCGAGTTTCGTGCCGCGCCTGGTCGACAAGGGCTTCATCACCGCGCAAGACGCCGGCGCGTTCTTCGCAGTCTGGGCCCGCGCCACCAACGACCCCGATTGCTACATGCACCTCCCGCCGCTCTATGACGTCGTCGCGACGAAGATATAGCAGCCGGATAGCCAGACCAGGTGCACATGGCCCGATCGCCGAAGCGCCAGATGTACGAATAGATAATCTTCCGCCAACACCCTTGACAGTGCGCGGCACCGATGCGCAGTGCTTCACTTCGCCACTTCGCCACATTTTGATTTTCCCCGTGACTCCGCGCGGCCCGCGTCGCTCTTCCTCTGCCGCAACACCGCGGCACGCAACCACGAAACAGCCAATACCACCAGGAGTCACCGTCATGCACCGCACCGCTTCACTCGTTCTTGCCACCGCACTGCTCGTCGCCATTCCCGCCAACGCCGCCGTTACCATCTCTTATGAGGGCTTCCAGGACACCGAGATGATCCTGTCGGCCTACGCCGGCGGCACAGGTTCCATGGGAAGCGCCATCAGCAATTCCGGCATCCTCTTCAGCCCTGATTTCCAGGTCGGAAACGATTACGACATCACCGCCAACGTCGGCTACTGGGGCGACACCGCTTGGGAGCCCGACGGCATGGGAACCATGTACGTCCTCTCGCCCGCCAACTGGGGCGTCATCGATGTCCCCGCCGGCTTCACCGGCCAGTGGTCCACCTCCTACGCCGCCAAGGCCCAGTGCCGCATCGACGTCTGGAGCGGCCCGGGCGGCACCGGCTCGCTCCTGGGCTGGACCGTCATCAACCCCAACGCCCAGACCAGCGGCGGTGACCCCACCGGCTCCTTCAACACCTGGAAGGTCGCCACCGTCCCCTTCTCCGGCACCGCCATGTCCGTCACCTACAACGGCCCGTCCTTCGATGTCCGATTCGATCACATGGACTTCGGCAAGGTCCCCGCGCCCGGCGCCGCGTCACTCGCCGCTCTCGGCGGCATCGCCCTTCTCCGCCGCAAGCGCTAACTGACGTCGATCATTGACCCACCACCGCTGCTCGCACCACACGATCAGCAAAGCCCACCACACGCCTCACCACAACCAGACACAGGAGTCACCCACCGAATCACATGCAGCCGTCTCTCTTCTTCTCTCTCATGGCCCGTGCCGTCCGACCGACGACGCGGGCCATTCTCGCTTTGGGAGTCGTGAGGTGTGTGTCGTTTCAGATGCGAACGGAGAAGGTGTCGCCTTTCCAGCATCGCCACCTCGCCGCTCCATTTGGCGATTAGGCCATTTAGCGCTTTGGAAATTTGCGTCAGCTCGTGACTCCCTCCTGATCCCGTCGCTTCCCAACTGCCGCAACACCGCGGCACGCAACCACAAATCACCTCATTCCTCAGGAGTCCCAGTCATGCACCGCACCGCTTCGCTCGTTCTTGCCGCCGCACTCGCAGCCTCCGTTCTTCCTTCGGCCGCCCGGGCCGCCACGACCTTCTCGTTCGAAGGTTTCCAGGACACCGAGATGATCCTCAACGCCTACGCCGGCGGCACCGGATCCATGGGAAGCGCCATCAACAACTCCGGCGTCTACTTTGACCCCGGCTTCTTCGCCGGGAACGACTCCGACATCACCACCAACGTCGGCTACTGGGGCGACACCGCCTGGGAGCCCGACGGTATGGGCTCCATGTACTTCGCCAACGTCACCGGCGTCGCCTTCGGCGTCATCAACGTCCCCGCGGGATTCAACGGCCAGTGGTCCTCCTTCTACTCCGCCAAGGTCGCCTGCCAGATCGATGTCTGGTCCGGCATCGGCGGCACCGGCACCAACCTCGGCTCCCTCACCATCAACCCCAACGCCCAAACCAACGGCGGCGATCCCAACGGCTCCTTCAACACCTGGAAACTCGCCACCATCCCCTTCACCGGCGTCGCACAGTCCGTCACCTACATCGGTCCTGATTTCGACGTCCGCTTTGATCGCATGGACTTCAACCTCGTTCCCGCACCCGGCGCCGCATCCATCGGACTGCTCGGCGGCCTGGTCGCCCTCCGTCGCAAACGCTAAACCTATCCCGATTTCTGAAACTCTCGCCTCCCCAAGGCGTACAACCTCACAGCATTCTCTCCTCCTCTCTCTTGGCCCGTGCCGTCCGACCCGACGACGCGGGCCATTCTTGTTTGATGCGTATCGCGTCGATGCTCCAGGAATTCACTCCCTCCGCAAATCAGACGTGAATGGCTCCTTCATCGGACGGCGCGGATCAGGCGATCGCACCGATTCGATCGCGCGCCGGCGCGCTTCGCTGTCAATCGCGGCGCGCTTCGCTGTCAATCGCGGCGCGCTTTCGGTTGTGGATCGCGTCGCGCCGGCGTAGAATTGACTCGCAGTGGGTGTGCGTGCGAAGCGTGGCCCACACTCCTCATTGGCCCTGTTTCGTTCGCCACACCCGGCTCATACCGCGGGTACAACGCCGTCGCGCCCTGCCTGATTCACGAAACTCCACCGATCCGGGCGGCGCGGGGTGCAGGGAGTTCGACATGACAAAGTCCGTCGCACACCACGATGACCGCTCGAATCAACGCCACCTTCCCCGGCGCCTCTCCGCTCGATCGGGCTCGGCATCGGCGCACTTCGACCCGCTCGAGCCTCGACAACTTCTCACCACCACCGTCTCCAACGGGCTCGACGCCTTCTTCGCCAATCTCGCGCTGACGCTGCACGCCAACCACAACGGCGAGGATGTCGCGTTCGGCTACGCCGTCGTCAACCTCGGCGATCTCAACGCCGACGGTGCCGACGATCTTGCCATCGGTGCGCCCGGCGGCGGATCGGCCATGGGCCTCGTCGATGTCTACAACGGGAAGACCGGCGCGCTGCTCTGGACCGTCGCGGGTGACGCCGTCGGCTTCGCCCGCTCGCTCGCACGCATCGCCGACGTGACCGGCGATTCCATCGCCGACCTCGTCGTGGGCTCGCCAAACTCCGGCAGCGCCGGCTCTGTCTTCATCTACAGCGGCGCGACGGGCGCGCTCTTCGGCCAGATCATCGGCTCAGAGCACGGCGCCTCCGCCGGCGCACGCTTCGGCTGGTCCGTCGCATCAGGAACGCTCGACGCCGACGCCTCGCCCGATCTTGCCATCGGCGCCCCCTCCGACGGCGCCTCCACCACCGGACGCGTGTACCTCATCGGCGCTTCAAACGCCGGGCTCCTCGGCGTGATCGAGGGCGAGCAACCCGGCGAACTCTTCGGCTGGGCCGTCGCACTTGCACGCACACCGAGCCATGACTTCAACGACATCCTGGTCGGTGCGCCCGGCTGGGACGCCGTGTCATCGAGCGAAAACGGACGAGTCGCACGCCATCACTCCGATGGCACGCAGGTCTTCTCGATCGGCGGGCGCGACGCGGGTGATCTCACCGGTTACTCCGTGCTCGCCATCTCCAACGGCAACACGCCGTACGACGACATGGCCTATGGCTCGCCCGGCGCCGACGCGTGGGGGCTTGATTCGCTGCTCGCTTCAGACGCCGGCATCGTGCAGATCGTCGACATCCAGGGCCGCCTCGGCGCGATCATCGCCGGCACGCACACCGGCTCGCTCTTCGGCGCCGCGCTGGCGCAGGTCGAGCGGCCGGGCAATTACTATTCGCCCGCGCCGCTCATCGCGATCGCCGCGCCCGGCGCCCCGGGCGGCGGCATGGTCCAGGTCCACGACTCGACCCACTACGCCTACGACGACTCCACCGTCGCGTGGATCGTCCCGACCCACACCACGTCGCTCCTCTACCAGACGCTCCGTGGTGACGCCGATCGTGCGTTCGGTGTCGCGCTGGCCATGGGAGATTTCAACGCCGACGGCATCCCCGACGTCGCCATCGCCGACGCGCCGCAAGTCACGATCCACGCCGACACGAACACCGACAACACCGGAACCGGAAGCGTCCGCGTGTATCGCTCCGTCGACAACCCGCAGGATTACACCACCCACGCGATGTCGACCAGCGGCCAGTACGTCACATTCCGAACCATGCGTACCCAGCGCCTGTGGCTGGCCGGCCCAGGCGGCGTCTCGGTCGTGCTCCCGCCGGATGCATCCAGCGACGATTTCGCGGTCGACGTCGCCAACTCGGGCAAGGTCCTCCTCTCACGACGCCGTGACGTGCAGGGCGAAGGCACCTACTTCGATTCGTGGGTCTTCGAGAACGGCGCGCTCTCCAAACTCGCCGATTCCGTCACCACGTTTGTCGGCGCCCCCGCGGAATGGACGTTCTACCCCGACCTCAAGCCGCTGGCGATCCTGCCCGACGGATCGGTCATCATCGAACGATTCGTCACAAACCTCCACAGCCCGGTCATCATCCAGGACCAGACCATCTGGCGCGTCGAAGGAAACACGGCGACCTATCTCTGGCGCGGGCAATACACCGGGCACTCCGCCGCCGGCGTCGTAGGACGTCGCTTCGAGAGTTACAACGCGCAGACGGGTGACTACACATGGACCACCATGCTCTGGCGTCAAAGCGCCGGCATTGAAGCGATCGCCATCATCCAGAACGCATTTGCCATCGACGATAACGCGTCCGTTTTCGGCGTGGACTTTGCGACCAAGAACATGATCCGGCGCGACGTTGACGCGACAACCACGGTTCTCTTCACCGTCGACACCGAGTACGCCGTCACCATCTACGCCAAAGCCGCGGATTCCCACGGGCGACTGCTCTGGATGATCACCGACAGCCGATACGCCCCGCCCGGCCCGGGCCCGAACTACTGGACCGTCGGCGAACTGCGCGTCTTCGACCCCATCAACAGCACCAATACCCTCGTCGCCGAGTCAACGATCATGCTCCGACAGATCGCCTACGGCACGGTCAGCACGACATCGCACGTTGCCTTCACAAGCGACGGTGGATACCTGGTGGGGAGCGAACACTACGCCAACACCGTTGCACTCTCCTTGTACTCACAAGGAATCGACCAGCGCTTGCTCACTCCCGCCGACCTTGCCGCCGCCGCGACCGCCACCGGAGACCAGTGGACCGCCTCGCTCTTCGTCAATTCGCTCGGCCGCCTCACACTCATGATCAACGAAGGCGACGGCTCTTGGCGAGTTCGAAATGTCTCGCTTGCGAGTTCCGACAGCCTGAGTTTCGACGGCTTCGCGCCCATCGTCGCCTGGAACGACCCGCTCACCCAGCGTCCTCAATTCGCGACACTCGATCGGTTCGAGCGGTTCGTCCACGTCGCGTCTTACTCCACGACCGACAACGGCTACCCCCGCGCCTACGCCTCATGGGAAGCCCACAGCCCCCAGTTCAACGGCGTGGGCGTCGACGGAACCGGCAGTTTCCTCACCGCGACGATCGGGCCATCGCGCGACCTGACCGCCCTCGTCCGCCCCGACAATACCGTCATCGTCGCCTTCCGCATGAACGACGGACGCATTGCGCTCATCGGCCAGGGCTACAACTCGACCATCAATCCCTTCTCGTTCAACATCCTCTACGACCTCACCTACTCCGAACTCGTGCCTAAGGGTCTTCCCACCCCAGAGATCATCGGGCCCATCTCCGGCTTCGTCAGCCCTTGGGGCGGGCACAACATCACCGGCGTCGACGCCAGCGGCCACATCTGGACCCTCTGGACCAGCCCCGAGTTCGTCGGCTGGACCATCACCGATCTCACCGACTGGCTGAACACCGATCCCATCTCCGGAGGCGTCTCCTCGTTCCTCACCACATGGAACGCTTTCAACATGACCGGCCTCAACAGCGCGGGCGAACTCGTCACCATGTGGTGGGCCCCAGAACTCGGCCCCGGCAATTGGCAGGTCGACTTCATCGGCCAAGGACAAACAACCTGGGACAACTCCGTGCAGATCGAGAGTTGGTTCAACGCCGTCGAGCAATCGCTCAATTTCATCGGCAAGGATCAATCAGGACAGATCACCTGCTACACATGGAGGGTCAGCGACCAAACCTGGCGATCCGAAGTCGTTCAGCCGATCTCCGCCGCCGATCGCGTCTCGCGCGTCTCACCCGACCGCGGGCGGCCGAGCGTCAGCCGTGCCGTCGGCCTGGGCGCATCGGGACACCTGCTCTGGTTCTATCGAACGAACGACGTTGCGTCCTGGGCCTTCGAGGACATCACCGACCTGATCGCGTAAGTCAACGCCTGACATTGAACAGCACGCGTGCCGCTCACGCCGCACTTCGCGCATCCGAGTCGCACTCGGCGCACCGCGCGATGTGCTGACACTATGCGAACATCACGCAGCGATAGCCGCTGGAATTGCGACGCGCTGCAACTCACACGCACCCGGAAGGCGAATCCAGCGAAATCAATCAGACACTCGCATCGCCTGCCAACCCGCACGGGTATCATGTCATATCGGGTGTGGCCGCTCTTCGCGGGCCTGCCTTTGCCCACAGCGCAGCGACCCCGCAAGCGTCGGCCTCACGCCGTGCGTGGCGATCCCTCCGTGCCCTTCCGCGCCACGCCACACCTTCGTGAGGTCGTCATGCACTCCATTTTCTCCCTTCGCCAATCATGCGGCTCCACTCGCTCGATCCACTCACGCCGCACGCCGCATCACCTGATCGATTCGCTCGAACCCCGCACGCTCCTCTACACCCCCTCCACCATCATCAACCCCGCCGAAGAGTCCTTCGGGCTCGTCACCAGAACCATCGAGGCCCAGACCGGCGCCGAAATCGCCGGCTTCGGTCGCACCGTCGTCAACGTCGGTGATCTCAACGCCGACGGCGCCGACGACCTCGCCATTGGCGCGCCGGGCGGTGGCTCCGCCGTGGGGCTCGTCCAACTCTTCAGCGGCAAGACGGGCACGCTCCTCTGGACCGCCGCGGGCGCCGACATCGGCTTCGGCCGCGCCATCACCGCCATCAGCGACGTCACCAGCGACGGCGTCGCCGACATCGCCATCGGCTCGCCCCTCCACGCGGACACCGGCGCGGTGTTCATCTACAACGGCGCCTCGGGCTCGCTGGTCTCCACCATCCTCGGCTCTACGTTTAGCGCGATCTCCGGCGCCCGCTTCGGCTGGTCGCTCGCCGCCGGCCTGTTCAACCCAGACGAGACTCAGGATCTGGCCATCGGCGCGCCGACCGACGGCGATGACGGCGCCGGGCGCATCTACGTCGTCGACGGCAGCGACAACTCGACCGCATTCACATTCGCCGGCTCGCGGGAGGGCGAACTCTACGGCTGGTCACTCCTCTTCATCGGAGAACACGACGACACGCTGGTCGTCGGTGGCCCGGGATGGCCCACAGATTACAATGAATACCGAAACATGGGGCGTGTCTCGGTCCTCACCTATGAAGGCCAATACAACGCCTATTTCGGCGACGCCGGCGGAGGCATGTTCGGGTACTCACTCGCCGAACTCCCAGCAGACGCGAATGGACACCCTTGCTTCGCCGTCGGATCTCCCGGCGGAAAGATGGGCCTCGGCGATGGTTCGATGCATTTCAACATCGGCGTCGTCTCGATCATCAATACGCTCGAGACTCATGGGCCTGTCGCATCGCTCGTCTCAGGTGAAGAAGGCAGCCTCTTTGGCTACTCCCTGGCCACCATCGGCGACCTGATTCTCGTCGGCGCTCCAGGCTCGTCCGGCGGCGGCAAGGTCTATCTCCACAACATCCCGCAGGGCGATTACGACCACCCAGGCATCACCGCCACGCTCATCGACACCATCACCGCGACCGGAACCAACTTCGGCGTAACGCTCGCCATCGGCGACTTCAACGCGGATGGCCTGGCCGACTCCGCCATCGCCTCGGGCATCCTGCCCACAGGGGTCAACACCAGCGCGAGCGAATCCTCCTCCGGCATCGTGCGCGTCTACGCCTCAACCCTCGATCCCGCTGATTTCGATCAGATCCACATCTCGCGCAACGCGCAATACACCGTCCTCCGTTCGACTCCATTGAGTCACTACTACCTCGCCGGGCCAACCGGGCTCTCTCTCATCCCCGACATCTCCACAAGCTCCTCCGACCGCTTCATGGACATCGATAACGCCGGCCGCGTCCTCATCAGCCGCTCCGGCTCCGCCTGGATGTTCTCCAGCGGCTCGCTCACCAATCTCTCCGCCGCTATCACGTCCTACGTCGGCACTCCCCACGGCTGGACCTTCGACGCAGCCATGACGCCGCGCGCCATCCTCGCCGACGGCTCTGTCCTCGTCGAACGCCTCCGCAACAACTCCGGCACGCCCAACCAGCTCGTCAACCGCACCATCTGGAGGATCGACGCCGGCACCGCCACCTACCTCTGGCAGGGTGAATACCACGCGCATTCCGCCTACGGCGCCGTCGGCCGCCGCCTCGACTCCTACAACGCCGAAACCAACGACCGCACCTGGACCACGATGCTCTATCGCGTCGGCACGGGCGTCGAAGAAATCGCCTCTATCCAGAATGCCGCCGCCATGACCGACGACGGCGTGATCGTCGGCGTGGACTTCGCCACCAAGTCCTTCGTCAGGCGCGCCACCGATGCCACGCTCACCACGCTCTTCGCCATCGCCGATGTCGACTACGCCGACACGCTCTGGCCCAAGGCGCTCGACTCCGACGGCCGTCTCCTCTGGTTCCAAGCCGAGGACAAGAGCAAGTACGCCGGCGAGCACTGGTATTGGACCATCGGCACGCTCCAGATCTTCAACCCCGAGAGCGGCACAAGCTCCGACGCCGCCGATGGCGCCATCCCAACCTACCGCACCAACTTCGGCGCATCCTCCATCTCAACAACCGTCTCCTTTGCTCCCGACCATGGCTTCATCGTCAGCAACCCCGATCCATCCCACCCGGTCCGCGTCCGTTACTTCAAGGCCGGCTTCGACTCTCGCCTCACCACGCCCGCGCCCGGCGCCACGCCCGCTACCGCCAGCGGCAGCACCTGGACCGCCACCGCCTTTGTCAACCAACTCGGACGCATCACCCTCGCCATCGACGAGGGCGACGGCCAGTGGAAACTGCGCTACGCCGCCTACGGCGATCATCGCTTTGAGGGTTACGCGGCCTTCATCGGCTGGGTCGATCCTCTCACCAACCGCCCCCAGTTTGCAGGTGTCAACTCCGCAAGACTCCCCGCTCACGTCGCCAGCTTCCCCGAAGTCGACGGCCTGTCCACCCGAAAGTCTTATTGGCTCTGGGAAGAACGCCCGATTCAACTGACCGATATCAACGGAGACGCATACTCGTCACGCCTCGATCCTTCGCGCGATATGACCGTCCTCGTCCGCCCCGACAAAATGTGCATCCTCGCCTTTCGCGAGGAGGCCGGCAACGTGATGCTCGTCGGGCAACTCCAGAACACCATCCACAACCCCTTCTCCTTCACCTACGTCTTCAACCTCGCCCAAGAACTCACTCTCAAGAACAACGTCTTGCCCGCGTTCGTCGGCAACATCTCCGCCTTCGTCAGCCCCTGGGGAAGCCACAACATCACCGGCGTTGACGAGAACGGCCACGTCTGGACGCTCTGGACCAGCCCCGAGTTCGTCGGCTGGCAGAGCACCGACCTCACCGCCTGGATCGGCGCCAAGCCCTTCGCTGGAAACGTCTCCTCCTTCATCACCTCGTGGAACGCCTTCAACATGACCGGCCTCGACAACTCCGGCCGCCTCGTCACGCTCTGGTGGGCCCCCGAGCTCGGCGCCGGAAACTGGGAAGTCTCCGCCATCGGCGAAGGCCAGACCGCCTGGGACACCAGCGTCGCCATCGACAGTTGGTTCAATCAGAGCGAGCAATCGCTCAACTTCGTCGGCACCAACGAATCAGGCCGCGTCACCGTCTACACCTGGAGCACCACCAACCAGACCTGGCGCGCCGAGTACCCCGAGAACGACGCGACCGCCCAGCCCGTGCACCGCTTCGCGCCCGATCGCTACTCACAGAAGCACAGCCGCCTGGTCGGCATCAACGACGACAACCACGTCATCTGGGCCTACCGCGATCCCAGCGCCTGGATCAGTTATGACCTCTTGATGCTCCTGGAGTGAACAACGCCGCGTTCACAGGCACTCACGACAATCAAACAGAGAGCACCCGCCTCCCCAAACAAACAGCCCCGACCATTCCGATCGGGGCTGCGAATCCACCAAATCGGCCCACGTTTACGCCGCGAACGTCCCGCACACAAAGTTCGCCTGCATCTGCGCGAACGTCAATGTCGCATACCCGCCCGAGTTCTCCGCCCTCGTGCCCGACACGCCCCAGGGGTTGCGCACCACGTAGTGCGTCGCGCCGCTGTCGTCCTTCCACACATTCACCAGCGTGTACGCGTGGTTGCCCACCAGCATCGACGGGCGCGTCGACGTCGCCAGCGTGACGGCCTTGAACTGGTTCAACCTCGCCTGCATCAGGTCAAAGAACGCGCTCTCGCCCGTGTTCAACCAGAAGTTCGAGGAAGAAACGCCCAGGATCGAATACACCTCGCTCATCCAGCCACCCGAGATCGACGCGTACGTGTTCGCGCCCGTGCGGAAGTACGCGAACGCCTTCTCCATCACCAGCGCCCACATCGTGTCGTTCACGCCCGGACGCGCAAACCGCAGTCTCCCGTACGCGTCCACCGGCATCGCGTTCGACACACGCACGTACACCGGCTTCCCCGCCTTCTTATACTCGACGGCGTACGTCCCGTCGCCCAGGTCAACCGCCGACTGCAACAGCACCGAGTCGTCCTCCTCGGCAAACGCCGCCAACGACGACAGGAAGTAGCAGTCGCCCACCCCGCCCTGGTTCACGTCGCCCGCCTCCGGCGCGGCGCCGAACAGCGACTTGGTGATCTTCTTGGTTGTGCCCGCGTCCTTGGGGTTCGCAAGGCTCGCGCCCAGCGCCATGCTCACGCCGCCCGCGAACGCGCTCACGCGATGCACGAGCCCCGCGCCCGAGATGATGTCCGCCGAGTCGATCCACGCGCTCACATTCGCGCACGAACTGACGATCGTCGACACGCCCGCGCCGATCATCGACAGCGTCGTCCTCACCGCAACCGAGGCGTCGATCGTGATCGTGTCGCCGCCCGCGCGGTCGTACACGAACAACCCCGCCGGCAGCGCGTTCTCGTGGAAGTCCTGCCCGTTGATGTTGATTGTCAGCAGCGATCCGCTCTCGCTGATCGAGACATGGTCCGCGCCGCCCGTCGAGGTCACGACCAACTCGCTCCCATACCGCGATGTGATCAGCACGTTGCTCGTGCCGTTGGGCGTCGTCGCGCCAGCGGAATTCGAATCCGGCGACACCTGCGCGCCCGCGACCGCGCGCACCTCGTACACATACGCCTGCTTGGCGCCCACCGCCGAATCGCGGTACTTCGCCGCCGACCCCGGCGCAAGCGTGGCCAGCGCCGAGAAATTCACGCCGTCCGTCGAGCGCAGCACGACATAGCCCATGCCCGTCCGGTTGGGATCGCTCCACGTGAGATCGACGCCCATGCCCGACACCGACGCCGCAAGGCTGCGCGGGGCCAGCAGCGTCGTCGTCGCCTGCACCGCGGACGTGCCGGACGGATTCGCCGGGTTCGTCGCCGACACCTTGTAGTAATACGCCGTGCCGGTCGCCACCTTGAGGTCGACAAAGCCCGTCGCATTCGACGCCAGCGTCGCCACCGTGCTGAAGTTTTTGTTGTCGGTCGACCGCATCACGATATAACTCTTCGCGTGCGCGTCCAGGCCGCCCCAGGTCAGCGTCACTGATGTCGCCGTCGCGCCCGCCGACAAAGACGAGGGCGCGCTCAGCGGCATGCCCACCTTCACCGCCGACGAATACAGCGACGAGTTCGACGCCCCCACCGCCTTGATCTTGTACGAGTACACATACCCCGCGCCGACACTCGAATCATCGTACGAAACCGAGCCGATGCCATCGAGACTCGACACCAGCGAAAACGATCCGCCGTCGACCGCGCGCCAGAGTTCATAGCCCCCGGTCGCCGCGTCTCCACTCTTCCACGTCACGTGGACATGCCCGCCCACCAGCGACGCCGCCACCGATCCCGGCGCGACCAGCGGCGTCACCAGCGACACCGAGCCCGACGGCGCGGAGATGCTCGCGCTGTTGTACGCCTCGACTCCGTAGAAATACCTCGTGTTGGCCTTCGCTTGGGAGTCCGTGTAGGCACGCTTCGCTTTGTCGGTGATCTTCGTCAACAGGTCCCAGTTCGTCCCGTCAACCGAACGCATGACGTAATAACCCGTCACTGCCTTATCGGCATCGCTCCACGTCAGGCCGACCGATGTCGGTGAGACGATCACCGCGGCGAGCGCACTCGGTGCCGTCAGCGACGGGCCCTTGGGACCGATCGGCGCCACGGCCAGCATCTCGCGGGGCTCCAACTGCTCAGCGTGCCACGTCGATCCATCAACGCGGCCCGCCGCGCGGCACACCCGCCACGCTTGACCCATCTCCCGCCCCGCCATGACCTTGCTCAGCATGCAACGTCTCCCTCGGCATGATGGGTGAGATACGCCGTCCGAGGTGTCAACCCGCAGAACACCTGAACTCGCCGCTTTATCGGCTCCGCACCGCGCCGCCCGCTCCACCCAGCACCCGCGTCCGCTATCCTCATGCTCATGCAACATCGGGCCGTCATGCGCTCGCTCGCAATCGCCGCCGCAACGTGCATCACGGCCTGCCCCTCGCTCGCCCAAACACCCCCTGAGCAACCCGCACCGGAACACACCGTGATCCGTACCGCCGACGCCGCGCCCTGGTCGAACAGCCCGCTCGCCGACGACATCCTCTACCAGGTCATGCCCATCGCCTGGCGTGATTCCGACCACGACCCCGCCGACGCCGCGCCCGAGGCTCGCGCACGCGCCGAAGCCGATCTCTTCCGCGACGGCGACTTCCGCGGCATGACCGCCGCCATCCCCTACCTCTCCACCCTCGGCGTCACCGGCCTCTGGTCAACACCCATCTTCCCCTCACCCGCCTATCACGGCTATCAACACACCGAGGCCGATCGCGTCAACCTCGCGCTCGGCGCCGAATCGCAATTCCTCGACTTCAACCGCGCCGCGCACGCCGCCAATCTCCGCGTCTTCATCGATCTCGTCGCCTACGGCATCAACCGCGACAGCGATCTGTGCCGCGACGCCAGCGCCAACCCCGCCTCACCCTTCGCCGGCTTCATCGCGATCAAAGACGCCGCCACGGGCACACCCTTCGGATACGACTACCGCACCTGCACCGGCACAACCGTCTCATTCGCCTTCTTCGATCTCCGCAACACCGGCGCGCGCGACCTCGTCACGCGCTGGTCCCTCAAGTGGCTCGAACCGCGCGACCAACTCGGCAACCCCGACCGCGCCGCCGCCGTCGACGGCTATCGCCTCGACCATGTCTGGGCCCGCTACCCCGACGGTCCCGACGGTTGGGGCTACAACATCGAAACCTTCTGGAAGCCCTGGAAACAAGCCCTCCGCGCCGTCCGCCCCGACGTCATCACGTTCGCCGAGCAGGCCAAGTGGGAGACCTACGGCACAGATCTTCACCCCGCCCACGACGCCACCTTCGCCAAGCCCTTCCTCTTCGCCGCCCGCGAAGCGATCCGCGCCTCCAACGCCGCCGCGCTCCACACAGCCGTCGAATCCGCCATCGCCGCGATCCTCGCGTCCCCCGCGGCGGACGCGCCCACGCGAACCTTCCTCGTCACGCTCGGCGATCACGATGTCGATCGTCTCGCCTCCGCCCTCAACGCCACCACGCCACGAACTGCGCCAAGGCTCAAGGCCGCCGCTGGCGTTCTGCTCACGCAGCCCTTCCCGCCCGTGATCTACTTCGGCGATGAACTGGGCATGCTCGGCGTCGCCGGCAGATTCGGCTCCGACGCCAACGACATCCCCCGCCGCGAGCCCTTCAAGTGGAGCGCCGCCGACTCCTTCCCCATGACCAACTACCTCGCGCGCCACGCCGAGGCGAGCGCCCGCCGATACTCCAAGGACCACGACGGCAAGTCCGTGGAAGAACAACTCAACGTCAAGGGCTCGCTCCTCGAAACCTACCGCTCGCTCATCACGCTCCGCCGCGAGACCCCCGCCCTCCGCCGCGGCGGCTACCGCGCCCTCGAATCCTCCGACCCGCGCGTCTGGGCCTGCCTCCGCGCCACCACGGATCAATCCGTGCTTGTCGCCGTCCGCCTCAGCACCGCCCCCACACCCCCCGGCGCCGCGCCACCGGCGATCACGCTCCCGCCCGAACTCACGATTGACCGCGAACTCACGATTTCAGACCCCGCCGCCACCATTCCGACAATCACCCCGATAACCGCCGCCCGCGCCGCACATATCGACCTCGAACCCGGGCAAACCCGGGTCTTTCTGCTCATGGCCGCGCCGCCAACGCATTGACCTGTATCTCTCTCCAAGGCCCCCGCGACGCCAACGACGCCGCACGCCCCGTCCGCCCCATCCCCCGTATCATCCGCTCCGCGCCATGGCGAACTCCACGATCATCCGAACCATCCGCCTAGAGCCCGTCGGCGGCCCTCCCGCCGATCGCATCATCGCGTCCTCTGATCGCGTCACCGTCATCGGCCGACAGTCCGGATGCGACTCCGTCCTCCCCGATCAGTCCGTGTCACGCCGCCACGCCTCCATCGCCTACATGGGCGGCTCATGGATCTTGACCGACATGGGGAGCAAGCACGGCTCATACCTCAACGGCGTTCACGTCCCGCCCGGCGAGTCCGCGCCCCTCAACGACGCCGACGTCATCCGCCTCGGTCCCTTCTCCTTCCGCATCGGCGGCCCCAACACCGCCGCCCGCATGCTCACCACCCAGGCCGACGCCGAAGTCGTCAGCACGCGCATCCACCGCGTCCCACAGGCCGAGCTGATGCTCCGCGCTCAGCACCGCCTCGAACTCCTCATCGACTGCGCCGCCTCTATCACCGCCGCCACCTCCGAACAACAACTCGCCGCCACCGTCCTCGACGCCCTCATGGCCGGCACCGGCTTCGCACGCGCCGCCTTCGTCCGACGCGCCACCACCTTCGACGGCCTCGGCGCCAGCCAGGTCGAACTCGTCGCCTCGCGCGGCCAATCACCCGCCGGTGAATCCTCCTTCACCTTCAGCCGCTCCCTCATCGAGGCCGCCTCCGCCGGACAAGTCGTCCGCCTCGACGAAGACAGCGGCGTGCAGGACTACGGCCAGTCCGTTATGTCCCTGGGAATCCAGGCAGCCATCTGCGCGCCCGTCATGGTCGATTCCGCCGCCGTCGCCTTCCTCTACCTCGACGCGCGCCGCTCCGAACAACGCGCCCCAGGCTCCGGCATCGTCCAGGCCGACGCACCCGCCTTCTGCCAGGCCATCGCCCGAATCTGCGGCCTGGCCCTCGCCAACCTCAAACGCCTCGAACTCGCCGGCCGCCAGAAACAGATGGAGGCAGACCTCAACGCCGCACGAAGCGCCCAGCGCCTCATCATGCCCAAGCCCACAGGCAACCTCGGCTCGCTCCAATACGCCCTCCGCTCTCGACCCGGGCGCTTCGTCGCCGGCGATCTCGTCGACATCTTCCCGCTGCAAGACGGACGCGTCGCAATCCTGCTCGGCGATGTTTCAGGCAAGGGCGTCGGGCCCGCGCTCCTCATGGCCACCGCGCAGGCACATCTCAACGCCTCGCTCCGCATGAACCCCGACCCCGCCCGCGCCGCAAGCGAGGTCAACCAGCACGTCGCCGCCCACTCACACGAGGGACAGTTCATCTCCCTCTGGGTCGGCGTCATCGATCCCGCCGCTGGCCAACTCACCTTCGTCGACGCCGGCCACGGACACTGGCTCGTCAAGTTCCCCGACCAGTCCCCCTCACGCGTCTTCGCCAAGGGCGGAATCCCCCTCGGCGTCGACGCCACGTTCGACTACGCCGCCGAGGAAATCCCCTTCCCCAGGGGCTCACGCCTCATCCTCTACTCCGACGGCCTGGCCGAGCAGCAGAACTCCGCAGGCGATGAATTCGGCCTCGAACGCATCGTCGCCGCCCTCGCCAACTCCACCGGCCCCGACCGCGACGTCGCCGCCCTCTTCGACGCGCTCCTCAACTTCGCCGTGCCCCCCGAGGCCGCCAGTTACCCCGACCACATCGCCCTGGCCGACGACGTCACCATCGTCTCGGCCGTGATGAACTGACGCCGCCCGCGCGACATGCCCAACGCGTTCGCATCGCCCTTGCCACCACAGTTGTGTACGTTCGTGCCAACGCCCGTCCGTCGCGGCCGGTGGCCCTCAATCACCCGACGCACACTCAGTCCGCCCGCTCCCCTACTGCCCCTGCGCCAGGCTATACCCCTTCACCCCGTCAAACGTCCGCAGCAGTTCATAACTGCACACCGTGAACGCCTCCGCGATCTTGTCCATCAGCGCCACGCACCGCGACTGGCCGAAACTCCCCGGCGCGATCCCGTCCTTGAGCTCAAACCGCACGCGGTAGTAGTCCACGCACTCCGTATACACCGACCCCGTCGGCCACACCTGCGTCCCGCGGTTCGAGATCAGCGTCAACCGGAACGGCGTATCCACGCACGCCCGGTTCATCTCCTCCGCCAGCGCAATCGGCGACAGCGGCGTATCCAGATAGATATCGCACCCCACCACCTGCGTCACCACGTTCTTAAACGTCCGCATCACGCGCTGCGACACCGGTTTGTGCGGCCTCACAAACTTCAACGGGCCCGTCTTCTCGTCCGGATGCGCCTCGTGCGCACACGCCACCGTCGTCGGCTTGTTCCCAAGGTTCCTCTCGATCGCGCCCACAAACTCGCGCGTCCCCACCGCCGCCTTGCTCTTGTCGCCAAAGTCGCCCGTCCGCACGCCCGATTCCAGCGTCACTAGCAACGCGTTCTCGATCGCAGCCGCTTCCTTCACCAGGCACACGTGCCGAAGCAGCATCAGCCCCGACAGAATCAGGCTCGTCGGGTTCGCGATCCCCCGTCCCGCGATGTCCGGCGCCGTCCCGTGCACCGCCTCGAAGATCGAGATGTTGTTCCCGATGTTCGCACTGGGCGCAAACCCAAGCCCGCCCACCAGACCCGCCACTAGGTCCGACACGATGTCGCCCTGAAGATTCGGGAGCACCACCATCTCATACTGCTGCGGCCTCATCACCAGGTTCATGCACAACGCGTCGACGATCACGTCCTCCTGCTTGATCTCCTGGAAGTCGCGACCGATCGCCCGGAACCGGTCCAAGAACAGACCGTCCGTCATCTTCATGATGTTGGCCTTGTGCCCGCAGTGGATCTTGTCCAGCCCCAACTTCCGCGCCGTCTGGAACGCAAAGCGATGCACCTCGTCGCACCCCGGCGCCGAAATCAGCCGCTTGCACTGGATCATGTCGTTCGACAGACGATGCTCGACCCCGCCGTACGTGTCCTCGATGTTCTCACGCACGATCGCCATGTCGATGTGGATCCCGGCCTTGGAATACACCGTCTCCACGCCCGGCAGCGTCTTAAATACGCGATAGTTCGCGTACGCGTTCCACAGTTTCCGCGCCGTCACGTTGATCGACTTCCCGCCGCCGCCCTTGGGCGTCTCCATCGGGCCCTTGAACAGGATCCCGCAATCCTCCACCGTCCGGATCGCGCTGTCCGACATCCCCCGCGTGTTCCCCTTCAGGAACTCCGAACCACCCATCTCCACGGGCACGAACTCAAGCTTCTCCATCACGCCCGCGGCCTTGAACAGCGCCAGCGTCGCCTCCATGATCTCGGGCCCGATCCCATCACCCGCCGCCAGCGCAATCCGCAAATGGTCCGACATCGCCGCTCCCCGTATCACCCGCCGCCCGGGTTGAAAATCGCCCGGAACTCCGCGGAAAACCGTTCAATCTACCCAGAACAACCAAGGGCACAAGGATAGCGCCCATGCCGCCCCACGCGAAGCCTGATACGCTTGCCGCGCACGCGACAACCCCACACTCACACACCGGATACACCCATTTCCCCGGAGGATCACCATGGCCAAGAAGTCGACCAAGAAAGCCGCCACCAAGAAATCAACCAAGGCCGCGCCCAAAGCGTCAGCCAAGAAGGCAATCAAGAAGGCCGCTCCCAAGAAGGCCGCCAAGCCCGCCGCCAAGAAGTCCTTCGACGCCATCGCCGCTCGCGATCACGTGCTGAAGACACTCGACTTCGCCTCCGGCATCAACAAGAAGCTCGTCGCCGATTGGCCCGAGGGCAAACTCGCCCATCAGGACACGCCCTGCGACAACCACCCCCTCTGGACCATCGGACACCTCGGCGTCTCCAACCACTGGTTCGCCAGCATTTTCGACGGCCAGCCCGCCGTCGATGCCAATCTCGAAGCGACCTACGGCGGAAAGTCCAAGCCCTCCGCCAACGCCGCTGATTACCCCTCGCTCGCCGAGACCATCAAGCTCTACGACCAGGGCATGGCCCGCCTCAAGAAGGCGCTCACCTCGCCCAAGGACCCGCTCTCCAAGCCCAAGCAGATGGCCGACTGGGTCAGCGACACCATCCACGCAGCACAGCTCGCCGTCTGGCACGAAGGCTGGCACGGCGGACAGCTCTCCACCCTCCGCCGCTCCCTCGGCCTCCCGGGCGTCATGTCGTAATCAACCGCCGAGCCCCAACGTGCTACAGCCCGCTCTTGCCGCGCGCTGCCTCATGGCGACGCTCGCGGCGGTGACAGGCAACATATGGACTCAGAGACCTCGATGACGCATTTCTCCTCGCGTCCTCCTGTATCTCGTGATGCCAACCAGCCCGTGGCCTGCCATCCACGCGCCGTTCGGCCCCCGACCGGGTGGTCTGAAAATACTCGCTCACAGCGCGCACGGGCCAGTCGCGCCGGTCTATCTCAATACGGAAGGGTCATTCGGAGAAGAGATGACCCTCCCATCGGTCGGGCTCCGGCGGCGAGTGCGTGAATCCTCGCGACCCTCCCCCTGGGGCCGTCCCGACCTTCGACCCACCCCGGGCGAAGACGCAGCGAGCGAAAGCTCGCGGAGATCGCTCGGTTCCGCGGGGCCGTATTCGCCCGCCACAGGGCCCCGCAATCTCGCATGTCGCCAACGCGACGTGCGAGGTTTCCCGATCGCGAGTCCGCCGGTGGTGTGGCGGGCTTGTGCGTACCAAGGTGGCTGGTTGCGTTACATCCCGCTGCCGGAGAGAGAAGCGCCGTCTGTGAAGAGGGCGCGCAGACGCGGTACGAGCAGTCGTGCCGCGTTTGCACGATGGCTGACCGTGTTCTTTTCGCTTGCGGACAGCTCCGCCCCCGTGCGCACAAACTCCGGCCCGGCCAGGAACAGCGGGTCATACCCGAATCCGTTGCTCCCACGCGGCACCACCAGCGACGGCACGTCCGTCTCGTGGGCCGGAAATCCGATCCGACCTTCAAACTCGCCACGCACACGCGCAAGGAGCCGCGCCTCGCCCGGCAAGTGTGGCTCGGCCAGCGCGATCACGCACACAAACCGCGCCCCGCGCCCCATGATCGGCACGCCCTGCAACTCGAACAGCACGCGGTTGTTGTTGGCCTGGTCGCGCACCTCACGCGTCAGCCCCGTCTCCTCGCCGTGCGTGCAATAGTGCGAACTGATCACGCCCGGACGCTTGTTGAGCGCGTCGATCTCCAGGCCCGAATCGTCCGCCAGGCACAGCCGCCCGGTCTGCGCCGCATACGACACAGCCTTGATCGACGCGTTCTGTTCAAACGTCGTGCCCGTCTCCTTGGGCTCGTGGAACTTCTCGTGCCCCGGCAGGTCCTTCAGGCCGATCACGCGCAACCAGTTCGCGTCGGGCAGCGATGCGAAAATCGCGCGGAGTTCCTCAACCTTGTGCGGATTGCCGGTCGCCAGGACGAGTTCAATCATGACTGAGAATAGGTCGCACCACACGCGAATCGCCGGCAGTGTTCTCCGGCGAAGTGGTGAGGCTCGTAGGCATGGCCGAACATCACCGCGAACTATGACGACTAACCGGCCGGATTCGGACGGGCCTCGCTCTTCTTTGCCCTTCGTTACTCCGTACCCTCCGCGATCTCCGCGGTGAATCTCCTTCAGGTCACGTCCCGCGCTTGTTCCCGAAGATCTCGATGTGCAGCCGCGGGCAGTACCGCCATCCCCGCGCGATGCACAGCGCGACGATCTCCTGCTGCCGCTGGCGCGACGGCGTGTTCACTCCCTCGGGCATCAGCAGCACGCGATCGCGCTTCACGCTGCCGATCGCTTGGAGAACCCGCTCGATCTCACCCACGTCATCACGCACGCCGCCAGCACCGCCGACGACAAACTTCAACTGGTGCTCTGGATACTTCGCCACCAGCCCTTGCAGCGCATCGAGATCGATCCGGCGTGCTTCATGCAGGCGTCGCCAGTTCCCGCCCGGATCGCGCTGGTCGCCCTCGCTCGGCGTGGAGTTCGCCAATTTCGGGCTGATGCTCATGAGATCGCAGGCGACAGCGCGATCGATCGTCCCCGCCGTCTCGATCGTGATGTGAAGGCCGCGCGATCGCAACCCCGCGGCCAATCCCTCGATCGCGTCGAACATCATCGGCTCGCCGCCCGTCAGCACCGCGTGCGACACCCCGGACGCCGTCGCCTCGTTCAGCAGCGATTCAACCGAGCGCGTCGTGTGCTCCGGCTTCCAACTCGCATACGGCGTGTCGCACCATGCGCAGCGCAGATTGCACCCGCTCACGCGCACGAAGAACGACGGCGTGCCCGCGAGCATCCCCTCGCCCTGCACGCTCGTGAACGTCTCGCTGATGGGGAGCGACTCCGCACTCATGACCCGCCCCGCTCGTGCCGCCCCGCCTCCGCCGCATACCGCGTCGGGTCGGGCACGTCTGCGTCGCCAAAGCCGCGCCGCCGGATCTGGCAACTGTCGCAGCGCCCGCACGCTCGCCCCGCCGAGTCCGGGTCATAGCAACTTGTCGTCAGTGAAAAATCCACGCCCAGCGACACCCCAAGGCGGATGATCTCGGGCTTCGACAGCATCATCAGCGGCGTGTGAATCGCAAATCCCCGCGCGTGCGCGTCGTGATCCTCGACACCCGCCTTGGTCGCAAGGTTCGCCGTTTGCCGGAACGACTCGATGAACTCCGGGCGGCAGTCTGGATAACCCGAGTAATCCACCGCGTTCACGCCGATGTAGAGATCGCGCGAGCCCAGCACCTCGGCATAGCCCAGCGCAATCGAGAGGAACGTCAGGTTCCGCGCCGGCACGTACGTGATCGGAATGCCGTGCGAAAGTTCGTCCGCGTCGCGGTCCTTGGGCACGTCGATCGCGGCCGTGAGGGCCGAGCCGCCCACCGCGCGCAGGTCGATCGAGATCACGCGGTGCGTCGCGCCCATCGACGTCGCGACCCGGCGCGCCGCCTCGAGTTCAACGCGATGCCGCTGCCCGTAATCGATCGAGAGCGCGTGCAGCGCGCGAGCTCCGTCTCCGTGCGCACCCACATCCCGCCGCGCCACCGCCAGCGCCACCGCGCTGTCAAGCCCGCCCGAAACCAGGACGACCGCGCTCTTCATGCCCGCTTCACCAGCGTCACCGAGTGCGGCCGCTTCTCCTCGCCGCACATCTTCCGCTCATAGTTCGTGCCCACCAGCGACCCCTCGGTCACCCACGCCGCCGGCGTGAACGCCCGACGCTCGAACGGCGCGCCCGCGCGTCCCACCAGCGCTTCGCCGTTCTTGGCGTCGGTCCAGCGTGAAAAGTACGTCTCCATCCACGACCAGTACTCGTCGTGATCCGTCACGATCCGCAGTTCGCCGCCCGGCACCAGCACGCGCCAGGCCTCGCCCAGAAAGCGATCCTGCACCACGCGCCGCTTGTGGTGCCGCGTCTTCGGCCAGGGATCGCTGAAATACAGATGGATCACGCCCGCGATCGCCCCCGGCACGCGCCAGCGCAGAAACTCCACCGCGTCGGCGTGCAGCACGCGGACATTCGACCGCACCGCGCGCCGGATGCGATCCGCCGTGTACGCAAAGAACTCGCCGGCCCACTCGATCGCCAGGAGGTTCACCTCGGGGTACGCGCGCGATTGCTCGAGCGCGAACGACCCCTTGCCGCATCCGACCTCGATCTCGAAAGGCCGCTCCGCCCGCGGAAACCACGCGCGCGGGTCGACGCGCAGCCGCTCGCGCGCCTCCAGGGAGCCGAACGCATCATCGGGCAAGGGCGGGAGCTCCTGCTCGGAGACCCCGACAACTCCCGGCGCCACGTCCAGCGGGCGATCATGTCCAAGGTTGAATGACACGGGGGATCGTAGGAAAGCCAGCGTTCGCCGGCTGTTTCTTGGTGCGATCGCACTCCAGAGCGAGCGATTGCCTTGCGTGGCGTAGCCAAGCCGCCTCGGCGTGGCCACGATGATCCGCCAGTTGCCATCACTCGAACCTATTGCGCAGCATGCTCTCGACCGCGTTCCTGATCGTCAAAGCGATCTCCATCTGTTAGTTCTACAGTTCCTTCAAGAATGCACCGACGACGGTTTTCCAGCCCGCTTCGCTGGCGATCTGCCGCCATGACTTCATCTGGCGTTGGGCCTTGGTGATCGCTTCGCTCTTTTGCTCGGCCAGCGTAATAGGATCGTCGCTGTTCGGCGCTTGAGTGGCGATTCGATCGAGACGCTCGTTCTGCTTCTCAAGTTCTGCGACGAGCGAGATCTGAATTTTCTTCTCAAACGCCTCGTTGCTCATCGTGCGCGGGATGGAATTCCCCGGCTTGTGCACCGGTTGTTGCGAGCATTCGTCACTTACCTTGCAGTTTTCGGGAAAGCTATGGATGATAGCATTGATGAGACGAGTATCATCCATCGGATCCCGTGGGCTGGGTGTGATCGTAATCTTGCGGCTCCCGACCGATGCCCCCTGTCGCACGTCCACACCATGGGTCTCGTCAATCGCCGGCACGAGGCGAAGGCCGTGGCCTCCCACAGCGCGATGCATATCGTTCGCGGTGCTCATGAACTCGTCAATCTTGGCGATTGCTTCCTCATCGTCAACGCCGTTAGGGACCTCAAACGTGACCGCGAGACCGCCGATACGGTCTGACCAGACCTTTCCCATCGACCAAACGTCCGGCGCTCCGACTGCCGACATCGCGCCGCAGAGGTCGGGGTCGACCGGAGTCTCGTCTTTCCATTCTCCATGCCGCGAAAGCGAACAAAGCAGGTCGTAGTCGGCCCAAATCTCGTTGATAGCGCCGGCGGCAGCGTTCTCGGCATCAGCGTAGGCCTTGGCTACGGCGGCGTAGGCGTAGGCGTCGTAGCCGAAGGCGTCGTTTTCGGCGTCGGCCGCGGCTCCGGCGCAGGCGGCATTGGCGCCGGCTCTGACGGCGTGGGCGGCGGCTCTGGCGGCGTGGGCGGTCGCGACAGTGACGTTGGCGAAGGTGCCATCGGCTGCTTCGTTGTCGGCTGTGTCGTCATCGAAGATAGCGCCGGGTGTGCCGCCTGTGTGGGTGGCGGCTCTGGCGGCGTGGGCGGCGGAGGACGCGGCGTAGGCCCCCGCTACGGCGGCGTTGGCGGAGGCGATGGAGGCGGCGCCGCCATCGACATAGGCGTCGCCGTCGAAGTCGGCGGCGTCGTCAGCGGCGTTGCAGGCATCAAGAGCTCTGTCGCAGGCTTCATTCGCCGATGGAACAGTACTACCTAAGCGGGACGCTTCTTCAGCGAGTGTAATCGCTCTGTCAGCCGCATCCAAGTGCTCCTGAAGGTTTTGCCAGGACTTAAACCTAAAGAGCTCCTGCACACGTCGTGCACACCGGCTGGCAAACGCCACCCTTGCCCATCTCGGCAATTCAGCGATTGCCTTTCTGCTCGGCGGCTCCTTCCGATCCCACTCCGCCTTGTCCGCCTGTACCGACTTCTGGCCCATGCACCACCCCCTGCGTCAAGAATGACGCTTCATCATCTCATACCGAAAGCCTTGTGCAAGTGTTCCTTGCTTCCCCAGCCGCGATCAAGAAATCGGCCTTCGTTTGGTTGCGACGACACCCCAGCGCTGTTCAATCACCGCTGCCTCGCTGCCTCGCTGCCTCGCCTCTTCATGTGCGATTTGGCCATGTGCTATCTGGCCAAGTGGCTTCGCTACGCCCTGACCTCGCTCCGCGTCATCCGCCGCACCGTCGTGTCGCCGGTGTGGACCAGCACCTCATCGGCCTCGGTGAGGAACAGGCCGTGATCGATCACGCCCGGGATGTGGTCGAGCGAGTCGGCCAATTCCTCGGGATCACGGTCGCCGACCATCACGTCAAGCACCAGCTGCGCGCCGTCGGAGATGAACAGGCTCCCGTCCATCGTGCGCCGCACCACGCCGTTCAGCCCCATGTCGCGCAGGTCGGCGCGGATCGACGCCAGGGCCCAGGGCATGACGGCGATGGGGAGCGCCGCGCGCTGCCCGAGCTTCTCGACGAGTTTGTTCTCGTCGATGATGTAGACGCGCTTCTGCGACGCGCGGGCCACCAGACGCTCGCGAACGAACGCGCCGTGCTGCCCCTTGATCATGCGCATCTGCCCGTCGACCTCGTCGGCGCCGTCGAACGAATAGTCGACGCGCTCGATCAGCGTGAAGTCGATCAGGTTCAGGCGATGGGCTCGCGCGAGCGTGTCGGTGACGTGGCTGGTGGCGACACAACTGATCTCGAGGCGCTCGTCACGCACGCGATCGGCCAGCGCCAGAATCGCACGCGACGCCGTCTTGCCGGTGCCCAGGCCAACGACCATCCCGGACTGGATCGGGGCGACGGCCTCCCGAGCGAGCGCGTCGTTCAGTCTTGGCTCATTCAAAGCGAATCCCCTGTGCAAGCGATAACTCCCTACCCCCATTGATCGTAGCCGTCTGGCGACGCATGTACGCCTTCCACGAATCCGAGCCTGACTCGCGCCCGCCACCGGTTTCCTTTTCGCCGCCGAACGCGCCACCGATCTCCGCCCCGCTGGTCGCCAGGTTGACATAGGCCAGGCCGCAGTCGGTGCCGGCCGGCCCGATGAATCGCTCCATCGAACGGACGTCGTTGGTGAGGATGGCCGACGACAGGCCCTGCTCGACGCGGTTGTTCATGGCGATGGCGTCGTCGAGGTCCTTGTAGGTGAAGACATACAGGATCGGCGCGAAGGTCTCGTCGTCGGAGATCGCCAGGCGGTTGCTCGCGGGGGCCCGGATGATCGTGGGCTCGACGAAGTGGCCCGCAAGGCCCGCGGGCTTGGCGACCTTTCCGCCGCACACCAGCGTGCCGCCCTGCTTGACCGCCTCGGCGACGGCGTGGTTGTATCCCTCGACGGCGCGGGCGTTGATGAGCGGGCCGACGAGCGTGCCCTCGGCGAGAGGGTCGCCGATCTTGATGGTCTTGTACGCCGAGGCAAGCCGCGCGACGAACGCATCGGCGATCGACTCGTGAACGATCATGCGGCGCGTGGTGGTGCAGCGCTGCCCGGCGGTCCCGACCGCCGAGAAGGTGATCGCGCGGAGGGCCAAATCCAGATCGGCGCTGGGCTCGACAATGACGGCGTTGTTGCCGCCGAGTTCAAGAAGCGTGCGCCCGATCCGCTGCGCGACCGCGGCGCCCACGGCCTTCCCCATGCGGCACGAGCCCGTCGCCGAGATGAGCGGCACGCGCTTGTCGCCGACGAGCCGATGGCCGACCACGTCATCCGTGCCGATCACCAGGCGGAAGACGCCGGGATGCCCCATCGATTCGGCCACCTGGGACGCGATCGAGTTCGTCGCGATCGCGGTGAGCGTCGCCATGAGGCTGGGCTTCCAGAGGATGGTGTCGCCGCAGACGGCCGCGACCATCGCGTTCCACGCCCACACGGCGTTGGGGAAGTTGAAGGCGGTGATGACGCCGACCGGCCCGAGCGGGTGCCAGGTTTCCTGGATGCGGTGCCGACGACGCTCGCTGGGCATCGTCATGCCGTAGAGCTGGCGCGAGAGGCCGACGGCAAAGTCGGCGATGTCGATGGATTCCTGCACTTCACCGATGCCCTCGGCGAGGATCTTGCCGACCTCGAGCGACACCAGCGCGCCCAGCGCCTCGCGCTTGGCGCGGAGGGCGTCGCCGATCGCGCGCACGACCTGACCGCGCACGGGCGCGGGGACTTCACGCCATGCTTTGAATGACTCGACCGCGCCGGCGGCCTCCTTTTCATAAGCCGCGGCGTCGTCGAGCTTGACCCACGCGAGCGGCTCGCCGGTGGCGGGGTTTTCGGTCATGGAATATCCGGCGCCGGGATCGCGGCCGAGCGCGACGCGCGGGTGCTTGTCCAGGCCGAGGGACTCGAGGATGTGCTTGACGTTCATTGAAACTCCTTGGGCCTGTGCGATTCGTGACTCTCTGATTATTTCTCGGGTTCCGGCAGTTCGCGCAAGAATCCGGTAAGGCGTTCGAGGGTAGGTGAATCGGCGTCGCGGACGTACGCGCCGCTCACCGCGCAGCCCACGGCGAGGCACTGATCGATCGGAAGGTTGATCGTCTGGGCGAAACTGAACCCCGCGTTGAAATGATCTCCCGCGCCTGTCGAGAGGCGGGGCGTGAGCGTAAACGGCCCGTCGAACCACGCGGATGCGCCGGAGCAGTCCGCGCCGGCGGCTCCCTCTCGCGGATGAATCGCGACGCACTCAAGCCCCGTGCCACGCTGCAACGCCTCCGCGGCGTGGCGCACGGCGGCGCCGAGGCTCTGGTTGGATGGGCCGCTGAACGCGTCGATACCCAGCACGCTGGAGATGCGCTCGGCCTCCGCCAGATTCAGGCCGAGCGTGACGGGTACCACATCGTTCATCTCACGCAAGAGCGCGATCGCGCGTGTGATATCTGTGTCAAGACGCTTGGCCGGGTCGCAGAGGTCGATGAAGACGCGGCGCCGGATGCCGCCGACGACCCGCGAGGGTGAGATGCACGGGAAAACCTCGCGCAACAGGCCACGCCAGATGCTCTCTGCGCCCCCCATCATCACCCAGTTGACCATCCCCAGCAGCGACGCCCGGTCGAGCGTTTCGCAAAGCACACCCACTCCGATCCGCTCTTTCAGCAGTTCCCATGTCACGGCTTGAATGTTCCGTGTCTTCCCCAACATGATCTTCCCGTCACGAAACTCCAACGCATCCGTGTGCGCCGGCGGCGCTACAGGAACCACGCGATCGCAGCGACGAGCCAATTCTCCAAAGAGCGGATGCAGCGTCGTTGGGCTCCCTTCAACTCCGACGGCTCCGATGTAGGTGACCCGGGGACCGATGCGCGCGATCCCGCTCGCCAGCAGCGGACCGTTGCCTCCAAATCGATCCTCACGATCCACGAGCTCGATGTTCGTGCTCTTCCCCGCCGCGCCGGCGGCACGCAACGCGAACCGCTCGATCGTGTCGATCGGCGCGTAATCGTCCATGCACATCGTTCGTCGACGATCCACGACATCGATGATCGTGTCGATAAAGCCGTCGAAGCCCACCACGCAGGAGAGCGACGAAAGCCCGTCCGAGCGGCGAGCAAGTTCAGCGGCGGCAAGTCGTGCGATATCGTGGCGTGGCATGGTCATGGAATGAATTGCAGGCGAGGGAATCGCCCAAGGCAAGAAGGAACCCCTACTTCCCGCGACCCACATCAATTCGCTCCGCACGTCTACGCTTGCTCACCCGCCATCGCAGCACGCCCCCATCCCCGTCGCCCGACGCTCATTTCTCACCCCGTCCTCTCGACCCCCCGACAACGTCCGCTCACCATGCCATCCCCCACCACGCACATCAAATCGCCGCGCCTGCTCTTGCGACCGATCCTCGCCGCCGATCGCGACGCGTTCATCGATCTACTCACGACAAGCAAGGACCACTTCGCCCCGTGGTGGCCTCTCCCTTTGCCCGGCGACACGCCCAGCATCATCTTCGATCGACACCTGGAGCGTCAGAGCGTCGAGCACGCCAGCGGCCTGGGTTTTCGGCGCGGCGCGTTCCTGCGTGAGGGCCCCAGCGCCGGCGCGCTGGTCGGGCTGGTCAATCTCGGGCAGATCTTCCGCGGGCCGTTCCTGTCCTGCTACATCGGCTGGAGCATCGACGTACGCCACATCGGGCGCGGCCTGGCCCCAGAAGCGGTGAACGCCGTGCTGGACGCGGCGTTTTCGCCCGAGCCTCTGGGCCTGGCGCTCCACCGCGTGCAGGCCAACATCATGCCTCGAAACGCCGCGAGCCTGCGTGTGGCGAGCAAGTGCGGCTTTCGCCACGAGGGACGCGCGAAGGGATACCTGCAGATCGCGGGCACGTGGGAAGACCACGAGAACTTCGCCAAACTCGCGGACGAGCACACGATCACGAGCGAACTTGTCGCGGGGGAGTAGCGTTCCTTCAGTCGCCCGAACTCGACAGAGCGTGGTGCGCTCCGATCAGGAGCCCGCACGCTGATTCCCCACAACCCACGTCTACCTCGTTCCCCGATCGTCGCGCTCCTATCATCTCGACCCACCCCTGGAGCCTCTCGATGGAAGCCGGAATTGTCGGCCTGCCGAATGTCGGCAAGTCCACCCTCTTCAACGCGTTGACCAAGGCCGGAGCCCTGGCCGCCAACTATCCCTTCGCCACCATCGAGCCCAACGTCGGCGTGGTGCCGATCCCCGACGATCGCCTCGAGATCATCCGCAAGCACATCGAGTCGCAGAAGATCGTGCCCGCGATGCTGCGCCTGGTCGACATCGCCGGCATCGTCAAGGGCGCCAGCGAGGGCGCGGGCCTTGGCAACAAGTTCCTCTCGCACATCCGCGAGGTCGACGCGATCCTCCAGGTCGTCCGCTGCTTCACCAAAGCCCCCGGCGGCGAGGACATCACCCACGTCGAGGGCAGCGTCGATCCGCTCCGCGACATCGACATCATCAACACCGAACTCGTGCTCGCCGACCTCGAGACCGTCAGCGGCTCGGTCGGCAAGGCCGAGCGGGCGGCCAAGAGCGGCGAAAAAGAGAACATCGCCCGCTTCAGCCTCCTCAAGAAGCTCGAACCCGTGCTGAACCAGGGCAAGCCCGCGCGATCGTTCAAGGTCGACGACCCCGAAGAAGCAAAGGTGATGAAGAGCCTCTCGCTCATCACGGCCAAGAAAGTTCTGTACGTTCTCAACGTGGACGAGGACGACGTCAACGGCACGGGCCCGCTGGCCCAGCGCGTCCGCGAGCACGCCGCCAAGGAAGGCAGCGAGTGCGTCGCCGTGTGCGCCAAGATCGAGAGCGAGCTGGCCGAACTCTCCGACGCCGATCGCCTGGAGATGCTGCAATCGCTGGGGATGACCGAGCCGGCGCTGGCGCGTCTGGCGCGCCAGGCGTATCACTTGCTCGGCCTGCAGTCGTACTACACCGCCGGGCCCAAGGAAATCCGCGCCTGGACGGTGCCGATCGGCTCGACGGCACCGCAGGCCGCGGGCGTGATCCACACCGACTTTGAGCGCGGCTTCATCCGCGCCGAGATCTACACCGTCGCCGATCTTGAGAAGTTCAAGACGGAAAAGGCGATCAAGGAAGCGGGCAAGATGCGCATCGAGGGCAAGGACTACATCATGCACGACGCCGACGTGTGCCACTTCCTGTTCAACGTGTGAGCGAGCCCGCGAAGTGTGAGCGACGGCACTACGCCGCACGCCCGGATGGCACTGCGGCACATCGCACCGAAAAGCTACGCAGCAGGTCCAGATCAAAGGGCCGCTTCGTGACTTCGTGACTTTTTTTTCTCGCCCTCCCCGCTAACACCCCCACTTCTCGCGCGTCTTCCTTCCGCCGGGAGCATCCGGCCAAGGAGACACGCATGAATCGAACCACCCGCGTTCTTTCCGCCGCCTCCGTCCTGACCGCCGCCGCGTTTGCCGGCGCCTGGGCCCCGCTCGTTTCCGGGCCGCCGATGGTCTGCAACGAGGTCATGGTCGACGCGGAGTACAAGCCGTCAATCGAGAAACTCCCGACCTCCGGCTCCGATCCCGTGGGCTCCAGCCTCGCCGCGCTCTCCGCAAGCCCCGACTTCTTCTCGCACATGGAGATCGTCCGCCGTCTCTGCATGAACCAGCGCGACAAAGGCGACGAGATCATCCATCGACTCATGCAGCGCGTCGTCGACGGCGAGGCGGTCGGCAAAGTCGGCTCCAACGAGTGGCTCGACCTGGCCTACGCGATCGGGTGCTTCAACCAGCTCGGCGAGATCGAGCGGAAGAAAGGCCAGAGCGCACCGGGCGAGCGCGAGGGCATCCCCGGCTATTGGTACATGCTCCGCGCCATCAACCTCGAAAAGCACGAACATCGCGCCTCACCCGCCACGCTCCACTTCGCCGCGGCCCTCATGACACACCCCGTCATGGTCAGCGGCGAGAACAAGGCCAAGGTCGACGCGCTCTATCGCTTCCACATGCGCGAGGCCGTCCGCGGCATGTCGCCCGGCTCGCTCCTGGAAAAGAACATGCAGGCCAACCTCACGAGTTATGAGGGCGCGATCGAGCGGGCACGCAAGGAACTCGCCGCTGAGAGCCATGGCGGCACGCCGATCACAACCAAGAAGTAGACTCGTGCTCCGCGTGGATCCCATCCCCGATCGCATCCCCGCCGATTTCCCAGACGCCGAGACGGCGCGAGACATCTCGCGCCCTCTCGACGTTGGCGGCGTCACACGCGAGACGCGCAAGACACCCGAATCAGCCCACACCCGCGATCACGGCCCGCATGAGACCACCGTTGACACCGACCCCGCCGCCGAGAGCGATCTCGACGCGTCCCTCGCCCGCGAGATCATGCCGCTCGTGGCCCTGGCGCGTCGCGGCGATCGCGGCTCGTGGTCCACGCTCTACGACATCTATGCCCCCGTCGTTCACGCCGTGCTCCTGCTCCGTGTCGGTCACCCCGACGCCGACGACCTGACCCAGGAAGTCTTCATCTCCGCGATCCGAAAGATCGCCTCGCTCCGCGACGACGCGATGTTCTCGGCGTGGCTCCTCTCGATCGCCCGCCGCCGCGCGGGCACTCTCTTCCGCCTGCGCTCGCTCTTCCGGCGCGCCATGCCGCTCGCCGCCGGGAGCAGGCCAGCGCACGCCGACGCGCCGGCGATCCGCGAATCGTCGCTCACGCCGCTCAAACTCCTCGATTCGATCCGATCTCTCCCGCCGGCCTACCAGGAATCGCTCGCGCTCCGTCTCATCGAACAACTCCAGGGCCCGGAAATCGCACGCCGCCTCGGGCTCACACACGCCTCGGTCCGCGTCAATCTCACCCGCGGCATGAAACTCCTCCGCGAGAAACTCGCTCCTGATTGCCCGGAGCATTCGCCATGACCGATTCACCTCTCCCTCCAAGTCAACGCCATCCGGTTCAACGCCCCATCCTCGGCGCTCAAGACCCAGCCGCATGTGACAACGCGTCGCAGACAGTTGCTCCATCAGATCACGCGCTCGATGAATCGCTCGCCCGCGTCGGCGCGTCGCTGCGCTTGCGCGGCTCGCTCCCCGATCCCTCGCGACCTTCGCTCCGCGCCGTGCTCACCCTCTTCGCACTCGGCCTTCTCATCGGAGTGTCGGCCTTCATGCTGCTGCGACCGTCATCACAGCCATGGGATGTCCAGGTTCTCGCCGGGGCCCCCACCATCGACGGCCAGCCCGGCGCCTCCAATCTCCGCGAAAAGCAGTGGCTCACCACCGCCGCCAACGATCGCGCCACGCTCACGGTGCCCTCCATCGGTAGCGTCACCATCGAGCCCGATTCGCGCGTCCGCCTCGTCCGCTCACGAAAACAACAGCAACAGATGGAACTCGCCCGCGGCACGCTCCACGCCACCATCACCGCCCCGCCCCGCCTCTTCGTTGTCGACACCCCCGCCGCCAAGGCCACCGACATGGGCTGCATCTACACGCTCAGCGTTGAGCCCGACGGCGCAACACTGCTCCGGGTCGCCGTCGGATGGGTCGAACTCTCGGGCAAGCAGGGCCTCACACGCGTCTCCGCCGGACTCGAATGCCGAACCAGCGCCGCGGGTCGCGTCGGACTTCCCCGCGCCATCGCGTCGTCGCTCACGCATGAACAACTCGCCGCCTTCGACCCCGCGGCCGCGGGCAACGCCGACCTCGATGCGCTCCTGGCCGCGTGCGATCAGGTCGATGGCGTCACGCTCTGGCACATCCTGCAGCGCGTGCCCGACTCCGATCGGGCCACGGTCCTCGATCGCCTCGCCACCCTGCACCCCACGCCACCCGACGCCCCACGCCAGAAGACCCTCGCCCTCGACCACGCGGCCCTCGAAGCCTGGTGGAACCAGGTGCGGTAGCCCGCCGATCCCTGCTGTCCTTCATTCGGACAGCGGCTGATTCGTCCCTTTCGAATCCGCTACCATCCGCGGCGTGACCGATCCGACCCACCCATCCCCCCGCTCCGACCAGCACCCGGGCCTGGGTGTCTCCCCGGGCATCGTCATCGGGCGGGTCATGGTGCTCGACACCGAGCACGGACGCGTCCCGCGACGCCCCATCGCCGCTCACACCGCCAAGGGCGAACTCGATCGCTTCGACCACGCCATCCGCGCCTCGATCGCCGACCTCCACGCCCTCTACGCACAGGCAAAGACCGAGATGGGCGAAGAAACCGCCGCCATCTTCCGCGTCCACGCCGTCATGCTCGCGGATAAATCCCTCGTCGGCCCTATGCGCACGATGATCGAAAAGGAACTCGTCAGCGCCGAGTTCGCCGTGTCTCATCAACTCGGCGTGCTCGCCGATAAGTTCCGCGCCTCGCGCGACTCCTCCTTCAAGACCAAGGCCAACGACATCGACGACCTCTCCGCCCGCGTGCTCCACCACCTGCTGGGCGCCCAGCAGTCACGTCTGATCGAGGCCCCCCCCGACACCATCATCTTCGCCCGCGACCTCACGCCCTCGCAGACCGCCGGCTTTGATCGCTCGCGCGTCATCGGTTTCGCCACCGACCTCGGCGGCCGCACCAGCCACACCGCCATCGTCGCCCGCGCCCTTGGAATCCCCGCCGTCGTCGGTTGCCAGGACCTCACCGCCGCCGCTACCGAAGGCATGACCGCCATCCTCGACGGCGATCGCGGCGTCGTCATCCTCAACCCCACCCCCGACCAACTCACCGACTATCGCCTCCAGATCGAGCAGACTCGCAACTTCCGTCTCTCCCTCACCGAACTCTGCCGCCTCCCCGCCGTCACCGTCGACGGTACTCGCATCGAAATCCTCGGCAACATCGAGTTTGCCGAAGAGATCAATCAGGTCATCGACGTCGGCGGCGAGGGCGTCGGCCTCTATCGCACCGAGTTCCTCTACCTCACCAACCCCACCGAACCCACCGAGGAAGACCACTACAAGGCCTACGCCCGCTGCGTCTCGCTCGCCGCCGGACGCCCCCTCACCATCCGCACCGTCGACCTCGGCGCCGACAAGTACACCCAATCCCGCGTCGACGTCCCCGAGCGCAACCCCTTCCTCGGCAACCGCTCCATCCGCTACTGCCTCCGAAACCTCCCGATGTTCAAACGCCAACTCCGCGCCCTCCTCCGCGCGTCGAGTCTCGGCCCGATCAAGATCATGTTCCCGCTCATCACATCCCTCGAAGAGTTCCGCCAGGCCAAGTACCACGTCCGCGACATCATGGACGACCTCGCCGAAGAAGGTTTGGCCTTCGATCGGGACCTCAAGATGGGAATGATGGTGGAAGTTCCTTCGGCCGCGATCATGGCCGAAGCCTTCGCCCGCGAGGTCGATTTCTTCTCGATCGGGACCAATGACCTGGTCCAGTACACCCTGGCCGTTGATCGCACAAATGAGCGTGTGGCAGGGCTTTATAGCCATACTCACCCGGCGGTCCTCCGTCTCATCAAGGACGTCATCCGCAAGGCCAAACGAGCCGATATCCCTGTGTCCTGCTGCGGCGAGTCGGCCGGCGACCTCGAATTCGCGATGTTGCTCATTGGGTTCGGTTTGCGTACGCTCTCCGTGGCCAGTTCATCTATCCCTCAACTCAAACGGTTGATCCGGAGCGTGAACATCAGCCAGTGCGAGAGGATCGCCAAATCGGCGATCGCCCTCGATTCGGACGTGCAGGTTTCCGCGTTGCTGCGGGAGCGTGCACGCAAGATCGTGCCGGAAGCGTTCGACGGGCGTACCGCCGAATGAGCA
>JADLFE010000008.1 GCA_020845755.1 Phycisphaerales bacterium
ATCCCTTCGGTCACCCCCCCGGACTTAATTACAGGGAATGATCTCCCCCCCCCCCCCCCCCCCGCTCGCCAACGCCATGGGGCGCGCACCACCAGGGGTTTTCTCGGTTCTGATCGAATTCTCAAACGATCCGTGTGTTGGACGCGCCATTGTCGCGTTCAGACGGTGGGCACACTCCTCATATGCCCAGTGGCGGATCTCTCTCGCCAGTGAACACCACGCGCACGTCCCGAAAGGGATGCCCGCGTGCTTTGCTGAGTGCCTGCGGAATGCGTGGGCGGGCACCTTGGACTCGTTCTCCTCACGAGAAGGGCGAGGTCGCGCTCGGGCGCGCGAAAGTGCGCCCGAGCCGCTTTGGTTTCACTTGGCATGTCGCACGGACCTGCGGCGCGTGAACGAGCGATGACCCGAGCATCGGTCGGCCCGCCCCGACCCGTCCGCGATGAGCACACACGACACGCGAGGTCATGTCTTCGTGACTTCGTAACTTCCTCTCAACACCCCGCCTCGAACGAGCTGGCGAAGGCGTCGTAGTCCAGTGCGTTCACGAAACCGTCGTGGTTGATATCCGCGGGAGAATTGCCCGATTCAAAATCGCTGGCGAAGGCGTCGTAGTCCAGCGCGTTCACGAAGCCGTCGGCGTTGTAATCCGATAGGCACCCGGTGCCGTGGACCAAGAGCCTCCAATCGATCCACGTGCCAACGTCCTGCCCGGCTCGATCGGCGATCGTGAGCGTCCATGTGCCCATTGCGCTCTCGCCGAAATGGCGTCGGCTCGTGTACACGAAGTCGCTGTAATTGTCGGTGGGATCGCTGCGTTTGGTCGCCAGCACAGAGGACTTGCCCGAAGGGGCGGTGAGCGTGATCTGCAAGTCGCCCACGAACACGTGCGCCACGTTCAGTTGCACCTCGACCGTCTCGATGGTCAGATTGTCGCCGATCGTTGTCGAACTGGTCACGCCCGTCGGGTTGTTGTCGGGGATCTGGAGGCCCACAACGATGGGGTTCGTGACTGCCGACCGCTCCGGCCGGACCCCCGGCCAGACCCGCGCCAGGTTCACCGCCGCGCTCGCGTCGATCGCGCCGAACCCATAATTGTAATTGACCCAATGTCCGGCGCCGTTGAGCACCCACTGCGAATTGGATGGGTCGCACTTGCGGGCCGTCGCGATCAGGATCTGCTGCACGTCGCGCCAGGTGAGGCCCGGGTTGGCCTCGACCATCAGCGCGATCACCCCCGCGCCCAGCGGGCACGCGGAACTCGTCCCGCCGAAATCCGCCGTGTAGTTGCCGCTCGAATACCCCCCCCCGCCCGTGACGTCCGTCGTGTACACGCCCCGCGTGTTCCCGTTCGACGGCGCGACCACCAGGTGCGACGAGCCCAACTCGTTGTAATACGCACGATAGTCCTCGTCCCCGATCGCCCCAACGCTCACCACGTACCGGCTTGATGCGTACCCGTCGTAATCGACACGATCGATCGTTCCCCCGTTCCCCGCGGCCCAGACGAAGATCGTCCCCAGCCCTCCACGACCCGTGTCAACCGCGCCCTGGATCGCGCCCAACTCCACCTCCGTCATCGACGCGATGTACCCGCCGTCCGTCGGGCCCCACGAGTTGCTCTTGATCCAGTTGACGTCATTCTTGTAGCCGAGCGCCGTCGCTGTCTGCGAGTCGCTCCCGTACAGCAACTGCGAGACCTTCGCGCCGAACGCCGCCCCCACGCCACCCTTGCCGTTGTTCCCCACCGCCGCCGCAACCCCCGCGCAGCATGTTCCGTGAGATGTCGCGCTCCCGCCCGACTGTGACGCCGACGCGTTGTAGTTAGCGAACAGATCCTCGTGCCCGGCCTCGAAGCCACCCTCCAGAATCCCGATCGTGACACCCTGGCCCGTATACCCAAGGTTCCACGCACCGTCGATGTTCACGTCCGCCGGCGCGTACAACGCGTTGCTCAAATGCCATTGCTGCCCAAGGTCCGGATCGGTCGGTATCGAACGCAGCGGCATGGGGCGGCGCACGTCAACGCACGCGTCCCTGAACCCCGCACCACGCAGCGTTGTCGCCAGCGCCGCCGCCCCTTGGATCGTCAAGGCCTCCACTCCCACAAAGCCCGGCGCCCCCTCGACCGGTGAGGCAACCATCGCCTTCCGCGACGAGGCAAGCGCCGCGTTCACCGTGTCACGAGCGCCGCGAACGATGACCCTCGATGTCAGTTCATACCCCGGGGTGGGCGGGGGGATCACACCGTCCTTGCCCGCCATATCCGCGTTCACGCGCCACGCCGCCGACCGTGCCAGCGCCACGCTCTCGACCAGGAATGTCGTCACTCCGCGCGACGTGGGCACCACAATCGTGTCCGCCGCACCGGCGCTGATCGCCAACGCAAGGCACGCCGACACCGCCACCATCGCTCTGGTTCGCTGGCCCATGGCACTCTCCCTGCAGGTCTCTCAGATTCGGCCCGCCCCACCCCCGAGTTGCGGGCATTGCCAAACCCGGCGTAACCCTTCACGCTCATGGCCCGCCCCACAATCCCGATCGGACCATGTCAACCACCCATCTTCTCTAGATTTGCATATTGTTTGGCATGGTCGACGACCGATTTCTATCGTCCAAACCCGCGTCAGAGTCTGGGAATGGGGCTTGGAGCGTCCCGTGTTGACCGTCCCCCCTGCGGGCATACGATCCACGCTCGCTCGGGGTCCGTTTCCCGGGTGGGTTGACATTTTGGCCTATCGTCCCGCGCGGCCACTCGCCGGGGCACAGGCCGCTGTAGCTCAGTGGTAGAGCGCACCCTTGGTAAGGGTGAGGCCATGGGTTCAATCCCCATCAGCGGCTCGTCGGGACTCCTGCACGACCCAGTTCGTGCCGGATGATCGAACACTTGTTCACCGAATCGGGCGTTGCCCACGCTCGGCCGGTGAGGTTCTTTCGGTCCTTATCCGTCGCGGCTCCTCGCTTCGGGTGCGGACTCTTCGAGGTCGAAGATCCCCGTTGCGGGATCATGATCGGAGGTCGTCGGACATGGCTAAAGGCACATTCGCTCGTACCAAACCACACGTCAACGTCGGCACCATCGGTCACATCGACCACGGAAAGTCGACTCTTACCGCGGCCCTCTCGGCCCGCTCGGCGGCCCGCTTCGGCGGTGAGATCAAGTCCTACGCCGACATCACCAAGGGCGGCACCGTCCGCGACGCCAACAAGACCGTCACCATCGCCTCGTCTCACACCGAGTACGAGACCCCCAACCGCCACTACGCCCACGTTGACTGCCCCGGCCACGCCGACTTCGTCAAGAACATGATCACCGGCGCCGCCCAGATGGACGGCGCCATCCTCGTCGTCTCCGCGGCCGACGGCCCCATGCCCCAGACCCGCGAGCACGTCCTCCTCGCCCGCCAGGTCGGCGTGCCCTACATCGTCGTCTTCCTCAACAAGGTCGACCTCGTCGATGACCCCGAACTCCTCGACCTCGTGGAACTCGAAGTCCGCGAACTCCTCAAGAAGTACGGCTTCCCGGGCGACACCACACCGGTGATTCGCGGTCAGTCCAAGGCCGCCCTCGAGAACCCCAAGGACGACACGATCTGCAAGCCCATCGATGACCTCTTCAACGCCATCGACAGTTGGATCCCTGATCCCACCCGCGAGGTCGACAAGCCCTTCCTCATGTCCGTCGAAGACGTCTTCTCGATCAAGGGCCGCGGCACCGTCGCCACCGGGCGTATCGAACGCGGCCAGATCCGCGTCGGTGAGACCGTCGAGATCGTCGGGCTCCGCTCCGAGAAGAAGTCCACCGTCGTCACCGGCGTCGAGATGTTCAACAAGACCCTCGACAGCGGCATGGCCGGCGACAACGTCGGCGCCCTGCTCCGCGGCGTTGAAAAGGACGACATCGAGCGCGGCCAGGTCCTCTGCAAGCCCAACTCGATCCAGCCCCACACCAAGTTCAAGGGCCAGGTCTACGTCCTCACCAAGGAAGAAGGCGGACGTCACACCCCGTTCTTCTCCGGCTACCGTCCCCAGTTCTACTTCCGCACCACCGACGTGACCGGCTCCTGCAAGCTCCTCGGCGGCGCCGAGATGTGCATGCCCGGCGACAACGTCGAAATGGAAATCGACCTCATGGACAAGCCCGTCGCCATGGAGAAGGGCGTTCGCTTCGCCGTCCGCGAGGGTGGTAAGACCATCGGCTCCGGCACCGTCACCGAGATCATCGCCTGACGATCCGTCTGGCTCACGACTTCCGCCGGTCGGGGGGACACCCCCGACCGGACTTTGCAAAGCGTCCTCCCGTTGCGTCAGGGAGCGGCCAAGAGACCACCGGTCAACCTCGTCGCTCGGGACTCGCGTTCCGTCGCGCCGCGATTTGACCGGCCTAGACTTGAACTGTCCGTCCGAGGGCCCAAAGGGGTGCTCGGACGGCGTTGTCTGAAGGGACACACCTCTCTTCGGCCAACGGCGAGCGTCGGGGACCGACGTTCGCACCGATCCGCGGGCAGGGATCGCCCGAACAGAGGAATCCACGCGCGGCCATCCGCGCCTCGCACCGCCCTGGGCGAACCCCAAGGCCCTGAAAATTGAAGTGACCCTATGGCCAAGAAGAAAGCAGCGGCTCGTGAGTACCTCTGGCTCCAGTGTACGGAGACCGGCGATCTCAACTACCGCACCGAAGTCAACACCAAGGGCGGCATGCCCGAGGGCCTCAAGGAAGGCCTGAAGAAGTACTCGCCTCGCCTGCGTCGTCACACCCTCCACAAGGTCAAGCGGAAGTAATCCAGTGCCGGAACACGGCTCATCCAAATCGTCCCCTACGCCGGTAGCTCAATTGGCAGAGCAGCGGATTCCAAATCCGCAGGTTGCGGGTTCAAGTCCCTCCCGGCGTGTTCCCGATTCCGGTGATTCCGGTGACGGCACGACGCACCACAAGCACGGCCTGGGAATCTATCGCCCGGGCCAGGGCTACTGGGTCCGTGTCCTGACCGCCTGTGTCGTCGGGCTTCTGTTCCTCGTCACCGCCGCATGGTCAGCCCAGCAGATGCAGGCCGTCCCGATCCCCATGCAGTCATGGGTGCTCGGACTCAGGGGTGTGACCGAGGCCCCGGCGGGCACGGGCACGGTCGACCTGATGGACGAAACCCCCGGCAAGGGACCCGCCGCCGTTCGCATCGGCAACGCGACCATCGCCTCCTACGTCAAGGAAGGCGACGCCCAGGGCAACCTCACCATCAAAGACCCGCAAATGGTGAACAACCACGATCCGGTCGAGGTGGGCGGACAGGCCGTGCTCATCGGCGGCAATCGCTACACCGTCGCGACAGCCGTGGGCGTTCCTCTCTTCAACATCCTGTACCTTCAGGCCGCGGTCGCCGCGGCAATCCTGATCTTGGGCGTCGTTCTGACCTACATCTTCGTCGGCGTGAAGCCCAGGAGCGCCGAGTTTCTCATCGCAACCGACGGCGAGATGAAGAAGGTTCACTGGTCGACCAAGCGCGAAGTCTTCGGTTCGACCTGGGTGGTCATCGCCGCCTGCTTCCTCATCGCCGGTCTTCTCTGGGTCTTCGATTTCGGCTTCGTCACGGTATTCCGGAGCATCGGACTCCTGCACAAGTAGCCCTTCCGGGTCGGCGTGCAGGAGCCATTCTGATTCGTGCGTTCGCTTCATCAACGCCCCACGCCGCAATCGCGCGGCCCGGCGGAGAACTTGGACATGACCGACACCGCCCATCGTGAAGGACTGCTCGACGCCGACGGCCCGCTGCGCCAGGAAGGCATGAACTGGTTCGTGCTCCGCGTCGCGTCCAACAAGGAATCGAGCGTCCGCGAGACCCTGCTCCGCAAGGTCCAGATCGAGAACATGGCCCATCTGGTCGGGCGAATCCTCGTCCCCACCGAGAAGACCAAGACGATCAAGGCCGGCAAAACCAAGATCACCGAGACCAAACTCTACCCCGGATACGTCTTTGTCGAGATGAAACTCGAGCCCGACGGCCGCATCCCTCAGGATGTCTTCTTCCTCATCAAGGAAACGACGGGCGTGGGCGACTTCGTCGGCACCGCGGGACGTCCCACCGCGATGAAAGAGCACGAGATCGAGAAGATGCTCGTCGACAGCCGCAAGCCCGAGGACCAGCCCTCCGTGCGCATGGTCTTTGAAAAGGGCGAGCACGTCACGATCAAGGAAGGCCCGTTCCAGGGCTACGAGGGCACGGTCGACGAACTCCTCCCCGACAAGGGCCTCGTCCGCGTGCTCGTCACGATCTTCGGACGCCAGGCCCCGATCGAACTCGAAGAGTGGCAGATCGGCAAGTCCGAGGGCGTGTAAGCACCCCGCGGGATCAACCCGCTCTTCGATTTCGGTCCGCCGAACCCTCTGTCGTTCGTGGCACCCCGCGATCTCGCTGATTCCGCGTTCATGTTTCTCGCGTCCTGACCGATCACGACGCCCGGTTCGGATCGTGCCTCCCGACCCGGCGTGCACGCCGCGGAGCGATGGAGCGGCCACAAGGCTCGCCCTCACCTACGGATCGGAACACCAGCCCCTGCGCAGCGCCCTGCCATAGACTCGATCGCTTCTTGTCCTGATCGCGCCGGATGGTCGATCTTGAAGAGCGACGGCGAGGGGTGGAGAACGGACATGACGCTTCCATGGAAAATTCTTGGCTGGATCACGGCGGTGATGGCGATCGTGGCCGCCGGCGCGATTGGGTATCGACTCGTCCGCGCGGACCTGACAGCCCACGTGTACAAGCAGCGGCTGGCGACGCTGTCGAAGGACTACGAGCACCTGCGCTCGACCTACAACGAGGCGATCAAGCGAGCGGCGGTGTCGGAACTGGTGGTTGAGAAGGGAAAACTCTCGGTGCGCGTTCGGACACAGGACGGCGCCGAGCGCGTGATAGACACGCCGTACGACCCCAAGGGCGAGATCTACGTCGACTACGCGGTGATCGATCAGCGGCTCTGGATCCGGCGCGTGTTCGATGCCAGGACGCCGCCCGAAAAGGGGCTGCTGATCGAGCCGGAACTTGCGAGCGTGGATTGGAATGGACCTCTTGCGTCGCACGGCAAGGCGGTGTACCGCACGCTGTCGGAGGGGCGATGGGTGATCAGCGTGTCGGGTGATGGGGCGCTGGGATTGACGCGCCTCGACGGGCCGTCGCCGAGCCTCGCGGGCGCGCCGACTGTCAAGGATTACTCGGAGATCGAGGCGGAGGCGGCCAGACAGGCCGAGGCGATCGGGGCGACGGAAGTGTGGGAATGGCTGTTCGGCGGCGGGAAGCCGTAACCGAAACACAACGCCGCTACGTTGACTCTTTGATCACCTGTATTCCGTGGTACCATGGCGCATCCCTTCAAAGGAGGTCGTCATGTCTGATTCGACTCGCCGGGATTTCCTGAAGCGCTCCGCCGCCGCCACCGTTCTTGTCTCTGGCGCGATGAACGCCGCGTCATCCGCGATGCAGCAGGCGGCCCAACCCGCGGCCAAGCCGGAGAACAAGCCCGGCACGCCCGCGAGGATCGACGTGGAGCGCCGCCAGTTCGGCAAGACCGACATGAAGGTCGCCATCCTCGGGTTCGGCTCGGCCGAGATCGGCTTTGAGCGCACCGAGCAGAGCGTCGTCGACAAGATCCTCAACGCTGCCCTGGACCAGGGCCTGAACGTCGTCGACACCGCCGAGTGCTACGTCGATTCGGAAGAGCAGATCGGGCGCGCCATCGCCGGACGCCGCAAGGAGTTCTATCTCTTCAGCAAGTGCGGGCACGCCAAGAAGGACGGCGGGCGCGGCGATGCGTGGGACAAAGACTCGCTGATGCACTCCATCGAACTGTCGCTCAAGCGCTGCAAGACCGACGTGCTCGACCTGATCCAGTTGCACTCGTGTTCATTGGAAACACTGCAGAAGGGCGAGTGCATCGAGGCGCTCGAAACCGCCAAGAAGCAAGGCAAGGTCCGCTACATCGGATACTCGGGCGATTCCAAGGCGGCGCGCTACGCCGTCGAATCCGGCAGGTTTGATTCGCTCCAGACCTCGTGCAGCATCGTCGACCAGGAGTGCATCGATCTGACGCTCCCCTTGGCGAAGGAGAAGGGCATGGGCGTGATCGCCAAACGCCCGATCGCCAACGCCGTGTGGCGCCACGACAAGCAGCCCGACAACGGCTACGTCGTCGAATACTGGAAGCGCCTGGAAAAACTGGCCTATCCATTCGCGACCGGCGACAAGCGGAGCGACAGCGGACCGGACGGCGCGGCGGGGACGGCCCTGCGCTTCACGGCGTTCCAGCCGGGCGTGTGCGTGTGCATCGTGGGCACAAGCAAGCCCGAACGCTGGCGTCAGAACGCCGAACTCCTCAAGGCCGGGGCGCTCAGCGAGGAAACCCAGAAGATGATCCGGGCTCGCTGGAAAGAAGTCGCCAGCGCCGACTGGATGGGCCTGACCTGACATCGCCGCTCACCCCGGAGCGGCTCACGTCGTCCGGGACGAAAATGACAGGGCCGCTCCCGTCGTGGGAACGGCCCTTGTCAATTGGAGCGTGAAGCGATCGGCGCGGGCCGATCGGGATTCATGGTCGGTGATCGCGATCAGCGACGACGACGGAGCGATGCGAGCGCGCCGGCAAGGACGAGGCCGGCCGCGGTGGGCGCGGGCACGACGTTCACGATGACGTCGAGGTTGTCGATGGCAAAGGACTCATCGATGCCGCCCTGGTAGCCGCCGCCGGAGGCGTAGAAGTCGAGGGTGAGGGAACTGGCGGTGTGCGGGATGTTCTGAATGAGGGATTCGTTGCCCATGTCGAAGGCGCGGTCCCACCAGGAGCCGTTCCAGCCGGCGCCGCCCCAGTAGATCTGATCGCCGCCGTAGATGACGTTGCCGGAGGCGTTGGCGCTGGTGAGTTGGAGGAAGTTCGTGCCGTCAATATCGAGGTTGAACCAATCGGGCGCTGGGCTGCCGTTGGTGCTGTCCCAGGAATCGATGAAGGCCAGGAGGAAGCCGACGGACACGGAGTCGTGGGCGGGGAGGTTGGTGAGGGTGAGGGTGGTCATGGACCAGCCGTCGTTGCGCCAGAGGTTTCCGGTGAAGGTGTCACCGGTGTTGCCCGCGCCCGCGAAGCCAAAGACGGATTCCAGGCCGCCCGCGCCGGAGAGTTCGGCTGGCTGGCCGGAGTCGAAATTGGAATAGAACACCTGGGTGGGCTGGGCATTCGCGAGCCCGGCCAACGACACAACCACCAACGCCGCAAACGTCTTCATGTCTCATCTCCTTCTCTTGTCGTGGCGCTATCTCACGGCGCCGCGAGGGAACAAATCTGCAAGATAGTTTACGCGCAGAGGCGACACGCTCAAGAGGAAGTGGATGGGTGAGGGCTGAGATTAACGCGGAGTAGGACCGAGAACCGCGGGCTGGCGGCCGATTGGGGGCAAGGCCACCGAACGAATTTCGAGCGATGTTGCCCAGATTGGTGCGTTGCGGTGCGACGCGGTGAGGCTCAAAGCACATGATCAAACCACCGCGGCGGGCCATGACCACGCCACCCGGAGCAAGGGAAGGCACGATCTGGCGGAGCAAATCGCGATTGGTCCATAAAGAAGGGAGTGCCGATGTCGAAGTCGGCATCGATGGCACGGCGATGATCGCTCGTGTCAGTCGTCGCGGAGCAGGGTGAGGAGGTTGGCGTTCTTGAGGGTGATCCAGGGGAGCGCGACGGAGGCGGCGTAGAGCTCGTTGGCGGCGCGGCCGGTGTCGGGGTTGGACCATTCCCAGGCGCGGGTCGTGCCGTCGTCGCGGAGCCATGAGCGGAGCGTGCGGACAAGGTCGCGTGCCATGTCGCGCGCGGCGGCGGGATCGGTGACATACATGACGGCGATGTACCAGCCGCTGGGCGTGGACCAGTAGCCGCCGTTCTGGTATTCGCCGACGGGGGAGACGGACTTCTGCCAGCCAGCGTTGCTTTTGGTGTCGGTGGTGAGGATGTGGCGGACCAGGCCGTCGCGAACGGCGGTCTTATCGCGGAAAGCGCGGACGAGGGCGCGGGAGACGCGGGCGGCTGCTTCGTCCTGAATCACACGCGAGGCGACCGCGAAGGCGCTGCCCCAGACGTCGGGCTGGTTGCCGACTTCGGTGGCGGAGTGAAGCCAGGCTTCGGAAGTCGTGGACTTACTTTCGTCGTCACGAGGTTTGAGGAAGACATCGGGCATGCTCAACGAAATCCTGCCGCGGTCCATCGCGCGCTGGTTGGCGAGGGCGTCGTCTCCGAGGGCGATGAAGAGATCGGCGAGTTGGTGTGAGGCGATCGAGCGGAGAATGGAGGGAAACAAGAGCGAGCCGGACTTGAAGACGCTGTCGCAGAAGCCCCAGTCCTTGGCGTTGTCGGTGTCGATGTCGCCGGCGGTGACGAGGCCATCGGGGAATGAGGAGGGAACAGCACGGAAGACGCGATCGCAGAGGTCGATGAGCGGCATCTCGCCGGACGCGGTCTGCATCGGCGCGCGGAGGAAGGCGAGGTCGTTCGTGAGCCGCCAGTATTCGTGGACCATATGGAGGAAGTAGAAGTTGTCGTCGAGGGGCGGGAACTTTCCCCACGGCGGGCCGCCCTGCTTGTCGCCGGATTCGTAGGAGCCGGGATAGAAGCAGGCGCTGCCGTCGAAGTTGATGTGGTCGGGGACGAAGAACGCGGGGACGACGACGGCGTCGCGGACGTTCCAGTCGGCGCTGCGGATGGTGCGGGCGATGAGGGTGATCCAGCCTTTGAGTTCGGCGGCGGAGATGAGATCGGCGCCGAGCATCATGGCGGCGTCGCGGACCCAGAAGGCGGGGTAGCCCATGTTTCCGCCGGGGACGTGGAGGTCGAAGGGGGTGGAGTTGGTGTATGGGCCGCGGGTCTCTCCGGCACGGAGGAGGGAGGAGGCGACGACGCGGCGTGCCTGGTCTTCGAGCCAGTCAGCGTCGGAAAGCGACGCGGGCTGGGCGGCGGGCTGCGTGGTTGGTTGAAAGGCGAAGGAGCGTGCGGCCAGCGCGGTGGTGAGCGAAAGTGCGCCGGCGCTGAAGGCACGGCGGGAGAGGACGGGCGATCGCGGGTCGTCCTCGGGCATGCGCGGAGTATACAGGGAGGCGCTGGGCACGAGGGGAAGAGAAGAGGGAACTCGAAGGCTCGAAGTTCGCGAAGAAGAACAGAAGAGAACTCAGAGGAATCAGGGGGGAGCAGAGAAACCCCGAAGTGGGAAGGGTCAACACAGAGGCACCGAGAAGAGGAACGCAGATGGCACGGAGGTGAGGGGAGAAGCGGGGAGGAACCAGGAGGACCGGAGCGGTGCGGGGTCAGGGAGCGGGAGGGCGGCGGCGGCGTGCAGAAGAAAGGGCGAGGACGGGGATTAGCGCGAGGTCCGCAGCTCCGGGCGCGGGGATGGTGACGGTGTAGATGGCGCGGTCGTAGTGGAAGGAGCTATCGCCTTGGAAATACACCCAGAAGGCGGCGGTGGTGCCATCGAATCCCTGCTCGTAGAACGTCGCACCGGTCACAAGCTTTCCGTTCAGCACATCGCCGGGACCGATCACTCGTTGGAGTTGGCCACCGTAGTTGGTGTAGATCGCGAAGTCGTTGGCTCCGAACACGAGCGTGCCGCTCTTGTAGTCGATTTGATTGATGCCTTGATACCCCGTGGACGGTCCGGGCGGGTCGGAGAGAGCATCCACGAGAATGTCGATCGAATCGCCCGACTTGCTCGCGATGAACTGGTGATCCGGCGCTGTGAACGCTTGGAAGACGATTTCCTGCTGGTACGGCCGCACATCACCAACGGCGATCAACTTCTTCCCATCCGAGAGGCTCATCGTGGTATCGACCAGCGTGCTTAGCACGCCGCCGTCGTGCTTGAAGATGCCCTGATATCCCAAAGTTGTTTCGCCGGTGAGGTATGTGGTCTTACCTTCAAGCCTCCAGTCGTAGAATCGGCTGAACAGGTCCGATCGATTGGGCGGACTCATCGTCATGTCCACAACTCGGGAAAGGGTGCCACCATCGTTGCGGTAGAGACCTTGGAACGAGGTCTGGGTTGACGTGTAGCCCTTGAACAGGACCGAATCACCTTCCGCATGGTGATCGGTTCCCCAGCCATTGAACGCGATGCCGCGCTCGGGGGCGATGTCGAGCGTATCAACCACTCGGCTTAGTGTGGTTCCGTTTTCGGCATAGTAGCCGCTGACACTACTGCCGTTCCCGCCCTGAAACGTCACGCTCGTCGCCGAAATCGACACGGCACTCACACTGTTGAAGTTACCGCCGCCGCGCGGGAGCGCGACGGTGCGGTCGGCGACGGCACGCCCCACGCCGTTGCGCCACTCATACGCACCCGTCAGGCCCGTATGGCTGCGTCCGCGGAACGCGACGCGATCGCCGTAGACACTAATGCTCTGGAATGCATCCCCGATGTTGAAGTTCTCGCTCCTGCCCGGAACCATCGTGTCCGTGTCCACGATCTTCGTGAAACTCCACGGCTGGGCCGAGGCAGTCGCGCACGCCACTGCCGCCGTCAACATGACACCAAGCACGCGAAGTATGTTGCCGCTGCACATGGTCATGGCCCTTTGCCTGCGACTTCTCGTCAGGCAGTGCGATGCTTTCGGGAGAATGCCGCCCACGCGGAAACAAGCACAAGCCCCGCTGCTCCGGGCGCGGGGATGGTGACGGTGCAGATCGCACGATCGTAGTGGAACGAGCTATCGCCTTGAAACGTCACCCAGAATGCAGCGGCCGTGCCGTCGAAGCCGTGGTTGTAGAACAACGCGCTCGTCACGACTTTGCCGTCAATGATGTCACCGGGACCGACGAGTCTCTGGAGCACGCCGCCATAGTTGGTGTAAATCGTCAGGTCGTTGGCTCCGAAAACGAGCGTGCCATTCTGGTAGTCGAATTGGTTGATGCCGTTGAAACTTGTGGAAGGGCCCGGCGGGTCCATCGCGTCATCGACGATCAACTGAATCGACTCACCAGACTTGGTGGCAAGCACGTCATGTCCCGTGCCGACGCTGGCCTTGAAGAGGACTGTCTCGCCATCGGGGCACGGCCCATTCGGGTTGGAAAGGTGCCGTCCATCCGGCAGACTCGTCGTGTCGTCAACAAGCGTCGAGAGCACGCCTCCCTGACTCTTGAAGAGGGCGGAGTAGCCCGTCGCCGTATCGGCCGAGAAATAAGTAGAATCGCCTTCAAGCCTCCAACTCTTGAACCGGCTGAACAGGTCCGCGCGATTGGGCGGGCTCATGGTCTGGTCGGCCACAGTCTCGAAGTTGGCCCCTCTTTTGCGGTACACACCGGAGCCCCCGCTCGTCATACCGCGCGCACGAAACACGGCGTCGTCGCCATGAACATCATGCGCCGCGATGTCAACACCAAAGAAGTCGGTGCTGTTCGGGATATGAACCGAGTTGTCAACGAGCACTCGCAGGCTCGTTCCATCATGCGTGTACAAGCCCCCGAGGGTCGTTCCGGCCCCGAAGAAGCTCAGCGATGATCCGCCCGCCGCCGTGCCCGGAAGCAGACTGAACAGATCGGATTGGAACTTCTCGTTTGCATTGGGCAGGTCCGTGAATCGATCCGCGATCCTTCGGGAAGCGCCACCGATTGAGTCGTATACGCCGAAGTAGAACGATGAATCTCTTCCGATGAAGCCTACGCGCCCGCCGTCGATCGAAATCGCGTCGAAACCGGTGTAGGTGCCTGCGCCGCCGGGCACTTGCGTGTCCGTGTCCACGATCTTCGTGAAGGTCCACGGCTGGGCGAGGGCGGCGTGGCAGGCGGCGAGCATGGAGAGAGTGACGAGTAGGCGGTTCATCGAATGGTCCTGGTAGGTCGGCACTCCGTGGTGAAATGCCCAACGCGCGCCCTCCCTGACGGTCGGGCTACTGATGAAGGCGGGCCGCCCGCGCGCACGATCCCCGGATGGAACATGACACGGGATCGCGGCGGGTGCCATGAAAATCGCGGGAAGTGGGGATTTTCGACCCCCCGATTCGCATCGAGAATGCGGAAGGAACGCCCTCCCTCACGGTCGGGCTACCGATGAAGGCCCCCGCTCATCGGCGGCGTGGAAGAACGTGGTCAAGGCCCCAAGGCGGACTTTGACCACGCCACCCGGAGCAAGTGAACACACATGCCCGCGGGGACGGCGGGCTACCCAGGGCCATGAAGCGACCGAGGTGTTACTGGATGCTGGAGGGTTCGATGCCGCGTTCGATGGCGGAGATTTTCTCGACGCGGCGGGCGTGGCGGCCGCCCTCGAACTCGGTGGCGAGGAAGGTCTCGGAGATCTTCTCGATGAGTCGTTGGCCGAGGAGATCGGCGGAGAGGCAGAGGACGTTGGCGTTGTTGTGGGAGCGGGAGAGGCCGGCGGTGAGTTCGTCGTGTGCGACGGCGGCGCGGACGCCCTTGACCTTGTTGGCGGCGATGCTCATGCCGATGCCGGTGCCGCAGATGAGGATGCCGCGTTCGATCTTTCCGGTGTTGACGGCGGAGCCGACGAGGTAGGCGGATTCGGGGTAGTCGCAGGAGGCGCCGGAGCACTCGCCGTAGACGTGGACTTCGTGTCCTTCGCGGCGGAACTTGTCAGCCAAAAGCTTGGCGGCGGGAGCGCCGCGGTGGTCTGCGCCGATGCCGATCTTCATGCGGGACTCCCTGGCGCGCGGTTGGGGCGACGCCGCTGAGATTGAAAGTGGTGTGAGGGCTGGAGTCCAGCGGGGGGAGGGCGAAAAGTGGCGTGGAAAGAGGCGTCGGGAGCACCGATGTCGACGACGACCTCGGCGGCACGAGGACGGACCTGCGGGAGCGTGGTACTGAGGATTACTCGCGGATGAGCCCGCGTTCGCGGAGGCGTTCGCGGACGAGGCGGAGCAGGCGTTCGGCGGTGCGGTCGTAGACGGTCTGTCCCATGCCGACGGGGTCTTCGATATCGTTGCCGTCGGGGTCGAGGAGCTCGACCTTATCGCGAGCGCCGGGGGCGATGTTGAGAATCGCATCGCGATGGGCGGCGGTCATGGCGTAGACGGCCTCGGCCTCTTCGACCATATCGCGCGTGACGCGGCGGGAGCGATGGACAGGGGCGACGATGCCGAGTCGCGCGAGCGCGTCGAGCGCTTCGGGCGTTGAGGGCGCGCTCCCCGAGGCCGCCACGCCGGCGCTCACCGCGCTGGCAAATTCGCCGGCGGCGCCTTCGCGTTCGAGGAGTTGTCGCGCGACCGCCTCCGCCATGGGGCTTCGGCAGGTGTTGCCGGTGCAGACAAAGAGCACGCGGCGCGTCATGGACTTGTGGATATCGGCGGCGGGAACGGCGGCGGCGGACTCGACGACGTAGCCGCCGGCGCGAGTGAGGCGGACGGCGGTCGAGGTCAGCCCGATCTTGGTCGGGCCGTCGTCGATGATGAAGTCGACGCCTGTGATGTTGCGGGGCGTGCGCCCGTCGCCCAGGCCCATGGCGGGAACACCGGCAACGACGATGGGGACGCCGGCGCGTTCGATGAGGCGGCGCGCGGGCTCATGCCCGGGTACGCGGACACAGACGACGGGATCGGAGGTCGCAAGCACGCCGGGCGCGGCGTGGATGCGTTCTTCGATGACGGCGGCGTCGGGGATCTCGACGAGCAGGCGCACCGGGCCGGGAAGCCAACGCTCGATGAGTCGGAGGTGGACGGGCGCGGTGATGTTGATGGCGTCGATGACGGCCTGGGCGGAAGGGGCGTGCCAGGCGAGCAGCCCGCGGGCGCCCAGCGCGCGAAGTTTGGCGACGGCGACGGGATCGGCGGCGGAGGCGGCTATGCCGTAGACGGTTTCGGTCGGGAGGAGCACGAGCCCGCCCCGCCTGAGTGTGTCGGCGGCGGAGGTGGCTCGGGCGTCGTCGGTGGGAGATTGAACCTTGTGCTTGGACACGGGAGAGAAGTATCGGACAGCGAAGGGCAGGGGACAATCGAGAGTTTCGTGGGCAGGGACCGATCGGAAACCGAATGAGGGGTTTCGAGGGAGCGTGGCGCCGCGGATTGGGACGATCTGCTATTGTTTTCGTGGCATTTCGCCGGTTCGGCGCGTCATTCTGACGGGCCGATCACCAAGACTTATCCGTACGGCGGGAACCCGCGGGACTGGGTCGCACGAACAGTCCAACGGTTTCCTCCGAAAGGGGTCGGTGTCCGCCGGCCGGGTGTTGGAGTTGGTGGCGGTTTGTCCGTTCGGGCGGGCCCGCCGGTCGAGTTCTGCCGTTCCCTGAAGGAGACGCGCATGCACAATCGCACAGGACGCCTCGCACGCCGCGCGTTCACGCTGGTTGAGTTGTTGATCGTGATCTTCATCATCGCGATCGTGATCAGCATCACGGTGCCGGCGCTGGCCAAGGCGCGAAAGTCGGCCAAGACGAGCGCGACCCAGCAGTTGCTCGCCCAGGTGAATCAGGCGTCGGCTGCGTTCCAGACGGACCAGAGGCGCTTGCCGGGGTATTACTCGGCCAAGGACATGGGCGCCGACGATAACGCCAACTCTCAGGGCATGTCGGCGATGGAGAACATCCTGATCGATCTCGCCGGCGGCATCGTGGGCACGGGATTCGGGCCCATCTCGTCGTCCTCTACCAACGACGGAATCCCGGCCGCGCCCTTCAACCCCAGACGCCGTCCTTCGGAAGTGGTCATCATCTCCCCGACCAAGATCGGCGTCGTGGACGGGACCGCCAAACAGAACAAGGGTTACTTCGTCCCCCCGGCCAAGTACTACGTCGCGCAGGTCGCCACCGACAAGAGCGTCAAACAGTTCGGCACGCTCGGGAAGAAAGCACTGCCCGACCTGGTCGACGCCTTCGGCACGCCGATCCTCGCCTGGTGCGAGGATGAGACCGCGACCGGGCCCGTCCAGTTCGACGGCGGAAACTCGGGACCCCAGAACTTCGCACGCGTCAGTTCGAATCAGAAGGCGGCCCACTTCTACTGGAACTCCAACGCCGCGTTCCTCAAGGCAACCTCGCTGGGCAAACTCGGGAAGGACCAGAACAAGGGCGCCAACCCGGAATACAGCCTGATCGGCGCCGGCGTGCCGACCGACGCGATCGAAGCGACGCTGACCGGGCTTCTGGGGAGCCCGACGTTCTCCAACTCCATCGACGCAAACAACCCAAGCGTGGCATCCATCCTCCCCACCGCCGCACGCGGCAAACTCGTGCTCCACGCCGCCAGCCCGGACGGCATGTACCTCTCTTCCACGTCCAAGGGTGTCGGGCAGGTCCCCAATCGCGTGCTGAATTACGGCTACAACTTCCTCAATCCAGACGGAAACACGTTCCGCACCGACGATTCGGGCAAGGCCGCCCCGATCGACCTGGTGAAATTCTTCGACGACTCCATCAACGCGACGGGCCTCTAAGCACGGGCGAGCGGGCGATTCGTTCGACGTTGATCGCTACGCGCTGGTATGTATCCGCGCGACATTCCCACGTTCGGTACGCTGGTCTGCATGATGCTCCGCAGACCATCGGCTTTCATCGTTCCGCCACTGCGCAGACTTGCCGCGGCGACTGCCGCGGGCTTGCTCATGCTGGCTCTTGCGGCCTGCGCCTCGCACGTCTGCTCCTGCCCCGATGAGGTGCGCGCCGAGCCGGCCGACGCCGTCACTCCGCCTCCCAACATCGTTCTGATCGTGACCGACGATCTCGGCTATGGCGAACTCGGGTGCTACGGGCAGAAACTCATCCGCACCCCGCACCTTGACGCCCTCGCCGCCCAGGGCGTCCGCTTCACCAACTCTTATTCCGGCAGCGCCGTCTGCGCACCCTCGCGCTGCGTGCTGCTCACAGGCCGCCACACCGGGCACAGCGAAATCCGCGACAACAAGGAGATTCAGCCCGAGGGTCAGGAGCCGATCTCCGAGTCCGCCGTCACCATCGCGCAGACACTTAAAGCCCGCGGCTACGCCACCGCCGCCATCGGCAAGTGGGGCCTCGGCCCGCCCGGATCATCCGGCGACCCCGCGCGCCACGGCTTCGATCTCTTCTTCGGCTACAACTGCCAACGCCACGCCCATAGCCACTATCCGACCTGGCTCTATCGCAACAACGCCCGCATCGATCTCCCCGGCAACAAAGCCACGTACACCAGCGGCACCGAGACCTCAGGCACTTATGCGCCCGATCTCATGCGCGAGGAAGCACTCTCGTTCATCGATCAAAGCGCGAACTCGCCGTTCTTCCTTTACTTCGCCACCACCGTGCCCCATGTCGCCATGCAAGTGCCCGAGGACTCGATCGCCGAATACCGCGGCAAGATCGATGAGAAGCCTTACACCGGCAAGAGTTACCTCCCGCATCCCGAGCCTCACGCCGCCTACGCCGCCATGGTCACCCGGATGGACCGCGACGTGGGCACGCTCATCGCTCGCCTCCGCGAACGCTGCAAGGACCGCGACACCCTCGTCATCTTCACCAGCGACAACGGCCCCACCATCAACGTCGGCGGCGCCGACAGCACCTTCTTCAATAGCACCGCAGGACTTCGTGGCCGAAAGATGGACCTCTACGAGGGCGGCATCCGCGTCCCCCTCATCGCAACTTGGATTTCTAACGGGTTATCGGGCCACGTTCGCGGCGTGTCCACCATCCCCGTCGCTTCCTGGGACCTCTTCCCCACCATTGCCGCCCTCTGCAGCGCCACACCGCCTACCGGCCTCGACGGCATCGACCTCTCGCCCGTCGTCCGCGCCAGCGGCGATCTCCCCAACCGCGAATATCTCTACTGGGAATACCCCGATGGCAAGGGGTGGCAGGCCGTCCGCATCGGCCACATGAAGGCAATCCGCCGAAACGCCAAGGCAAAGCCCCAGGGTCCTGTTGAGGTCTATGACCTCGCCTCCGATCCCTCGGAAACGAGGGACATTTCCGCGTCGCAGCCCGACATCGTGAAGCGCGCCCTTGAAATCTTCGGCAGCCGGACTCCCTCGCGAATTCCCGAGTGGAACTACTAGGCGCGTGCTCCGGTTCGCGTGAGCGACCACCGGGGGATATCCGCGTCGATCGTCGCGGGATCCTCGCTCGGCCCGTGTTCGGATCTTGGCACTTCTGCAACCCATACCGCCCTCGACACGAATGGACAGGGCTTGGCCGACAGCCTGTGGCGGATGTCGCGCGGGTTGATATCGTGTCACCCCCGTCGCGTCGCCCACCCTCTTTCGGCTACGCTGGCGCGTCGGGCGTGGCGCGGCCAGCACATGGTGGGACACGCCCAGACAACCATCCTGTCCCTGTCCTTTGGAAGCGAGTCTTCAATGAGCGTGGAAACGGAATCGGCACATAGCCCCGCAGAGCACACCGGGCACGTCGCACTCCCAACGAAGAAGCGCGGCGACCCCTTCGAGACCCGCTGGGGCCAGTTCCTCAAGGCCTGTATGAAACTCGACGCCTCGGACCTCATCATGAAGTCCGAGACCTGTCCGAAACTCCGCATCCGCGGCGCCCTGAAGCCCCTGGACTGCGAGCCCGTCGACACCGACGAGTTCTGGACCATCGCCCGCGCCATCCTTAGCGAAGAACAGATCGAGGACCTCCATAAATACGGCTCGGTCGACTTCGCCTATGACTTCGAGAAGGGCGTCCGCTTCCGCGTCAACCTCTTCATGGCCAAGGGACGGCTCTCCATCGCCGCCCGTCTCATCACCAGCAAGATCCGCCGCTTCGACGAACTCTACCTCCCGCCCATCATGTCCGAGATCGCCATGCAGCCGCAGGGCATCGTGCTCCTCTGCGGCGTGACCGGCTCGGGCAAGTCAACCACCATCGCCGCCATGCTCGATTACGTCAACGAGCGCCGGCCCGTCCACATCCTCACCATCGAAGACCCCATCGAGTACATCTTCGAGGACAAGAAAGCCACCATCAACCAGCGCGAGATCGGCATCGACTGCCTCGACTTCAAGATCGCACTCCGCGCCCTGGTCCGCGAAAACCCCGACGTCGTCCTCGTCGGCGAAATGCGCGACAACGAAACCTTCGAGGCCGCCCTTCACGCCGCCGAAACCGGGCACTTGGTTTACGGCACCATCCATGCGTCGAGCACGACGCAGACCTTCTCTCGTATCTACGGCCTGTTCGAGCAGGAAGAAGTCGATCAGGTCCGGCGAATCCTCGCCTACCAGATGCGCGCCTTCGTCTATCAGAAACTCCTCCCGACCCTGCGCCCGGAGATCCACCGCATCCCCGCGCTGGAAATCCTCATCAACAACACGGTCATCCGCAAGCAGATCCTCGAGGCCCGCGAGGGCGAAATCCGCGAATACCTGAAGACCATCGAAGCCCGCCAGACCGGCATGAAGGATTTCAACGAGAGCCTGGTCGAACTCGTCGAGCAGGAGTACATCCACATGCGCGTCGCGATGGAAGCAACCCCCAACGCCGACGAACTGCAGATGCGTCTCAAGAAGCTCGCGTGAGCGCCGCGGCCGCCCTTGCCGCCAACTCGTGCCCGACTCGACCCGCGTCCAACGCGGGTCTTTTTCTTTCCCGACGCTCCTTATGGCGCCGCTCCCTTTCGCGGATGGAGGATCACGGCCCCTCACCGCTCCGAAGGAACTGCTTCCAGTATCCGTCAAGCGCCTTCCGCCAGCATCCAACGCTTATCTCGTTCTCCCGCCAATCGTGCGCGTGAATGAGATACACGATTGCGCGACCAACCGCTCGACATTGACTAGCCGTAAACAACCCGACATGCATCGAACCATCGCGGCTTGGCGGACCAAGCCCCTGGGGCATCGTCAGCCGAGTGGCGAGGTCGTTCAATTGATCCGGGGCGCTGCGAATATCGCGAATCAAACCCGGCGGCAAGTAGTACCGAAACCCGATCGCGTCCAAGAAGCTGTAACCGCCGCAGCCGGGCTCCGGGTTCCACGACGGGTCTTCTACAAGCTGCTCCCATGACGTATCGAGGTCCAGCTCGCACGCCGCGGCGCATTCATCCGCCGTTCCATAATCGTCGATCACCACCGACTCGCTCCACGACACGCCGCCCGCGCGCGTCACGCCGCGGAACGCCTTAAAGACCCGTGCCTCCGCCGCCCGCCGCTCTCGCTTCAAGGAGTCCGGCATTTCGTCATTGGGTGATTGCACGGTGTCCCTCGCTTCCTTCCGAAGGGCGGCAATTCCGCCCACGAATCCATCCTTCGCATCCCGTCCAAGCCGCGCCACCCCGATTCTCGGTTTGTGTCCGGGTCGCGCCTCTTCGCCAAGCCCGGAATTGCGGCAGCCGTCGTCCCTTCCCCGCCGTACAGAACTCACCCGCCGCCGCGCACGCGGACGGGTTGTGCTAGCATCCTCTCCTTCCCGGTCGGGGCGGCCTCGCCCGGGCGCTCGAACTCGGTCATCCACGGGGTAACGACTCGTGCCAGAACTGCAAGATACGGTGTTGGGATTTCCGTCGCTACTGGCCGCCGGGGCGTTCCTCGTCAGCATCTGGAAGCCGCTGGTCCTGATCATCCCGTTCGTCGGATGGGCCGCGGTGGTATCCAAGGTGTTGGACAAGCACGCGGCGCGCTTCTTCCTCCCGCGTGAGATGTGGAACATCGGGCACCTGTCCGCAGGTCTGATCGCGCTCCTGCTGGCGGTGCTGATGCCGGTGGAGGGCACGCTGGGCTTCTGGGCCGGGTTCGGCGCCGCGCTCTTTGTCCTCCTGGGCGACATCGTCCTGTTCGCGCAGATCACCAACAAGGACGAGCGCGTCCCCGAGCAGTTCCATCTCACGCTCGATTTCTCCAAGTGGACCGAGGCCCGCAAGGCCAAGTCCGACGCCAAGAAGGCCGGCAAGGCCGAACTGGTCATCCGCGCCGTCGACAAGTCCGCCCTCGCGGTCCCCGCGACCGATGCGCCGGACTTCCAGGTCCGCCTCGCCGCCGAATCGCTCTTCATGCGGGCCGTCGACGCACGCGCCTCCCAGGTCGAACTCGCCCCCGCCGGCAAGGAGAACCTCTACGGCGCGGTGCTCATGATCGACGGCGTTCGCACCGCCGGCGCCACCATGCCCGCCTCCGACGCGGTGAAATTGATCGATCTGTGGAAGGCAGGCGCGAAACTCGATATCAACGAGCGTCGCAAGCCGCTCCAGGGCGAGGTGAACATTGAGCGCGGGGACCGCAAGTACAAGGCCCGCGTTTCCTCCGTCGGTGTGCAGGGCGGGATGCGTCTCACGCTCCTCTTCAGCCCCGACCAGGCCGTCCGTCGCAAGCCCGATCAACTCGGCCTGCTCGAAGCCCAGATGAACGAACTCCGCGAGATCGTCGCCGATCCTAAGGGCACCGTCATCCTCGCCGGCATGCCCGACGGCGGGCGCACCACCACGATGTACTCGGTGCTCAAACTTCACGACGCCTACACGACCAACGTGCAGACGATCGAACTCGACGTGCAGGACGCCCTGGAGGGCATCCGCCAGAACACATGGGACCCCATGGCGGAGGGGCCGGACTACTCCACCCTGACGCGCTCGATCCTGCGGCGCGACCCCGACGTCGTCGCGCTGGCGGAAGTCCCGGACGCGAACACCGCCAAGGAAATCTGCAAGTCGGATCAGGAGCGCACGCGCGTCTACGCCTCGCTGAAGGCGCCCAGCGCCCTGGCCGCCGTCCAGACCTGGATGAAACTCGTGGGCGACGCCGATCTGGGCGCCAAGGCCACCCACGGCGTGGTCGCCGGCCGCCTCGTCCGCAAACTCTGCTCCAACTGCCGCGTGCAGTACCAGCCCGCGCCGGACATGCTCAAGAAACTCGGGCTCCCCGCCGACAAGGTCAAGGTCCTCTACAAGAAGGGCGGCCAGGTCATCCTCAAGAAGGACCCCGAGACCTGCCCCGCCTGCCAGGGCACCGGCTACGCCGGACAGGAAGGCATCTTCGAGGTCTACAAGATCGGTCCGGCCGAGCAGGAACTGCTCAAGGCCGGCGATTGGAACACCCTCCGCACCGAATTCCGCAAGCGCCAACTCCCATCGATGCAGCAGGCCGCCCTCCGCAAGGCCGTCGACGGCACGACCAGCATCGAAGAGATCACGCGCGTCATGGCCGAACCCCAGAGCCCGGGGCCTGGGACGCAGCCCCCGTCGTCTCCGAAGTCGCCCGCACCCGCACCCAAGCCGTAACCCACAGACACGCCCGCGGGCCCTGGCCGCGATCGAACGAGTTCCGTTGGAGACCCGTCCATGCCCACGATGAATCTGATCGCGATCGCGATTGTCGCGCTGCTCGGCTATATCTGGCTGACGCGCGGCTTCTTTTCGGCGCTCCTCAACCTGATGTGCGTCATCGCCGCCGGTGCCATCGCCTTCGCCGTCTGGGAGCCCCTCTCCCTCTTCTTCCTCGACAAGGCCGGAAGCAGCGGCATCGGCGCGACGCTCGGCGACGCCGCCTGGTCCCTCGGCCTGGGCCTCCCCTTCCTCGCCTCGCTGGCGCTCCTCCGCGCCGCCACCGACGCCGCCCTGCCAGGCAACGCCCAGTGCGGCACGACCGCGGATTACGTCGGCGGCGGGGTGTGCGGCGTGCTATCGGGCGTGATCGTCGCGGGCGTGTGCGTCATGAGCCTCTCGTTCCTCCGCGTCGAGCCCGGCTTCTGGGGCTACAAGGGCATGGACTACGCCATCAACGGGAGCATCAAGAAGAACGAATCCCTCTGGGTCCCCGTCGACAAGATCACGGCCGGACTCTACACCTTTGTCTCCAAGCGTTCCTTCGCCAGCGATGAAACCCTCGCCAAGTGGTACCCCGCTGTCCACGAGGCCGGGCACGAGATGCGTCTTAACTTCGGCGACGGCAAGTCGCGAAACACCACCAAGCCCGACGACTTCCGCATCATCGGACACTACACCGTCGGCGGCGACGCCGGCGCCCAGCCCTCCTCGCTCTTGACGGACATGTGGGACACGGGCGCACAGAACGTGAGCGACCGCGAGGACAAGGCGATCTCGGGTCCCACGCGACTGGAAGGGTTCGTCATCGACTTCGCTTCGGGCGCCAAGGAAAAGACCGGCCAGGTCGTCATCGGGGCCGGACAGATCCGGCTTCTGTGCGAGAACGACGCTGGCGAGGCGTATCTGGCCCATCCCTTCGCCATCGTCACTCAGGCCGAATCTTCAAAGACCAACTTCGCTCGCTTCCGCTACAACGCTCGCGACGTCCACATGGCCAGTGTCGGCGCCGCCTCCAAGACTGTCATGGCCTTCGAGTTCCTGGTCCCCAAGGACTACAAGCCCGTCGGCTTCTTCCTCAAGAACATCCGCAACGACGTGTCGACGATGAAGCCCACGCCCTACGCATCCGTCGCCGAGCGCGACGCCGCCGTCATCTCCGGGCAATTGGTCCAGATGCAGGTCGATGCCCCGGAAACCGCCACCCCGACCAATACCAACACCAACCGCCAGAACCAGGACAAGAACGAGGGCGTCCGCGTCGCCAATACGCTCGGCTTTGTAATCCAGGACGGCAACCAGGGCGCCCTCGAAGTCGAGGGCGGACGCATCAAAGAAGGTACTCAGACATTCAAGCCCGAGGAACTCGACGCCTGGAAGCGCATCGATCGCAACCTCCGCATCGATCGCCTCTTCAACACAGACGACGTGGTCATCGTTCAGGTCGATGTCTCACGCGACACTCCCAACAGTTGGCTGGGCGGCGCTGCCCGCGCCGTCGAGATGGTCCTCCCCCCGCAGATCATGGACACCGGCGGGCAGGTCTACGACGCCGTCGGCTATGTCTACCAGGACTCTACGCTCACAGAGGTCCGCTACACCCCGGGTCAGCCTATCCGCGGGCTTTCCGAAATCCGCAGCATCACCGCGAGCCGAAACGACCAGAAACTCACGCTGATCTTCCGCGTCAGCCGCGGCGTCACCCTGACGGACTTCCGCGTCGGGAGCAAGGTTCTGACGGTCTTTGATCCCAAGATCGAAGTGATCGAAGCCCAACGCTGACCCACCCCAGGCCGCCGCTCAACGGGCCCCGTGCGGGCCCGTTTTCATTCCGGCGCTCATGGGACCTCGCGGCGCCGGGCGCGTCGTGGATTCAGGACCCAAGGTCCTTCCGACGCAGCGCCACCAGCGTCTGGTCATCGTCGCGCGTCCGCGCCCGGGTGAACTCGAACAGCGCCCGGTGTACCGACTCCACCACGCAGTCCGGCATCCCAGAGCACTTCTCCAGCGCCATGTCCAGGCCTTCCACGCCGAACATGGTCGTGCGCGACGGATCAAACGCCTCACTGATCCCGTCGGTGTAGAGCACCATCGTGTCCCGCGCACCCAGCGTCACCAGGCCGTCCTCACGCCCCACACTCGCCTCAACGCCGAGCGGAAAACTCGCCGCGCCGTCGAGTTCATGCACGCTCCCGTCGCGTCCGCGCTTGATCCGCGGCGGCGGGTGCCCCGCGTTCGAATACCGCACCTCGCCCGTGATCGGATCATAAATCCCGAGAAACGCCGTTACGAACATCCCCTCGAGTTCCGCCGCCGACAACCGATCATCCACGAACCGGAGCATCTCCGCGGGGCTCTTGATGCTCGGCGGCGTGCAGTGCAGGATCGCGCGAAACATCGCCATCACCGTCGCCGCCCCCGCGCCGTGCCCCGACGCATCCGCGATCACGAACCCGTACCTCCCATCGGGGAGCGCCTGGACGTCGTAATAGTCCCCGCCCGCGACGTCGCTCGTCAGGTAACTCGTCGCGATGTCAAGCCCAGGGACCACCGGCGTGCGCTTGGGCAACAGCGCCTGCTGCACCCGCGCCACGTCCTCGAACTGGGCCGTCAGTTGCTTGTTCAGATCGCGATACTCCTCAACGAACAAGAGATGCGAATTGGCCATCGCCATGAAGTTCGCGGTGAGCAGCCCGCTCCGCACGTTCTCGACGGCGAACCCGTCGCGCACCCGCGACAACCCGATGACCCACTCCGTCACCAGTTCGCCCGCGAACACCGGGAGCGACATCGCCGTCACACAGTTCGGCGCAAGGTCCTTGAGCACCGGATCGCGTGAGAGGTCGAGTTCAAACGCCATCCGCGGTTCGTCGCCCTCGATCAACGCCGCGATCACGCCGCCTTCGTGGATCACCGCCTCTTCATTCCACGCCGGCCCGGGGTTCCGCGCCGGGAGCGGGTGATCGTTCTCGACATGCCCTCGCGCGACGTGATAGATGATGCGGAACCGCCCCGATCCCGACGAGTCCTGCACCACGCCCAGCAGACAATCGACCGGGCGCACCTTCCAGTAGTGGCGCATGAACGACGTGAACGCCTCCTGCGCCGTTCGTGAACTCGTGAGCCCGCGCAGGAGCGTCGTGAGCGCCACCAGCGTCTGGTCGTCGCGATACGTTTCGATCCTCATTCGCTGATTCCCCGCCGGCGTGCCGCTCGCCCGCCCACGAACGTCGTTACGCCCGACACGCCGCCTCAACTCTTGCCCGCCTGACCCGGCAATCCTCCGCGCACGCCCTCGCCTGCGTGAGCACCTTGGCGCCCTCGTCGCCCGCCAGCGACGGGACATTGATCTCGACATTCCAGAGCGAGGATTCCGCCGCCGCGCACGCCAGCACAGCCGCGATGCCGAGATCGCTCCGCAACTGGCGGTTCGTTGTCGTGCTCAACTGCTCCATCAGCCGGAGCACATCGGCGCACGCGCCCATGGTCGCCAGCGGGATCTGCGCCGCCGCCCTGAGCGCGCCCGGGAGTTCCCGCGTGCGGCGCTCGTCTCCCTCAGGGAGTTTCATCAACTCGTTCACAACGCCATACGCCTGCGCATCCTCGTCGCCGAGTTCGACCAGCAGCGCCCGTGCGTTGGCGAGGTACTTGCTCGCCGCCTGGTTCGCCGTTTCGTGCGCCGCCAGGTTCTTCTTGCCCACCGAATACGACACGACCATGCCCGCCAGCGCCGCTCCCAACGCCCCCACCGCGGACGCCACCGCCCCACCGCCCGGCGTGGGGCTCTTGGCAGCCGTGCTTTCCAGCAATTCCCCGAACGTGAACGAGGCCAGAGGTTGCACGATGAAACTCCTGTCTACTCAAGGGACCCGGCCAAGTCGGCCGCCTCACGCCGCGAGGCGACCAACGATATCGTGGATCGTCCCCCCACGATTCTCGAGGTATATTCATGGCACACGCCGCTCCGATTTCGAATTTCCTCCGTCGCCTGTCGCTCGCCGCACTGCTGGCGGGCTCCAGCGCACCGGCCCAACCCGTTCAATTCCCGCCCAATCCGCCCGCCCAACCTCAGGCACAGCCGGCAACGACGACGCAGCCCGACGCCAATGCGCCTGCGCCGGCGATTGTGCTCCGAGCCGAACTGGCCTCGCGATACCTCGCGGTTGACGCGCTCTTCGCCAAGGTGGTGTCGGGCGCGAATCCGCCGCCGCCCGAGCGGATCGCGGCACTCAATCGCGAGTTCGACGACATCACCGCGCTCTTCTTCGCAGGTCGCATGGCCGAGGCTGTCCGTGCCCTGCACGATCTCGAGCGCGAACTCTCGCCGCGCGATCCCATGCCAAGGACGATCGGCACGGGCCTATCGCTCCGTGTCGAGCCGCGCGTGTGGTGGGCTGGCGCCAAGGAGCCTCGCCTGACGCTCCGGTCGTTCGCGCCGGCGCAGGTCTCAACGACCGGCACGCTCGCGATCAAGGCCCACTCACGCGGCAAGGAGATTACGCTCTTTGCGCAGGACTTCGCGGTCGAGGCCGGCAAGGTCGTGGTCGTCGAAACCCCGCTCCCCGAAACCAACTGGCCGCTCGGAGAATCGGTCAGCCTGATCGCGTCGCTCGACGGCGTGAGCGAATCCGCCGAGACCTCATTCAGCATCGTCGATGGCTCGCTGGATACGCTCCGCGAATCGCTGCTCAAACGCCTCGACGCCGTCACACTCCCACCCGAGAAGCCGGCGGAGGCGAACTCGCCGGCCAGCGCGGATCAACCCCCCGACAAGCCCATTCCCGACGCAACGAAGTCTCCTGGCGCCGCCGCACGCAGCGACATGAACCCGCCAGGCGCCGTCACCCCACGCGCAGTCCAGATCGCCCGCGCTCGCCTGGCGGCCCTCACCGACACACCCAGCGACACCGACTCGGCCCAGTTCCTCGCCGATCCGCCGACACTGGCGCGCGATCTCACCCGCGAGGTCGAGGCGATCGAGGGCGGCACAAACCCCTACGCACGCCGCATCGGAGAGTACCAACGCCCGCAGGGAAAGGACCGCACGCCCTGCACGCTGTACGCCCCGAGGGCCGCCGCCGATTCAGCACCACTCCCGCTCGTCATCGCGCTGCACGGCATGGGCGGCGACGACAGCATGTTCATCCGCGGCTATGGCGGTGGCCTCCTCTGCCGCCTCGCCGACGAACGGAAGTTCATTGTCGTATCACCCCTCACCTATAAACTCGCCGGCAACGCCGCGTTCATCGACTCGCTCATCGACGACATCGCCGGCGACTACGCGATCGACCGCGACCGCGTGTACGTGATCGGCCACTCGCTCGGCGGCGGCGTCGCGATGTACCTGGCGCAGGCACGCGCGTCCACGATCGCCGCGGCGACCTGCATCGCCGGCGCCGGCCCGGTCGGGAAGAAGGTCGTGCCATGCCCAACGCTCGTGGTCGGCGCGGAACTTGATCGCATCGGCGGTCCGACACGCCTGCGTCCCTTCATCCAGGCCGCGATCGCCGACGGCAAGCCCCTGGAGTATCGCGAAGTAAGGAACTACGGGCACACGTTCGTCGTCGGACGCGCGCTCCCCGAAGCGCTGGACTGGATGTTCCAGCACACGCTATCGAACCGCCCGCCCCGCGAACCACGCGAGGACATCCAACGCAAGCCCGATCTCAAGCCCGTCGACACCAAGGCCGGCGACCCGAAGAAGGGCGACAACACGCCGAACAGAACCATGAGTTCCTCCTTCGGGCCGCCCCACCCACCAGCCCACTCGTGACGCCAGATCGATCCAATAACGACGCCGACCTCGCGGCCTTGTGGCTTGGCGCGATCACGCGCGACGGTGTCGTCCGCACGCTCGAATCGATCTACGCGCGGGCCGCCTCCGAGATCGCATCTCGCGGTCCGGCGTGCTGGGCGTCCGGGCGTTGCTGCAATTTCGAGCGCACCGGGCACCGCCTGTACGTCACGGGTCTTGAGGCGGCATACGCGATCACGCGCGCGTCGCAGAGCGTGACTCGCGCCGATATCGACACCGCCCACGCCCGGGGCGGATGCCCGTTCCAGGCGCACAACCTCTGCGGCATACACGCGATCAAGCCGCTCGGCTGCCGCGTGTATTTCTGCGATCGTGCATCGCAATCGTGGCAACAGGACCTCAGCGAGCGCCTGCTCGCCGATATCCGTGCGCTGCACGCCTCGCACGCGGTCGAATACCGCTATGGCGAGTGGCGCGCGATGCTGTCAATGTTCGCCCGCTGACCGGAGTCATCCCAGCCCGCGCGCACGCCGCTGCAGCGACAGCAGGCGACGCAGCCCCTCGCCGCGCGCGTGCTCGCCGCGTGGGCCCTCGGGACACACCCCCATCATGCCGCGCAGCGCACCTCGCAGCGCCGCCGCATGCGACGTCAGCGAAGCGCCGGCGAGCCTGTGCGCCCACAACCACCCAAGCAGCATCGCGCCCATTCCCGTCGCGCCGCGCCCATGCCGGCGGCACAGCCACATCCAATTCCGTGTCGCCATGCGGAACCAGCGTGCCGACTTCGCCGCCGCCGCCGGACTCTCGTGCCATGCGATCCACGACGGATCAAACCACACGCCGCGCCCCAGCGACAACAATTTCAATGCAAGATCCGTGTCGTTTCGATACAGGAAGAATGACTCGTCGTACCCGCCGGCCGCCAGCCAGTCGGCGCGGCGCACGAGATTCGCGCACCCCATCGTCGGCCAGTCGCCGCGGGCCGCGTCGATCACGCCCGCGAATCGCCACTCCGGCGTGCGCATCTCCGGATGCACAGGGAGCAGGGTCACCGCCGCAAGGTCCGGGCGAGCCACGAGCAGGCTCAACGCCTTCTCGACCACGCCGCGCTGCGGCCAGGAATCATCGTCGAGCACCAGCACCACGTCGCCGCACGCCGCCTCCACGCCGCGGTTGAAGCCCGCGATGGCGATGTTGGTTGTAAGTTCGATCAGGTTCACGCGCGGGAATCGCTCGCGGATCATCGCGGGAGAGCCGTCGCTCGACGCGTTGTCGACGACGATCACCTCCGCGTCGCGCGTCGTCGCGTCCTCGCGGAGCATCTCGAGCGTCTTGGCCAGCGCCTCGCGCCGGTTGTAACTCAGCACCACGATCGAAAGCGTCAGCGCCGTCGCTCCGGGCGCGATCGGCGCGGGCGTCATCGCTTCGTCCTCGCGCGCCCGCATCGCGATCTTCGCCGCCAGCCCCGTGCCGCGCGCAAGCACGCCCGCCGCGCGCCACACCGCGCTCCGCGTGGGCCTCGTGATCCACGCGCCCGATTCGCTCAGGCACACGAGCCGGTCGCCCGCGAACCAGTGGCGCACCGCGCCCGCCGCCGGAACAACCGCGACATCCGCCGTCGGCCCGAGCAACCAGCGCGACGCCGCCGCGAACAGCCCCGCGCGACGCGATCCGCCCGCGATCTCCTTCGCACCCGGGCGTCCCCTCGCGGCCTCGATTACTTCGCGCCAGCGCTCGTCCAACTCGCCCAGCGCCGCCGCCTCCGCATCCACCGCGATCAACGCGCCCTCCGGCATCCGCTCGATCACGCTCCGCAACTCCTCGGTCGACACCGACGGCGCGGGCCGCGGAACGTCGTGGCTCGCCGGGCCCGTCGTCGCGCCGCGCGACGCGTCGCGCAGCCCCAGCATGTGCAGTTCCGCCAGGTCATCGCGCCCCATCAGCGTCTGGTTGATCGCCTTGGCGACGCACGACATCGCGTGACGGAATCGCACGCGCCGCGAGAGGCCCTTGGCGTCGATCGCGCCGAACGCATTCCGCGTGCCGAAGTAGCGCTGCCACGTCGGGAATCGATCGAAGCGCGGGTGCATCGCCAGCGCGTCGGGGTTCACCGCGATCTTCCGCCCCGTTTCGCGCGCGATCCGAAGGCACCACTCCGCGTCGTCGGCGTTGATGAACCGGTCCGGCATCAGCCCGACCCGCTCCACGCACTCTCGCCGCACAAGCAAGCAGCAAGACGCGACATAATCGCACGCCTCAACGCCCGGCACGCCGACCGTGCTCTTGAGCATTGGGCCCTGCCGCCCCGAACGCGGATCGATCACGCCGCCCACCTCGTGCACCACGCGCGTGCGCGGATCGGCGAGCGCAGGCCCGACGCCCGCGAGGCCCGCATCGTTCATCAACGTCTCGACCAGCCTCGCCAGCGTGTCGGGGAGCACCCGCGCGTCGCTGTCGACCAGCCACAGGAAGTCCGCCGCGTTTTCATCGCGCGCCCAGTCCTCCAGCGCCGAACGCATCGCCAGGTTGAACCCGCCGCTCCCGCCCAGGTTCGTCTCGCTCCGCACCACCCGCACCATCGATCCCGCCGGCGGACCGGGAATCGCCGGGCTCGACGCGTTGTCCGCGATGATCACCTCGAGCGTCATCACGCCGCCCGGCGTCACCAGTTCCGCATTCGCCAGGTCCGACAGCAGCAACGCCAGGTCCTCGGCCCGGTTGTGACAAGGCACCAGCGCCCGCACGCGCACCGCCGCCGATACTTTGACCGGCTCTGCCACCTCCCTGCCCTCGATGAACCCGCGCAGTTCGCTCGATGGATCGATCTCAACCCGCACGGGCGCGACAGGGCGCGGCGGCGCGATCGCGTCGTGAATCTCGCCGTGCGTGTCGAGAAGATCGCTCACGCGCGCAGGCCCTCCGCGCTGCTCGCGGGAAGGTCCGCGTTCACCCTGGTCATGATCGGATTGGCCGCCTCTGGCTTGCGTCCAGTCAATCGCGCGACGAGCCCCGTCATCTTCTTGATCGCGCGGTACACGGGTTCGGGCAGCGACTGCAGCAGGCGATGAATGCGCCGGTGGATCCGCACCGCCGCGAAACTCTCATAGAACTCGCGCTGCTCCTCCACCGCCGTCATGACCGCGGCCGCCACCCTCGGATCGGCCAGCGGGGGCAGTTGATACGTCCGGTCCGGGTCTCGCCACAGCCTGTATTCAACGCCCACCACGCCGTCGCGCAGCGACCAGAGGAATTGCAGCGGGATCGGATACCCCGTCTCGTCGATCCAGTTGCAGTCGAACGCGCGCAGCATCGAGTTGGTCTTTGCCACGATCTCCATCGCGTGCGCGTCATACGTCGCGCTGTGCCGCGAAACCACCGCCGCGAACAACTCGTCGTGACGCCTCACCGCCTCCATCACCATCGTGATCTGGCTGTGACGCCGCCAGAAGAAGAGCGGCTCGGGCACGCGCTCGCCGCGATACCCCCGCTCGCTGCAGGTGATCCAGAAACTCCAATCCTCGTACCCCAGGCGCATCGACTCATCAAACCCGCCGATCTCATCAAAGACCTCGCGCCGGATCAGCGCGGTAACCGGGTGCAGGTTGGTGATGAGCAGCATGAGCGGGTCCCACGCGGGGACGCGCCAGGTACCGGTGCCGAGTTCGGTCAGCGTCTCCTGGCAATACGCGTGCGATACCTTCTCGCCGCGTGCCATGCCGCCCTCGATCGCCGCCGCCAGTTTGGAAACGAACGTCGGCGCGATGTAGTCATCCGCGTCGAGGAAGAAGACGAACTCGCCCGTCGCTTCCTTGGCCCCGCGGTTCCGCGCCGCGGGCAACCCGCGATTCTCCTGGTGGATCACCCGGACCCGATCACCCGCCAGCGCGTCGCACGCCGCGGGCGACGTCCCGTCGTTCGATCCGTCGTCAATGACAACCACGTCGACGCACGCGTCGACCTGACCAAGGCACGACTCCACCGCGGCCCGGACAAACCGGCCGTGGTTAAAGCACGGGATCACAGCCGTCGCCGTCGGCTTCATGCCAGCCCTTCGACACACCCTACTCCATGAACCAGAGAGATCGATGATACGACCCGCGGCGCGCCATTTTCACATTTTCGGCGGTTGTCCGGTGTCCGATGGTCCCGCGCCGAAACCCTGCGATACTTCTCCCGACGCATGCGCGCTCCCGGAGCGCCGGAGGGTCCGCGCCACAATGAGCCCATTCTGGTCATTCGCCGCCAAAATGCTCCGCTACCGCGGCATGATCGTGGCCTCGTTCGTCATGGCAGGCATCTCTGCCGCCACTCTCGGTGCCGGCCTGGTTGGCATCAAGCCCATCCTCGAAGGACTCTTGGGCAAGGGCAGCACCGGACTCCCACAACTCGCCCGCGACCTGAACTCGAAGGTCCCGGACTGGGCGCCCGCATGGATCAACATCCCAGATTCGATCATCCAGAAACTCCCCGACGGCTCCTCCACCGCCGTCGCCTGGATCATGGGCGCGCTGTGCGTACTGACCGCCATCGGCGCCACCGCCACGTTCTTCCACGCCTACCTCTCGCTCACCGTCGTCAACCTCACAACCACCAATATCCGGCGCGACGCCTTCCACAAGGTCCTGCGCATGCCGCTCAAGGACATCGTCCTGGGCGGGCCTTCCGACGCGATCAGCCGCATCATGCAGGACACCTCAGCGATCTCCGGCGGGTTCAACTCGCTCCTCTCCAAGGCGGTGTCGCAGGTCGCCAAGGGGATCGGCTCGCTGATCGCCGCGTTCTTCATCGACTGGCGCCTCGCGTGCCTGGCCTTGGCCGTCGGCCCGGTGCTCTTTGTCATCATCCGCAAATTGGGCAAGCGGATCCGCCGCGCGTCCAGGGCCGCTCTCGTCGCCCAGTCCGGCCTCTACCAGGCCGCCGCCGAGAGTCTCCAGGGGCTGCGTGTCGTCAAGGTCCACACCACCGAGCGCTACGAGGCCGGACGCTTCCACCGCATGAACAAGGACGCGATGCGCGAACTCAACCGCGTCCGCACCGCCCGGGCCCTCGCAAGCCCGCTCGTCGAGGCCCTCACCCTCTTCGCCATCGCAGGACTCACACTCATCGCCATTAACAACATCCGCGTCGGCGTCATCGAGGCCAGCGCCGTCATCCAGGTCATTGTCGCCCTCGGCGCCGCCGGCGCCAGTTTCAAGCCCCTCACCGGCCTCATCAACGACGTCCAGGCCTCCGCCGCTGCCGCCGATCGGCTCGCCGAACTCATGAAGGGACCGACCGAATCCGGGCACGAGCCCTCGCTCCCCAAACTCCCGCGCCACAAGCACGCCATCACCTTCGATAACGTCACCTTCACCTACCCCACCGCGCCCCGCCCGGCCCTCGACGCCATCAGCATCACCATCAACCACGGCGAGACCGTCGCCGTCGTCGGGCCCAACGGCTCGGGAAAAACCACCCTGCTCGCCCTCGTCCCGCGCCTCTTCGACCCCGACATGGGGCCCGAGGGACGCCGCGGGCGCGTGCTCCTCGACGGCAACGACATCTCGCGCTTCAGCGTCCGCAGTCTCCGCCGCCAGATCGGCGTCGTCACACAGGAGACCGTGCTCTTCAAGGGCACCATCCGACACAACATCGCCTATGGCTCGGAAGCCGCCAGCGAAGAAGCCATCATCACAGCCGCCAAGCGCGCCCGCGCCCACGACTTCATCTCCGCCCTCCCCAAGGGCTACGACACCATGGTCGCCGAGCAGGGCCTCACACTCTCCGGCGGCCAGCGCCAGCGCCTCGCGATCGCCCGCGCCATCCTCCGCGACCCGTCGATCCTCATCCTCGACGAAGCCACCAGCATGATCGACGCCGACAGCGAAGCGCAGATCGCCGAGGCGCTCGCCGACTTCGCCAAGGGACGCACCAGCCTCATCGTCGCGCACCGCCTCTCCACCGTCCTCAGCGCCGACCGCATCATCGTCATGGACCAGGGCAAGGTCGTCGACCTCGGCACGCACGCCGAACTCCTCCATCGCTGCCCGGTGTACCGCCTCATCGCCGATCGCCAACTCCTCCCGCCCGTAGCCTGACCCATGCAGCGACCCGGCATCAACCCCGACAACGCCGAGATGTCCGACTTCCTGTGCGACTTCTGCCGCCAGGAATGGACCACCGCGATCCCCATGGTCGAAGGCCACCACGGGAGCCTGATCTGCGGCTCGTGCCTCACCATCGCCTACACCGAGGTCTTCCTCCTCAACCTCGACGCCGCTCCCACCGGCGCGACCTGCACGCTCTGCCTCCAGGAGATCGACGCCCCGTCCTGGAAAAGCCCAGAGCACGAGTGCTTCGTCTGCAAACGCTGCATCAACCACGCCGCCAGCGTGCTCGCCAAGGACCCCGACTTCAAGTGGAAGAAGCCCTCGGCCGCGAAGTGATCGGCGCTCGATGCCTCGACGCCGCGTGCCCGGATGCCTGCCTCGATCTCAGCGTTGGCGGACGCACGCCCGATATCATCCCCCATGACCGCGCCACACACGCCCTTCTCCCGCCGCGTGATCGACTCACCCCTTGGTCCGATCGCCATCGACGCCACCGTCCGCGGCATATGCAGCATCAGTTTCGGTGTGCGCCCCGCGCGTGAAGACGTGCCGCCGACCAATCTCGCGGACGCCGCGCCGATCCTCGACCACACCGCCCGCGAACTCGCCGAGTACTTCGCCGGTACCCGCCGCGATTTCACCATCCCACTCGACGCGACCGGAACCGACTTCCAGCACCGCGTCTGGCGCGAACTCGTCCGCATCCCCATGGGCGAAACGATCAGTTATCAGGAACTCGCGCGCCGTTGCGGCGACATCAACGCCTCGCGCGCCGTGGGCGCCGCCAACGGCGCCAATCCCATCGCCATCGTCGTGCCCTGCCACCGCGTGCTCGCCAAGGACGGAACGCTCCACGGCTACGCCGGCGGCCTGGACAAGAAACGCGCCCTGCTCGACCACGAATTCGCCGTCACCGGCGCGGTGCTCGGCGCGTCACGCTGAATCGCCCTACTTCCTTGGCCCAACCGTCCCCAGATCAAACGGCACGAAGCCAAGCCCGATCGCCGGCGAGTTCGGCGCGATCTTCCAGGGCTTCTCCGCATCGATCAGCACGCGCGGGTCGGCCGCGATCGACCCTGTGTCGCGTCCCCTGGCCCATCCATCCAGCGCCGTGTTGCCCGGGAAGAGCGCCGGTCCGTTCTGGCTCCAGAAGATATTGTTCCCGCTCGTGAAGTGGTCGTTCCAATCTCCGTTGAGCATCACACCGCTGCTGCGCACCACGATGTTGCGCTCGAATGTGAACGAATTGTGGTCCTCGCGTCGCGATCGCCACAACTGGGCATCGCGCCCGAAGAGCAGGATGTTGTTTCGAACGATGTTGTCCTTGCCGTAGTGCTGATGGAACGAGCCGTGGGTGGTGCGCAGCACGAGATTGTTCTCGGCGATCACGCCGGTCGAGCCCTCGTCGAAATAGATGCCCCACGCGATGGTGCGCCCCGCGATGTCGTGGAAGTAGTTGTGATGGATCGTCGTCGTGCGCGTGCCGTCGCTCTGCGTGCCCAGCGTGTAGATGCCCGCCATGTCGCCCAGCGGCGGCTCGACGTTCCCCCTCCGAACCCCGAGGTTCCGAACCTCGTTGTATTCGATGACATTTCCGATCGCGGCCGACGGGCCGTAGCCCCATGTCCACCCGATCGAGATCCCGCTGTAATCAAAATCGCTGATGAGGTTGTGCGACAGGCGATTGCCGGGCGACTGACCGATCCACACGCCGATCGCCTGGTGATGGATCTTCCCGCCGTCGCCGATGGTGCAGTCCTCGACGACGTTGTCGCGCGAGAGGAGATCGCCCTCGCGGATCGTGGTCTCGCCGAGCTTGAGGCCGCCCGCGCCCAGGTCGGTGATGGTGCAATGGCGGATCGCGTTGTCGCGGCACGCCTTGCCGAGTTCCATGCCATACGCCTCGGTGTGGGCGATGCGGCAGTGATCAAACGTGACGTGGCGTGCGCCAACGCCGACAATCGCGCCGGGGGCTCCGTTGGCCGCCTGCACGAATCCGATCACCTCGTTGCTCGGCCAGGTGAGTTTGTTCGAGTCATCGAACCACCAGCGGGAGTGCGCGAACTCGATGCCGCGAAACTCGATGTGCTCCACGAACCCGCCCGCTTCCGCCTCGCCCGCCAGACGCACGAGCGTGGAGAGACGCGGGACGACGCCCCCCTCCGGCTTCGCCTTCGACTTCACGCACACACGATCCCCGACAACGCACCACTCCCCGCCGTCGTCGAGCAGGCCCGGCGCACCCTCGATGCGATAGAGATCGCCCGCCGAGAGTTCGAACACATTCGGGCTCGCGAACCGCACCACCCGCTTCTTGCGATCGATCGACTCAACCCGCAGATGAGAATCGACCCAGCGCGTGAACGTCACCACCTCCGCGCCGGGCTCGACGCGCGACCACACCCCGGCATCGCTCTCGGCGTAGACGAACGCACGCTGGCCCTTCGTCCAATCGCCCCGCGCCTCGCCCTCCGGGATCGCCTCGATGTGCATGAACGAGCCCCGCCCGGGATGGCCCGACCACACAAGCCGCTCGTCGCCCATCCACAGCGACCGGAACGCCGGCGACTTCTGACCCGCGGCCCAGGCGGGAAGCGCGCACGACCACACGCCGTCGTCCTGGCTCGTCCAGTTGGAAAATCGGCTCCCGCCCGACCAGACGACACGCTCTCCCTCCGCCGCCCCGTACACGACGGGCGCACCGTCAAGCCCCGAATCGCGCGTCGCGAGCACAAAGGTATCGCCCAGTTCATACACGCCCGCGTGGAACGTGATCGTCACGCTCCCCTTCGGCGCGAGCTCGCCAGATGCCCGCAACGCCCGCACACGATCTCGCGCGCCCGCCGGCGTCGCCAGCGCCGATGCGATGGTCCGCCCGTCATTCCCGTCCGAGCCGCGCAACGAGACATGAAGGACGAGCCCGGCATCGCCCGATCCACGCGACCGCTCCGATCCGCCGTCGCGCCCCGCCCCATCCGACGTGCCGAACACCGCACACCCAGACACCAGCGGAAGCAGGACGACCGCGCCGATACCCCGTTGTTTCATCTCGGCAGTGTACCGAATGACGGCACATCCCAATCGATCGCAGGGCCGGGCGCCCGCCATCGATCCCGCCGAATATTGGGGCGGACCTCTTCAATCCGCCCCAAGGACTGACCCGGAGCAAGCGGGCTGGGGGGCGACGCCGGCTCGACGGGGCAAGTTGCCGACGGCGCCCACACCCGGCGCCGGCGCAGCATGCCGGCCCACGAGCCCGGCACGCCAAAGCCGATCGAGACGCATCCTGCGCCCGTGCCGCCCTCGCGGCGAGTATTCTGCGGAGTAGAACTGTGTCGAGAGCGAAGCAGCCAAGTCCGCCGAACGGCGGGATCAGAGCATGCCATTATCACGCGCCGCCGCGTCAGACGCAAGAGAAAATGAGCCTTGTGTTACCGGGATTCCGCGAGTCATCAGCAAAGCAGCGTAACGGCATGAAGAAAGAAGGCACGCCCTCCGGCACGCCCGCTGAAGCAACGCACGGGCATCAGAAAGGCGAGTTCGCGCGAGGCGATCGAGTTCCATCGATTCCCTTGACCACTCCGCCTCTCTGACACTACTTCACTTCATCCCTTCGTTCCTCAGCACCCAGCCTCGAAAGCCTCGGCGAACGCGTCGTAGTCCAGCGCGTTCACGAACCCGTTGCCGTCGAAGTCCGCGCCCGCATCGCCCGCCTCGAAGTCCTCCGCGAACGCGTCGTAGTCCAGCGCGTTCACAAACCCGTCGGTGTTCACGTCCGACGGACAATACACGGCGCCCGTCACGACAAGCCCGTACCCCTGCGCGCCCACGTTCACCGCAGAGGCATTGATCGTGATCGTCCACACCCCCGCCTCCGCGATCTCGCGATGCACCTGCTCCACGTTGTTGATCGCGTCCGCCGAACCACCGGCCTCGGAGAACCCTCCAACGAACACGTTGCCGAGGTACTCCCACCCCGCCGGCGATCGTACCACGAGGTCCAGATCGTTCACCGCCGCGCTCGCCGCGTTCACCGCCGCGGGCGCATCGTGGAACGCGAGCGTCACACGCATCGGCTCCGCGGAGATCGCGGCGCGAACCCGCATCACTGCGCTCTGACCCGTCGACAGCGCCCCGCCCACGTTGTTGGATTGATCCAGCACCCGCATGCGCCGCGCGTCGCCCCCGAAGTACAACACCGAATCCCCCAGCACACGACCCCACCCCTCGCGATTCCCCGGGTACCCCGCCTCGACCGACAGGTCCTGCGAGCAATTGATAAGGAGGGCCTTGAGCAACGCTCCCGACGGCACCCGCGCGTCCGCCCCGTTCGCCGCGCCCGTCGGGTAGTACCCGCGGACGAAGTACTCGCGCATCAGCGTCGCCAGACCCGCCACCGCGGGGGCCGCGTAACTCGTCCCCGAACCACCCGCCACCGAGCAGCCGGTCTGCAGCGTCGCGCCCTGGATCCCCGTCCCCGGCGCGAGCACCTCGGGCTTCCGTCGCCCGTCATACGTCGGACCGCTCGCTCCCTCGGTGAATACTTCCTGGCTCGGCGTGTCGCCGCACCCCGCCACCGCCAGGCAGTTCTTCGCGTTCTCGGGAATCTTGATCGTCACCGAACTCGAATTCGCGACCGCGAAGATCACAAGGTTGTCGTCGTGCTGCCACGAAAAATCGTCCACCGCACGAACCACCCCCGTGTATTGGTTCCCGGTGTTCAGCCCCCAACTGTTGGTGTGAATGAACGCGCCCTGCGTGCGATGCAGGTCAAATCGCGAAAAGACGCCCGTCTCGGTCGTGCTCGGCGGCGTGTTGAAAACCATCCGCGCCCCGTACGCCACACCCGTCGATTCACTCCCGTCCTGCGGATCGCCCAGCGCGATGGACGCGACCCGCGTGCCGTGGTCCGTGTACCCGGTTGTCGCGTTGTACGCCTGAATCTTCCGGTGCAACGCCCCGATCGGGTTGACGGTGTCCTGGAATGCGCAATGGTCGGGCGAACAACGCGTGTCGATGACGCCGAGGATCTGCCCAACGCCCGTCAGGCCGTGAGAATAGAACGGCGTGACGCTCGCCTGGTTGCTCTGCACGATCCAGTTCACGGTGTTGTCGCGCAGTTCGATCTCGCCAAGTTCATCCACGAGCCGCACACCCGACGCACGCGACGCGGACAGTACGTGCCCCCGCGCCATCTTCATGACCACCTCGCCCTTGGCGATGGAGACGAGCGTCGCCGACGGAGCGGCCTGCTTGATCGCGTTCCATGCCGACGCGGGGTCAACGCCCGGAAAGAGCGATGCGGCGGCGGTGATGAGCCCGGCGCGTTCATCGGCATTGCGGATGCCGTCCTTGAAGGTCCGCTTGGCACCGCCGCCGGCGCGGGCCGCGAGCGATGGATCGAGCTTCCACGCGTCGTCATACGCGGAGACAGTGCGAACGAACTGGAGGGCGCGGAGTTGGGCCTTGCTGGCGCTCGAGAGGTCAGCGAGGTACGCATGGTCAGGGAGGTAATCGTGGAGCACGGCGCCCGCGGCGACGAGGGCTGATCGCTTGGCGGGGGTCATCGCGCCGTCGATCTGGATCACGCCGAACGTGCCGCGCACGAACACGCCCCGCTCCGCGATCAGCGACGCGCGGGCTTGAAGATCAACTTCGCCCGTGCGCAGGCGCAGTGTGCTCCGCACGCCGTCCTGCGGGCCGGCGACCGCCAGCGCGCACGCCAAGCCCGCGCACAGCATGACCAAGCGAGTTGTTGATTGCGTCCGCATCCGCTCCCTCCGCGTTGGCTCCGGCGGCGATGTCACGGCGCGAAACCGCACGGCCGCACGCCGCTTCCCGGGGCCCGAGAGACTGTACGTTTCCGGGTGCCCGGACGTTCCCTACGCCGCCCTGACCGGCGCTGGAGCCAGCCCGCGGCATGCCTCAACGCCCTTGACCACCAGCGCACCGCCCATCACCTCGCACCGGCGAGAGAGGTCCTCCACCGCCTGGGCCCACTCGGCCGAAACGGTTGAGACGCCCTCCATCGCCACGGTCATTCGTCCGCGGCATGACAGCGCGGCGTCGGTAAGTCGGTACGCCAGTTCCGCCGCCTGCTTGCTCCGGATCTCACGCCCGAGAAGACGAACGACCAATGTCCCCTCCGGAGCCGGTTCGAGTGTCACCTCGAGCGAGCCAATTCGGAGCGATCTAGCCGTTGATTGGTGGTCGTTTGGGGTGGCGGGGAATGACGGCGTCTGACGCATGGGCTCGACCTCCCATACGGCACGGGCGATGCCTGAAAACATGGGCGCGACGAGTTCCGTGTCCCGTCCGCGTGCCAGATTGCCCCGATCCGGCCAAAGTGGGAGGTGTGATTCGACCGGCCCCGGGGCAAGGCGCAGCGGGCGCAAAGTCCGGCCTGACAGGTGGACTGTGCCGGTCGTCGGTATCCTAATGACGGATCGGGGCACCCGGGCCCACTGGCGGTTGCACCATCGGACTTGAGACGCGCGAACCGGGGGTATACAAGAAACGTCCAAGAACCGGGACCGCCGGCCAACGCGGGGCGGGCAACCGGGTCCGGCGGGGGATGGCTAGGAACAGACGATGATTGAACTCAACTCGTTGACGAAACGGTTCGGATCGCCGTCGACAGGGATCTTGGCCGTGGACGGCGTAACCCTCAAGGTCGACAAGGGCGAGGTGCTCGGGTTTCTCGGGCCCAACGGCGCGGGCAAAAGCACCACCATGAAAATGGTCACGGGCTTCCTCACACCGACCTCCGGCTCCGCCCGCGTCTGCGGTCACGACGTCGTCAAGGACCCGATCGCGGTGAAGGAGCGCATCGGCTATCTGCCGGAGGGCGCACCGGCCTACCCGGACATGACCCCAGAGTCCTTCCTCGACTTTTGCGCGCAGGTCCGCAAGATGGGCGACAGGGCCCAGACACGCATCGACCAAGTCGTCGAACGCGTGCAACTTTCCGGCGTGCTGCGGCAGCCGATCGAGACGCTGTCCAAAGGATTCAAACGCCGCGTCGGACTCGCCCAGGCGATCCTGCACGACCCCGATGTCCTGATCCTCGACGAACCAACCGACGGCCTTGATCCCAACCAGAAGCACGAGGTGCGCTCGCTCATCCGCGAGATGGCCGGGCAGAAGGCGATCGTGCTCTCGACTCACATCCTGGAAGAGGTCGAGGCGGTGTGCACCCGAGCGATCATTATCGCGCGCGGGCGCGTGATCGCCGACGGCACGCCGTTGCAATTGGCGGCCCGCTCGCGGGTGCATAACGCGGTGACGATCGCGGTACGCGGCGCGGACAAGGACCATCTGGTCAGCGAACTCAAGCGGATCACGGGCGTGCGCGACGTCGATCACGCGCGCCAGGACGACGGGCTGTGCCGTGCGACCGCGATCGCCAAGCACGGGCACACGATCGCCGGCGAGGTCGGCTCGCTGGTCAAGGCGCGGGGCTGGGGGCTGGAAGAGCTCCGCGTGGAGCACGGCAGGCTCGACGAGGTCTTCCGCGAGATCACGCAGAGCAAGTAATCGGCGAATGGATCGATGAACGGTCGTTTCCCGCGCGGCGACGCGCGATCAAGGAGATGAAGCGTGCAAGGGTGGTATCCGATCTTCAAGCGCGAACTGGCGGGATATTTCGTCACGCCCGTCGCGTACATCTTCATCGTGATCTTCCTGCTCCTGGCGGGTGTGTTCACGTTCCAGTTGGGCGGGCTCTTCGAACGCGGGCAGGCGGATCTCCGCCCCTTCTTTGATTTCCTCCCCTGGCTGTACCTCTTCCTCATCCCGGCCGTGTCGATGCGGCTGTGGGCCGAAGAACGCCGCGGCGGCACGATCGAACTCCTGCTCACGCTCCCGGTGTCGCAATGGGGCGCGGTGCTGGGCAAGTTCCTGGCGGCGTGGGCGTTCACGGGCCTCTCGCTCGTGCTCACCTTCCCCCTCTGGATCACCGTGAACTACCTCGGCCAGCCCGACAACGGCGTGATCGTCGGCTCCTATGTCGGAGGCCTCCTGATGGCCGGCGGGTTCCTGGCGATCGGCTCGTGCGTGTCGGCGGCGACCAAGAGCCAGGTGATCGCATTTGTCATCAGCCTCATGATCTGCCTGGGCTTCCTCCTGGCGGGCTTCTCGCCGGTGCTCGATTTCTTCAAGGGCTGGGCGCCCTCGTGGATCATCGACGCGATCTCCAGTTTCAGTTTCCTCTCGCGCTTCGAGGGGCTCGGCAAGGGCGTGGTGTCGCTCCGCGACCTTGTGTTCTTCGTGTCGCTGATCGGCGTGTTCCTCTACGCCGCGGGCATCGTCATCGAGATGAAGAAGGCCGAATAACAGTTTCGAAGGATTCAATCGCGGACGCTCCCGCGATCGGTGGAAAATGCCATGAACACCAAGGTCTTTGGGATCGGCGGCCTGCTCCTCCTGGTCGCCCTGTTCTTTGGAATCAACATCCTCGCCGGGCGTGCCGCCAAGTCGGCACGCCTCGACCTCACCTCGCAGAATCTCTACACCCTCACCGACGGCTCGCGCAACATCGCCAAGTCGCTCGATGAACCGATCAAACTCACGCTCTACCTCTCCGACAAGGCCATGCAGGGACGCCCCGGGCTCATCACCTACGCCCAGCGCGTCCGCGAAATGCTGGAAGAATTCTCCGCGATCTCCGCCGGCAAAATCGCCCTGAATGTCGTCGACCCCGTCGCGTTCTCGGAGGACGAAGACCGCGCAAACGAAGCGGGCGTCCGCGGCCTGCCCGTCAGCGCCAGCGAATCGGTCTACTTCGGACTGGTCGGCACCAACGCGACCGACGGCAAGGAGATCATCCCGATCTTCGACCCCACCGCCGAGCGATTCCTCGAATACGACATCGCACGCACGATCTACTCGCTGGCCCACCCGAAGAAGAAGGTCGTCGGCCTCATGTCGACGCTCCCGGTCGAGGGACTGCCCTTTGATCCGCTGACCGGCCAGCCATCACGCCAGCAGCCGTGGCAGGTCATCAAGGAACTCAAGGGGCTGTTTGAGGTCCGCAACGTGCCGACGACGGCGACGGAGATCCCCGCCGACGTCGACCTCCTCATGCTCATCCACCCCAAGCAGTTGGGCGACGCGACGCTCTACGCAATCGACCAGCACGTGATGAAGGGCGGCAAACTGCTGGTCTTCGTCGACCCGATGTGCGAGGCCGATCCGTCGGGCGCGGACCCGCGGAACCCCATGGCCGCGATGATGGCCGATCGCTCGTCGAGCCTCGGCAAGGTCTTCGATTCCTGGGGGCTCGAACTGGTGCCGGGCAAGATCGCCGGCGACCGCGTCTTCGCCACCCAGGTCACGATGCGCGGCCAGGGACAGGCGATCCCGTTCCTCGCGTGGCAAAGCGTTACCAAGGACGGCATCGATCGCGCCGACCCGACGACGGGCCAGCTCACGTCGATCAACCTCGGCACGCCCGGCATCCTCCGCTTGAAGAGCGAGGAGAAGAAGGAAGAACCCAAGCCCGAAGAAAAGAAGGACGAAACCAAAAAGGACGACGCGAAGCCGGAGGAAGCCAAGAAGGAAGGCGACGCCAAGGCCGACGAGCAGAAGCCCGATGAGAACAAGGCCGCGGAGACCAAGCAGGCCGACAGCAAGCCCGCGGCCAAGCCCATCATCGTGATCTCGCCCCTGATCCACACGACCACGCAGTCGCAGGAGATCGACGCGATGCAGGTCGCGGCGATGCCCGACCCCAAGCGACTGCTCAACGACTTCAAGCCCAGCGGTCAGGAGTTCACAATGGCCGCACGCCTGTCGCTGACGCCGGGCGCGGCGCTGCGTTCGGCGTTCCCCGGCGGAAAGCCCGCGCCGGCCGAGGGGCAAGCACCCGCCGATCCCAAGGCCGGGCACGTCGACGAGACCAAGGGCCCGATCAACGTCGTCGTCGTCGCCGATGTGGACTTCATGAACGACCGCTTCTGGGTGCAGATCGACCAGATGTTCGGGATGGCCCGCAAGATCGCCGACAACGGTGACTTTGTCGTCAACCTGGTCGATAACCTGTGCGGCTCGGCGGACCTGTTGTCGGTACGGGCGCGTGGCGAATTCGCCAGGCCGTTCACGAGGGTTGAGGAACTTCAGCGCAAGGCGGACGACAAATTCCGCGCCCGCGAGCAGGAGCTGCAGCAGCAGATCCAGCTGACGCAGGACCGCATCAGCGAATTGCAGCGCAAGCGCCCCGACGCCAAGGAAGAGAGCGCCATGATCCTCTCGCCCGAGCAGAAGGTCGAGATCGACAAACTCGAGAAGCAGGTCTTCGACGCGCGGAAGGAACTGCGACAGGTGCAACTCAACCTGCGCTCCGACATCGACTCGCTCGAGGCCAAACTCAAGTTCATCAACATCGGCGCGATGCCGGTTGTCGTGGCGCTGGCGGCGCTGGCGATCGGCGGCTTCCGGGCGGCGCGGCGATCGGGCCAGAAGAAGACAGGGAGTGCGGCATGAACGCGAAGGTTCTTTCCATCCTCGTCGCGATCGTGGTCGTGGTCGGCGGGCTGGCGGCCTATTTCGCTATGACGCCGATGTACTCATCGACCGTCACCATGTCCACATCCGCCAAGGTCTTCCCCGACCTCGCCGACAAGATCAACGACGTCGCGCTGGTCCGCGTCAAAAACGCCGGCGGCGAAACGATCGTGAAGAAGAGCGACAAGGGCTGGGGGCTTGAGTCTCGCGGCGGATACCCCGTCGAGTTTGAGAAGGTGAAGGAAGCCCTGATGTCGCTGGCGGACCTTGTGGCGCTGGAGACCAAGACCAGCAAGCCCGACATGTACGCGCGCCTGGGCGTGGAGGACATCACGCAGGCTGGCGCGACATCGAAGGTCGTGACGCTCGAAGACGCCGGCGGCAAGGCGCTGGCATCGCTCATCGTCGGCAAGGACGCGGGCAACGCCGGGAGCAAGGCACAGGTCTACGTGCGTCGCGCGGGCGAGGCGGCGTCGCTGCTCGCCGAGGGCCGAACCAGCCCGTCGTGGTCGTTCCCCACCGACGCGATGACGTGGGTGAAGCGCGAACTGACGGCCTTTGACTCCGGACGCGTCAAGGGCGCGATCTTCGTTCACCCCGACGGCTCATCCGTCGTCGTCGATCGACCCAGCAGCAAGGAAGTGAATTACCGCGTCGCCGACCTGCCCGCCGGGAAGGAACTGTCGTCTCCGGGCGCGGCCAACTCCGCCGCGGGCGCTCTGGCCTATGTCAGTTTCGAGGACGTCAAGCCCGCCGGCGAACTCAAGGACGCGATTCCCAGCGGCTTTGCCGAGTATCGCACGTTCGACGGCCTGCGCCTCAACGTCCAACTCAGCAAGGTGGGCGAAAAGACCTGGGGCGTGCTCACCGCGACGTACGAGGCGCCGGTGCTGGGCGAGGGAGAGCAGCCCGACCCGATCTCGCGCCCCGCGGCCGACGTGCAGAAGGAAGCGGCGGACCTTTCCGCCAAGTGGAGCGGCTGGGCGTTCCTCATCCCCGACTTCAAGGCCAAGCAGTTCGCGACCACCATGGACGATCTGCTGAAGAAGGACGAGCCCGCGGGAGAGAACAAGGAAGGCGAAACGCCGACGTTGCCTCCCGGTGATTCGATCCTGACGCCGCCGAAGTAGGACGCGGTCTTCTCACCGCGCACTCACCTCGAGCCTGCGCATCGGGGCCAGCGGGCACGCGCCCGCACGCTGCTACGCTCCACCATGCTCCCCACGCACGCGCTCACGCTCGCCCCCGACGAACTGCTCCGGCGCGAGTGGCTCCTCACCGACGGCACGGGCGGGTTCGCGATGGGCTCCGCCGCCGCGATCCCCACACGCCGCTATCACGCGTGGCACATCGTCGCGACCGATCCCCCGGTCGGGCGCGTCGTCATGCTCCATTCCGCCGCCGAGCAGGTGATCCTCTCGCCCGGACGCCAGAGCGAACGACGCATCGATCTCGCGAGTTTCCTCTTCCACGGCCTGAGTGAACCGCACCCCGCGGGCGCAACGCTCATCACACGCTTCGAGCACGAGCCGGGCCTGGTCCGCTGGACGATCGAGATCCCCGTCAACGGAACGAAGGGCGCCGGGACCAAGCCAACGCGCGTCACGCGCGAACTCGTATTGATCCCCCCGCCGATCGCCGGCGAAGCGGACGCGGCGCCGGATGGACCACGCGGCGGCGCGTGCCGCGTGAGGTATTCGGTCATGTCCGATGAGGCGGTGCGCCTGGTGGTCAGGCCGCTGGTGGCGCTGCGCGATTTTCACGAACTTATCCGCGAGACCGATCTCGCCGAGCGCTATTGCGCGACCCGACAGGGCGATCTGGTCCGCGTCGAGTTGGCGTCGAACACCGCCGGAAATCTCGCCGGACGCGTGAACCTCGCGTGCACGGCGGGCTCGGGCGGCGCGACCCCAAGCGCTGCCGCGTTCGTCACCGAGCAGCAGGTGTGGCGGAACTTCCGCTATCCCCACGAATCGCTCCGTCATCAGGAGGACCGCGAGAATCTCTACTCGCCCGGCGCGTTCATGCACGATGCGCCCCCCGGCGCCGCGCTGGTCCTCGAACTTGAATCATGGCCCGGCGCGTTCGAGGATCGTCCTCGCACGACGATCGAAGAATCGCTGAAGACGAAATGTGCGCACCTCGCCGGGCTCGTCAGCCCGCTCGCGGAACGCGTGCCTGAATCCGACCGCGGCATCGTCGCGTCGCTGGTGTGCGCGGCGGATCAGTTCGTCGTGCGCCGGCACGCGGTGAGCGACACTCCTTCCAGCACGCCCGTCGCTCAAACCCGCGCATCAATCATCGCCGGCTATCCATGGTTCAGCGACTGGGGTCGCGACACCATGATCTCGCTCCCGGGGCTCCTGCTCGCGACCGGACGCACGCGCGAGGCCCGCGCGGCGCTCGAGGCCTTTGCCTCCCTCTGCCGCGACGGCCTCATCCCAAACTGCTTCGACAACGCCACCGGCCACGCGGAATACAACACCGTCGATGCCTCGCTGTGGTTCATCCACGCGCTCGACGCCTACGTCGCCGCCACCGACGACCGCGACGCGCTCCGCGCACGCTGCGGACGCGCGGCCCATGAGATCATCGACGCCTACCGCGCCGGCACTCGCTTCTCCATCGCGATGCAGGACGACGCCCTCATCGCCGCCGGCTCGCCCGACACCCAACTGACGTGGATGGACGCGCGACGCGACGGCATCGTCTTCACGCCGCGCTTCGGAAAACCCGTCGAGATCAACGCCCTCTGGATCCATGCGCTCCGATCCCTGGCCCGCCGCGACGACACCAGGGCTCGGGAGTTGAACGCCCTGGCCGATCGCGCCGCCGCGTCGTTCATCGAACAGTTCTGGAACCCGCGCACCGACTCGCTCATCGACGTCTTGACTCCCGACGCTTCGGGCACGTGGCGTGCGTCGAACGAAACACGCCCCAACCAGATCTTCGCCGCAAGCCTTGAACGCTCGCCGCTCTCGATGTCGCAACGCGCCGGCGTCGTGAAACGCGTGGTGTCGCTGCTCGCAACCCCCATGGGCGTCCGCACGCTCTCTCCCTCCGACCCCGGCTACCAGGGCCGCTATCAAGGCTCGCTCTTCGAGCGCGATCGCGCGTACCACAACGGCACCGCCTGGCCGTTCCTCCTCGGCCCCCTCGCCGAGGCGACCCTCCGCGCCGACGCGTTCTCGCCCCGCTCACGAATCAACGCCATCGACCTCCTCACACCCGCCGCACGCTCCCTCCTCACAAACACCCCGCACGCCTGCGTGGGCCAACTCGCGGAAGTCTTCGACGCCGATTCAACACCCGCCGAGCCACAACGCCCCGGCGGGTGCGTCGCACAGGCCTGGAGCATCGCGGAAATCCTCCGCGCATGGCTCCTCGCACGCGCCTGATCTCCACCCCAAAAACCGCTATCACTCCGGCTCGACGCGTGACCACCGCCCTCACGCGTCGCTTCCACCTTGCCCGATCGCCCGACAACGTGCCGTGCGACCTGAGCGCCACCTCTCGTTGTGGAGCACAGTCATGAATCGCAGCCCACTCGCCACCGCCGCCCTCGCCCTGGTCCTCTCCTCCGGCCTCGCCCTCGCCGGACCCGACGACATCGGCACCAAGTACCCCGTCGGTATCGAAATCGGAGGGCAGTCCTTCTCCGGCATCCTCGACTCCGGCGGGCTCACGAGCCTCTCCTTCGAAGACGCGAAAAAGGCCGGACTCCTCGACGCGAACGGCGACCCCGTCAACCCGCCCGACGGCTCGGTCAACGTCGGCGGCACCGGCGGCGGCTCCGTCAAGTGCCACGTCATCAAGACCAAGGTCAAGGTCCAACCCAAAAACGCCGACGGCTCCAACAACGGCGACGCCAAGGAAGTCGAGGTCAAGGTCGTCGTCCCCAAGAAGCCCGCAGACCAGGACGGCGCAAACGACGCAGAAAAACAGAAGAAAACCGACTCCATGAAGACCAAGGCCGGGGCCAACATCTCCGGCGCGACCATCGACGGCAAGAAAATCGGCATGAAGGACGAGCCCACCGCCGATCCCAACAAAAACAAACGCTCCACCGAGTGGATCGCCGCCTTCATCCAGGCTCCCGTCAAAGTCCCCGTCCAGCAGGACGACAACTTCGAAGATCACACCTTCACGAACTATCGCTCTCAGACGGTGCTCGTGAACGGGCATCCGGCAACCGCCCTGCTCTCCACCAACCCCTGCACCATGATCCCCATGCACCTCGCGCAGCAGTGGGGCCTCCCCATCGAAGGCCAGTCGCTCCTTGACCCCTCCATGTCGCTCCCCATGTACTGCGACTCCTTCTTTGACATCTTCATGGATGTCCCGATCTCACTTCCCCACACGCACACGCAGGTGGTGCTCTTCACGATCAACGGCCAGCCGATCCCGCTCGCCCCCACCAAGACCTTCATCAACCCCGATCCCATGTTCGAATCGATCATCCTCGGCTCCAACGCCATCACGCCCGAAGGTTGCACCGCCTGGTTCGACCACGATTCCAGCACCCTCAACATCATCCCCAGCGACATGCTCTGCGACGCCGATGTCAATGACGACGGCTTCGTCAACGCACTCGACTACGACCTCTTCGCCTCATGGTTCGAGATCGGCGACCCGGCGGCCGACTACAACCACGACTCCTTCGTCAACGCACTCGACTACGACCTCTTCGCCTCCGATTTCGAGAACGGCTGCTAGCGACGCGTGACTGGCGTGCCGCTCCAGAGAACGGACGTGGGGTATCCCCCCGCGTCCGTTCCCGCGCGCACCCCGCACGCACACTCCCCGACTTCTCCCGGCGTACCATGCCCCCCGAAACCGCCGGAGCACCGCTCTATGCCCCACATCATCGCCGAACCGTGCATCGGAACCAAGGACACCGCCTGTGTCGACGTCTGCCCCGTCGACTGCATCCACCCCACCAAGGCCGAAGCACACTTCCCCTCAGCCCAACAACTCTACATCGACCTTGACACCTGCATCGACTGCGGCCTGTGCGTCGACGAATGCCCCGTCAAGGCCATCTTCCCTCAGGAAGACCTCCCCGCCGAGTGGAACAAATACATCCAAATCAACATGGATTACTACAAAAAGAAGTAAAGCGCGACCTTTCTCAAACGCCGCCGCGCAGCGTCATTCTTCAGATCGGGCTCTCCCCGCCGCGGCTGTGCGCCGTTGCCGAGGGGTCCATCCGCCCCGCATCCGCCGGGAGCACCATCCTGAACGTCGAGCCACGCTCAGGACCCTCCGTCCGCGAGGACACCTCCACCCGCCCGCCGTGCTCCTCCGCGATCCGTTTGGTCACCGCCAGCCCAAGCCCCGTTCCACGCTGCCCCTTGGTCGTGTTGAACGGCTCGAAGATCCACGCCAACTTCTCCGCCGGAATACCCGTGCCGTTGTCGATCACGTTGATCTCGGCCCACGCCGGCTGCCCCGGCGCGCCCGCGTGATACGCCGCCTTGCACGTCACCGCGCCCCGCTCCGTCTCCACCGCCTCCAGCGCGTTGGTCATCAGATTCATCACCGCCTGGTGCATCAGGCTCGTGTCCACCGGGATCGGCGGCATCTCCGCATCGACGTCGACTATCAACGCCACTCGCCGGCTCGACGCGTACCCCTCCAGCAATTGCGCACAATCGTCCATCAGCGGCCCGAGCTTGATGAGCTGCAACTCCGGCCGCCGCTGCCGCGAATACGCCAGCATGTTCAGCGCCAGCCCGATGATGCGATCCAGATTCCGCTTCAGGATCGCCCACCCGCCCTTGGCGAGCTTCATGTCCTCCTTCTTCAGCCCGATCTCGACCAGGTCCGCCCCGCCACGCAACCCCTGCAGAATGTTCTTGATCGAGTGCGACAGACTCGCCACCGTCTCGCCCACCGCCGCCAGACGCTCCGCCCTCACCTTCTGCGAGTACAACTCCGCGTTGGCCAGCGCCAGCCCCGTGTGCAGCCCGATCGCGTTCATGAGCGCCAATTGCTCCCCAGTGAACGTGTAGTTGGCGATCGAACTATCGACATAGATCGTGCCGAACACCCGCTCGCGGAACTTGATCGGCGAGCAGATCGCCGAACGGATGTTCAGACGCTGCACGCTGTCGCCCGACGCAAACCGCGGATCGTTCATCGCGTTCGTGCACAGCACCCCCTCGCCGTGCCGCATCGCGTGCTGGATGATCGTGCGGCTCACGCGGATCTTCGCATCGTCGGCGTCACGCGGCGCGTTGCGATATCGCACCACCTCGGGGCGTACCACGTGCGAATCGCCGGAATCGAGCACGATCACGCCGCGCTCGGGCTGGAACTCGTCGAAGACCAGGTCCATCACCTTGGTGAGGAGTTCGGACCTGTCGAGGCTCTGGGCGGTGAGTGTGGTGAGCTTGTAGACGATCCGCAGGTGGTGCACCGCCGCGGCCCTCGGCTCGGGCTCGGCGAGGATGATCGAGTCCTCGTTGCTCGCCAGTGTCCGCTCGATCGACGTATCCAGCTCGGACTTCCCGACAAAGCGCACGACATCCGGATCGCGCGCGTCGGTGACGCCGAAGACCAGCAGCGTCTGCCCGACGCGGATCTGATCGCCCAGGCGCAGTCGCGTGCGCTCGTTGAGTTTCACACCGTTGACATACGTCCCGTTCTGGCTCGCAAGGTCGCGGATGAACCACTGGCCCGAGTCCGGCGTCAATTCCGCGTGCCGGCGCGACAGCGTCGTGTCGTTGATGAGGATCGCCTCGCTCGAACGCCCGATGAGCTGCGGCTCGTGATCGGGCAACTCAAACCGCTTGCCCTTGTCCGGCCCCTGGATGACGCTCAGCACAAGCACGAGGGAAGGGTATCGGGGATGCCAGGGGCGCGTGCGAGTGGCACGTATGATCACGCTGTGACGACTCCCCCCTTCGACCGCGCCCTCATCGACCGCTTCGAAGCCGGCGCCGAACTGCTCGCTCCCGCGATCGCCGGCCTCTCGCCCGCCGAACTCGATGCCCGCCCGGTTCCCGGAACCTGGAGCATCCGCCAGATCGTCGTGCATCTGCTCGAGAGCGATCTGGCGGCGATGCACCGCATGCGCCGGATCATGGCCGAGGAGAAGCCGCTCATCATCGCCTATGACGAATCGCGGATGGCCGAGTCGTGTTTCTATGAGCACGAGGACATAGCCCGCGTCTGCCGCATGTTCGCCGATGCGCGCCATATGACCGCGGCCGTTCTCCGTCGCCTGCCCGATTCCGCCTTTGCTCGCCCCGGGGTTCACAACCACAGCGGGCTACTTTCCCTCGGACGCATGGTCGAGATGTACGTCGGGCACCTGGCCCATCACATGAAGTTCCTGCTCGACAAGCGCCGAATGCTCGGAAAGCCCATCGACCTGAAGACGCCGTGATCGCTATTCTCATGGCGTGCCCAAGAAACCCGCCAGCCCGGGCGAACTCTCCGCCGACCATCGCGTCGTCGTCCTCCACGGCCCGGAAGCCTTCCTGCGCTCCCTCTACACCGATCAACTCAAGGCCGCCCTCACCAAGGTCCACGCCGAGATCGAGATCGTCCGCCACGACGGCAAGGCCTGTCAGGCCGTCGACGTCCTCGACGACTGCCGCAGTTTCGGCCTGATCCAGCAGCACAAACTCGTGATCGTCGACGACGCCGACGAATTCCTGAAGTCCAGCGAAGACGAAGAGGACGACGCGCCGCCCACGACCCCCGCCCGCAAGACCAACCGCCAACTCATCGAGTCCTATTGCGCCTCGCCCAGCGACAGCGCCACCCTCCTCCTCCGCAGCAGCACCTGGCGCGGCGGAAAACTCGACAAACTCATCCCCGATGTCGGCACGCTCATGGCCTGCGAGGAACTCTCCGATGACCGCGCCGTCGCATGGGTCGGCAAGCGCGCCCCGACGCGCTACCAGGCGGCGATCGACCTCGCCACCGCGGCCTTGCTCGTCGAACGCCTCGGCACCGACCTCGGCCGCCTCGACAGCGAACTCTCCAAACTCTCTTCCGCCGCCGGCGATGGGAATCCGATCACACGCCAACTCGTCGTCGAACTCGTCGGCCAGAGCCGCGAGGAAGAGGTGTGGGGCGTGCAGCAGACGCTTCTCTCGGGCGACGCCCGCGCGAGCCTGACGCACCTCCGCGAGGTGGTCACAATCTCGCGCCAACCGACCCAGCTCGTCATGTTCGCCATCAGCGACCTTGCTCGAAAACTCCACGGCATGTCGGCCGGACTCCGCGCGGGTATGAACCCCTTCGCGCTGGCGGGCACGCTGAAACTTTGGGGCCCCGGCAAAGACGCCGTCACGCACGCCGCCCACCGCACCACGCCCGCCGCCGCCGCCAGGCTCTACGCCGCCTGCGTCGAAATGGACGCGCGGACTAAATCCGGCCTCTCCGATCCCGAACGGGCGATCGACGTGCTTGCGGTGCGCTTCGCCGACCCGTCGATCTGGACCGGCGCCGCCCGCCAACGCCGCGCCTGATCATTCCAGATTCCGCTGGACCCGTGCCGATACTCCCCACGGGCGCGACGCGTCGGGCTGTCGCTCCGCGCCCAGTGATCCATTCCGCGGCGAGGATCGCCGCTCTCCCGGCGCACGGAGGCGCACCATGCGTGAACCATCCCACCTTGCCCCGATGCTCCTGGCTGCCTGCCTCGCCGGCTCTTCTTGCCTCTTCTCCTGCGCCCCGCGATCAGGCGGCTCAAGCGCCGCGACCAATGCTCCCAACACCGGCCTCAACGCGCTCACCCAGGATCCCACCGACCTGAACACGCCCCCCACCGTCAACTCACCCCCGCGCGACGCCGGCACCAACGCCGCCGACTCGCGACCCGGCACACGCCTCGACAAACTCGCCGCTGACACCAACGTCAACGTTGACGACATCCTCTCCAGCGCCACGCCGTCCCCACGCCAAGGCGAACAGTCCGCCCAGGACACTCATCCAAACCCCGTCGACACATCCCCCGCGACCGACACAACGAACACCGCATCAACTCCAACCGACACATCCCTCGCGACGCTCCCAGACACCGCGCCAAACGCCGGACTCTCCTCCCTGATCGGCGAGGACGTCAACGCCGACGTCAGTCAGTCAACGGAGGCCAAGCCCGACGACTCGAGCGCCGAACAGGCCGCCAAAGAGCGCGAGGTCCAGTTCGCGAAACTCGCCGCGCTCCGCCGCGAACTCGCCGTCTTCCTCGAGGCGCGGCGTCAGCAAGGCGCGAAACCCGTCTCCGACGCCGCGGTGATCGTGATCGGTGATGCGATCGGATACGACGGCGATGCCAAGCCCGCCACCCCCGACGAATCCGCCCTCACCTCTCAGGAGCGCACGACGCTCTCCGCCATCCGCACGCTCGGGCGAGCGCTCTCGCAAGACGGCAAGGTCACCGACCCCGCCCGCGCCGTTCAACTCGTCGACGGCGTGCTCTCCACCCTCCGCGAGGCCGCCGCCGTCCGCATCGCACGCTCCGCGCTCTGCACCCGCGTCGAGGGCTTCGGGCAATACGAGCCCTTCTCCGAGTACACCTTCCTCGCAGGCCGCACCACCAAAATGATCGTCTACACCGAGATCGAGAACTTCTCCCACCGCCCCGCACGCAGCGACGACCCCGGCATGGACACCCTCACCGGCGCCGACCTCGTCGCCGTCGAACTCTCTCAGGAACTCCGCCTCTGGCACGACGCCGACGGCTCGATGCAGTGGCGCAAGCCCGAACAACCCATCATCGAAGTGGGACGCAACAAACGCCGCGACTTCTTCCTCGTTCAACAGATCGAACTCCCGCCCACCCTCAGCGTCGGAAAGTACAACCTCAAGGTCACCATCCGCGACAAGGTCTCCGGCGGCGTCGACGAGCGCTCCATCCCCCTCAAGATCGTGGCCGACCCAGGCGTCATCGGAAAGAAGTAGCCCATCACGGGTTCACCCCCGCCTGCCACTTCGGCGGCTGGTCGGGTATCCCCCGCACTTCCTGTCGTTTGCGGACCTTCTTGCCCGCCTCTGACGCGACTTGGCGACTTCCACCAACCGGCACAGGGCTCGCTGCCGATACGTTCGATGGCCATGGGCGGTACCCCGCCCGATCATCCGAACTTGATCCGAACGTAATCGTGAACCGTTCGGCTCAGGTCGCGTACGATCGGCGGGAAGAACCCATGGCGGATTCCGAAGCGCCGGGCGCTCGCCCTGCGAACAGGATTCTGGGACCTACACCCCGCGCCACCCCGGAGCGTCCGGACGCGCGGGACGAGACTGGAGAGCTCCGATGTTCGAACGCTTCACCGATCGAGCCCGCAAGGTCATGGCCCTGGCAAACCAGGAAGCCCAGCGGTTCAACCACGAGTACATCGGGACCGAGCACATCCTGCTCGGCCTGGTCAAGGAAGGCTCGGGCGTCGGCGCCAACGTCCTCAAGAACCTCGACGTCGACCTCCGCCGCGTCCGCCTCGAGGTCGAGCGCCTCGTCAAGGCCGGGCCCGAGATGGTCACCATGGGACGCCTCCCCCAGACCCCCCGCGCCAAGAAGGTCATCGAATACGCCATCGAAGAGGCCCGAAACCTCAATCACAACTACGTCGGCACCGAGCACCTCCTCCTCGGCCTGCTTCGTGAGCACGACGGCGTCGCCGCCCAGGTCCTCATGAACCTCGGCCTCAAACTCGAAGAAGTCCGCGAGGAAGTCCTCAACCTCCTCGGCGCCGGCAACGAAAACGCCGAGGGCGGCCCCACCAGCGAGGGCCTCTCCTCGCCGCAGGCCGGTGGCCCCAGCGCCGGCAAGGACCCCGCCGCCGGACCCGCCGGCAAGGGCAAGAGCAAGACCCCCGCTCTCGATTCCTTCGGCCGCGACCTCACCGAACTCGCCCGCGAAAACTCGCTCGACCCCGTCATCGGCCGCGCCAACGAGATCGAACGCGTCGTTCAGGTCCTCTGCCGTCGCACCAAGAACAACCCCGTCCTCCTCGGCGAGGCCGGTGTCGGCAAGACCGCCATCGTCGAGGGCCTCGCCCAACGCATCATCAGCGGCGAAGTCCCCGAGATCCTCCACGAGAAGCGCCTGGTCGTCCTCGACCTGGCCATGATGGTCGCGGGCACCAAGTACCGCGGCCAGTTCGAAGAACGCATCAAGGCCGTCATGAACGAGGTCCGTCGCGCCAAGAACGTGATCCTCTTCATCGACGAACTCCACACCCTCGTCGGCGCCGGCGGCGCCGAGGGCGCCATCGACGCCTCCAACGTCCTCAAGCCCGCGCTCGCACGCGGCGAAATCCAGTGCATCGGCGCCACCACCTTCGATGAATACCGCAAGTACATCGAGAAGGACGCCGCCCTGGCCCGCCGCTTCCAGGCCATCACCGTCGATCCGCCCAGCAACGAGCAGACGATCGAGATCTTGAAGGGCCTCCGCGATCGCTACGAGCAGCACCACCGCGTGCGCATCACCGACGGCGCGCTCAAGGCCGCCGTCGAACTCTCGGGCCGCTACATCAGCGGACGCGTCCAGCCCGACAAGTCCATCGACGTGATCGACGAGGCCGGCGCCCGCGTCCGCCTCCGCACCATGACCAAGCCCCCGAACCTCGCCGAGATCGAGGCCGACATCGAACGCCTCAGTGTCCAGAAGGACGAGGCCGTCCGCGCCGCCGATTACGAGCGCGCCGCGGAACTCCGCGACAAGGCCGAGCAACTCCGCAAGAAGAAGGAAGAGATGCAGCGCCAGTGGCGCACCAAGGCACAAGAAGTCGACGGCATCGTCGACGAGGACGTCATCGCCGAGGTCGTCAGCAAAATGACCGGCGTCCCGCTCCAGCGCCTCGAAAAGGACGAGGCCCAGCGCCTGCTCGACCTCGAGAAGGAACTGCACAGGAAGGTCATCAGCCAGGACGAGGCCATCAAGGCCATCGCCAAGAGCATCCGCCGCGCCCGCGCCGGGCTCAAGGACCCCAAGCGACCCATGGGCTCGTTCATCTTCGTCGGGCCCACCGGCGTCGGCAAGACCCTGCTCGCCAAGGCACTCGCTGAATTCATGTTCGGCGACGAGGAAGCCCTCGTCCACCTCGACATGTCCGAGTACATGGAGAAGCACAATGTCTCCCGCCTCGTCGGCGCGCCCCCCGGCTACGTCGGCTACGAAGAGGGCGGCCAACTCACCGAGCGCATCCGCCGTCGCCCCTACTCCGTCGTCCTCCTCGACGAAGTCGAGAAGGCACACCCCGACGTCTTCAACATGCTCCTCCAGATCATGGAGGAAGGACGCCTCACCGACTCCTTCGGCCGCAACGTCGACTTCCGAAATGCCATCGTCATCATGACCAGCAACCTCGGCGCTGATCTCATCAAGGGCGGCGGCGGCTTCGGCTTCCAGAAGCGCACCGCCGACGTCGACTACACCAACATCAAGGGCGTCCTCGCCAAAGAGATCGAACGCTTCTTCCGCCCAGAGTTCATCAACCGCCTCGACGACGTCATCGTCTTCCGTCCCCTCATCCGCGACGACCTGGCCCAGATCGTCGACTACGAGATCGCCAAGGTCGGAAAACGCCTCGCGCCACAGGCTCTCACCCTCGAGATGGACGCCGCCGCCAAGGAGTTCCTCATCGACAAGGGCTACAACCCCGAGTTCGGCGCTCGACCCCTCCGCCGCTCCATCGGCCAGTACGTCGAAGACCCGCTCTCCGAGATGCTCCTCTCCAAGGACGTCGCGTCGGGCGGCAAGATCACCGTCACCCGCCGCAAGAACGCCGAGGGCGTCGACGACGATCACCTCTTCTTCGACTTCATCCCGAGCACCCAGCCGCCCACCAGCGGCGACAAGCCCGCGACCCTCGGCGCCAGTTCGACCTGAGCGCCCCGCCGACGTGCCCACCAAACACAAGCCCCGACGCGATCGCGCCGGGGCTTTTTTTTCCTACGCTTCATGTCACGCACACGATCAACGCATCGCCTTCACCCGGTCCGCACCGCTCAGGCCCGCTGAGAACGCGGCGCTTCGGCGGCCGATTCCCCCGCATTGATCAGACGAACCGCGTCGTCGGGCGTGATCGTCCCCTCCGCCACATACGCCGCGATCTCACGCCGTGACTCCTCCCGAGCCTTGGTCCTTGCGATCGAATTCGCGTAACTGGCGACGATCCAGATCGCGCCCACCACCAGCATGCCCAGCGGGATGATCTCTCCAGCGTCATTTGCGAGCGTGAGCGCATCGATCATGGCCTATCTCCTTCTCGTTCAGCAATGCTCGGGCTTCTCGCCCGCCTTCATCAGCTTCTCGCCCTGCTCGGGCGTCATGGAACCCTCGGCGATGAACGCCGCGATCTCCCGCCGCGTCTTCTCGCGCGACGCCGACTTCACCGCCGACGCCGTCCGCGAAATCGCCGTCGTCACCACGATCATTCCGAACAGCATCAGCCACCAGAAATTGTTCCCCTGCGTCGCGGCATCGATCAACCGATCGAGACCCTTGCCCGAACCTTCAACGACCTGCGCAAGCAGCATGGAATGCTCCAACTCAAGGCCGCAACGGATACCGCCCGACAATCCGGGCCGACCAATATCTTTGGGAATCCTATCGCCCGGTTTTCGCCCGCAAGACTTACGATTCCTCCGGTGCCCCGCCGACCACCCCATTCCGATCCCGAAACACCCCCCCGTCACCCCGACGCAGCGGCGCGGTACGAGCACGCCCGCGAGCAGGCCGTGGTCCGTGAAATCCTCCGCCTGTACGCCCAGGGATGGTTCCCCATGGCCGAATCACGCGATTCGCCCGCCCAGTGGGTCCAGCCCAATCGACGCGCCCTGATCCCCCTGGATCACTCGTTCCGAATCTCCCGATCCCTCCGCGCCCGTGTTCGCAGCCAAAGGTTCGTCGTCCGCTGCGATTCTGCCTTCGAGCAGGTCATCCACGCCTGCGCTCAGCCCGGGCCCGGCCGAACGGATACCTGGATCAACGACGACATCATCGCCTGGTACTCCCTCCTCCATCGCGCCGGACACGCCCACTCCATCGAGGCCTTTCTCCCATCGCCCTCCGGTTCCCTCTCCCTCGTCGGCGGGCTCTACGGCGTCACCCTCGCCGGCGCGTTCTGCGGCGAGTCGATGTTCTCTCGACCGGAACACGGCGGCACCGACGCCAGCAAGGTCTGCCTCGTCCACCTCGTCCACCACCTCCGCCTCGCCGGCTTCACGCTCCTCGACGCACAGATCCAGAACGCGCACACCGATCAGTTCGGCGCGGTGCACGTCACTCGCTCCAAGTACCTGAAACTCCTCGCCGACGCGCGGACGAAATCGGTCGCCTGGCCCCCCTTCGACCCGCTTATGGCCGTCCTTTCGCTCACACGCTCGGATCACAATCCGCCGGAGTAACCGCCTTCCATCCAGCGCCGCACTCAGGGCAGCGCTCGGCCTTGGGCGTGGCGCTCATGTCATACCCGCACAGCGCGCAGCAGCCCGACTCCAGCCGGCGCCGACGACGCCCCAGCGGCAATAGAAAGACCATCGGCCCCAGCGCGATCAGCCCGACACTCGAGCAGATCAGCAACGCAAAGAACGTCCCCTCGCCGCAGTAGCAGTTGGACTTGCGCCGGATCATCACGTCCAGCGGGATCATGCTCACCGCCTCCACCACGCTCCCGATGAACAGCCGCTTGGCCACCAGGTGCAGGCGGGCCTCGCCGGGGCGGCGCCGAAGAAACGCCGAGAGCAGCGGCGTGGCGAAAACCCACATCACGAGAATCGCGCCCAGGACAAGGTTCAGCGCGCGATCGGACGTCTCCTCGGTGTGTGACACACGCCAGATCGCACAGCCGATGTATCCCAGCCCGCCCAGGAGCGCCGCCGAGCACAGGGCGCAGATGCACGCGACCAGGCCCAGCGGCGTGCGTTCCTTGAACGCCGTGATCAGCACACCGAACGCCACGAACGCGCCCGTGCTCCCCACCAGGAACACCATCGATGCCGACATGAAAAACTCGTGGAACTGCGGCACATGCTCCAGCCACGCGATGTTCATCCCGTCATACATCGCGATCATCGACGCGTACACGCCGGCACACAACAGCCCCACCACGACCGCCGCGAGCAGATGCTGACGCCACGGCACGTCGCGGGCGCTCCGCATCCCCGGCGGACGCGCCGGGAGCATCATCACCCCCTGCACGACCGCGATCGCGAGCGATTGGACACCGATCGCCGCCAGATACCACCCCTCGCTGACGTCGTTCCACCATTCCGCGAACGACGAGGGCAGCGACGCGCCGAAGATCAAGCGCCCCCCCAGCCACATCACCACGCTCTGCGCCAGCCAGAATCGGATGAACGTGCGCACCTTCAGGGCATCGTGCGTACTCGCCCCCGCCGTCGCGGCCGCCCCCATGTCCTTGGGCTCCACTCTCTGGTCCGACATGGCGACCAGCGTATCACCCGCCGACTTCCCACGAATCTCCCCATGCCAAGCCAGCACACGCCACCCCACCTGCCGATAACCACGACGCCGTGACAATCCGGAGTTCGGCGTCAACCATTGGGGTCTCTCCACCGATATTTGATGCATGTCGTTCGAAACACGCGCAGAGCGGTTGATGCATCTCACCGGGCACGAACGGACGTTCGACCCCGACGAAATCATTGTCAGCAAGACCGACACCAAGGGTCGGATCACCTACGCCAACCGCGTCTTCCAGCGCGTCGCCGGTTACACCGAGGCCGAACTCCTCGGCAAGCCCCACAGCATCGTCCGGCACCCCGACATGCCGCGCTGCGTCTTCAAATACCTCTGGGACACCATCGCCGCCGGACGCGAGGTCTTCGCCTACGTCCTCAACCGCGCCAAGTGCGGCGACCATTACTGGGTCTTCGCGCACGTCACACCCACCTTCGACAACCACAACAGGATCGTCAGTTATCACTCCTCGCGACGCGTCCCGTGCCGCAAGGCCGTCAACACCGTCATCCCGATCTACCAGGCCCTGATGGGCGTCGAAAAGCGGCACAGCAACCCGCAGGACCAATGGAAGGCGTCGCTCCCCGTCCTCGTCGACACGCTGAACAAGGCCAAGATGAGTTACGACGAGTTCATCTTCTCGATCACCGATCAGTACGTTGGAGCGTCCGCATGAGCGAGTATCGGAACGAGTCCGCGCAGTTCAATGCGCCGGGTGCCCGCAACTGGATCGCCGAGGCCGCCGACGTCTGCAAACGCGCCGCCCAGGGAGATCTCGAGGCACGCATCCTCAACATCGATGACGAGACCCACGCCAACACGGACACGCCCGCGCTGCTCCACGCGATCAACCACCTCCTCGACATGACCGACGCCTTCGTCCGCGAAGCGACCGCATCGCTCGAATTCGCCGGCGATGGCAAGTTCTTCCGCCGCGTCCTCCTGGCCGGCATGCTCGGCTCGTTCGCACGCGCCGCCAAGTCCATCAACACCGCCACGTCACAGATGTCCGAGGAGAAAAAGGCCCTCGACCAGGCCCACGATCAGCGCCTGGAACTCGAAGCGGACTTCAACAAACTGCGCGAGGTCGTCCACGCGCTCTCCGACGCCACCGGGCACATCGACCTCATGTCCAAGACCATGGCCAAACTCGCCAGCCAGACCTCGCTCCTCTCCATCAACGCCTCGATCGAAGCCGCCCGCGTCGGAGACATGGGCCGGGGCTTCGGCGTCGTCGCGTCCGAGGTGAAGAAACTCGCCACCCAGGCCGCCACCGCGAGTTCAGAAATCCAGGGCCGCGTCCGCGAACTCACCGGCGCCGCCAAGAACACCTCGGAAACAATCGAGGAGATCTGGACCGTCATCCGTGATCAGGGCTCGGGACAGGTCGAACACGCGACCAAGGCCGCCTGATACATCCGCACATCCAGTTCAACGGACCGAGCAACACGCATCCGCGCGCGATCCGCTCACGCTCGCGCATTCCGATCTCGCCTACCCACCCTATCCTCCACCTCGCATGAACAGCCGACGCCCGGCCGTCATCTCCGTCTGCATCACCCTCTTCCTCGATTCCCTCGGCATCGGGCTCATTATCCCCGTCGCGCCCAAACTCATCGAGCAACTCCAGGGAAAGCAGGACACCGACGCCGCCTATGTCTTCGCCCTCCTCGGCTCCACCTACGCCCTCATGCAGTTCCTCTTCGCCCCCGTGCTCGGAAGCCTCTCTGATCACTTCGGCCGCCGCCCCGTCATCCTCTTCTCGCTCCTGGGCTCGGGCCTCGACTACTTCGCCATGGCCCTCTCCCCCAACCTCTTGTGGCTCTTCATCACCCGCGCCCTCAACGGACTCACCGGCGCAAACTTCGGCACCGCCACCGCCTATATCGCCGATATCACCCCCCCCGAAAAACGCCCCGGCGCCTTCGGCATGGCCGGCGCCGCCTTCGGCTTCGGCTTCATCATGGGACCCGTCTCCGGCGGTTACCTCGGCGAGCACGACCTCCGACTCCCCTTCGTCGTCGCTGGCGCCGTCACCATCCTCAACTGGCTCTACGCACTCTTCGTCCTCCCAGAATCCCTTCCGCTCGACCGCCGACGCGCCTTCGCCCTCCATCGCGCCCACCCCGTCGCCGCCCTCACTCACCTCGCCAGATACCCCCTCGTCGCCGGCCTCGCCGTCGTCCTCTTCCTCGTCAACCTCGCGCAGTTCGCGCTCCACGCCACCTGGACCCTCTACACCATGCACCGCTACCAGTGGAGTTACAAGGACGTCGGTAACTCTCTCCTCCTCGTCGGTCTCTCGGCCGCCATCATGCAGGGCGGACTCTCACGACGCCTCGTCCCCAAGATCGGCGAACCACGCTCGCTCCTCTTCGGCCTGACGGTCGGCGTCCTGGCCTACGCCGGATATGCCTTCGCCACCCACGGCTGGATGATCTACACCATCATCGCGCTCGCGTCCGTCGGCGCTATCGCACAGCCCGCCACACAGTCCATGATCACACGCACAGTCCACCGCGACGAGCAGGGCGAAATCCAGGGCTCCCTGACCAGCCTCTCCGCCGTCGCCGCCATCCTCGGGCCACTCATCGGCGCTCCGCTCTTCGGCACCTTCGCCGCCAAAGACGCGCCCATCTACCTGCCCGGCGCGCCGTTCATCGCCAGCGCCCTGCTCTCGCTGCTCGGCCTCGCCATCGCGGTCCTCGTGCTCAAACGCCACGCGCCGCCGCCGCTCACGCCGCACGCCCCCGGCGAGGACCCACGCCGCGATCATCCGCACCCCGCCCATTGAACGACCGTCGCGCTGGCCTCACGCACGTTCTCACGCCACGCCCCGTCAACCCTTCTGCCACGGACCGCGGATCGCCAGCGTGATCCCCGGCCTCTGAATGTTCAGGAACAGCGTCGTCCCGTCCGGAGAAAAACACGCCCCCGCCAACTCCGACATGTTCATCGCGTTCCGACCGATCCGATAGATCGAGCCGCTCGGCGTGATCCCCAACAGAAACTGGTCCGGGTGCTCGCTCGTCACCTCGTCCTCGCACACGATCAGATCGCCCCACGGCGCAACCGTGATGTTGTCCGCGTTTTGCACCACGTTCGGCCCGCTCGACTCGACAAACAACTCGAGCGTGCCGGGCTGATCGAGTTCGCCGGGCGTCCCCTCCACACGCGACGGTGTGTACTTCCAGATCTGCCCGTGGTGCCCCACACCCCCCTCGGTCATCGCCATGAACACCGTGCCGCGACCGAACCACATCCCCTCGCCGCGCGCAAACCGCGCCGCTCCGCTCGAAAAACCCCGATACCTCAGGTCATCCTCAGGCGAATCGATGTCGGAAAGATCCATCCACGCCACGGCCAGATGCTGCCCCACCCTGATCTGCTCGGGCGCCGTGCCGCTCTTGGGTATCCAATTGCTCGTGTCGCACGACGGCTTGCCCTTCACCACCAACGCCTGCAGTTTCCCGCCCGCCGCGAGGTTGTCACGCTCCTTGGGAATGAAGCGGTACACCAGACCGTCGGGGCGGTCCTCGGTGAGATACACAACGCCCGTCGTCGGATCGGTGGAGCAGGCTTCGTGCATGAATCGTCCCATCGCCTTGAGCGGCACAGGATCGACAAGCCCGATCTCCGCGCTGGCAGGAACCTCGAAGCAGTATCCGTGATCCTTCGCAAAGTCCTTCCCCGACTTGAACACGCACTCCTCGCAGGTGATCCAGGTGTTCCGCGGCGTCGGGCCGCCGGCGCAGTTCCGCTCCGTCCCCGCCAGCGACATCCAGTGTCGCACCACGCGCCCGTGCCCCTTGCCGCCGCGCGTGTCATAGAGGATCGTCGTCGTCCCGCCGCGCGAGGGCGAGTGAGTGCCGGCGTCGTAGAGCTTGGCCTTGTCGATCTTGGAATAGAGCTCGTTGTCAAAGCCGAAGGGCCCGGGGACGTCCATGCCGGGCTCGATCTCGTGATTGCGGACGAGGATGGTCAGGCCGTCGGGCCCGGGGAACGCGGCCATGGCGTCGTGCGCGCCCGGGACGAGCAGGCCGTCGTCCATCTTCTCGCCGGTGCGCGAGAATGCGTCGTACTTGAAGCCCTTGGGAAGATCGAAGAGGCCCATGGGGTCCCGGACCAGCGGGCCATAGCCGTCCTCGGCCATCGCACGCACGGGGAGTTCGCCCGCGCCCGAGGCGTGCGCGAGCATGGCGCGCCGGAGCCCGACAAAGCCCGCGGCAAAGGCCCCGGCACGAGTGAGAAAATGGCGGCGATGGATCATGCGAGGCTCCGGAAGACCCACGGACGCCGGAATCGTAGCGGGAACCACACGCGATCGGCGCCGGAGGAAGGCGCCGGGCACGTGGTCTTTGCGCTGGCTGAATGGCCCGACGCCCGGACCGGCGTCGCGGGTACAACCACTCGCGATGTCACGGACCCCAGGGCGTGGCGCGAAGCCGACGTATTCACTTGTCAAAGACGCCGGGGCTCGTCGGCGGGTGATGGGCCGCCGGCTGGCCTCGGTGAGGGCGCGGGGTACACACACGCGCTCTCCAACATGGGGGCGGACGGACACTTTGGTGCGCTCTGGCGCGGTGGTAAGCAGGCACTAGCCAGAGGGCAGTGGGGAATAGGCAATGGCGGAAATGCAGGCCGGATAGGCAGTTGCGCGCGGGGAGAGATCGCCCGAAGATTTTTTTCGAGAATCCGGAAAGTGGCCCCAAAGACGGACACTTTGGTGCGCCCTGGCGCGGTGATAAGCGGGTACTAACAAGAAGGCATCGGGCATCAGGGGAGTAGCCTCACCACCGAAGCACCGAAGCACCGAGAGTGGATAGAGAAGAGGAACGCAGAGGTCACAGAGGGCGCGGAGGAGAGGAGAGGGGAAGGATGAAGAGAAGAACCCATCAGGTCAGTGAGCGCCTGGGCGGCCGTACTGGGAGCGGAGATCGTGTGCCGCGGTCTACATCGTGAAATCGGCAAACACAAACACGAGGAGCGAGAGCGCGAAAAGCTCCAATGGAAGCAAAAGCACCCACGCGCAGAGCCAGATAGCTCTCAGCCACTCCGGGCAGTCGTTTGGCCAAGCCGCGACCGCGACGCACCCGGCCGGAACGGCAAGGATGGAGCTAATTACTGTGCCAGGCAACACAACGGGTATGTCGAGCGCCTCCAAGGTGAGGTCAATCAACAACATCCAAGCCGGCGCGAGCGCGAACATGGACCAGAAAAACCAGCCGGTGGCCATTGAGAGGCGGGGCAGGTTCCACTCGAGGCCGTGCATCCTGTGCGTACGAGATGAGAGTTGGTTATGTTCACCCTCACAACAGGCTTTGAGCTTGCTTTGTGATGGACGATACGTCAATGGCGGGATGCCCCCGCCTACTTGCCTTGCACGGCGGGCGCGTCCGAAACTGGAGCCCTGGGGCGCAGCTCCGCGAGAACCGACGCCGAGAAGACGATGAACGCCATGATGATCAGGGTCCGTCCCATCGTGCGGCGGCTCGCGCGGTACGCGACGAACCCGAGGACGAGGCCGATCAGGCCGGCGCTGCACAGGAGAATCGCGTACCAAAGGCCTTCGGCGACCGAGCGAATGTCGCCGTCCTGCATCATGCGAACCACGCTTGGATGAGAGCGGCTCACGGGATGCAACCATGTCCAGATTGCCATCACCGCGCCGACGATCGTGCAGAGCCATCCCAAAATCGTCGCGATGTCAGCGATCATGTCGCGGGCGGTCGGCGGAGCACTCCCTTCGGCTTGGTCAAGTGCTTCGCGCTCTGCCTCCTCGCGGCGCGATGCGTAATGGGGATGTTCATCACGTTGTTGCATTTCCGTTCTCTACGATTGGCCGATTGCTTCTGATGCGTCTCTGATTTGTTTCTGACCCCGAGGCGCCCGATCAGTGCCCGCCGCAGCCGCAGCCGCCGGAGTGAGCGCGTGCGTGGTCGCGGGCCTGGTCGAGGAACTCCACGCCGCGCCGGAGGTGTGGAATGACGATCGAGCCGCCGACGATGAGGGCGACGTCGAAGCACTCCCAGAGTTCTTCGTCGGTGAGGCCGGCCTTGACGCACTGGTCGATGTGGTAGCCGATGCAGTCGTCGCAGCGGAGGACCATGGAGGCGACCAGCCCGAGCATCTCCTTGGTGCGGGCGGTGAGCGCGCCGTCGGAATAGGTCTGGTGGTCGAGGGAGAAGAAGCGCTTGGTGACGAGGGAGGCACCGGGCCGGGGCGAGCCGTCGGCACGCGTACCGTGATCCGCGTCGGGGCCGAGGATGCGGGCGTTCATCTTGGTGCGATAGGCCTGGAACTGCTCGTAGCGGTTGCTCATGCGGGAACAGTAGCGAGGCGCGCGGATGGCGCGATCACGCGCCGGTTGGGCCGGAGTTTGCGGGCGCCTGAGGCGCGGGCGGCGTGGGCTCGAGCCCGCCGGCCCGACGCATGGCCTCGCGGAACTTGGTCCCGAAGCGCGATGCGACGGGAGCGGCCTTTTCCATCGCGCCGGCGATGCCGCGGCAGCCGGCGGCGCCGAGCTTGCACGCGGTCGCCGCCACCTTCACCGATGCCTGTGCCGCCTTGGGAGCAACGCTCACCGCGGCGGCCTTGATTCCTTCTTTGGCGCGTTGCACGCGCGACACCTTGGCGCGCTGGCGGGAGACGACGGCGCGCACCGCCAGCAGGCTCGCGACAGTCGTCAGCGCCGAGCCCCAGCCCCAGGCGATCGCGGCTCGACCGGGCTCGATCACGTGCTGATCGGCCAGCGCCGCGCACAGCCCACCCAGCGCGATCGAGACAAGCCAGGTGCCGACGAATCCGCCGCGGAGCGCGCCGCGTGGGAGCGGGAGCGGCTCGGGGCTTGAGGATGTGACCTGGAAGGCGGAGTCCTGCACGCCGGGCTGGGCCGCGACGGGGGCGGGCGCGGAACGGGTGTCGAAGGCCCACCAGAGGAGGAGATAGAGCCGCCAGAGAGCCCAGACGGGGAAGAAGACGATCTTGGACATGAGGCTGAGGACGGAGAGCATGACGGACCTCCCGCGCGGGGCGCGCCGAGCGTTTATTGGGAATCGGAGACTCGCGGTTTCAGGCCTGATTGGTCGGTTGAAGGACGAGCCCACCGCATCCGGACCGGGACGAATCGGTAGCATGGGACCATGAGCACACACTCGCTGGGTCCGGTGGCGCGGCCGTCGCGGATCAACGCCATCGACGTCGCTCGCGGATTTGCGCTCCTGGGCATTCTGTCGGTGAACATCAAGTTCTTCGCCGAGCCGTTCGGGGCGATGATGCAACTCACGCCGCCCGACGGGCTTGGAAACACGGTCGTTCACTTCTTCACCAAGATCTTCTGCGAGGGGAAGTTCTATCCGCTGTTCTCGATGCTGTTCGGCATGGGGCTGATGCTGCAGCGCGGCAGGGCCGATGACGCGGGGCGATCGATCTACAAGCCGTATCTGCGAAGGCTGGCGGCGTTGTTTCTGATCGGCCTGTCGCACGCGCTGCTGCTTTGGTATGGCGACATTCTGTTTGTGTACAGCCTGGCGGGGACGCTGCTGCTGCTGCTCTCGTGGTGCCGCCCGAAAACGCTGCTGATTGTTGCGGGCGCGTTCCTGTTCATGTCGCTGACGCTGTCGGGCGGGTTCGCGGCGCTGAACATGTACAACCTGGAGAAGTTGCAGGAGATCGAGGCCGCCAAGAAGGCCAAGGCCGCGGAGACCGAGCAGGCGGGCGACTCGAGCGCGACACCCGAGACTCCGAATCCGACGCCGACGGAAGCGACGTCGGCGGAACAGAAGGCCGCGGGCGAATCGACGGCCGCGCCCGCAAGCGCGCCGGCGGAGGCGGGCGCGAGCAAGAGCCCGGCGCGGGACCAGGACTTTGAGCAGTTCCTGGATCGCACGTTCTCGCCCAAGGTCGCGGGGTTCTTCACGGGCAAGGTGACGAGCGGGCCGAAGGACGCGCTGTGGATGTCGGCGGAGGAGTCGGCGTATCGCGACGGCGGGTTCGCATCGGCGTTTGCGATCCGCGCGTTGTCATGGGGCATCTTTCTGATTGTGTGCGTGGTGGGCTTCTTCTGGCAGGTGGGCGCGCTGTTCTGCTTTGGGGCCGCGATCGTAAAACTCCGGTTCTTTGATGCGGATCGTGCCCACTGGCGGAAGCGTGCGATCGTGCTGGGCGTGGTGCTTGGGTTGCCGCTCTCGCTGGTTGGTGTGTTTGGGATGGGCCTGTTCAAGGAGAGCACGATCATCGGCGCGGTCGCGATGAACTTGGGCGTCAACCTCGGCGGGCCGCTCATGGCGCTGGCGTATATCTCGGTGTGCGCAACGCTGGTGGAGCGCGGCGTGGTGCCGGGCGTGACGCGCGCGCTGGCAAACGCGGGGCGCATGGCGCTCACGAACTATCTGTGCCAGACGCTGATCTGCACCACGATCTTCTATTGGTACGGCTTCGGTCTGTTCGGCACGTTCAACGACGTGCAGCGTCTGGGCATGGTGCTGGCGGTGTACGCGGTTGAATTGGCGTGGAGCTCATGGTGGCTGGCGCGATTCCGCTTTGGGCCGATGGAGTGGCTGTGGCGGACGATCACGTACTGGAAGCCGCAGCCGATGAAGCGGGAAGGTTGACGGCGGGAGGAAATGAGTTTCAACGCAGAGGCCGCGGAGAACGCGGAGAAAGGCAAGAACTCAGAGGCATCAGAGGTGAGCAGAGGAAATCAGAAGAGACGGAACGGCGGAGGAAACCAGGAAGAGCGAAAGGCGAGGACTCCCAAGATGCCGTTGGGCTCGAAGTGCGCGAACGCCCCTTCATGGAGGTGATATGCCGCTCGTCGAGGAGCGCTCTTGCGATTGAGTAGAATCCGTGTGCGGCATCGAACGTGGCGGCTGGCGCCGAAGCCTTGGGGACTGCAACATGGGCACGTGGTTCCTGGTTCTCGTCGGGGTGCTGATCGCGCTCTGGGGCTCGTGGCACATCCTCGCATTGATACGCGATTGGGATATCCCCGACGCGAAATGGCGGCGATTTCTTGTCTGGCAGGGGCGCAAGGCCGCTCGCCTGTATGCCGGCGCAAGCGGCATCCTCCTGATCGCGTTCGGCCTGTTCATGGTGTTGCTGGGCTTGTTCGGTCACGAACGCTAAGCATGCCGCAGACCCTGCCCCTCGTGCCGCCCCCCTAGCATCCCCGCGATGTTCAGTCCGATCCCCGAGATTCTGGATGAGTTGCGTGCCGGGCGGATGGTCGTTTTGACCGACGACGAGGACCGCGAGAACGAGGGCGACCTTGTGCTGCCGGCCCAGTTCGTCACGCCCGAGAGCGTCACGTTCATGCTCTCACGCGCGCTGGGCTACATGTGCCTGTCGCTGACCGAGCGCGACTGCGATCGCCTGGCGCTGCACCCGCAGTCGGCCGTCAACAACACGATGCGCGGCACGGCGTTCACGGTCTCGATCGACCTGCACCCAAAGCACGGCGGGACGACGGGCGTCTCGGCGTTCGAGCGCGCCAAGTGCATCCGAATGGCGATCGACCCCGCGACCACGCCCGACGATTTCGTCAGGCCGGGCCACGTCAATCCGCTGCGATCTCGCGACGGCGGTGTGCTGGTGCGCACGGGCCAGACCGAGGGGTCGCTGGACTTGTGCCGCCTGGCGGGGCTGACGCCCGCGGCGGCGATCATCGAGATCATGCGTCCGGACGGGCAGATGGCGCGCGTGCCCGACCTGGTCGAGTTCTGCAAGGAGCACAAACTCAAGATGTGCTCGGTGGCGCAGATCATCGAGCATCGCCTGGCGCGCGAGTCGCTGGTGCATCGCATCCAGCCGGTGAACGGGCGCTCGCTGCGCACGCCGTGGGGCGAGTTCACGCTGCTGGCGTTCGAGAGCATGGTCGATCCCTTGCCGCATGTCGTGCTGACGGTGGGCGGCGTGGGAGCGATCGGGCTCGACGGGCACGTGGTGCAGCATCACGAGCCGGTGCTGGTGCGGATGCATCGGCGGCACTTGCTCGGCGACATCTTTCACGATCTGGATTCGTCGGCGACGGGCGCGACGGGCGCGCAGTTGGAGAAGGCGATGCAGGCCGTGGCGCGCGAGGGGAAGGGCGCGGTGGTGTACCTGCGTCCCGAGGGGATCGGCGAGGGGCTGGACGATCGGTTGACGAGCGTTCGGCGCGGCGGGACGGACGCGGACTCGCCCAAACTGGTCGCGCCGTCGGTGCCGCGGTCGACGATGCCGATGGACCAGCGCGAGTTTGGAATCGGCGGCCAGATCCTGCGGGCACTGGGGCTGACCAAATTGCGGCTCTTGACCAACAGCACCAAGGACATGCCGGGGCTGGAGGCGTTCGGCCTTCAGATCACCGAGCGGATCCGGCTGGGATAGGGCGAGGCAAAAACGCCAAGTGCATTGTCCGCGTGTGCTTGCATCACCAGTGAGGGCAAATCCTCACGCGTATCTGCACGCGATCCGGTTGGACTGGTCAATTGATGTTCGTATGATGTTCGCTCTTGGGAATTCAACCGGCGCCGATGTCGAGCACGGGGAGGCTTCATGAAGTCGCGGATCGCGGCGGGGATTGTGGTGGTGGTGTTCCTGGCGGCGGCGGGTGGTGGCGTGTGGTACGCCAAGAAGTTGCGCACCCAGCCCGCGGGAATGGAGGCGGGGTTTGAGCCGGCGGAATCGGTGCAGACGGTGGTGGCGCGGACCGCGCCGTTCCGCAAGGTGGCGCAATTGTCGGGGACGGTGGTGCCGCTGCGGGCGGTGACGCTGGCGACGGAGGTGTCGGGCGTCGTGAAGGAGATCCGCTTTGACTCCGACCAGGTGGTTGAGGAGGGGCAGGTTCTGATCGAGTTGGATTCCAGCACTGAGCATGCGGATTTGGAAGCGGTGGAGGCGAGCATCGGGGTGGCGGAGGCGAGCGTTCGGGCGGCCGAGGCGAGCGTGAAGTTATGGGAGTCGAACCTGGCGCGCATGGAAGAGGCGATGAAGGCCAAGGCCGTGGCGGCGACGGAGATGGACAATGCCCGGTCGCAATTGGACGCGGGACGTGCTCAGGCGGACAAGGCGAAGTCGGAAGTCGAGCAGGCCAGGGCGCGTGCGGCGCAGGTGAAGACACAGATCGAGAAGAAGATGATCCGCGCGCCGTTCGCGGCGCGAACGGGGCTGCGGAACATACATCCGGGCCAGTACCTGGCGGAGGGCGCGACGATCGTATCGCTGCAGGGCGTGACCGACGACATCTATCTCGACTTTGCGATCCCGCAGGAGTACCTCAGCGAGGTGAAGCAGGGTGACATCGTGATCGCGCAGTCGGCGGTGCTGGGGAGCGAGCCGGCGAAGATCCAGATCGTCGCGATCGACGCCGAGGCGAACTACCAGACGCGCAACGTGCGCGTGAGGACCAAGGTCGACAACCGGGGCGGGAAGTTACGCCAGGGAATGTTCGTGGATGTGTCGGTGCCGGTGGGCGCAACGAGCAACCCGATCGTGGTGCCGGCGACGGCGGTGCGACGGGCGGCGTTCGGGGATCATGTGTTCGTGATCAGCCCCTCGGCCGGGGCGAACGCCAAGCCCGGGGAGTTGCGTGCGCAGCAGCGCTTCATCACGCTGGGGCCCATGATCGGGGGCGATGTGGTGGTGGTGAGCGGGCTGAAGGATGGGGAGGAGATCGCGGCCGCGGGGAGTTTCAAACTGCGCGACGGATCGCTGGTGATCAAGGGCGCGCCGGACGGGGCGGCGCCGGGCGGACCTGCACACGGACAGGCGGGCGAGCAGGCCGGGAGTGAGAAGTCCGCGAGCAAGTAGCGGGGCGGGCGGGCCGGAGACGGAGCCCCCTTGCTGGCGCATGGGGCTCGGACACACAGCAATCGAGGCATCATGAGTTCCACGCCGACCAAGTCGCTGACCGACATCTTCATCAAGAGCCCGGTGCTGGCGATCGTTCTGAACATCGTGATCGTGGCGATCGGTTGGCGGGCGATCGGCGCGCTGCCGGTGCGGCAGTATCCGCGGATCGAGTCGTCGTCGATCATCATCACGACGGCGTACATCGGGGCCAGCGCGGAAACGGTGCGCGGGTTCATCACCACGCCGATCGAGCGGGTGGTTTCGCAGATCGACGGCATCGACTACATCGAGAGCACGAGCAACGCGGGGCTGTCGCGGATCGAGGTGCGTCTGCGGCTGAACCACAACAGCAACGCGGCACTGGCGGAGATCAGCGCGAGGCTGAACCAGGTGAGGTCGGAACTCCCGCAGGAATCCGAGGCGCCGGCCGTGGAGATCCAGCGGGCCGACAAGCCCTACGCGACGTTCTACATCAGTTTCACGAGCGATTCGCTGAACATGACGCAGTTGACGGACTATCTCGGTCGCGAGGTTCAGCCCGATCTTTCGACGCTCCCGGGTGTGCAGCGGATCGGGATCGAGGGCCCGCGGAACCTGGCGATGCGGGTGTGGCTGAACTCGGCGCGGATGGACGCGTTGTCGATCACGCCGACGGACGTGCAGGACTCACTGCGGCGTAACAATTTTCTGGCGACGGTTGGCCGGACCAAGGGCGCGGACGTGCAGTTGGACCTGTTGACGAACAGCGATCTGCGCACGCCCGAGGAGTTTGAGCGGATGATCGTGCGCGAGACGGACGGCGCGATCGTTCGGCTGGGCGATGTGGCAAAGGTGGAGATCGGGAGCGAGGAGCCCCAGGCCGAGACGGGGGTGAACGGCAAGCCGGGCATTTATATCTCGGTGTGGCCGCTCCCTCGGGCGAACGAACTGGACGTGGCCAAGGCGTTGCGGGCGGCGATGGCGCGGATCGAGCCGACGCTCCCGGCGGGCGTTCACATGCAGATGGCGTACGACGGCACGTACTACATGGAGAACGCGCTGAAGGAGATCGGCACGACGCTCTCGGAGACGATCGCGATCGTGGGCCTGGTGGTGTTCCTGTTCATGGGCTCGTTCCGCACGGTGATCGTGCCGCTGCTTGCGATGCCGATCTCGATCGTGGGCGCGTGCATCTTCATGATGCTGATGGATTTCTCGCTGAACCTGCTCACGATCCTGGCGATCGTCCTGTGCGTGGGCCTGGTGGTTGACGACGCGATCGTGATGGTGGAGAACGTGGAGCGCCACGTCCGCGAGGGGAAGACACGCCTGCAGGCGGCGCTGGTCGGGGCGCGGGAACTCTTCTCGCCGGTCGTCGCCATGACGATCACGCTGGCGGCGGTGTACGCCCCGATCGGGTTCCAGGGCGGGCTGACGGGCGTGATGTTCCGCGAGTTTGCGTTCACGCTGGCGGCGGCGGTGGTTGTATCGGGGATCGTGGCGCTCACGCTCTCGCCGATCATGAGCGCCAAGCTGGTGGCGCCTAGCGGACGGCAGGGGCGCTTCACGCGGTTCATCAACTCGATCTTTGATCGCGTTCGCGCGGTGTACGAGCGGCACCTGGCGTTCACGCTCCAGGCGCGGTGGATCATCGCGGCGGGCGCGGTGGTGATCACGCTGGCGGCGGTGCCGCTGTACGAGCAGTCACGCCGCGAACTGGCGCCGACGGAGGACGAGGGCTTTCTATTCACGGTGTTCCTGACGCCGCCCGAGGCGTCGCTGGAATACACGCTTAAAGGCGTGTACGAGACGGCCCAGAAGATGCTCTCGATCCCCGAGACGGACATGTACTTCAACGTGACGTTCCCGTCGGGCGGGTTCGGCGGCGCGAAGATGAAGGACTGGAAGACGCGTCACCGCACGACCAAGGAGATGCAGGGCGAGGCGTTCGCGATGGTGTCGGGGATTTCGGGCGTGCGCGCCCTGGTGGGCCTGCCGCCGCCGCTCCCGGGCGCCGGCCAGTTCGACGTCGAACTGGTGGTGACGAGCACGGACGAAGGGGCTGAGATGGCGCAGTACGCCGGGCAGTTGGTGGGCGCGGCGTTCGGCAGCGGGAAGTTCATGTTCGCCGACACCGACTTGAAGATTGACCTGCCGCAGACGAGGCTGGTGATCGACAAGGAGCGTGTGGCGACGCTGGGGCTTGACCTTGCGAGCGTGGGGCGCGATCTTGGCGTGCTGCTCTCGGGCGGGTACGTCAATCGGTTCAACTACGGCGGGCGGAGTTACAAGGTGATCCCGCAGGTGACGGATCATGACCGCGCGACGCCCGAGAGCCTGCTGCAACTCAAGGTGCGCACGCCGGGCGGCGGACTGGCGTCGGTGTCCTCGTTCGTGACGCTGCAGACCGAGACGGCGCCGCGTACGCTGAGCCGATTCCAGCAGCGCAACAGCTTCAAGGTGCAGGGGATGGTGGCGCCGGGCGTGACCAAGGAGGAGGCGCTGCGGGCGCTCGAGGACGCGGCGAAGAAGGTTCTTCCGCCAAGTTATGGCATGGACTACGCGGGCGAGAGCCGCCAGATCAGGCAGGAGAGCAGTTCGCTCACCGAGACCCTTGGCTTTGCGCTCCTGCTGATCTACCTCGTGCTGGCGGCGCAGTTCAGCAGTTTCCGCGATCCCCTGATCGTGCTGCTGGGATCGGTGCCGCTGGCGATCTCGGGAGCGCTGGTCTTCACGTACCTCGATTTCACGACGCTCAACATTTACTCGCAGGTAGGGCTCATCACGCTGGTCGGGCTGGTGGCCAAGAACGGCATCCTGATCGTGGAGTTTGCCAACACGCTGCAGGAGCAGGGCGTGCCGAAGCTCGAGGCGGTGAGGCGGGCATCGGCGACGCGACTGCGCCCGATCCTGATGACCAGCGCGGCGACGGTGTTCGGGCATTTCCCGCTGGTGCTGGTGACGGGCGCGGGGGCGCAGGCACGCAACAGCATCGGCATCGTGCTGGTGGCGGGCATGACGATCAGCACGCTGTTCACGCTGTTTGTGGTGCCGTCGATCTATGCGATCGTGGCTGCGGACCACTCGAAGCGTCGCGCCAGCGACGTGGAGATCGAGGAGCGGGCGGCGCAGGAGGCGGCCAAGGCGCGGGGTGCGGTGCCGGCGTAAATCCGCGAGCGATCACATCGGCGGTGGCCTACGCGGCGCGGCGCTTGGCGGCGATGCGCTCCGGAGGGGGCACGCGGATATCGCGTACAAGCCCAATCGCCCACAGCAGGCGGATGATGAGGTAACTGACATCGATCTGCCACCACTCCAAGCCCTGCTTGGCGGAGGTCGGGAACGCGTGGTGGTTGTTGTGCCAGCCCTCGCCCAGCGCCAGCACGCCGAAGATCGGGTTGTTGCGGCTTTCGTCGTGGGTGTTGAACGGGCGCTGGCCCCAGAGGTGGCAGACGGAATTAACGCTCCATGTGACGTGGTGGACCAAGAGCACGCGGAGCAGCCCGCCCCACACCAATCCCATGAACGCACCGACCCACGTGCCGGTGACGATGAACGCGATGCCGAAGGGAATCAAGAGGCCCAGCGCGACCCAGAGCGGGAAAAGGCGCGAGATGATCGATACGAGGCGATCGGCCTGGAGATCGGGGACGTAGCGCTGCATGAACTCGGGTGTCGGGGCCTTGGAGAAGAACCAGCCGACGTGGGCGTGCGCCATGCCGCGCATCAGTGAGAGGAACGTGGTGCCGTGGACGTGCGGCGAGTGCGGGTCGTCGGGCCGGTCGGTGTGCTGATGATGGCGGCGGTGGGTGGCGACCCATTCGAGGATCGGGCCTTCGACGGCCATGGATCCCAGGATGCCGAGCAAGAGCGTCACAATCGGGCTTGCCTTGAACGATTTGTGCGTGAAGAGGCGGTGATAGCCGATGGTGACTCCCAGCACCGTAAGCACATAGCCGCCGAGCAACATGCCGACATTGAGCCACAGCGATGGTGTGTCCCAGATCATCCAGATCGCGGCGGCCAGGGCCATCTGTGGGACGACGATCACGATCAGCGTGGCCAGGCGGGCGAGGAACGGCGGGCGCTCGAGCGGCTCGCCGACCAAGGCGGGATCCTCATCGGGCGGCGAGAGTGTGATCGGCGGTGGCGCGTGCGAACCTGATGCGAACGGGTCGTGCGCGGCGCGTGCGGGGAATGGACCGGTGTTCGAACCACCAACTTCGTTGTTGCGAGACATGATCAACTCCCCACGGATCATGGGGCCCGCCCCAGTGATCAGACGCTTGCCAATCAAAAGAGATACGCCCGCCGGGAAGGGCGGGTGCTTCCCATGGAGCAGATTGGGGTGAAAGAACGTGGATTCGCGCCGCCTGAGCGGAATAACAGTGCATCGCGGGCTTGGCGGCTGGCCTTGCGGGGTCGCGTACCGCCTTCACGATTCGCTCACTACCCTGCGACGCATGAAAGGCCGCCTCGCCAACCGGAATGAACGAATCTCATCGCTGCGGGAACTGCTGCCGCGTGCGATCGAAAGGCGACGCGCCCTGATCGATTCGGACGTCACGGAGGCGTTTCGGGTCTTTTCGGGCGATGTTGACGGCCTGCCGGGCGTGTTCATCGACGTGCTCGGGCCGGGCGCGGTGATGATCGTTCACGAAGGTGTCGCGCCGGCGACGTTTGACGCGGCGGGCGAGGCACACGGCGTGCTGGAGGCGCTGGCGGGGCTGGGATCCGGGCTGGGCGCACGCGCGGTGTATCACAAGCCGTTTGCAAAGGATCGCTCGCGGATGGGGGGAGAATTGCCCGCGTGCGTGACGGATCCGACGCCGTGCGCGGGCGAGGCGCTGGCGGAGTGGGTGCTGGTGCGTGAGCATTCGTGGACGCTCGAGGTTCGTCACTACGACGGGCTGTCGACGGGGCTGTTTCTGGACCAGCGCGAGAACCGGGCGTGGGTGGCGCGCTGGTGCGGGCTCTTTGCCAAGAAGCACGGCGCGCCGGCGCGGGTGCTCAACACGTTTGCGTACACGTGCGGATTTTCCGTCGCGGCCGCGACGGCGGGGGCGATCACGACGAGCGTCGATGTCTCGGCGCGGTATCTGGAGTGGGGCAAGCGGAACTTCGGGCACAACGCGCTCGACGCTGCGGATCATCGATTTGCGAAGATGGACACATTTGAGTTCATCGGGTATGCGCGGCGGAAGGGGCTTGTGTTCGATCTTGTCGTGCTCGATCCGCCGAGCTTTGCCGCGGGCAACAAGAAGAAGGGCGTGCGGGCGTGGAGCTCGGTCGATGATTACGCGCGGCTGGTGGGCGAGGCGGCGAGGCTGCTCTCGCCGGGCGGTGTGATTCTGGCGTCGACGAATACGCGTGAACTTTGCCGTCCGGGAAGGCTGGAGCGCGAGATCGTCAAGGGCCTTGGGCGCGTGCCGCGTGGATTGAAGTTGCCGGATATTCCGGCGGACTTTGCGGGCGAGCAAGAGCGATTCGCGGCGCGGGCGTTTGCGGTGGTGTAACTCGAATCGCCCCACACTGCACGCGTGTGCTGGTCTGAACTCCCCAATCTGGTGTTGGACCGCGTGATTGCGTGCGCGCGCGGGACTCGTGCCGCAATCGCACGCGGCCGGATTCGTTGCACTGGAGTGTCGGCGCGGCGATCGGCCCCACGAGCACGCGGGAGCGTCCCACGGCGACGGCAAGGAGATGACACATGAATAGGAAGATGTTTGCGTCGGCGCTGGCGACGGCCGCGCTCATTGCGGCCGCGGGCTGCGCGATGAATCGCGCGCCGTGCTGTGAGACGGGCCCGTGCGGGCGACTGAGCGATGCGACCGCAGCACGTGGGTCTGGCCCCGGAGGCGGTGCGTGTGTGCTGAATCAGAACGCGCCGGTGAATCCGACGGGAACGATCACGCCGGCCAGCGCCGATGCGCTGCGGGCGGCGTGGCTTGACGAGCGCCGGGCGCAGGCGTTCTATGGCGCGGTGCTTGAAAAGCACGGGCAGATCAGGCCGTTTACCAACATCCTGAATGCTGAAAAGCGGCACGAGCAGGCGGTGGCGACGCTGATGGATCGGTACGGCGTGAGCAAGCCGGGCAAGGACAGCGCGGATGTGCCGGGCGTGCCCGCGACGATCGCGGAGTGCGCGTGGCTGTCGGCGCAGGTGGAGCGCGACAACGTCGCGATGTATGACCGACTGCTGAAGGACGTGACGGAGCCGGACGTGCGCGCGGTGCTGGAGAATCTGCGGGCGGCGTCGCTGAAGAATCACCTGCCGGCGTTCGAGCGCGTGGCGGAACGCGTGAGCACGGGACCGACGACGCAGGTCCAGCCGGGACAGTTCGCTCCAGGACAGGGGCGGGGCCAGGGGATGAGCCGGGGGATGGGGCGCGACGCTGGTCGCGGGCTTCGCGACGGGACCGGGCCGGGGGCGGCGCGCGGGACGTGCCCGCTGGTCACGCCGTGATTCCATAATCCTTGAGTCCGCGGATCGACGCGACCACTCGCGGTACACTCGGCGGACCCACGCTGAGGAGTACCGCGAGTGGATTTCATGAAGAACTGCGTCGTTGTTCCCGCGTCCATCACGCTGCTGGTCGGCTGCGTTGTGCTCGGCGCGTGCGCCGGCGGCGAGCGCAGGACCCAGCGGGCGAGTGGAAACACGTCCGGCGTTGTCGAGCGCTCGGGAAACCCGATCTTCCCGGGCTGGTACGCCGACCCGGAGGTCGCGTGCTTCGCCGGCGAGTTCTGGGTGTATCCGACGTATTCCGCGCCGTACGACGAGCAGACGCACTTCGACGCGTTTAGTTCGCCCGACCTTGTTCACTGGACCAAGCACGAGCGGGTGCTGGAGGCTTCGGGCGTTTCGTGGGCGCGGCGGGCGATGTGGGCGCCGTCGGTGATCGAGCATCGCGGGCGCTATTACTTTTTCTTCGGGGCCAACGACATCCAGAACGACCAGGAATACGGCGGGATCGGCGTGGCTGTGGGCGATTCGCCGAGCGGGCCGTTCAAGGACTACCTCGGCAAGCCGCTGGTGGATCGGTTCCACAACGGCGCGCAGCCGATCGATCAGTTTGCCTTCCGCGATCCGTCGGGCAATCTGTACCTGATCTATGGCGGGTGGCGGCACTGCAATATCGCGATGCTGCGCGATGACCTGACGGGCTTTGAGACTTTTCCCGACGGCACGACGTTCAAGGAGATCACCCCGGAGAAGTATGTCGAGGGGCCGTTCATGTTCGTGCGCGGCGGGAAGTACTACTTCATGTGGTCGGAGGGCGGTTGGACGGGCCCGAATTATTCGGTGGCGTACGCGATCGCGGATTCGCCGCTCGGGCCGTTCGAGCGGGTGGGGAAGATCCTGCAGCAGGACGCGAGCGTGGCGACGGGCGCGGGGCATCACTCGGTGCTGCAGGTGCCGGGGACGGACGAGTATTTCATCGTGTATCACCGCAGGCCGCTGGGCGAAACCGACGGCAATCACCGGGTGGTGTGCATCGACCGGATGCGGTTCACGGCGGACGGATTGATCGAGCCGGTGACGATCACGCGCGAAGGGGTAGAGGCGGTGAGATCGATGAAGGGCGTGGCGCGATAGGGATCACGCGGCGGCGGCACGTTTGCGCGTGGATTCGTCGGCGGCATTCCGGCAGACCTCGATGAGTTTGGCCTTGTCGATTGGCTTGGTGGCGAAGTAGTCGCAGCCGGCGGCGTAGCACCGCTCGGCGTCGCCGGACATGGCGTGGGCGGTGAGGGCGATGATCGGCCCGATCCAGCCCTTGGCGCGGAGCGTGCCGGCGAGCGTGTAGCCGTCCATCTCGGGCATCTGCATATCGGTGAGGAGGACATCGCAGGACGGGGGGTTGGTGAGATCGCCGTCGATGGTGTGATCGAGAGTGAGGGCTTCGAGGGCGAGTTTGCCGTTATCGAAGACTTTCACCTCGGCGCCGGACTTGCGGAGCATGTGTGAGATGAGGCGTTGGTTGTCCGGGCCGTCTTCGGCGAAGAAGATGCGGAGACCGGCGAGGGGGAGGACGGGGGCCGCGGCCTGCGGAGATTCGGACTTGATAACGCGTCCGAGGGAGCCCATGGGAAGCATGGGAGCGCCGTCGATGGGTCCGGTGGCGATGGTCAGCATGAAGACGCTTCCCTTGCCGACCTCGCTGGTGACGGTGATGTCGCCGCCGAGAATGGCGGCGAGGCTCTTGCTGATGCGGAGGCCAAGGCCCGTGCCGCCGAACTTTCGCGTGACGCTGGTGTCGGCCTGCGAGAAGGGGAGGAAGAGGCGTTCGCGTTGCTCGGTGGTCATACCGATGCCGGTGTCGACGATCTCGACGCGGAGGAGCGGGCCGTCGGCGGCGTTGGCGTCGAGCCCGATGCGGACGGTGACTCCGCCGATCTCGGTGAACTTGATGGCGTTCCCGATAAGGTTGACGAGGATCTGCCGGAGGCGGAGCGGGTCGCTGGCGATCGAGACAGGGATGGGAGTTTCCTGCTCGAGATCGAGGGCAATGCCCTTGGCCTTGGCGCGGACGCGCATGAGGGACTCGACCTCGCGGAAGAGTTGGAGCGGGTCGGTCGGCATGTGCTCGACTTCCATCCGTCCGGCTTCGATCTTGGAGAGATCGAGGATGTCGTTGATGATGGAGAGGAGGTGGTCGCCGTTGCGCCGGATGGTGTCGATGTATTCCAGACGCTGGCGCGGCGCGATCGCGCGATCACCGTCTTCGGCGAGCAGGTCGGTGTAGCCCAGGATCGCTGTCATGGGCGTGCGGATCTCGTGGCTCATGTTGGCGAGGAAGTCGCTCTTGGCGCGGCTGGCGGCCTCGGCGGCGTTCTGCGCTTCGCGGATCGCGCTGATGTCCATGTGGACGCCCACGGCGCGGAGGGGCTTGCCCTCGATGTCGCGCTCCATGACGCGCCCGATGTCGAGGATCCACGCCCACGTGCCGTCCTTGCGGCGGAGGCGGTGCTCACAGCGGTATTCCTTGGCGCGTGACTCCATGTGGTCCGTTAGTGTCGCCATGACGCGCGGCATGTCGTCGGGATGCACGAGCCTCTCCCAGACGCCGACGTTGGGCTCGATCTCGCTGGGCTCGTAGCCCAGCATGCGGCACCATGTATCGTTGAAGACCACGTCGCCGGTCTTGATGTTCCAGTCCCAGGTGCCAAGGTTGGCGGCCGACACAGTCAGATCGAGGCGTTCGGCCTGGAGGCGCATGGCCTGCTTCTGCTCGACCTGCTCGGTGATGTCGAGCATCACGCCACGCAGCATCGCGACGCGTCCGTCGACGATCTCGACGTGGACGGAGTCGTCGATCCACACGGGCGTGCCGTCGGCCCGGAGCATGCGGTACTGGAAGCGGTGGTCGCGCCCGCCCGCCGATTCGGCGGCGCAGAACTCGATGGCGCGATCGCGATCCTCGGGGTGGAGGTGCTTTTTCCAGAATCCGGCCTCGAGCCACGCCACGATGGGGTATCCGAGGCGGGCGGCCTGGGGCGAGACATAGGTAAAACTGTCAACGCTGGGATCGAACTCCCACACGACGACGTTGGTGCCCTCGACAAGCGTGCGGAAGCTCGCCTCGCTGGCGGCCAGGAGTTCCTTGGCCTGGATCTGCTCGGTCACGTCCATGCACCCGCCGGCGTAGCCGAGGAATGTGCCGTTGGAGGCGTAGCGCGGCACGCCGCGGTCCTCGATCCAGCGGTACACGCCGTCGTGACGACGCAGGCGGTAGGTCATGACGAAGGGCTTACGGGCGTCGAAGCACTCGATATAGGTCTTGACGCAGCGGTCCATGTCGTCGGGGTGAACGCCCTCGACCCAGCCGTCGTTGCGCTCCTGCTCGAGCGTGCGCCCTGTGAACTCGAGCCAGCCCTTGTTGAAGTCGTAGCATTTCTTGTCCGTGCCCGCGAGCCAGACGAGCATGGGGACGGCGTCGGCCAGGGCGCGGAAGCGGGCCTCGCTCTCGCTCAGGCGCAGTTGCGTCCGCTTGCTCTCGGTGATGTCGGTCTCGATCGCCATGAAACCGGTGAGCGTGCCATGCTCGTCGCGGAGCGGCTGGAGGTCGATGTCGAGGACGTAGATGTTTCCGGTCTTTCCCCGGTTGGCGATCTCGACGCGGCACGCTGTGCCGGTTTGAACGGCGTCGTGCATGGCGGCGATCGCGGCGGGGTCCGAGCCGTCGAATTGGAGCAGTTTCCCGGGGAATTGCCCGCGGAATTCTTCGAGCGTGTAGCCCGCGAGTCTCTGGCAGGCGTCGTTCACCCACACGGTGCGGCCGGCGGCATCGGTGACGATGACGGCGTTGGAGGTTCGCTCGGCGATGACGGAGAGACGGCGCAGATCGCGCGTCATGTCGTGCGCGAGACGCTGAGCGTTGGAGCGGCTGTCGCAGAGGAACCTGATCAGCAGGCCCAGAGCCAGCGAGAGCACGCTGCCGCCGATCCCCCACAACCACGGCGCGGCATGACTGACCTGCGCATCGAACTGGGGGGTAGAGACGATCGCCACGGTGTAGGGACGACCGCCGGCGTGCAACTCGGAACAGACGACCTGACTGGTCTCAGGGAAATCGGCGCGGCAGAGGGCCCCTTCGTCATCGTCGAGGTCGGGCGAGGGCCGGCCGGCGAGTTGGTGTGACTCCTGCGGGTGGAGTCCGTCATAGAGTCCGATCGTCATCATGCCGTCGAATCCGCGCTCGATCGACTCGATCGGCGTGTCGGGCACGATGGGGGCAAAGAGGACGTGGGTAAGGGCAGCCCGGCGTTCCACCGGCGTGGAAGTCGAAGCACCGTTGCGATAGACCGGGAGCACCCAGAGGTTGGCGGCCGCATCGCCCGCGACAAATGGAATCACGACGCGATCGGAGAGAGTCGGTTGGTTGTTCTCGATGGCGCGGTTGAGCGCCTCGACGACGCCGGGCCATCCGGCGACATCGATCCCGAGCAGGGACGATCCGATGGACGTCGGCTCGGCGAACTGCAGGAAGTAATGGTGCTCAACGCCCGGCGCGGGCTTGGCTTCGTACTTCGATTGGCCGTCCACCTGGCGTTCGAGAATGAACTGATCGATGTCGGCGTGCTCGACGGGGCGGAGCACGCCGAAGAAGCACGTTCCCGGGAATTCGCGCGGCAGATCGCGCGACGCGACGTAGGCGGCAAACTCGCGTGATTCGACTCGTTCACTGGCGGCGTAGACGCCGGCGGCGCCGCGCATGCCGTAGACCGGCCGGTTGATCGCGTCGGACAGAGCGGAGGCGGCGACCTGGGCGCTGGTGGCGAATCGACCCGCGTTTTCGGTGTCGATTTCGCGGCGGGTCTGGAGGGCATGGAGGGTCGAGAGCGCGACACCCAGGGCGGCAACGACGCCGGACAGCCAGAGGTTGAAGCGGCTCACGTGGTGATCCAGATGGGCGCGGTGGGTGGTGTTCCATGGCGTTCCTGCCATCAGCAAGCCGAGCACGGGTGTCGTAACCAGAATCAAGAGCCCGATGTGTGCAGAGAGCAAGCGCAGGCCGTCAAGCCGTGGCGCCAGGGCTCCGAGGATCAGGCGCACCAGCAACTCTCCCGCGATGAGGATCGCGGTCATGCTGATGAACTTGGCTGTTCCGGTCGGACGTCGCATGGTTATCCCTGGGCTCCTTGTTGCGCGTACATCGTGCGATGCATACGCACCTCAAATCGGCGACCTAGTGGATCACTTTGCTTTCTGTCAGATCATCAAGGCGTGATTTATCCGAGTTGAATAGATCCCCCAAATGGTCACCACCGAGGTCCGGCTTCCCATAAGTAACGACCACAGGGATCTCCCTGTGGTCCCGTGGTAATTACGGGAGCGGATCTCGCCATGCGATCGCGGGTGCACCGTGATTGTCAATGGCCGGGCGCGCGGATCGACCACCACGCCATGGCGCGCGCGGGCACGGTAATGGGCACGATCGCGGAGGCGTCGGCGGCGAGTTCGATCGTGGTCGCCCGGCCGCTCGCGTCGGTGAGCACGGCCTTGGAGTGCAGGCCGGTGTAATGGAGGTTCACACGCAGATCGCGCGAGACCTCGTGCGAGAGCGGGTTATAGACGACGAGCATGCCGGGTTCGGCGAGCGTGGGATTGACGTGGAGGATCCAATCGAGGTCGCGGCCGTCGGCGCGGCGGCCGTGGATGATGTCGGACTCAACGATGGCGCGGTGCTGCTTGAACCAGGCGACGCGCTGTTTGACCATGTCGCGGGTGCGGTCGGTGTCGAAGAGTCGAGGGCCACGGAAGCAGGCTTGCACGCCGGCGCCGAGCAGGTTATCGAGGCGGCGTGCGTAATGGTCAAGGTGCTGATCGAGCGGCTCGATGGTGGCCGCGGGACCGCCGCCGTGGTACTCCATCAGCGGGACGAACATCCAACCCATGGTGGGCGTCTTGATCCATGTGCCGTCGAAGATGTTCTGTCGTTCGATGATTTCCTGCTGCTCGCGTGGGAGGCTCCAGTTGGTTTCGCGGTAGCCCATGCCGGTTTTGTTGGAGCCGGAGAGGAAGTACCAGTCGGGGACGTTGAGGTAGACGCCGCGGGCGCGGCACCACTGATAGAAAGAGGTGATGGTGCGCCACTGGTTCCACTGTGAATCCGCCAGTCCGCGATGCCCGGGGTGGGAGGTGGATGCGCAGACGTCGCCGGGGTAAGAGCCGTCGTGCTCGAGCACGTCCATGCCGGTCTGTTCGAACGCGGCGTAGAGCGTTTTGAAGTAGCGCTCGCCCCAGGGCGAGCAGATGCACGGCGAGTTGCCGAAGCGGGCAAAGCCGCCGGGCTTGCCGGTCTTGGGGTTCACGACGTCGTTGTCGGCGTCGACCGAGCGGCTGGCCAGGAGTGAGTAACCACCCAGCGCGACGCCCTTGGAATGGGCGTAGTCCGCGAGCTCCTTGAGCTGCGCGAGGTACTTTGGGTCGGTGTTCTCGATGTTGAAGCCGCTCCCGAAGGTCATGATGACGAGTTCGAAGCCGACCTCGGCGGCCTGATCGACGGCGCGGCGGACGGCGTCTGGCGCGGCGGAGCCGGCGTGGAAGATCAGCGGATTCTCCTGCACCCATGGCGCGATGGCGCGGTACATGCGGCGCGAGGCCAAGCCGCGCCGCTCGCGGTCCATCGTGTCGTGGAAGAGTTCGAAGACGCGGAAGGACTCGAAGGCGTCGCCCGGCGCGACGCTTGCGCCCGGGCCGACTTGAGGGCCGCAGAGGAGAAGGCACGGCGTGAGGCGCTCGTAATTGACCTGCGTTTCGTAGAGCGGGTCGGTGGTCCAGCGTGCGCCCTGCACGTCGAGCCCGGAGTCCATGCTCCCGCCGAAGGAGAAATCTGTTTCGACCTGGATCATGCGCGGGAGAGCGTTGAAATCGCTCGAACTCCCCCCCACCATCGAGCCGGGCTCGACGGCGGCGAGGATTTCGGCGTTGAAGGAGTCAATGGTGATCGAGGTGCTGCCGTTGTTGTGAACGCTGATCCACTTGCTGATCACGGGCATGCCGTCGTACATCTCGTAGTGAACAACGACGATGATGTCCTTCAATGCCTCCGCGTCGGCGGGCGGTGCGAAGTACAGATCGAGCGATACGCCTTTGGGCGGCCATTCGCCTCCGGCGCTCATCCACTCGCGGCGTGGCTTCCAATCGAAGCGGGCGCGCGGAGTGTCCATCTTGTAGCCGCGGTACTGAAAAGCCTTTGGATCTGCCTTCATGGAGTCGAGCCATTCGGGGAGGAGGTAGTTGTGAATAGGCTGTCCGACGAGGCCGCCGATCGCGTATTCCGTGGCGTTGATCGTGACGCTCGCCTCGGGGCGGATGGAGCGAAGTTCGGCGCGATCGCAGGCGAGGTTATCGAGAGCGATGGTGGCAAAGTTGGGCTGGGTGCGGAAGGTGCGGCGGACCAGGCCGTTGGAGAGGACGATCTCGTGGCGCTCGGCGTACTCGATCGCTTCGGCGTGGAAGGGAGCGGGGTCGATGAGCCAATCGGTGGGCTTGGGCTTCTCGGCGGTGTGGGCCGGTGGAGGCGTTTGAGCGAGTGTGCTCGGCACGACGGGCGTGCAAAGCAGCGGCGCGGAAAATGCGAAGACGCGAGCAATGAGAGCACATGTCATCGGCGGACTCCAAAGGACCGCGAACATCCTACAGCGTGAGACGACACGGTGATGCCGAGTCGTGGACGACCGAGCCGCTCAGGGCGCGGTGACTTGGCCGGGGCGCGGCTGTTTCGGTACACTGGCGCGGGAGGCATTATGCCCGGCACATTCATCACTCGCGGCGTGGCGGTACTGCTTGTATCTCTCGCGACGGGCGGGGCTCTCGCGGCGCCGCCGACCAAGAGTGAAATCGCGAAACGCGACGCGTGGGTGCGGGACAACATGCCCAGTGGCAGATTGGCCGCGGCGCCGGCGCGACGCGCGCCCAACGCGCTGATCGTCGATTGCGCGTACGGCCCCGTGATCTATGACCGCGTGCTCGATCGTCCGCTGCAGGTCGCCAACCATCCGTTCGCCCACGGCGTATACACCCACGCGCCGGCTCGCCTGCACGTCCGCATCCCCGGCATGAAGTCGTTCTCGGCGCAGGTCGGCATCCTCGACAATCCGAATTCGGTCGGCGGGAGCACGATCTGCACCATCGAAGTCGGCGGGAAGAAGGTCGCAGCATCGCGGGTGCTGCACCGCGATCAGCCGGCCGTCCCGCTCAGCGCCGATCTTGGCGGCGCGGACACGCTCGTGATGCAGGTCAGCACGACCGGCGACGGCATCTCCAGCGACCAGACTGTGTGGGGTGAGGCGAGCGTGACGCTCATGGACGGGAGCGAGGTACGGCTCAGCAGCCTGCCCATGCTCGATCCCTTGACCGACGCGCGTCCGGTGGCCAGCCTGCCGTTCTCGTTCGCGATCGATGGAACAAGTTCGGACCTGCTGCTCTCCGCGTGGACATTCAGCGACGATCCGGAGACACACGCCGATGGCAAACGCACACGCACAAGGACCTATACCGATCCCGCGTCGGGGCTTCAGGTTCGGCACGGTATCGTGACATACGACGACTACCCGACGGTCGAGTGGACGATCTCGTTCAAGAACACGGGCGCTGGCGAATCACCACTGATCTCCGGCGTGCTCCCGCTCGATGTCACGCTGCCCAAGCCCGATCGCGGCGACTTCCTCCTGCACCACTTCATCGGGAGCCCGTGCCAGCCCAACGATTACGAGCCGCTTGAGGACGTGTTCAGCGCTGGTGCGTCGAAGCGCATTACGACGCAGGGCGGGCGGCCCACCAACAGCGACCTGCCGTATTTCAACATCGAGCAGGACGGCGGCGGCGTGATCGCGGCGATCAGTTGGGCGGGACAGTGGGGCGCGCAATTCACGCGCGGCGAGGGCGGCGCGTTGCGGCTTGTCGGCGGGCAGGAAGGCACCGCGTTCCGACTGCATCCGGGCGAGGAAGCGCGGAGCCCGCTGGTCGTGCTTCAGTTCTACGACGGTGATTGGATTCGCGCGCAGAACGTGTGGCGCTCCTGGATGATCGACCACAACGTGCCGCGCCACAACGGCGAGCAACTGGGGCCGATGCAGTTCGTGTGCAACGGCAACTACTACCCCGGGCTGCGCACCGACGCCGCGACGGAACTGAAGTTCCTGGAGCGGTACTACAAGGAAGGGATCCAACCGGACTATTGGAACCAGGACGCGGGCTGGTATGTGTGCGAGGACGGCTGGTGGACCGTGGGCACGTGGGTCGTTGATGCGCGGCGCTTCCCCAAGGGCGTTCGCGAGGTGACCGACTATCTGCACGCGCGCGGTTCCAAGGCCATCATGTGGTTCGAGCCCGAGCGCGTCGTCGGCGGGAGCGAGATCGCCACGCAGCACCCCGAGTGGATCTATGGCGGCGCGGGCGGCGGGATTCTCAAGATCGGCGAGGCGGACTGTCGCGCGTGGATCACCGATCGGGTGAGCGACGTGATCGCGAAAGAGGGGATCGACTTCTATCGCCAGGATTTCAACATCGATCCGCTCATGTTCTGGCGCGGGAACGACACCGATGATCGCCAGGGGCTCACCGAGATCCATCACGTCGAGGGGTACTTCGCGTACTGGGACGAGTTGGTGCGGCGCCGCCCGGGCCTGTGGATCGATTCGTGCGCCTCGGGCGGGCGGAGGAACGACCTCGAGACGCTCCGGCGCGCGGTGCCCATCCTGCGGAGCGACTGGGCGGCCGATCCATCCAACCCCGCGACGGATCCGTCGCACCAGCAGAATCACATGTACGGCATCTCGTTCTGGATGCCGTACAACGGCACGGGGTACATGACGATCGACACATATCTGGCGCGCAGCGTGATGACCACGATCCACGGCATCGGGGTGGACACGCGACGCGATGATCTTGATTACAGCCTGCTCCGTGAGTTGTATGGGAACTGGCGGACGATCTCGGCGTGCTACCTCGGAGACTACTGGCCGCTGACGGCGTATCACAAGGAACTCAACGTGTGGTGCGCGTACCAGTTTGATCTGAGTGCCGAGGGTCGCGGCGTGGTGCAGGCGTTCCGGAGGCAGGAGTGCGCCGAGGAAACGGTCACGCTGAATCTGCGTGGACTGGACGCGGACGCGGAGTATGAACTCACGGACGTGGATGCGCCGGGCGTGAAGCATGCGAGCGGCAAGGAACTGATGGAGGCAGGGCTGACGCTCACGTCGGCGCTGAAGCCCAGCGCGATGATCGTGACGTACCGGCGGGTACACGCGCCCGCGCGGCGGTGATCGGTGATGCGGGCCACACTCGCTGTATTCGTGTCGAATTACGGAGAGCCACCATGACGACGCCGACGCGTCGATGATGCGCCAGAAGTGCGGTGGGCCGATGGAGTTTGGGATTCTGGCGGATGCAACTCTCGACGATGGATTTCGGATTGACGCCCCCGATCGCGAGCATGAACTTGAATGACAGGGGTGTTCGCCGGGCAAGCGGATCTGGGATTCGTCCGTCAAGGCCGTGGGCGCGGACCGCCTGCATGTGGCACGCTGCGCTGCACTCGATGCGGGTACCTGGACCTGTCCACCGTTCCGAAGCAGGAACAGGCCCAACGGCCGGTCGTGTCGCTTCGGCCCGGCGGCGTTACACTGCGCGGATCGCGGCCACGCCGGCCACGCTTGGGGATACACCATGAACCGCTTGTGTGCGATTGTTCCGATGATCGTCGCCGCGTGCTCGAGCGCGCTGGCGCAGGTGCCCGCCGATCTGGCCGTCAAGAAGGACTTCAAGGCGATGCGTGTCTCGAGCGCGGACCCGACGGGGAAGAACGGCGACGCACGCCCTGTTCAGCCCGGCGAGACGATCACGCTGGCGGACATCAAGGGGAGCGGGAGTTTCACGCACCTGTGGATGACAATAGCGGCAAAGTCGCCCGACCACCTGCGCGAACTTGTGCTGCGCATGACCTGGGACGATGGCGCCACGCCGGCGGTTGAGTGCCCCGTGGGTGACTTTTTCGCGCAGGGACCGGGCAAGTATGTGGAGTATCACAGCGCGCCGGTGTCGGTAGGCGGTCAGAAGGCGCTGAACTGCTACTGGCCCATGCCGTTCCAGAAGCACGCGGTGATCACCGTGACCAACGAGGGCGCGGAGCCGGTGGGCGCGTTTTACTATAACTTTGATTACCAGTTCGAAGCCCCGAATCCCAACGCGCGGTATTTCCACGCGCAGTACCGCACCTTCTTCCCGGCGCCCAAGGGCACGCCGCTGACCATCTGCGAGACCAAGGGCACGGGGCATTACGTGGGCACCGTGGTCACGGTGCTGACCAACAGCGACGGGTGGTGGGGCGAGGGCGACGACAACTTCTTCATCGACGGCAACGCCAAGCCGGACATCAGCGGCACGGGAACCGAGGACTACTTCTGCGGCGCGTGGGACTTTGGGCACGCATTCCAGACGCCTTATTTCGGCGTGACCTTCTTCGACAACGATGAAAAGGGCGGCGAGAAGCGCAACATCAACAACACCGTCTATCGCTGGCACATCAACGATCCGGTGACGTTCACCTCGTCGCTGCTTTTCACGCTCGAGCACGGACGCGGCGGATGGGACCTGGACCGCACTCCACTCCGCAATCACTACACGACGCTGGGGCTCTACTACGTCGATCACCCGGAGGGCGATGGTCCGCGGATCCCGGCGTACAAGGACCGAATCCCGCAACTGATCCCCTTGCCCGAGGCGCCTGCGAAGTAGCGCTTCGCGTCGGGTAGACGAGTGGTCGGGCAACGCCTGGTCGCCCCTGAGATCGCGGTGTGTCGTGCCTGCTCGGCCAAAGTGCTCGGCCCGGGTGATTGGCATGCGTGATTGGCACGCGCGATTGAAGTTTCGTCGCATATTCAGGAGTGCGCCAAGACGGGCCGTATCTCTCATCAAGCAACTCGCTCGGGTGTCGCTGGTATCAATAGACAGGTGGGCTCGATGTCTCGCGTGCCGCGATGTGGTTACACTCCGCGCGTGTGCGGGGTTTGATCCGGGGGACCCGGGGCCTCAAGGGGGTTGCGATGCACGTCGTTGTTGCTCTGATTCTGAGTTTGTTCAGCATGGTCGGCCTGTGGCAACCGGCTCAGGACGCCAAGCCCGCCGCGAGCAAGCCTTCTGATACCAAGGCCGTCGCCGGCGATACGAAGTCCGGCGAGTCATGGGGCGGCACGGTCTCGCTCCCCGGCGGTGTCTCGCTGGATTTCACGGTCGTTCTTGCCAAAGGCTCGGGCACGATCTCGATCCCGATGCAGGGCGCCAAGGACATCCCGCTCAGCGATGTTTCGGTCGCGCCTGATCGGCTCACATTTGTGCTCAAACCCGCGGGCGCGCCAGAGGCCGCATGGGCGAAGTTTGATGTCAAACTCGGCGCGGACGGCACATCGGGCGAGGGCGTGCTGCGCCAGAACGGCGGCGAGTTCCCCGTCAAGGTCAGCAAGATCACGGCGGGCGAAGCGGTCGCCGGCGACACGTGGGCCGGGCCGATCACGCTTCCCGGCGGGATCACGCTGGATTTCTCGGTCAATCTCGCGAGGACCTCGGGGACGATCTCGATCCCCGCGCAGGGCGCCAAGGACCTGCCGCTCACCGATGTTTCAAGCGCGGACGGGCGGCTCGTGTTCACACTGAAGCCGTCGGGCGCACCCGAGGTGGCGTGGGCCAAGTTTGATCTGAAGATCGGCGCGGACGGGACATCGGCCGAGGGCGTGTTGCGTCAGAACGGCGGGGAGTTCCCGGTGAAGGTGACGAGGCTCGCGCCGGGCGAGGCTCCCAAGGCGCACGCGCGCCCGCAGGAGCCCACGCCACCCTACCCATATAAGGTCGAGGACGTCACGTTCGAGAACAAGGCCGCGGGCATCACGCTCGCGGGCACGCTGGTTCGCCCGACATCACCCGGCCCGCACCCGGCGGTCGTGATGATCACGGGATCCGGGCCGCAGGACCGCGACGAGGCGCTGCTCGGGCATCGCCCGTTCCTGGTGATCGCCGATCATCTCGTGCGGAACGGCATCGCGGTGCTGCGCTACGACGATCGCGGCGTCGGGAAGTCCACCGGACACTTTGCCGAGGCGACCAGCGACGACTTTGCCACCGACGCCGTCGCGGGCGTTGAGTATCTCATGACTCGCGGGGAGATCGATCACGCCAAAGTGGGCGTGGTGGGGCATAGCGAGGGCGGCCTGATCGCGCCGATCGTTGCCAGTGCGCGCAAGGATGTGGCGTTCATCGTGCTGCTCGCGGGCACGGGCGTGCCGGGCACGGACGTCATCGTGCTCCAGGGCAAGTTGATCAATATCGCGATGGGCAAGTCCGAGGCCGACGCGGAGGCGGAGGCCCAGAAGTCGCGGAAGATCATGAAGATGATCACGGATGGCGCGGGCGACGACACGATCAGGGGCGAGATGCTCACGATCACGATCGACGCGCTGAAGGTCGATCCCAGCAGCGCGAACCTACCCGAGGGAGAGATGATCAAGAAGGCGGGTCAGGTCGTTGAACAGCAGTTCGCGCAGATCGGCTCGAGGTGGTTCCGGAGATTCCTGGCGCTCGATCCGCGTGACTACCTGAAGAAGGTCGCGTGCCCTGTGCTGGCGATCAACGGGAGCAAGGACCTGCAGGTTCCGCCCAGCCAGAATCTCGGCGAGATCGAGAAGGCCCTGAAGGCCGGCGGGAATAAGGACGTGACGGTGAAAGAACTCCCGGGCCTCAACCATCTCTTTCAGCACACGATGACCGGCGCGCCGGGCGAGTACGCGACGATCGAGGAAACCTTCGCGCCCGAAGCACTCGAGATCGTGACGACCTGGATCAAGCAGAGGACGGCGTTGAAGTAAGTTCGGTCGCGGTGTGTGCCCGTGACGCGAGCCCGCCATCGGTCCGTGCGCTTTGTCACGCCAACACCGAAGCGTCGCGAGGTTCCTTGCAGCGACGAGCCCCGAGCGCGAGCGGCGCGGTTCGCATTGCTTGGGTGGCCCGACGGTCCCAGTGATGTGTCTCTGATTCGAGCATCGGACCCTGCTCTGGGTCCGTGGTCTTCTCGTGCTTCAGTGGTTGCTGCTTCGCGGCCGCGTTCCCTTCTTCGTGCAGCGTGGCCAATCCGCAGGCCCCGCGTCGGCGTTGCGTCCAACGAAGACACGGGACACCGGCATTCCACACCAATGAGGCCCAAGGTACTTCTGCCGAACGATCTGCAGGTTACAATGTACGCGCCATGAACATCACAACGATCGTCACCGCTACTCGCGCCCTCGCCGTGCTGTGCCTCGCGCTCGCGGCCTCGAACGCCAGCGCCCAGGCCTGCGGCACGATCGAGGACCTTGGCAATCTCGGTCAGGGGACCCACGAAGCCACGGCCGTGTCCGCCGACGGCGAGGTTGTGATCGGCGGATACTACCTCGCAAGCACCAGGCGAGGGTTCCGCTGGACCGAAGCGACCGGCATGCACGACATTTCCATGCCGTGGGACGAAACGTGGGCCACCGCGATCTCCAGCGACGGCGGCACCATCGTCGGTTACGGCAAGAACTATCTCAATCTCGACCGCGCCTTCCGCTGGACCGAGGCGACGGGTCGGCAAGACCTCGGCACCCTGGGCGGCTCGACCGCCAACGCCATCGCCGTTTCCGCCAATGGCAGCGTCATCGTCGGATACGCCGCGAACTTCGACGGCGAGACGCACGCGTTCCGATGGACTTCCGCCACAGGGATGCAGGACCTTGGAACACTGGGCGGCTACGAGTCGCGTGCGATTGGCGTGTCGGCGGACGGAAGCGTCATCGTGGGGTAAAGGTGTTGAAAGTGGAGTAGATTAAGTGTCCGGAACACAAATCAAATCTGGAATGTTGGTGGTTCACCCGAACAAGCCGGAATGGGGTCCGGGGAAGGTCGCAAAAGTTGATCGCGAGTACGTGTGGGTGTTCTGGCGGGACGCGAATGGCGGAGAGGTGAAGAAGATCGCCCGGAGCGTCATCACATTGGAGACTGCGCCAGATCAGAGCGATCCGATTCTGGATAACCTGCCTCCGCTCTTGGACTCGATGGGTGCGCCGGTTGGGTTGCCGCGCCGCCAGACTCTGCCGCAAGCAGTTGCCCGGTTTCTTGGTCGATTTCCGGGTGGGTTTCATGATCCGGCGTATCTCGGCGACATGCATTCGGGCGAGCGTGCTTACAAGGAGGCTGCCCATCGAGAATGTGTTGAGCGATTCGGTGGAGGGCGGTATGCTCGGCTGCTGGCGGAGAATCGGGCGCAGCTGGTTGAGGAAGTGAAGCGGACCTACCGCTCAGTCAATTTGATTGCGGTGTTCGAGAAGGCTGCACTAACGGATGCGCTGGAGAGTATTGAGGCCGCGTTACCGTTCCTTGAGTGTCTCGGGCGAGTCATCGCCACGGAAACGGTGAGCGAGGAGACGTTCGTCCCGTACCTGAAATCAGTGTGTGACCTGCCGACACCGCGCGGCAGGGTTGCGACGTGGCCTATCGCGACCGTGATCCCATTCCTGATGCAGCCGGATCGTCATCTGTTTCTGAAGCCGAGCGTGACCGAGGTTGCGGCTGATGTACTTGGATTCAACCTCAACTATGACCCGACTCCGAACTGGCTCACTTATTCGCGATTGCTGGAAATGGGGCGGGTGTACTTCAATGGACTTCGGGAACTAAGACCCAGGGACATGATCGACGTGCAGTCATTCTTCTGGGTGGCGTGCGGGGGCTATGACCGAAACTGAGAGCCTCGCTACGACGCCTCCGCCCGCAACTCGCCTTCTTCCCCCCGTCTTCGATCTCGACGCCCATGGTCGGCAGCGTGGCCATCGCGGAGGTCATCGGCAGCAGCCCCTCGTCGCAATACACCTCGGCCGTGAGCTTGATGTCACGGTGACGCATGATCCGCTGCGCCACCGCGACCGGCACGTTCGCGTTCGCCAGCATGGTCGCCAGGGAGTGACGCAGGCAGTGCAGCACGACCTTGCGCCCGCGCGAGTCGACCTCGTCGATCTGGGCATTGGACAGGTCCTCGCGGAACACGGGCATCGAGGGGATCTCGTCGAACACCAGATCGCCCGGCTGCGCGTCGCCACGGTGCCGCTCCAGCGCCGCCGCCACCTCGCGGGTCAGGGGCACGGTTTCGTGTCGGCCGCTCTTGGCGAGCGTCGGCGGGATCTCGACGAACGGGTTCATCACGTCCAGCCGGACGTGGTGCCAGCACAAACCGGCGGCCTCGGAGCGGCGAAGACCCGTGTACATGAGGAACAAATACACGATCCGACGCTCGGGCGGCGACGCCTCCAGAAGCGCCCGGCATTCGTGCGGGCTGAGCGCGCGGCGCGTCTTCTCGGTCATGCCTGGGTATTAGGAGTATCCAGACGAAGTCGCACTTCTGTGGGTGCTGCAAGATCCTCCCCCCGTTCGTTGCGCTGCCGACTTAAATGAAGACGGCTTCGTCAACGGCATCGACTACGACCAGTTCGCGGAGGCCTTCGAGGCGGGGTGCTGAGTCCGGAACTGACCGGATGCTCGCGTCCAACTTCGGGCCGCGACGCCCGCAAGCACGCGGCTCGTGAGCGCGATCATGGGCCGTTCTAGGTTCGCCGGTCCCCCCGGGGTCACCGCCGGATCGCGCCCAAGATCGAGGGTTTGCATCTTTCGTGACCGGACTGGGACAGGGAGGATGCACGACACGGCACGTCGGGGCTCTAGGAAAGCGCCCCGAACCCCCGCCCAAGGTCGTGCCGTAAACCACAACAACGTCGCCACTTGGCACGCCGGGCACCCCCCGACACGCCTGGTCACAAAACCCCGTAAGTGCTTGGAAAAACTGGGGATCTAGGATTTGAACCTAGACTAACTGATCCAGAGTCAGTCGTGCTACCGTTACACCAATCCCCAATCCGCTCCGGTTACAGGCAACCGAAGCGTGTTTGTCGGGTCAATCCTACCCCGTCCGCCATGCCGCGGCGAGCCACCGCTCCGGCCTTCCGCGGGCGATTGATGCTTCTGGCCGGCACCCCCACTCGCGTTCGAGCATCGCGTCAGCGGTCCATCACCGCGGCAGAGCCATCAGGCGGGTGGATGCTGGGGGGTTTCCACGTCGAGGTGGTATGGGCTTGGGCGCCCATTCTGGTTGGTGGTACCAAAACGCAACCGGGGCGGCCGCCGTACAAGCCGCCGCCCCGCTGCACTCATCCTGGACCGCGTCCCCGCATGCTGGTGTGAGGCGGGGTCTGTTGCATCTCAGAGCCATTTCCCGCCGGGATTGCTGTTATTGGGGCGGGGGAGGGGCTGTGCACGCCCGAAGGCCGGACGGGCCGTCTGGGCTGCCACGCCCTTTGAGGGAGCGGGCAGGGCCTGAGGCTGGGCGACCGGCTGTGCGGCGTGAGCCGCCGGAGCCGGGCTGCTGGTGGCGGATGTACTCGGCGAGCCTGGCTGCAAACGGGCCTGGCGTACCGAGTCGATCGAGCGATCGAGTTTGCCCAGAATCGACTTGACCTGTTGGAAAGACTTTTCGGACGGTCCCATGTCGCGCTCCGCGTCGTCGTTGTGGGTACGACGGGTTGCGTATCGGCGTCGGGAAGCCGAACCTTGGCGTCTGTCAAGCATCTTCGGCATCACTCCGCGCCGTCGTGACGAGTGTGCCGGTTGAATGAGTCGCTCGCCCGTATACTCCGCATTCTCATGGCGACCATCGGCCTCGATCACGTTCGCAAGTGCTACCCCAACGGGCTCGAGGCTGTGCGCGAGTTCACGCTCGGCATCGCCGATGGGGAATTCGTCGTATTGGTCGGGCCGTCGGGGTGCGGGAAGTCCACCACCCTGCGCCTCGTGGCGGGGCTGGAAGACCTCACGGGCGGCACGATCCGCATCGGCGATCGAGTCGTCAATGACGTCCACCCCAAAGACCGCGACATCGCCATGGTTTTTCAGAACTACGCCCTCTATCCACATATGAGCGTACGCGAGAACATGTCGTTCGCGCTCAAACTCCGCGGCGTTCCCAAGGAGCAGATCAATTCCCGCGTGCACAAGGCCGCCCAGTCACTGGGGATCGAGGACCTGCTGGATCGCAAGCCGCGTCAACTCTCGGGCGGTCAGCGTCAGCGAGTCGCGGTCGGGCGCGCGATCGTGCGCGAGCCCAAGGCATTCCTTTTCGACGAACCGCTCTCGAATCTCGACGCCAAGTTGCGCGTAACGACCAGGGCCGAACTCAAAGCCCTGCACCAGCGACTGCGCACCACCACCATCTATGTCACCCACGATCAGGAAGAGGCGATGACGCTGGGCGATCGCATCGTGGTGATGGCCGACGGCATCATCCAGCAGGCCGGTCCGCCGCTGGAGGTCTATCGCAAGCCCGTCAACCGCTTCGTTGCGTCGTTCATCGGCATGCCGCCCATGAACCTGCTCGAGGGCGTGCTCGGGCGTGATGGGGACACGCTCACGTTCGTCGAGGGATCGATCGACGCGAGCGGGAAGCCCTTCGTGCTCGCGTTCCCCGCCGCCCGTGCCGACGCACTCGCGCCCGCGATCGGCAAGCCCGTCGTGCTGGGCCTGCGCCCGCAGATGCTCCGGCCCGCGAGCGCCGGGTCCCCCACCACCGTGCGCGTGCCGATCTCCGTCGTCGAGCCGCTCGGCGACCTCATCGACGTCTTCTGCTCCACTCCCAAGCACGCCCGCCTCGTCGCACGCGTCAACGCGGGTGATTCGACCGCCGCCCTCCGCCCCGGCGGCGAGGTGCTGCTGGATGTCGACATGGCCCACGCGCATGTCTTCGAGCCCGGGGCGTTCGGAAAGTCGATCGGGTAGACAGGCATCGCGATTCTCCCCAATCGAGGGATGCTGATTGATTGCGGGACAGGCTCGCCCGCGGGTATCCTGAAGTTATGTCTGTGTTGAACCAACGATCGCGTCATCACATCGCGCGTCGCGCGACAAATCGACCGCACCTCGCGCTTGCCTGCGCCTTCGTCGCGCTGGCCATCTCCGCCGGGGCCCAGCCGCCCACCAACCCAGCGCCAACAACACCTCCCACCGGCGAACCACCCGTCTTGGAATCTCCTGCAACCGAGCCGCCCGCCACCAACACGCCGCCGACATCTCCATCCACCGACGATAAGTTCTCCAATCGGCGGTCATCCCTCCGCGTCTATCACCTCCGCCTCGAAGGTGACTTCGATTGCTCCGCGCTCGTCAACGCGCTCCGCGCGCGTCTCGAAGATGCCGCCGCCAAGAAATGCGGCATGATCATCCTCGAACTCTCCGGCGACCGCTGGCGCCCCGACATCACCCGCGATCTTGCCTTCACCCTTCGCGACAGCGGCCTGCGCTCCGTCGTCGTCCTCAACGACCCGCGCGATCACCACGTCGGCGCGGGCGCGCTGGCCCTCGGCCTTCTCGCCGATCAGCTCTATATCGAACGCGGCACCTCCGTCCTCGCCACGCCCGATCACATCGCCGCCGACCTCGCGCCCGAATCCGCCGATCTCGAAAAGGGCACGCGCGAACTCTCCGGCGCGCTCCACGTCGCGCTGTCGCCCCGCGCCCTGGAATCTCTCGCGTGGATGATCGCCGACCCGACGCGCGAAACTCTTGAGAAACCTCTTTACATCACGCCCGCCAGCGCGGTCGCTCCCGCCTCGCTTACGAACTCGCCGCCCGCGCCGGCAAACCAGCCCGGCGTCAAACTTCCCACGCCCGTCATCAAGCCGCCCGCCAATTCAAGCGACCGCGGCGTCTCCATCGAACTCTCCCCCGATGACCTCTCGCGCCTCGATCTCGCCACGCCCGTCCGCGGCATGGCGAACATCGCGCCGGGCTCGGGCACGCGCCTCGCGCCCGTGTCGCTGCGCGTCTCGCTCGACGACGCGCGCGGCAAGGCCGCCGAATGTCTCGCCGCCGCCGATCATTCACTCGCATCGGCGGAGAAGGCACTTGATCTTGATTGGCCGCGCGACCCGACCGTGTCGCGCGATGCGTATCAGAAAGCAGCGACCAGCGCCGCGCGCGATCTAGATTCCGTCGCGGCCTCGCTCGCCACGCTCGAATCCCTGCTCGGCGAATACCCCGAGTTGACGCGCACGCCCGCGCCGGGCCAGACCAGCGTCGCGGGGAAGCCCTCGGCCTATGCGGTCCGCTGGAAGCGCGAGGCCCAGAGCCGCGCCGACGACCTCACCAAACTCCGTGAAAAGGCCCGCCTGTTCGCGTCTCAGTAGGATTCGGTGCGAATCCGCGAACCCGCCAGCGCCGAAATGCATATAGATAGCCTTCGATACGATCCGCGGGGTCATCATCCCGGCGCGATCGTGTATGCTGACACGGTGCATCGGCGGCAACGGATCGCCGCCTCCCGATCCCGGGCTACCTGCCAACGCTGCCCGACCCGGCAGGACACCGGGCACGCCACGGATGGCCCCGTCCCGTTCGTACCGTCTCGACTCCTCCGGAGGACCACCCGATGCGCACCCTCGTTGCCATCCCCGTTTACAACGAAGAGAACACGCTCCGCTCCGTGGTCGAGCGCGTGCTCATGCACGCCGGGAACGTGCTAGTCGTCGACGACGGCTCGACCGACGCCAGCACCTCCCTCCTCCCGCGCCTCCCGGTGGACATCATCCGCCACACCATCAACCGCGGCTACGGGCGATCGATCCGCGACGCGTTCGCCTGGGCGATGGCCGACGGCTACGACTGGGTCATCACCATGGATTGCGACCTGCAGCACGAGCCCGATGAACTCCCCAACTTCTTCGATCGCATCCACGACGACTGCGCCGACGTGATCTCCGGCTCGCGCTATCTCCCGGCGTCCAAGGCCGAGGGCCTGCTCCCGCCGCACGAGCGCCGCCGAGTGAACACCATCATCACGCGAGAACTCAACGAGCGACTGTCGTCGCGCCTGGGCGTGCTCACCGACGCGTTCTGCGGCTACAAGGCGTTCCGCGTCGACGCGCTCCGCTCGCTGAATCTCAGCGAAGACGGCTACGCGTTCCCGCTGCAGTTCTGGGTCCAGGCCGCCGCCCGCCGCCTCCGCGTCGCCGAACTTCCCGTCACGCTGATCTATAACGATCCCAACCGAAGTTTCGGCGAGGGGCTGGACATCGCCAGCGTCCGGCTCGAGCACTACCGGCGTGTGCTCCACCGCGAACTCTCGCGCCAACGCGACGATCTCGAGCCCGAGGCGACCCGGGGCGTGTGCTGCTGCTGCCGATAAAGCCCGCCGCCCCCATATTCCCTAAACTCCGCCGTGCCCACTCCGCCCACGGAATCGATGACGCTCGAGCCAGCGCCCTCGCGCTGGGTTGAACTTGTGAGCGAGCGCCGTGCGCGCGTCCCGGCGTGGCTTGAACCATCGGCAGCGTCTTTCCGAGCACAACTCGGCGTGCCGCCCGGCCCGCTCGTGATGAGCGGGCATCAGGCCGTCCTCTGGCACCCCGGCATCCTCGCCAAGTACATCGCCGCCGATGCGTGCGCGCGGGCCGCCGGCGCCGCCGCGGCGTGGGTTGTTGTCGATCAGGACACGCCGCCGCCGCACGAACTGTCGTGGCCCATGCGAGCCAGTGCGACCAGCACCCGCGTCGTCATCGGCGCGCACCACTTCGAGTACGCCTCGCCCTGCAACGCCGAAGTACCCGCGTGCGCCCGCCCGCCGCTCGTCGCGTCTGCGAACGCGGCGGATGACTTGCTGATCGATCCCGCCGGCGCCCTGCCGAGCCTTCACTCCGCGGTGAACAGCGCTTCCAACTCACCGAACGCCGCGGTCCAGATCTCGCGTGTGATCGAATCGCTCCTCCCGCCCTCGATCGCTCCGGTACCCGCATTCTTTGCGACCCTGATTGCGCGCACCGAGTTCTTCGCCGCGGTCGTGCGTCACATGCAGGCCGACCCGCGCCGCTGCATCGAGGCCTACAACGCCGCCGCGCTCGCGCACCCCGATGCCGATATCCGATCGCTCGACGCCGACGCGCTCGAACTCCCGCTCTGGCACATCGTCGGCCCGCGGGGGCTCGCCGCACGACATCCCGTGCACGCGTCGCAACTCCCGTCCATCCCAACACACCAACTCGCGCCCCGTGCGCTCCTCATGACGGCGCTCCTGCGCCTTGCGGCGTGCGAACTCTTCATCCACGGCACGGGAGGTGTCGCCTACGACCGCGTCACCGACGCCTGGATCGCCTCCTGGCTCGGGACGGACGCCGTTCTCGCCCCTACCGCGCTCGCCACCGCGACGCTGCTCCTCCCGCTCGACGCCGCGCCCGAGGACCCTCTCACGGGCGAAGCAATCATGGCGCAGCGCGCGTACCGCGAGGCGCTCCACAAGCCCGGCGCGCTGGGAGAGCACTCGCTCGAGTCAGAACGCCGCTCGATCGTCGCGGGCATCGCCGCTTCACCCTATCGCTCCGCCGAGCGCGAGCATCGATTCCGCGATCTCCATCGGCTCCTCGAGAGGTATCGCGCGTCTCACGCGCCCGTGATCGAGGCCCGCCGACTCGCCGCGCTGGCCGCACGGACGAGCGCCAAGGACCGCGCCGCGTCCGTCCGGACCTGGGCGTTTCCGTTGTATCCCGAGCCTCGGCTCTCGCGCCTTTGCGGCGACATTCATCGGGCGTTTGCGCAGGCGTCCTCGTGTTCGCGCACATCTTCGACCGCGGGCGTGCCCGCGTCGGGATCGCCCGCAGCGCCATCGCCCGCGCCCTCGGCCGACGTCGGGCGGAAGGCCTCAACATGAATTCGCGTGCCGCTCCCATCACACTCGCGCTCATCACAATTGCGGCGGTCGCCGCGATCCTCGTCTGGAGCACGCGCCCGAGAACTCCATCCGCAACACCGACGCGCCCCGAGCCTCCGGTCACACCTTCCGACATCGACAAGGGCCCGCCTCGCCTTGCCGTCCTCTCGCCCGCGCTGGCCGTCATGCTCTCCGATCTTGGCGTCGGGCCATCCATCGTCGCACGGCACGGCTACGACATGGTCCTCGACAAGTCGATCCCGTCCTGCGGCGATCAATCCGGCATCGATTACGAATCGCTCCTCTCCGTCCGCCCCACCCACGTCTTCATCGAGTGGGGAAGCCGCCCCCTCCCCGATCGCCTCGTCGAACTCTCGAAGTCGCACGCGTGGAACGTCCGCGCGTTCACGCTCCTCTCGCTCGACGACGTCACACGCTCGCTCACCGACCTGTCCGCAGCGCTCAAAGACTCCGGCGTTGATGTCTCCGCGAATTCATCCGCCCTCGCCTCGGCTCTCAACGACTCGATGCGTCCGCGTGCCGGACTGGATCGACTCGGAAGCGTGCTCATGCTCATGTCCGTCCGCCCGCCGGCCGCCCTCGGGCCCGGGTCGTTCCACCACGAAATCCTCACGCGCCTGGGCGCGGTCGCCGCGCTCACCAAGCCATCTCCATACGTCGAACTCGACGCCGAGGACGTGCGCCATCTGGCGCCCGGCGTGATCGTACTCATCACGCCCCGCGGCACCGGCGCCGCGCCGGTCGCCAAGGACACACCCGACGCACGCCGCGCCCTGCTCGGCCCGCTCTCATCGCTCGACATCCCCGCCGTAAGACTCGACCGCGTCATCGTGATCGACGACCCGCTCTCGCTCCTCCCCACCACGCGCCTGGCCGACTTCGCCAAGCAGATCGGCGATCAGCTCGAAGCCCTCGCTCGCTCGCAGTAGCTTCGCGTCTGTCACCCTCCATGCTTCTCCGTGTCCCACCGTGGCGAATCCTTCTCACCGCTCTTCTCCGCGCCCTCCGCTGCCTCGGCGGTGAATGCTCTCCTTCCCTACCATCCGCACCATGGCATCCTTCGACCCCATCACGCTCCTCACCGAACGCTTCCGCGCCGCGATCCGCGCCGCCTTCCCACAACTCACCGGCGAGATCGATCCCCTGATCGCGCCCAGCAAGCAGGCCCAGTTCGGCGATTTCCAGTGCAACGCCGCCATGAGCCTCGCCAAGCAACTCGCCAGCAAGCCCCGCGACGTCGCCCAGGCCATCGTCAAGCACGCCGACCTCGGCGATCTGGCCGAGAAACTCACCGACGCCTCCATTGCCGGCCCGGGCTTCATCAACATCAAACTCCGCGGCGATTCCCTCGGCTCGCTCCTCTCCTCCATGGACGCGCCCGCGCTGGGCGTTGAGCCCGCCCGCGACCCCATGACCGTCGTCGTCGACCTCATGGGCGTCAACCTCGCCAAGCAGATGCACGTCGGGCACCTCCGCTCGCCCTTCATCGGCGACGCCGTCGCGCGCACCTTCGAGCGCCTCGGGCACAAGGTCCTCCGCCAGAACCACCTGGGCGACTGGGGCCTGAACATCGCCATGACCGTCGCTCGCCTCATCGAGATGCGCGACGCCGGCGGGCTCAACCTCGACACCATCACCCTCGACCAGCTCGACGCCGCCTACAAGGCCGCGGAATCCTCGACCCGGCGCGATGTCGACGGCCTGGCCGCCGCACGAAAGTCCGGACACCCCAAGGCGATCGCCGAACTCGAGGCCCAGGTCGAAGGTGCCACCGACGCCTTCACCCGTGCCCGCCAGACGCTCGTGAAACTCCAGGCCCACGACCCCGACACTTTCAGCGTCTGGAAGCGCATCCGCGAGGTGACGATGTCGGTATGCCTCGCCGCGTGCCGACGTCTGCAGGTCAATGTCACCGACGAGCACAGCGCGGGCGAATCTAGTTACGCCGAGGAACTCGCGCCCATGGTCGCCGACCTCGAGAAACGAGGCGTGGCTGAGATCGATCAGGGCGCGCTCATCGTCCGCGTTGACCAGCCGCCACGCGACGCCGCTGGCAATCCCGCGTGGGAGCCGATCAAGGAGCCGTGCCTGGTCCGCAAGACCGACGGCGGGTTCCTCTACGCGACCACCGACGTGTGCGCGATCCGCCGTCGCGTGCAGAATCTCCTGGCCGATCGCGTCATCTACTGCATCGACGCGCGTCAGAATCTGCATCTTCGTCAGGTCTTCGCCGCCAGCATCCGCGCCGGCTACGCCACCAATCCACGCAACGGCCGGGTCGCCGTCATGGAGCACGCCGCGTTCGGCGCCGTCCTGGGCGAGGACGGCCGCCCGTTCAAGACCCGGAGCGGCGACAGCGTTTCACTCCAAGCCCTCATCGACGAGGCCGTGCAGCGCGCCGCGGACGCCGTGCGCGCCCGCAACACCACGTTCTCCGACTCCGACCTGCGCACCACCTCCGAAACCATCGGCGTGGCGGCCATGAAATACGCCGACCTCTGCAACGATCGCTCGCGCGACTACATGTTCAGTTTCGACCGCATGCTCGCCTTCGAGGGCAACACCGGGCCGTACCTGCTCTACGCCTACGCGCGCATTCGGCGCATCTTTGAAAAGGCCCGCGAGCGGGCCGCGGGCGAAGCGTGGAAGTCCGCCGCGTTCCGCATCGCGGCCCCCAGCGAGAAGACGCTGGCGCTCGCGCTGCTTCCCTATAACGCCGCCGTCGCCCGTGTCGCCGACACGCTCCAGCCCCACCACCTCTGCCAGTACCTCTACGACCTGGCGGGCACGTTCAGCACGTTCTACGACCAGTGCCCTGTCGTGGACGCGCCCGACGCCGCCACGCGCGACTCGCGCCTCCGCCTCTGCGACCTGACGGGGCGTGTGCTCCGCGACGGCCTGATGGTGCTCGGCATCCCGACGCTCGAGCGGATGTAGCAGCGAGACAGCGAGGCAGCGAGGCAGCGAGGCAGCGAGACAGCGAGACAGCGAGACAGCGAGACAGCGAAGCAGCGAGACAGCGAGGCAGCGAGGCAGCGAGGCAGCGAGGCAGCGAGGCAGCGAGGCAGCGAGGCAGCGAGGCAGCGAGGCAGGCGGATCGTCGCGCCTGGACTTCCTAGGGGCCAAGCGAATAGGGGCCACTTCGCCACTTCGGCTCTTCTCCTCCCTAGTGCCTAGTGCCCAGTGCCTATTCCAAAACGAAAACGGCCGGCCCCCTGAGGGACCGGCCGAGTCGGAGTCATCAAGTCCGGGGTTTTCACCCCGTGAACGCGAAACGTCTTAGAAGACCAGGGTCATCTGGAGACGCAGCGCGATCTGGTCGCTCTCGCTGTCAGTGCGGAGCGCGTTGTTGTTGCTGTCCATGATGCCGGCGGTCAGATCGTTCTGATCGGGCTCATTGACGAACCACTGCACGTCGGCCGTGAACTTGGCGGCGTGCGACTCGGGGAAGAAGTAGTGGTTCCAGCCAACCGCGAGGGTGTGGAAGTCATCGTCGCCGGTGCGATCGCCATCCGGGATCACCCAGTCCCAACGAGCGAAGAGTTCGTCGGAAGCGCTGACGAAGATGCCGCCCTGCATGAGGACGCCCCAATCGTCGGTGCTCTTGGTGCCGTTCTCGTCCGGGTCGGTGTGGTTGCCCACGCCGGCGAGATAGAAGTTCCAGCCGTTGCCCTCGAGGCTGTAGTCGAGGGTGTACTGGAGCATGTTGAACTGAGGCTGGCTGGCGACGGCGGCGGTGTTGCCGACGTGCTGCCAGTGGAAGGCGGCGCCGAAGAGGCCGGCCATTTCCTTGTTCTGCCAGCTCGTGAAGTCGTTGAAGCGCTTCCAGTCATCGCCCCACTTCATCTCGAAGCGGCCGGTCAGGGCGAGGTCGCCCTCGGAAGCCGAGTTGTACGCGGTGTTGCGGGTGTTCGGGCCATCGCTGACGGCGCCCATGAAGCGGATCGAATCCGACTCATAGGTCCACATGAGACCCTGGGCGCGGCCGAAGGTGAACAGCGTGTTAACGACCGAGCGGTCAACCGAGAGCTGACGGACGTCGCTCACGAGCTCTTCGCGGAGCATGGGGAGCTTGAACTGGCCCCACTTGATCGCGTTGTTGTCGTCCAGCTTGTAGTTGCCGTAGGCATCCTGCAGGCTGGCCTCGCCGTCCTTGTTGAAGTCGCTGTCGACCTTGAACGACAGGTTGTCGTTGCCGATCGTGCCGGTGACTTCGAGGCGGGTACGGGTGGCCTCAAAGCCGTGGGTGTAACCGCTGTCGTGACCCGACGAACCGCCGGACGGATTGTCGCGGAAGTTGTGGATCCAGCGGAACTGGCTGAAGCCGCCGACCTTCACGGTCGAGCCGGCATCGGCGAACATGCCCGCGCTATTGGCCCGGCTCTGGCTCGCGGCCAGGAGCTCAGCCTGATAGGCGCGATCGCTGGTGTCACCGGCCATCGCCGCCGTGCTCAGCGCCGCACCGGCGATTACCACGAGAACGCTAGTCTGCTTCATGTCCTGAGACTCCTTGATGAACAGCTACTCCGACGGGGCCTTCCGACCGGGCACCAGCCCGACCCGGGAAGCCTTGGAACGCCGCTGCTGACGTTCCCGTTGATCCTGTTGGTCCGCCGACACACAGCTCGCCGGCGCTGCCGAGACTCCCCCGGCATCCACCCGCGACCTCCATCCGCCGTTGCCGGCCGCCGCGGGACTTGTTCTTTCTCACGGCTCCGCTCGAACGAGGCAAAAGCCGTGTTTGGAAGTGTCGATGATTACGCCGTCAATCCCACTCGTCAAGCCCGACCACCGGAACCGCTCCGGGATCAGACCCGAACCTTCGCCTCAACCCCCGGCAAAACTCGCCGGTGTGGTCTGTCGCATCGGCGTCCGGTTCGCGCGTCCTCCACAAATCCGCGACCCGTTCCACCGAAATCCAGACCGAATCTTCCAAAAACGCGCAAAGTGTGCTTGTTTCACACCCCGCGGCGGGATCGCTCCCGCGTGGACGCGATGCTAGCACCTCCAAACCTGCGTGTCGAATGATGACATCCAAGTCGTGAATAATGTGGATAACTCACGCAAACCCTGAATTTGCCCGCTCTTAGCGCAATTCAAACCCACGCCCAATCTGACCAGAATCCGCCTCCCGCTAGGCTTTTTCGCCGCACTTTTCTCGCTCGTCGAGCATCCCGCTGCGGACCTGTCAGAATGGAGATTCCTCTGATGCACGCTTCTCCGCTCGCGTCGTCTCGGCAGGCTTCAATTTCTCCGCCCATGTCCCAGCACAAGCACATCCTCATCGTTGACGACGAACGCGATCTGCTCGAACTCCTGCAGTTCAATCTCACCAAAGCCGGCTACGAAATCACGACCGCCTCCAACGGCCGGCTCGCGCTCGAATCTCTTTCTCAGCGCGCGCCCGACCTCATCCTTCTCGACATCATGCTCCCCGAGTTATCCGGGACCGAGGTCGCCGGACGCATCCGCGCCAACCCCTCGACCGCTCACATCCCCATCATCATGCTCACCGCCAAGGGCGAAGACGTCGACCAGATCGTCGGCCTCACCGTCGGCGCCGACGATTACGTCACCAAGCCCTTCTCCAACAAGGTCCTCCTGGCTCGCATCGAAGCGGTCCTGCGCCGCTCATCAAAGCCCGGCCCGGATAACCGCATGCTGACGCTCGGCCCGGTGCGCGTGAGCAGCGACACTCATGAAGTCTGGGTCGACGATCAGCCCGTCAAACTCACCCTGACCGAGTTCCGACTGCTCAGCACCCTGATGCAGGCCGGGGGGAAAGTCCTCACCCGCTCCGCTCTGATGAACAAGGCGATCGGCCCGGGCATCACCGTCACCGAGCGGACCATCGACGTGCACATGACCGCCATCCGCAAACGCCTCGGGCCCCACGCCGGGATGATCAAAACAGTCCGCGGCGTCGGCTATCGCATGACCCCCGACAGCGCGGGCTCTGATGAGTCGTGATCGCGTCCGATCGGCTCGGCTGGGCGCGATTTCCACGATAGCATGGGCCCCAATGCCGGACGACCGAACATCCGACCCGCATCGCCCCGCCGTGCCCGGCACGTACGCGGGCACGGATACCCACACCCTGGCCCAGGGCCTGTCCGCGCGAGCGCCCAAGCCATTGGTCTCGCGCGAGAGCGCCCTGACCGCGCTCGCCGTCGTCGGCGTCGCCGGGATCTTGAGCGAGGCACTGGGCGCGCCCCCGTTGATCGCCGTCGCCCTCGTGCTGATCGCGTGCATCACCGGGAGTGTGATCGTTCTGTCGGGCGCGCGGCGCGACGCCGCCCCCGTCCGTATCGACGCGCTCGACCACCTCCGCGCCACCCTTGGCGCCAGCGGGCGCGAACCGGTCGAGGAACTCGTCGGGCTTGTCCGCGAGAAACTGGCGGCAGCCAATCTCGCCGCCGCCAATCTTCGCGCCGTGCTCGACGCCGATCGCGACCCTGTCATCGCCACCGACTCCGCGGGTGAACTGGTGATCTGGAACCGCGCCACGTGCGATTTTTTCGCCAAGCCGGCGCAGGCTCTTCAGGGGCGGATCATCGACGAGTTGTTCACGCAGGCCGAGGTTCTGGGGCTTCACGCGTCGGCCGTCGGCGGGCAGGCGCGAGCCGGGCAGGTGCGGATGAACCGCGAGGGGGCGATGCGGGTGTACGAGGTGGTCGCCGCGCCGGCCGCGCTTGAACTCACGGGGCTCTCGACGCGATCGCGTACCACCTACGCCGAGCCCGGCGTGGTGCTGACGCTGCGCGATGTCACGGAACTGGCGCGTGCGGTCCAACTCAAGACGGACTTTGTCGCGAACGCCAGCCACGAGTTGCGCACGCCGCTCTCGTCGATCAAGGCCGCCGCCGAAACCCTGGGCGAGATGGTGGATGAACCGCCGATGGCCGCCCGCCTCGTGCAGATGATCGCGGCCAACACGACCCGCCTGGAAGAACTCACCCGCGATCTGCTCGATCTCTCACGCCTTGAGACCCCCGAAGCGTCCATCGAGATCTCGACCGTCCGCCTCAGCGAACTTTTCGATTCGCTCGCGCCGGTCTTCGACACGCCCTGCAAGGAACGCAACCTGCGCCTGGTCTTTGAGGCATCGCCCGACGCCGGCGAACTCACCAGCGATCCGCGCCTCCTCTTGCTCATCCTCAAGAACCTCATCGAGAACTCGACGAAGTTTGCCTACGAGGGCAGCGCGATCCGCGTCGTCGCCTCGCGCATCTCGCCCCGCGACGGCGTGCGCCTCCAGGTGATCGACCAGGGCATCGGCATCCCCCTCAACGCCCAGGACCGCATCTTCGAACGCTTCTATCAGGTCGACCTCTCCCGCGCCGGCGGCACATCACGACGCGGCACGGGGCTCGGGCTCGCCATCGTCAAGCACGCCGCCAAGGCCTTGGGCGGCACGATCAGCGTGCAATCCGTGTGGAAGGAAGGCACGACCATGACGGTTGATCTGCCGACGATCGGGCTCTCCCCGCGGAGTTGACCACGGAATCGCCGCGCGTGACTGATTCACAGCGGAGAGCGCGGGCGCGCGGGATATTCGTGGCGAGGCGGAACGGAAGGCCAAGACCTTCGCCACCGAGAAGCACGGAGCAAGACGGGGAGCAGGAAGAGAAGTGACGCGGCATGGCGTGCTTCGGTGTCAGCACCGCGCGACCTGAGGCCTGACCACTCGGCCACTGCCCTACCTCGCCACCGGCGCCCAATCGACTCCATACAGCGTCTTAAGGCGTTCCGCCACGCCGCGGATGAGTTTCTCTTCGCGCTGGGGGTCGCCGAACCTGCCAACGCGCGCGCCCAGCCCGACACGCCCGCCCTCTTGGCGCCGCGCGACGAGCCACGCGGGCTCGTCGGTGATCGTGCGGAGTTCATAGGTGCGCGTCAGGCCGTCCGGAGACGTGCTCGCATCCACGCGCGCGAGTTCGGCCGCCGACATCCCGACATCCACCGCCGCGTCGATATCGTCCCAGTCTCCCGCGCCGAGTTTCGAGATCGAGATCGGGCTCTGCGGCGCCACGGCCTGGCTCGTGCACGCAGCGAGCCCGATCAGCACCCAGCCGACGGCCGCGCACGTCGCCGCGCCGGCCATCACCCGCCGCGCCGTCGCGCGCACGCCACACGCTCCACACAGATTCCGCGCCGCGTCGTGCGTCATGACTGATTCAGGGCTTGCTCGCCCCGCTCGCTCGCCGTCACGCCTGAATTTCCGCCGCCGGTTTCGATCTCCGCCGCGCTCGGCATCTGATACAACCGCTCGATCCGGACACCCCTGGCCCGCAACCCCTCCGACGCCGTCCACAGGGCGTCCTCGTGCGCATCGCTCGAGAGCAGCGTGCAGGCCCGGTCGGGGAGCGTGCGCGGATCGCGCACCACGAATCCACCGAGCAGCACCCCCGCGGCGTGATTATCGACGATCCCCGCGATCGCCACGCCGAGATACGCCGCGTGATCCAGCACCCACGCCGTGTGCGCCCCCGCGCCGTACAGCCACACGCTGGTGAAGCCCTCGGCGCGCAGGCGCTGCCCGGCGAGCGTGAGCAACGCGGCGCGGGTGAGGTCCATCCGCGGGAGTGACGCCGCTTCAGTGTGCTTGGCCGACATCCACGCCGCGAGCGCCTCGACCGACGGCGCGTGATCCAGTAGCGCCTCGAGTTCGCCCAGCGCCCCCGCCCGCGCGAGGTTGATGCGCGACACGATCATTGCGAGCGAGTCGCGGTCGTCGTGCGTCGCCCGCGGCAGTCGCGCCCACGCTTCCATTTGCGCCTGGGCCGCTTGCTCGGACTGGACCTGACCAGCGCTATACGCATCGCTGGGCGCGTGCTTCAGGTGATGCGTGTACAGCACTTCCGCCGATGCCCCGACGCGCCCCGCCAGCCGCAGCCACAGGTCGTAGTCCTGCGCCCGCGCACGCCGCTCGTCGTACCCTCCGGCCTCCAGCACCGCGTCGCGCCGCAGCAGCATCGATCCGTGCGCCAGGGTGTTGCGATGGAGGAGTTTCCACGCCAGGCGTGCCGCCGACGGATCCGGCCGGATCGTCGCGATCAGCCGCCCCTCAAACCGCTGTTCCCACGCGCAGCCGATCGCGGCCAGTTCGGGGCGCTCGCTCGCCAGCATTACCTGCCGCGCCAGGCGGTGGGCCGGGCACTCGTCGTCCGCGTCCATCCGTGCCACGAGCGCCGCGCGGCTCTCGCGGAGCGCGACATTGAGCGCCGCCGCCAGCGACGCACGCTCCAATTCGATCACGCGGACCCGCGGGTCGCCGATCATCCGCGCCGCCCGCCGCGTCGCGTCGTCGCTCCCGTTTAGGATGATGAGGAGTTCGATCTCGCGCACCGATTGCCCGAGCACGCACGCCGCGGCGCGCAGCAGCACCTCGCCGTCGCGGTGGACGGGAAGCGCAACGCTCACCCTGGGCGTGCTCATGGCCATGCCTCACTCTAACGCGCCGAAACGCCCGCCGCGCATCGACCCACTCGGTGGTGCCCGCTGGTGTTGGCGTTTAGGTGTGTCCCCCAAAAACAGCGCCGCAGCAGCGTCTCTGACCGATACCTGCCTTGTGCGCGCTCGTCGCGCCGCCGCCCCGTGCTCCGGGGCCGGGCAGGGGGAGATACGAGTGAAGTACCAGACCACGCTCACCTACACCGATCGCCCCAGCAAGGCCGCCTGGATCGCCGACAAGTATCGCTCGATCCTCTGCGGGCACGTGCTCGACGTCGGATGCGACCAGAAGCACCTGGCCCGGCACCTGCCCGCCGGCGCGCGCTACCTCGGCGTGGACATGGGCCCTCCGGCCGACGTCGTCGTCAATCTCGACCGCCAGGACCTCCCCTTCGAGGCCCGCTCGTTCGACACCGTCCTCTGCGCCGACGTGCTCGAGCACCTCGACCGCCTGCACGACGTCTTTGACCGCCTCTGCTCCATCGCGCGCGGGCACGTCATCATCGCGCTCCCCAACCCCCTGCGGAACATGCTCCTGGCGCTGCACGAGGGCACCAAGGGCGTCGGTCTCAAGTACTACGGCCTGCCGCTCGAGCCGCCGCCCGACCGCCACCGCTGGTTCTTCGGGTACGAAGAGGCCGAACGCTTCCTCCGCCAGCGCGGCCAGCGCCACGGCTTCTCCGTCGAACAGGTCGAGCCCGAAGAACGCGGCGTCCCCGCCCTCACCAACGCCAAGGGCGTCAACCTCATCGACTCGCCCAACGCCACCTTCGGCACCATCTGGTGCGTGCTCAGACGCGATTAGCGCGAGTTCGCAATCAGCACGATCACCGCGATCGCCGCGAGAACTCCCAGCACCAGGAGCGTGATCTTCGTCGCGCTATACGGCCTGTCGCCCGACAATTCGCCCGTCCGCGCGTTCACCAGAAACCGATACGCCTTGCCCGCGTACCGATACGCGCTCATCCACACCGGCACCAGGATGTGCTTGAACGTCACTCCAGAATACGTGATGTACGTCGTCCCGATCCGCTGATGATCGCCGCCGATGTCCTGACGGATCGTCCCCTCGATCGTCGGACGCATCCGCGCCTGCGCATCGGCGAATCCCTCCTTCAACCCCACGCTGTACGCCTCGGCCCGGAACCCCGCCAGGTACTCGTCCGCGTACGGCACCAACTCCCGCGTGTTGAAGTCCGCGATCTTCTCGAGATGATCGGGCGGGAGTGTCTTGCTGGCCGGCACCAGCACGTCATCAAACCGGTTCCGCACCACCCCCGACACCGCGCGCCAGCGCGTCTTCCGCACCTGCTGCGGGCGCATCACCGTCTTCCCGTTCACCGTCGCGCGAACCATCTGCGTCTCAAAGTAATCGTCGCCCCGCTCGCCGGTATAGCGGCACGTCGTCGCGCAGTCATACGTCCAATACGGCACATACACGCCCGACAACCCGCCCTCGATGTTCGCAAAGTCCTTCAGTTTCCCCGGCGCAAACCAGCGCGAACGCAGCCACCCCGCGAACAGCGACCGCGCCTTCTCCGCGTCGATCTTGAACGGGAGCAGGCTGCGCGGCTTGAGGAACCGCTCCGAAACCGCCTGCGCCACGATCGGCGTGCCGCAGAACGCGCACGACTGCGACGTCACGTTCGCCGCCAGCGTCTGCGTCGCGCCGCAGGAGTCGCAATGAACCACCAGCGCCTCGGCCGCACCCTCGCCCGCGGAAAGTTCGGCGAGCGTGCGCTCGAAGTCGATCTCTTCAACAACCTCGGCGCTCGCCACCACGCCGTTCTCGCCCGCATCTGCACGCACGATCGGGTTGTCGTGCCCGCAGTACTGGCAGTGCAGCGAATCCGTGCCGGGCTTGAAGACCAGTTTCGCGCCGCACCGCGCGCACGGAAACTCCCGATCGCCGCCCCTGGCCGTCGGGATGGGCGATGCATCCGCCGGCGGAATTGATCGAGTCTCTTCACTCATGCCGGAATCAACGAAACGCCTCTGCCCTGTCTCCACTGCATGAAGCCCGATGCCTCACCATTAGTCGCCCGAGCGTCAGGGAGGGCGTCTTCTCTCCGTGACTTCTCATTCCCAAGTGCCTATCGCGCGGTGACTCTGCTTCTACCTCCCCGGCAACGGCGGCGGCACGCTCGCGAACACGCTCGCCAGTTCCGGCACCCTTCCCGCCGGCGCCCATTCCGCCATCCCCTGCTTCCACACCAGCGTTTCTCGCGTGAGCCGACCGCTCCCCGCCTGCTGCGACAGCGTCTGCAGGTCAAACGGCCCGGTCTGCTGGTTATTCACCGCCACAAAGAACAGCCCCGCGCCCGGGATCGGCGGCGGAGTGCCGGCCCCGCCCGCATGACCCGCAAGACCCGCCTGCCCACCCGCGTTCAGCGCGCTGGCCATCTGCTGCGCCATCACAAACCCCATCGCCATCCCCGCGCCATCGCCCGCCGAGCCCGGGTTCTTCGCCGCCGCCTCCATCGCGTTCGCGGCCTGGAACTGCGCATACTGCTGCAGGTTCCCCACCAGTCCCATGCTGCTCCGCTTGTCCAGCGCCGCTTCAACCTCCGGCGGCAGCGAGATGTTCTCAATGAGCAGTTTGGTCAGGTCCAGCCCATAGGTGCCGAACTCCGGCCTGATCGCGCCCGCCACAAACTCGCCCAATTCGCTCAGGTTGCCCGCAAGATCCAGCATCGGGATCTTGCTCTCTCCCAAGGTGTCGGTAAACCGCGACACGATCACGTTGCGCAATTGCTCGTTGATCCCCTCCTCGGTAAACCGCGCCGCCGTGCCCACCACCTGCTTGATCAACTCGCCCGGGTCGCTCACGCGCATCGCGTAGGTGCCGAACGCCCGCAGGCGCACCGGCCCGAATTCCGGATCACGCCGCATGATCGGGTTCATCGTCCCCCACTTGAGGTCCGTGAACTGCTTGGTCTGGACAAAGTAAACCTCGGCCTTGAACGGGCTCTCAAAGCCGTATTTCCAGCCCTTGAGCGTCGCCAGGATCGGGAGGTTCTGCGTCGTCAGCGTGTACGTGCCCGGCTTGAACACGTCGGCCAGCTGCCCCTCGTTCACGAACACCGCCGCCTGGCCCTCGCGCACAACGAGCTTCGCGCCGTTCTTGATCTCGTTGTTCATCCGCTCAAAGCGATGAACCAGAACGTTCGGCGCGTCCTCCAGCCACTGCACGATGTCGATCAGTTCGCCCGAAAGTTTCTTCCAGATGTCCACGGCACGGCCTCCGCGCGGCGACACCAGGCCCGGCCGCGTGCGGGCGAAACATCTTTCGCAGTCTAGCACACGCGGTTTCAGGATCACCGGGTCGAGTTCGCCCGCGCCCTACTTCTCCTCAGGCCTCCGCAGCGGCAACTCCAGCCAGCACAGCCCCACATCACGCCTCATGTGGCTCGTGCTCTCGCCGCCCGGCCCGTCATACACCACCGCCAAGCGACCCCCGACCTTCACCACCGACGGCAGGCCCACGCATGTGCGGCTCCACGCGCAGTTCTTCCCGTCCAGCACCACGGCCTTGTGCTCCGCGTCCCAGTGGTTCAGGTCCTGCGTCCAATACACCCACACCGCATCCGTAAACTCACCGCCCTCGATCCCCACGTGATTCGTGAACAGCCACCACGTCTTGTCCGTCGCCTCAAAGTACAGCGAACTGTTCTCGACCTGCTCCTCCGCCGGCACGATCGGCGCCGGATCGATCGTCCACGCGCCGTCCAGGTCCCGCGTCCGCGCGATCCCCAGCGTGCGCTTCATCGACGCGCTGAAGAACATCAGATACTCATCCCCGTGCTTCACCACGTGCCCCGGGCTCGCGGTGTCCGCGTAGTACGTTCCCGGCTTGGTCCGGAACGGCACCACGTCCTTCTGCTTCGTCCACGGCCCGCCCGCCGAAGCCCCCCTGGCCTTCATCGTCAGATACGGAAACGACGGCACAAGGTCCGGCGCGGGCGACGTGTGCGGCGTGCCCAGATAGAACATGTGCCACGTCCGCCCGTCAAAGTACGTCACGCCATACGACGCCGACGCCGAGTCGTCCTCGCCGGCCGCGCCGAAATCCAGCACCGGGCCCCGCGCCGTCCACGTCAGGAGGTCCTTGCTGGTCGCCAGGCACGCCAGCCACCCCTTCGGGCCCGCGCCGTCATAGTGCATGTAATACATGCCGTCGCTCTCATACACCCACACGTCGCGCGCCCCCAGTTCGTCGCATCGCCCCGGGCCGCCGCCGTGACGGAACACGACGCCCTGGTCCTTCGCATCGAGCCTGAACTTGGCGCTCGGCCTTCCGTCCGCGTAGCGCACGATGTCCGTCGCCGCCACGACTCGCGAGCCGCTGTCTTCCCCGCGATGCCCCGCCCCCGGCGCGCCCTCGCCCGCCCACGCGCTGAACACACCCAGCACCCCGGCCGTCGCCAACGCCAATCGTTCGCACGTCTTCATGCGTCAACCGTACGCGCACGCTCGCGCCGCCGCGTCGTTGCCACGCGCCCAGCGCCTTCTTCTTCAGCACCCCGCCTCGAAGTGTTCGGCGAAGTCGTCGTAGTCCAGGGCGTTGACGAACCCGTCCGCGTTGACATCCGCCGCCGGGTCCGCGCCCTCGAACAGCGTCGCGAAGAGGTCGTAGTCGATCGCGTTGACGAAG
>JADLFE010000009.1 GCA_020845755.1 Phycisphaerales bacterium
ACAGGTCTCTCGATGACAACTCTTTCAGGAGTCTGACATGGCGAAGAAGAAAGGCAAGAAGAAGGGCAAGACCGCCAAGAAGAGCAAGAAGCGCAGCAAGAAGTAAAGCGCTCTTGCGGCGTCGGAAACGACGCCCGGCGCCGGGTCAATCTGCCCGGCAGCCTCACACAAACGAAAAGTCAACTGCGATCGTGGGGCTGGTTCACCGGCCCCACGGTCGTTTTTGCGGGATTGCCGTGTTTTTCCGGGTGAAACAGCGTGCGTTCGGTGGGCGGACTTCGACGCGGCGTGCGTGGTGTTCACCTTTCTCTCGCGCCATTCTGAGGATCGAGGTTGAGGAAAGTCGGACGTTGGGTCGACATCGCGTCCACGAGCGGCGATCACTCCGCGACATCGCTCGCGGCATCAGCGCGGCGCACCTCGGGAGCAATCACGTGTGGATCGAGTGCCGTTGGTTGGTTCACGATAACCGGCGATGTCGACCATGAACGGACTCGCTCGATCGCGCGAATGAACCGACATGTGGGCGTCGCGACGAGGCCATCAGCATGCGCGGTGCCGAGTTATCCACAATGCGACGGCTCCGATCGATCATGATCTGGCTCTGGCCGGTCGTTCCGACAACAATCGGTCATGGCGGCAGAGAGCCCACACGACATCACCCGGCGGCTGCGATCGCTCTTTGAGGGCATGCTGGTAGCCGATGACCACGCCGAGAGCGTGTATTTCGTGCTGGATCCCGAGACGGGGCAACCGGTCGCGCCGGTACCGAACTGGCTGCTCGATGACGACGGCGTTCACGAGGCGGCGGACCTGGTTTTGATGACGCCGGACGAAAACTCGGACTCTTTGCAACTGCTGTGCCGAGCGCGGGCGATCGAGCCCAGCGTGTTTGCCTTCGCATACTACGAAGCGCACCACGCCAAGCCGGCGGAGGGCACGCTCTGCTTGCTCGAAGTCGAGTCCATCAAGTCGGGGCTGACCCTTGCATCCGGCGAGGACTGCTGCGTGGCCAACCGGCTCCTCAAGGTCATCGGGGCGATCTGCCGGACGGTGAACGCGGATCGGGAAGTGCTCGCGGAGGCGTGCGACCGCGCGTTGCACGTCAGGCCGCAGTCTCCGGTATGTGTCGGTGTGGATCCGGACGGACTTTCGATCCGCGCGCGATTCGGGATTGTCAGGATTCCGTTCGATATCGAACCTGGAAACGCGGAGCAGGCGCTGTCGCTGGTGGCGGACATTCTGGCGCACGCGAAGGACAGGCCGTGAGGCCGGCGCGGATGCGTGAGGCGCACGCGCACATCGCGTCGCACGGTCGATCGATGGAGATGCTCGATCTGTCGGGGTGTCGATCGCTGGATGAGTGCCTTCAGACGCTGGCAAGGGGCGCGTCCGATACCCAGCGGGGGTGGCTTCTGGCGCATGGGGCGAGGGTCGAAGCGTGGGCAGAGGCACGCTGGCCGGCGATCGAGGAGATTGATGGGGTGACGCGGGGTCGTCCGTGCGTGGTGATGTCGTTTGATCATCACTCGGCGTGCGCGAACAGCGTGGCGATGCAGGCCGCGGGGATCAGGGCGGGCGATCGAATTGAACCGGGCGGGGTGGTATGCGTGGATGCGAGGGGTGCGGCAACGGGCTTCTTGCTTGAAGGGGCTGCGAGCAAAGCGTGGAACGCGGCCCCGGAGCCGGATGAATCGACCCGGAGGCGGCATGTGGAGTCGTCGCTCCGGGCGCTTTCGGCGCTTGGCTTTGCGTGCGTGGATGACATGCTGAGCCAGACGTGGCTCGGGCCGGCGCTCGGAGAGATCGAGCGGCGGAACACGCTGGCGTGCGATGTTGGGCTGTATGCGCCGGTCGTATCGCTTGGAGAGGTGGCGGGGAGGCGGGCTGAGTGGGAGTCGTCGCGGGTTCGGTTGCGAGGCGGGAAGATCTTTGTGGATGGCACGCTGAACAGCCGCACCGCGGCGATGCTGACGGAATATCGCGACCCAGCCCCGGGACTCCCCTGTGGTCAGGCGTTGATGTCGGTCGGGGATGTGGTTGAGGCGATACGGCGTGTGCACGCCGTGATGGGCGACGGGGGCGAACTGGCGGCGCACGCGATCGGCGATGCGGCGGTGCGGGCGGTGCTGGACGGCGTGGAGGCCTGGCAGAAAGAGAACGGTCGGGAATCGGTGAAGGTCCGCATCGAGCACGCGGAGGTGGTTGATGCCGCCGACGTGGGACGGTTTGCGGCGCTTGGGGTGACAGCGAGCCTGCAGCCGTGTCATTTGCTGGCGGACGTTGAGGCGTTGACGCGCTACCTCCCCCACCGGCTCGATCGCGTGCTTCCGATCCGCGATCTGCTTGCGTCGGGCCTACTTCCCGGACGTTCGCTGGTGTTTGGGAGCGACGTGCCGATCGTTCGGGCCGAGCCGGAGGATTCGATTCTTGCGGCGACAACCCGGAAGCGGGCGGAGATGGGCGGATCGAGCGCGATCGCGCCGGAGCAGGGGATCGATGAGAGGACGGCGTGGGCGTGCTTTGGGTGTGAGGCGCGGCCGCGCGATTGAGCGGACGCTGGCCGACTCAATTCATCTCGCCTCCTCGCTCGTTCATGGAGATTGCACGCGGGAGCGCTTGCTTGGCGGCGTGGAGTCGGTATTGTTTTGGTGATGGTGGCAACCGGGGACGCTTGCCGGGGTGGAGCCGGAAGCGTCTCGCACGGATCGGTCAGTACGCGGCGAGGCATCGCCGCCAGATCAACGGGTCGCTGGCGCGCGTGGATGAGCAAGGCACGTGCGTTCGCGGTTGGATCGTTGATCGACCGAGCAATCGCCACCAAGTGCGGGCGACGACACACGTCGGCCCAACGGCGCATCCCGCGATCAGCGGGACATCTCTCGACCGGCGGATGACGGGGTTCAACTCCGAGAACGCGCGAGTCGATCAGTTCACCATGGCCACCATCACGCCCGGAATCTCTTCGTCCGCGTCGTTCGGCGCGGCCAACAACCCCCAATCCCCGCGCGCGTGGAGCATCGAGGACTCATCGAAGCTCTACGGCATTCACAATTGGGGGAACGGGTACTTCACGGTGAACCCCGCGGGGCACCTGGTCGTGATGCCCGAGCGCGACCCGAAGCGTCAGATCGACCTGTGCGAGGTGGTGGAGGGTCTGCGCGAGCGTGAGATCTCAACGCCGGTGATCATCCGGTTCCGTGATCTGCTCCGCCATCGGCTGATGGAGATCCGCCTGGCGTTTGACGCCGCCATCGCCGAGCACCAGTACACCGGGGCGTACTCGTGCATCTACCCCATCAAGGTGAACCAGCAGCGCCCGCTGTGCGAGGAGTTGCGGGACCTGGGCAAGGAACTGGGCTTCGGGCTTGAGGCCGGCAGCAAGCCGGAGTTGCTGGCGGTGCTGGGGCTTACCGAGAATCTGCCGGCGATGCCGGTGGTGTGCAACGGGTTCAAGGACTCGGAGTTCATCGAGACGGTGATCCTCGCGACCAAGTTGGGGCGGCACATCATCCCGGTGGTCGAGCGCTTCAGCGACCTTGAACTCATCATCCGCCACGCGGCAAAGTACAACGTTCGCCCGCGTATCGGCCTGCGCGCCAAGCCCAGCACTCAGGGGACGGGGCGATGGGAATCGTCGGGGGGGATGCGATCGAAGTTCGGCCTGACGGTCACGGAACTGATCCAGGCGGTGGAGTATGCCAAGCAGTACGGCATGGCCGACTGCCTCAACATGATCCACTTCCACATCGGGAGCCAGGTGGGCGACATCCGCAAGGTGAAGGCGGCGGTGAACGAACTCGCCCACATCTATTGCGAACTGAAAAAACTCGGCGCGGGTCTGGACACGATCGACGTCGGCGGCGGCATGGGCATCGACTATGACGGGAGCCAGTCCGACAGTCCCTCCAGCGTGAACTATGGCGTGGCGGAGTATGCCGCGGACATCGTGTACCGCGTCAAGAGCGTGTGCGACACCAACAATTTTCCGCACCCGCGGATTCTGTCGGAGTCGGGGCGTGCGATGGTGGCGCACTCGTCGCTGCTCATCATCGACGTGCTGGGCAAGACGCACTTTCCCAGCGATCCCAACCTGCCGGGCGTCAAGGAACTGATGGAGAAGGAGGGCGAGCGGCCGCAGCCGGTGCTCGAACTCATCGACGCGTATGAGGCGCTGAATCTGCCGCGGGTGAACCTGGTCGAGGTGTACCACGACGCGGTGCAGGCGCGTGACGAGGCGATGAGCCTGTTCAACCTGGGATATCTATCGCTGCCCTTGCGGGCGGCGACGGAGCGGCTGTTCTGGGCCGTGGGGCGAAAGGTCCTGGCGACGGCGAGCCAGAAGGGCGAGTTGCCGGACGATCTGCAGGACCTGCCGCAGGTGTTGAGCGACATCTACTACGTCAACTTCTCGATCTTCCAGAGCATGCCCGACCACTGGGCGATCGATCAGTTGTTCCCGATCGTGCCGGTGCATCGCCTGGACGAGGAGCCGACGCGGCGGGCGATCCTGGCCGACATCACCTGCGACTCCGACGGGCAGGTGGACAAGTTCATCGACAAGCGGCAGGCGTGCAAGACGGTGCTGGAACTGCACGAACTCAAGCACGCCAATGGGCACGATCCTTCGACGCCCAACGGGGCGGTTCCGGCGGACGGGAAGCACGAGCCGTATTACCTGGCGGTCGCGCTGGTCGGGGCGTATCAGGAGGTGCTGGGCGACCTGCACAACCTGTACGGCGACACGCACGTGGTGCACGTGTCGTTCGATGATTCGCCGGGCGTGGGCGACTGGGACCTTGACGAGGTGGTCGAGGGCGACACGGTGAAGGAAGTGCTGTCGTACGTGCAGTATGACAGCGAGGATTTGATTCGCGCGATGCGGCGTGACATCGAGCGCGCGGTCAAGGCGAGCACGATGACGGTCGCCGATGGGCAGGCGCTTCTGAAGTTCTACGACCAGGGGATGGAGGGGTATACGTACCTGGAGTGAGGTAGATGCCGTTCGTGGATCCTGGCGAGTGCGGCAACGGCGGAATTCTATCCGATTACTGCACGGATGCGGAGCTTCGCGAACTCGCGGCTCGCTCGTGGCGCTTGGAACAATACCGACGGCCACCAGGAAGCCCGCCGACAGAGCACGAGCATTGTGAAATCTGCTGGTGGACGATCGGCGAATGCAATGATGCTGCCGATGGATCGGGAATGACCGACGGACGCTGTTGGCTTTGCCTCCGGTGCTCCGAGGCGCTACGCGCGTGGGCATGCAGTTGACACGAAACAGACGCATTGCAGAAAACCAGCGAAGCAAAGCCGCGGACTCTGCTCACCCCGCATCACGCGGCGCGACGACGACACGGCGCTTCAGGTCGGGCACCCACGTTCCGCCGGGTCCTTCGATGGTGATAGCAAAGAGCGCCACGCGGCCGACATCGATGCCGGGCGTGATGGGCACGACGATCTCGCCCGCGGCGTTGGCGTTGAAGACCCCGCCGCCGACTTTCTGCTCCATGCCGCGCTCGTCGATCAGCCAGACCTGGTACTGCTCGACCTTGGGGTCGTTGACCTTGAGGCCGACGAAGCGCAGGTAGCCCTGCTGCATCGCGTCGTTCCAGACGACATCGCCCTGGACCTGGCCCTGCTCGGCCGGGTTGTTGGGAAGGTCGAAGGGCTTCCAGGCGACGCGCACCGTGCCGGGGACCTCGAGCAACTTGGTGCGATTCTGCTGGAGCGTCGCGGGGTCGACGGGCTTTTCGTAGGTGGCGATGCGGAGTTTGGCGGCGTCGAGTTCCTTGCCGGTCTCGGTGACCCTGCGCGTGGCGTCGGCGAGCTGGCGCGCGAGATCGACAGATCGCTGGGCTTCGGCGGCGGCGGCAGCGCGTTCGGCGCTCAGGGCGGTCGTGGCGCTGGCGAGATCATTCTTCAGGCTGTCGGCGTGGACCTGGGCCTGCGCGAGCATGGCGTCGTTGGCCTTGACGCGATCGGTCATGGCGGCCAGTTCGACCTTGGATTGCTCGAGCGCCAGGCGAGAGGCCGCCAGCTCGCGCTGCTTTTCACGGAGCGAGCCGAGCGTGAGCATGAGCCCGCCGCCGGCGACGATCAGGATCGCGGCGACTGAGAGCCAGGGCCAGATGGGGTTGCGGCGCGATTCGAGTCGCATGTCTGGGCCCGGCGCGGCTCGAGTCGGGGCTCGCTCTGACGGACCCGCCCCCGGGCTTGCGATCGCGGGTGGCGCCGCGGTGTCAGAAAGCGCGCCGGCCGCCGCGCTGGCGCGGGCGAAGATGCGCCCCTGCGCAACGAGCTTCTCGCGCATGTCAGGCGGAAGGGCAATGTGGGCCCGATCGCCGGCGTCGGCGCGATCGAAGGCACGCACCAATTCGCTGGCGCTTCCTTCGATCGCCTTGGCCGCCGCGAGGTCTTCGGGGGACGCGCTGGACATCCGCTCATCGAGCTCGCGACGCTCTTCGAGCGACAGCTCGCCGAGCTGCTCGGCGGCCAGCAGTTCCATCAGGCGTTCGCGCTCCATGGGTTTGCTCATGCGCCACGCTCCTGACCCGCGGGCTGCGCGATCCCGCCCAGCACGGGGCGGAGACTTTCGGTGAGTCGCGCCAGGCCGCGCCTGAGACGTGTCTTGACAGTCCCCATCGGCGTCCGTGTGGCGGTGGCGATTTCGCTGTGCGACAGGCCGCGATGGAGCGAGAGCCAAAGCGCGGTGCGTTCCTCGTAGGGGAGGGTGTCGAAGGCGCGGACGACATGCCCGAGGTCCTGGTCTTTCACATAGTCCTGCAGGCGCTCCGGAGCGCGGGTCGACACGTGGACCTCGGGCGAGGCCGCGGCGACGCCGGAAGCCAGGCGTGCCCGGGCGGCGCGCCGTCGTTGATAGTCGGTGAGCCTTCGATGGATGATCGTGGCGACGAAGGAGGGCTCGCTTCCCTTGGCGGGATCGAAGCGCCGCGCGTTGAGCCAGAGCTCGGTGAAGATGTCCTGCACGGCGTCCTCGATCTCGGGGCTTCCCGCGCCAAGGTAGCGCGACGCGAGGCGCCACGCGAGCCCGGCGTATTCGTCCACGCACCGCGTGACGGCCGACTCATCACCCTGCGAGATTCGTTGCAACAGCGTGGGCACGTGCTCCCCGGAGTGTTTTCACGATCGCGTGGTGTTGAATCACGCCGCGAGTATCAGCGTACCGCGATTCGACGGAGAAAGAAATTCGGTTGCTGCAAAAACCGCGAGGCGGGGCGGGTGCGAAGGAGGGGCGTCCGGGATTTCCGCCCCGGCCATTCAAATCAAGGCGCGGCGCACGCAACGGCGCGTGCGAGGATGCGCCATGGCTTCAACACACGAGGAGAGAGAAATGAAGACGAACGCCATCGCACTCACCACCGCCGCACTCGCCGCTTCGCTCGGCGCCGCCGCACACGCGGGCGAGATTGTGTACGGCATGACGGAGAATCAGACACTTGTGTCGTTTGATTCGACGACGCCGACGACGATCCTCTCAGGTGTGGCGATCTGGGGCATGGCCGCCAACGAGCGTGTGCGCGGGCTTGACTTTCGCCCCGCGACCAATGAGCTCTATGCCCTGGGCTCGTTCAGCATGTTGTACAAGATCAACGCGATGACAGGGATGGCGGTGCAGGTCGGCTCGGGCACGTTCGCGCACACGCTCAACGGCTCGTCGTTCGGATTCGACTTCAACCCCGTGATCGATCGCATCCGCGTCGTCAGCGAGGCCGATCAGAACCTCGTGCTTCACCCCGACACCGCGGCGTCGACCAACGCCACCGCGCTCTTCTATGGGATGGGCGACATGAACGAGGGCATGAACCCCAACGTGGTCGGATCGGCCTATACCAACAGCAAGAAGGGCGCGACATCGACGCAGCTCTATGGCATCGACTCAAACCTCGACATCCTCGTCAAGCAGGCCAACAGCGCCGGCGCGCTGACCACCGTCGGCTCGCTGGGCGTCAACGTGAGCGACCAGGTCGGCTTCGATATCTCGGGCCTCTCGGGCATCGCGTACGCCTCGGTGCAGGACGCGACGCTCGGCCAGAGCACCTTCTGGCAGATCAACCTCAACACGGGCGCCGCGATGATGGTGGGCTCGATCGGCGGCGGCTCGCAGGTCGGCTGCATCACCGTCGTCCCCGCGCCGGGGGCGGTCGGCGCGCTCGCCGGAATCGGCGTGCTGGCTCTTCGCCGGCGCCGCGCGTCGTAAGAACGGGCACCCCACACACGCGCGTGCGTTTTCCGCGCGATTGAACATACCCGCCGCGGATGCGTGAGCGCGGCGGACATGAGAAGAGCGAGAGAGAACTCGCCCAGCGCGAGCAACGCCCGGTTTAACGCCGGGCGTTGTCGTTGCAGCGGAGACAAAGGCGAGTTCATGCTCGCGAGAGAACAACGAGCAAGCGGGCCGCGGGATTGTGATCACGCGACTTGGGGTGTCCGGAGTCGGTGGCACCGGTAGACGCGGATCAACACCCGCTCTCGAAGTGTGACGCGAACAGATCGTAGTCAATAGCGTTGACGAAGCCGTCGGTGTTGAAGTCGGCGGCGGGATCACCAATCTCGAAGAACCCGGCGAATTCATCATAATCCAGCGCATTGACGAAACTGTCGTGGTTGAAGTCCGCCGGGCAGGTTGGCAATTCGTTGACGCGAAGCGTATCGATGGCCTCCAGATCGCTGGAGGGGATGAACGCGACGGTGTAGATGTCCGCGGCGGGATGATCAAAGACGACGGGCACGTTTGAAGCCTTGCCCGTGATGGTCTCGATCACGACGCCGTTGATGTCGCGTGCCTGCGCGGTCCAGGTGCCGGCGGTGTCGGACGCGGAGTCGATCACCATGAAGGCGACCTGCCGCACGGGTTGCCACTCGAAGTTCTCTTCCGGGTTCGAGTCGGGCAAGATGAAGTCGATGTAGATGGGGCGGTTGGCGATCAGCCCGTAGTAATCGCTTGCGTAGACGAAGTTGGGCATGGTGTCGGTCTCGAACGAACCCTCGAAACCGCGGCTGTAGTAGAGTTTCGCGCCCGCCGCCGTGTCGGTGCGGAACCACAGGCCCTCGTGGTCGTAGTGTCCCTGCGACAGTTTGAGTTGCCACGCCCACACGTTGTTCACGACGTTGACATACGGCACATCGACGTCGTCGAAATTGACGATGGTCGCGCCGGCGTCACCGACGAGCACGCCCAACACCAACACCGCAGAAAGGCGCATCATGACCGACCTCCTCGGGAACATCCAGGTGCGATGGGTCCGGCCGTCAAACTGATCGCAACGGATCCGAATAACCATAACACAGTCCTCAATACATGCAAGAGGAGTGGCTGCTTGGCAGACCGAATACGGGTCTCAATGTCTTCCGACCCTTTTTTGTAGTGCTTTTACACGATTGTCACCATCGGGCGACCGGGCAAAGACCCGTTCATCCGGCGAGGAAAGAGGGAGGTACAGGTTGGCTATTTCCGTGTAATGTGAAAAACCGCGGGACTGCGATCCCGCGGCTTTCAAATCCAATTCGATTTGCGATCGCGAACTGTCGCGCGACCATTCATCACGCGACCACACACACGACCGGCGCGATCGACTCACGCCACCGTGACGTTCTTGTCCAAATACACGTCCTGGATCGCGTGCAGCAGCGCCACGCCGTCTTTCAGCGGCTTCTGGAACGCCTTGCGCCCGGAGATCAGGCCCATGCCGCCGGCGCGCTTGTTGATCACCGCGGTCGTGACGGCCTCGGCCAGGTCGCTGGCGCCCTTGGATTCGCCGCCCGAGTTGATGAGCGGCACGCGCCCCATGTAGTTGTTGAGGATCTGGTAGCGGCAGAGGTCGATCGGGTGCCCGCCGTTGCCCGCCTCGTCGCTCCCGCACAGGTTCGTGTACACGCGCTTGTCCCACTTGCCGTAGGACGACCCGCCGGAGTTGATTGCGGCGTATCCGCCGTTGTTGGTCGGGAGTTTCTGCTTGATGATGTCGGCCTTGATGGTCGCGCCGAGGTGATTGGCCTGGCCGGTGAGGTCGGCGGAGGCGTGATAGTCGGTGGACTTGCCGTCGGCGCCCTTGACCTTGAAACCCGGCGAGCGGGTGTAGCACCAGAGCACCGTGACCATGCCGAGCTGGTGGGCTTCCTCGAACATGTCGGAGACGTACGCGATCTCGTCGCGGGCCGAGTCGTTGCCGAAATAGATCGTCGCGCCGACGGCCGTCGCGCCGAGTTCATAGCACTGGCGGATGGAGGCGAAGTAGGACTGGCGATGCACGTTGGGCATCGTCAGCATCTCGTTGTGGTTGAACTTGACCATGAACGGGATCTTGTGGGCGTACTTGCGCGAGACTGCCGCGAGCACGCCGAGCGTCGAGGCGACGGCGTTGCAGCCGCCCTCGATCGCCAGTTTCACGATGTTTTCGGGGTCGAAGTAGTCAGGGTTCGGGGCGAAGGACGCGCCGGCCGAATGCTCGATGCCCTGATCGACAGGGAGGATCGAGACGAAGCCGGTGCCGCCGAGCCGCCCGGTGTTGAGCATGGTCTGGAAGTTTCGGAGCACGACCGGGGAGCGGTCGGACTGAGAGACGACACGGTCGATGAAATCCGGCCCGGGCAGGTGGAGCCGCGAGCGGTTCACGGTCTTGGATTCGTACCCCAGGAGTGCGTCGGCCTGTTGGCCGAGGATGGAACGGATATCAGTCGCCATGAGTGTCTCCGTATCTGCGGGTTCGCACGACAAATGCGGGCGATCCGCTCTGTGGAAAACCTGTCCGAAACACTGCACCCGGTGGAAATCCCGGGCACGTTCGGTATCTTATCGCCCTGTTCGGACCCAATGCTCCGGGAAAAGAGCGGTGGGCCGGACAGAGTCACAGATTCTTGCCGACTCAGGTTGCAAGGCCAGAAATCGGTGGCATATTCGGAGTGTTCGGACCACGGGACGGCCCAAATCCGAGCGACAATCAGTCACGACGGAACAGTCGTAACGAACTGTTCTACACCACCGGCGGGTTCGGGGCTTCGGTTCCGAGCTCGTCGTGTTTTTTGGGGAAGCGGCTCTCGTTCGCCACGCCGTCGCGCGAAACCGGCGCCGCCAAACCGCGTACTATTTCATTGTCCGCCGCCACCCCCGGCGGGCCAATCACAATTCGCTCGGCCAGGGGGGCTGGCCGATTTGGCAGGCACCGGGCTCACGGCCTCGGGCACTCGCTCTCATGCCGCGATCGCACCCGCCACCGCGTGCATGAACCCGCGAATGCCGAACGCCGAATCCCGAATGCCGACCTTTGGAGGCGCCCCATGGCAAACGGCAAGTGGACCAAGAAAGAGCTTCTCTCCCGCCCGGTCGAGCACGTCGACATCACCTCGTTCGACGCCCGCCCGATCATCGACAGCTATCGCGAGATGGCGTACTCCTCGCGCACGCTCGCCCACGCGGCCGACATCTACTCGATGATGCTCAAGGACAAGGACTGCGCCGTCATCCTGACGCTCGCGGGCTCTTTGATCTCCGCCGGCCTGAAGCGGGCGATCGTCACGCTCATCGAGAACAACATGGTCGACGCGATCGTGTCGACCGGCGCCAACATCGTCGACCAGGACTTCTTCGAGGGCCTGGGCTTCAAGCACTACATCGCGCCCGGGAGCCCCGAGGCCCCGCCCGTCGACGACATGACGCTTCGCAACTGGATGATCGACCGCATCTATGACACCTACATCGACGAGGACGACCTCCGCGCCTGCGACGCGGCAACGCACGAGGTCTTCGATCAGTTCGAGCCCGGCGCCTACAGCTCGCGCGAGTTCATCGAGGCGATGGGCGCGTACCTGGCCAACAGCGCGAAATACTCCAAGAACGAGTCGATCGTCAAGACCTGCTATCAGAAGCGCGTGCCGATCTTCGTGCCCGCCTTCAGCGATTGCTCCGCGGGCTTCGGCATCGTGCTCCAGCAGACCGAGGCCATCGAGCAGGGACGCGGGCTGGTCGCGTTCGACAGCGGCAAGGATTTCCGCGAACTGACCGACATCAAACTGGCGTGCAAGGACACAGGCCTGCTCATGATGGGCGGCGGCGTTCCCAAGAACTTCGCGCAGGACATCGTCGTGGCGGCCGAACTGTTGAACGAGCGCAAGGGCGGCAAGGCCCGCGGCGACATCGGCATGCACAAGTACGCCATCCAGATGACCGTTGCCGACAGCCGCGACGGCGCTCTCTCGGGCTCCACGCTCCGCGAGGCGTGCAGTTGGGGCAAGGTCGACGTCGTGCACGAGCAGATGGTCTTCGGCGAGTTGTCGGCCCTGTTCCCGATCCTTGCCAGCGACGCCTACCACCGCAAGAACTGGAAGGGGCGCAAGGGCTTCAAGTTCGCCGACCTCTTCGAGAAGGGTGACGGGGTGCCGACGTTCGCCGCCAAGAAGAAGGCCGGGGCGAAGTAAATCGCCGACACGGGAAGACGAGCCCGTGTCCATTTCGCTGTCGTTCGAGCGCCGCGGGACCAACACCGCGGCGTTTTCACATTCACGTCGCGTGGGTACATGGTCGTCCCTCGGTCAAACGCCGGGCTTTCCAACGCCGCGGGCCCAAGTCTCGCGACCGAGAGGTTTCACCATCCTCCCACCACTCATCTACCCTTCCCCCATGAATTCCTCGCTCTACACCTACGTCGGCCATCGCAATCTCCCGTTCATGAACCCGTTCGCCGACGCCACCATATCGCGCGTCATCGATCTGCTCGCGATGAGCCCGAACCAACTCGTGGTGGACTTCGGCGCTGGCTGGTGCGAGTTCCCGCTCCGCCTGATCGAGAAATACGCCGTCCACGCCGATTGCGTCGAGTTGTCGCCGCTGATCGCCGGCGAGGCCCGCGCCCGTGCCGCCAAGCGCGTCGACCCCGAGCGAATCCGCATCCACGAGGGCGACGCGGGTACGTTCAAGGCGACCATCCCGCCCGCCGCGTTCGACCTCACCATCTGCATCGGCTCCTCGCACGCGCTGGGCGGCCCGGAACTGGCGATGACCACGCTCACCCGCCTCACGCGTCCGGGCGGGCGCGTGCTGGTCGGGGAGGGCTTCTGGAAGGCCGCCCCGAACGACGAGTACCTGAAGGCGACCGGGCTGAGCGTGTCCGAATTCGGCGTCTTCACGACCGGCGTCGCGCTGGGGGTGCAGGCCGGGCTCATGCCCGAACTTTGCCTCTCGGCCACCGAGCGCGAGTTCGACGAATACGAGTGGTCCCATCAGCGTGCGATCGAGGCCTACGCGAGCGAACATCCCGCCGACGATCAGGCGCTGGGTCTGCTGTCGCGCGGGCGAGTGTGGCGTGAGAACTACCTGCAGTACGGGCGTGACGTTCTCGGATTCGCCCTGTATTTGCTGCGAAAACCCACCTAGGCAGCCCGGAACCGACCCGAATCCCGAGGTGTCTTGAACGCTCCTACCCTTCTCCCCAGATTTCGCACTTCACGAAAGGAAGTTCATGCGTTGCTCCGCTCTCGTCGTCGCGCTGGCCGGTCTCGCGCTGTGCGTTTCCCCCGCGATGGCCCAGGACACCAAGCCCGAAACCAAGCAGGAAAACAAGCCCACCGAGCCCATCAACGCTCAGGTTGTTCAGAACTTAGCGCCGGTGCCTCAGCCGATCCCGGTTCCGGACGGCCCGGTCGTCAAGAAGGCCGAACTCGAGGGGGGAGTGATTGCTGAGGACATCACGATCGGGACCGGGTATGAAGTCAGGCCCGGCGGCGCGGTCGTCGCCCACTACCACGGCACGCTCAAGGCCGACCCGACGAAGGTGTTCGACTCCTCCTTCACCCGCGGCGAGCCGGCAATTTTCCCGCTCGACGGTGTCATCAAGGGCTGGCAGATCGGCGTCCCCGGCATGAAGGTCGGCGGCGTGCGTCGCCTTACGGTCCCCGCCGCCCTGGCCTATGGCGAGCAGAGCCCATCGCCCGACATCCCGGCCAACTCCGACCTGGTATTCGTCGTGCAACTGGTCGACGCGATGCAGATCATCGACATCGAGGAGGGGACCGCGGGCGGCGAGGCCGTCGCGGGCCAGTGCGTTGCCGTTACCGCTCACACCATCAAGGACGGTGAGGGCAAGACCCTCGACACCTGCGACAGCAAACTGCCCCACGTGTGGTTCCCGGGCGAGTTCGCGCCCGTTGAGTGGGGTCTCAACGGCATGAAGCCCGGCGGCAAGCGGAAGATCATCGTTCCCAAGCAGTTCAACCTCGGCTCTGCCAATGGCAAGCCGGACTGGACGCAGAACGTCCCGCTGGAGATCGAGGTCAGCCTCATCACCGCGCGCAATCTGCCGCAGCGCCAGCGCTGATCACCACGCCTTTCCTCTCGCGGAATCTCCTAACGGACATTCCGCGGGCTTATCCCCTGGTATCCCTCGCCTCGATGAGTGTGATGCAACCGCGCGAGGGTGAGTCGGTAGACTCATCTCCCTCGGAGGTCTCCATGCGCGCATCGAAGTTCATCAATCTCCTTTCGCTGTCGGCCCTGGTCCTGACCTCGCAGGTGATCGCGCAGCAGAACACCGCGCCCACTCAGGAACCATCGACAACCACCGCCGCTCCAGCGCAGGCAGTCAGGGCTTCGGCCTTCCGCATCACCCTCGATCCCGCGCACTTCAAGGCCGCCTATTCGGGGCGCGTCTACATCGCGCTGGGCAGCGAGGGAGGGCGCGGCGAGCCACGCATGTCGATGGGAGAATGGGGCGGCGGCTCGCAGGTCCTCGCCGTTCCCGTCGACAACATGCCTCCCGGCGGCGTGATCAACGTCGACGCCACCGCGCTCGGTTTCCCAAAGAACTACGCCGACATCAAGCCCGGACGCTATCGCGCCCAGGCCATCATCAAGAACAGCCCCGACAGCCCAAACCCCGGCCGCGGCCCGGGCGACCTCTACAGCAAGCCCATCCTCGTCGACTTCACCAGCGGCACCGGCGACGTCGTCGAGCTCACCCCCACCGATGTCGTGAAGGAACGCCCCTTCCGCGAGAACGAACGCGTCAAGGTCGTCGAGATCAAGAGCGAAAAACTCTCCGCGTTCTATGGCCGCGAGGTCAAGGCCCGCGCCGGCGTCTACCTCCCCAAGAACTGGGTCGATGATCCCGGCAAGTCATACCCCACCATCTACTTCATCACCGGCTTCGGCGGCGACCACAAGAGCATCATGTTCATGTCCCAGTTGATCCCCACCGATGGGAGCGCCGACGACGTCATGCTCGTCGTCCCCGATCCGATCTGCGAACTCGGGCACAGTGTCTTCGCCGACTCGGCCAACAACGGCCCGCGCGGCGCCTCGCTCATGGAAGAACTCATCCCCGAGGTCGAAAAACGCTTCCACGGCGCGCGTGACGCCTCGCGCCGCTACGTCACCGGCATCTCCTCCGGCGGCTGGGGGAGCCTCTGGCTCGCCGTCGCGTACCCCGATGCCTGGGCCGGGTGCTGGTCCCACTGCCCCGACCCCGTCGACTTCCGCGACTTCCAGCGCATCAACCTCTACGCCGACAATGCCAACATGTACCGCGACGAGAATGGCCAGCGCCGCCCGCTCTCGCGCAACGGCGACGTCGTCTCGCTCTGGTACGACGACTTTGTGCGTCAGGAAACCGTCATGGGCCCCGGCGGGCAAATCCACTCGTTTGAGGGCGTCTTCAGCCCGAAAGGGCCCGACGGCAAGCCGCTCTCGCTCTTCGATCGGGTGACGGGCAATGTCGATCCCAAGGTCGCCAAGGCATGGGAGCCCTACGACATCCGCCTGGTGATGGAGCGCAACTGGAAGACCCTCGGGCCGAAACTCACGGGCAAACTCCACATCTATGCCGGCGAGGTCGATACGTTTTATCTTGAAGGAGCGACACGGCTTTTGCAGAAGTCACTCAGGGACCTTGGGAGTGACGCCGAGGTCGTGGAGGTTGCCGGAATGTCCCACACCATCTATCCCGGGGGCCTGCAATCCATGTTCAAAGCAATCGCCGAACAGCGCGCCAAGGGCAAGTAGCGGGGTTCGGCGGCGCGATCAATGCGTGTCGTCGTTCGCTACCATCGGGCCATGGACTTGTCATTGCCCGAGATCATGCGCGAGTATCGCCTGAGCATCCGCGGCGTGATTCACGTGGGCGCGCATCTCGGGCAGGAGGCGGGGGTATATCGGGAGTGCGGGATCGGGCGGCAGTTGTGGATCGAGCCGCAGCCGGACATCTTCGCGAGGTTGTGCGCGAGTCTTCCGGAGAGCCTGCTCGTGAAAGCGGTGAACGTCGCATGCGGCGAGGCGCCGGGCGTGGCGACGATGCACGTTCTCTCGGGGAATGAGGGAAAGTCGAACTCGTTGCTCGAGCCCAAACTCCATCTGCAGAAGTGGCCGGAGTTTCAGCCGGGAGCGAAGATCGATGTTGCGGTGAAGCGTCTGGACGATGTGATCGAGGAGCAGGGGCTCCGGGGCGAGGACTTCAACCTCATCTGCATCGATACGCAGGGGTTTGAGTTGCCGGTGCTGCGCGGGGCGACGAGGCAGTTAACGAAGGTCGACGCGCTGGTGTGCGAGGTGTCGGCGGTTGAACTGTACAAGGGCGGCACGCTGGTGCGCGACCTTGATGCATTTCTTTGCGAGCGTGGGTTCCTCCGCGTCAAGACCAAGTGGGCCTCAGGCTGTTCGGGCGATGCGCTGTATGTACGGCGCGGTTTGTTGTCACCGTTCACGCGGGCGAAGATCACGCTGCTCGGTGGTCAGGGGCATGTGCCGTCGCGGCGCGCGATGCGTGAGATGCGTGCGAAGACAGGCACACACACTGGTGGCCAAGGGCACTCGTGAGGCGCGAGGGAGATGGCACGGGATTGAACTGATTCGCGGATGCCCGCGGCTCGACCCGAGGCCGAGGTGGATGAACTACCATCGAGCATGAAGATCGGCGTCATCATTCCGGCCGCGGGCGCGAGCGCCCGCTATCGCACCGAAGCACAGCGTTCCAAACTCGACGAGGACCTGGGTGGCAAGTCGGTGCTGCAGCGATCGGTCGAACTCTTTACCAAACTCGATTCACCGGACTGGACGATTACGTCGATGGTGGTCGCGGGCCCGGCGGCGGACGACGCGTTCGCGGAGTTCAAGCAGCGGCACGCGGACAAATTGGCGATCCTGGGCGTAACGCTCGTTCGCGGCGGGCTGGTGCATCGCTGGGAGACCGTGAAGAACGCCCTGGCGGCGGTGCCCGCTGATTGCACGCACATCGCGGTGCATGACGCGGCGCGTCCCTGCACGCCGATGGAATTGATCGAGCGCCTGCTCGATGCGGCGATGAAGCACGCGGCGGTGGTGCCGGGCGTGCCCGTGCCGGACACGATTAAACGGACGATCGAGATCGACGCGCCCGCGGCGGGGCGTGATCCGCTCGCGGCGATCCTGGGCGATGACGCGCCGAGCGGGAGCAAGAAGATGCGGCTGGTGGAAGCGACGCTGGATCGTGCGGATGTATACGCGATCCAGACGCCGCAGGTGTTCCGGGCCGACGTGCTGCGCCGCGCCTATGAGCAGAGTGATCTCTCGAGCACGGACGACGCGTCGCTGGTGGAGCGGCTCCTGGCGAAGGAGAACCCGCCGGCGAGGGTCGGTTGCTCGCCGGAGAATTGCGTGGTGGTGCTGGACGCGGACCCGCGGAACATCAAGATCACGCGGCTCGGGGATTTGCGGATGGCGAGGTCGATTCTGGGAGTGAGCGGGCCGCAGGATAAGCCGGCGCATCGAAGGTTCTGATAGCCTGCGCCGGGTTGGAGGCGCGGCATGAAGCAAACGCAGGATCTGTCCAGGCGTCGCGGGATCTGTGTGATGGCGGCGTGGGTGTGCGGCGTGCTGGCGGCGCTGACGGGCGCGATGTGGATCGCGGGGAACCTTGCAACGCCATCGATCGGAGCCGGCGGGGTCTGCGTCTTTGTGTCGCCGTCGCAGTTGCAGGTGGCGGTCGCGAACCAGCCGGTGATTCGCAGGGCGGAGGGGTGGTTCTTCCCGCGGGCGATGGCAGGGGTCATCATGTCCGGCAGCATCGTGCGTCCATCGACGTCGACAGCATCGATGACGGTGAGTACGCAGAGCGGGGCGGTTGTGGCGATCTCGCTGCGGGTGGTGTCCGTGCCGCTGTGGCAGATGCTGGCGGTGCTGTTGATCGTGGGCGGCGGCGCGTTGCGGATCTCGCGGCGGATGTTCCCGGGCGGTCATTGCAGCACGTGCGGATATGACCTGCAAGGGCTGGAGCCGGGCAAGTGTCCGGAGTGCGGCGACGGATTCGTGGCAAGTGTGACTGCGGCGGTGAGGCGAATGATCAACTCCCAAAGTCGTGCTTGGATGGTGAGAGTTTGACGTGACACGCGGAGGCACGGATCTGAGGACAGGGTCCGTGGCACGCACGCCAATGGACAGGCCGGGAAGGACGGACGATGCACGTTGCGGCCCGCTAGACTGTCCGCATGGCTGAGACCATCTTCACCAAGATCATCCGCGGAGAGATTCCGTGCCACAAGGTGTATGAGGACCCGCACGTGCTGTCGTTCCTCGACATCTTTCCGTTGTCGCGCGGGCACACGCTCGTGATCCCCAAGCAGGAAGTTGCGACGGTCGATCAACTGTCGGATGAAACTGCGGCAGCGATCGGGCGTGCCTTGCCACGGATCTGCCGAGCGGTGCTGAAGGTGAGCGGAGCTACGGCGTACAACATCCTGCAGAACAACGGCACTGGGGCGCACCAGGCCGTGTTCCACGTGCATTTCCACATCATCCCGAAGTATGAGAACGGCGAGGGGCTGGGGATCGTGTGGAAGCCGGGCAAACTGGACAGCGGTACTGGCGCGATGATGGCGGCTGAAATCGCCCGGGCGATGTGAGCGGCCCCCTCGTTGGCGATTCACCGCGGAGATCACGGAGAGTGGCCAGTGCGCCGGCGAGAATGTTCGGCCGGAGTCACCGCGCCGATCGGGCGTGATCGAATTCTTCAGGGTTCACGACGCGGTGTGCTCACAAGGTCAGTTCGCGAACGGCCCATCGTGAGTTTCGCCCGAAGCGGGCGGCTTCCAGCCCGGCACGGCGTGCCCCTCCGGATGGACCATCCGCCACAGACGCTCCAAGAGCGGGCGGAGATTCTGGCGTGCGGCGCCGGAGATGTCGATCGTGTCGCGCCCGGGCACGAGCCCGAGCCCCTCGCACACCAGCGAGATCGCGATCTTCTTTTCCTCGTCGTCGATGAAGAGATCGGTCTTGTTGAGGACGATCAACTCGGGCTTTTCGGCCAGTGCCCGCGAGTGCTGCGCGAGTTCCTTGCGAACTACGCGGTAGTTTTCGACCGGGTCCGAACCGTCGGCGGGCTGGAGATCCAGCAGGTGGACAATGACGCGGGTGCGATCGATGTGGCGGAGGAAGTCGTGCCCGAGGCCGGCGCCCTTGGAGGCGCCCTCGATCAGGCCGGGGATGTCGGCCAGCACGAGGCGACGTTCGGGGTCGAGTTCGGTGATGCCGAGTTGCGGGCTCAGGGTCGTGAAGGGATAGTCGGCGATCTTTGGATTGGCGCGGGTCAGGGCGGCCAGCAGCGTTGACTTGCCCGCGTTGGGCTTGCCGACCAGACCCACGTCGGCGATGAGTTTCAGTTCGAGGCGGACTTCGAGTTCCTCGCCTGGCTCCCCGGGGTCGGCATTGCGCGGGGTCTGGTTACTGGGGCTCTTGAAGTGCTCATTGCCCCAGCCGCCCTTGCCGCCCTTGGCGACAATGACGCGGTCACCGGGCTTGAGGTCGTGGATGAGGTCGCCGGTCTTGGCGTTAAAGACCAGGGTGCCGGGCGGGAGGCGGATGATGCAGTCGCGGCCGCCCTTGCCGGAGCACTGCTTGGCGCCGCCTGGGTCGCCGTTCTGGGCGTTCCAGAGGGTGAGGCCGCGGAAGTCGTAGAGGGTGTGGAGGCCGTCCTCGGCCTGGAGGACGACGTTGCCGCCGTCACCGCCGTTGCCGCCGTTGGGTCCGCCCTTGGGCTCGCCGAGTTCGCGCCGGAAAGCGACGCAGCCGTTGCCGCCGGAGCCGGCGCGGACGGTGATGATGGCTTGGTCAACGAACATCAGGAGGGAAGGATAGGAGGCGGGCGTTGTCGGAACGGAGATTCGCAGCGTCAATCCGAGGAATCGGTCGGATGGTTGCGGGCGGCGATGCCGGCGCGGACCAGCGTCAACGAAAAACCGGGCGTCAATCGACGCCCGGTGAGTGAAACGCGTTCGTTGAAGTTCGCTGTTACGCGATCTTGGGTTTGCCGGTTTCGTCGACAGTCACAGTTCAAGTGGGTTTCCCGCCGCTCGGGTCGACGAGGCGTATGCGGGGCTTGCAATTCGGCATGATGTCCATCCTGATCAATGCGGCGCCGTACGCCTGCTGGAGGATGCCTGCGGCAACCCGCGACCAGCCTGCACGCTCAGCAGTGTTTTCCCATCAGGATCGTCCATCCAGAGGCGCGCCACGCCGTCGGGCTTGGTGGTTGCAAACATCTTAGCGTGCGAGCCCTTACTTTCGATGGTGAGCATCTCGGTCGTGAGCATGGGCACCCAAGAAACATAGCCCGGCACCCGCATGAGTGCCGCGACCGCAATCCCCGAAGCGATACACGCGGTGATGGTCACGGCCCAAAAAACTTCGGACCCGAGGTCGGATACGTTGCGCGCTCGCTCAAGGACACCTCCCGGTTGGGTCCGGCTCGGCAACCTGATGACACTTCCAAACCCGGTCTTGTTCACCCGAGTCTCGTGGAACGTGCGGCCGGGCACGAGTCCGCGGCCCTGGCGCTCAACCAAGCCCGCCCTTGTACTGGGTCTTCTTGAACTTCTCACGCATGCGACGGAGCGCCGGCGTTTCCTTCAGGATTTCATCCGCGCTGCGACCGACCGGCTCATTGCGCTTCTTGCCGCGACCTCCGCCGGGCCCGCCGAATCCGCCGCCGCCCTCGCCGCCCGTCGGCTCCGGCGCGGGCTTGGTGGCCTTGATCGACAGGCTGATGCGGCGCGTGCTCGCATCGATCCGCAGCACGCGGGCGTTGATCACCTGGTCGACCTTCAGCACGTCCTCGACCTTGCCGACTCGCTTGTAGTCCAGTTCCGAGATGTGGACCATGCCGTCCACGCCTGGCGCGAGTTCAACGAACGCGCCGAACTCGGTGATGCGAACCACGCGACCGGTCACGTCCGAGCCTTCCTTGATGTCGTTGGCCGCCGTCGCGAACGGATCGCCCGCGACCTGCTTCATCCCCAGCGAAATCTTGTTGCCCTCAAGATCAACCTTGAGAACCTGCACGCGAACCGGCTGGCCTTCCTTCACGTACTTCGCCACGGCCTTCTCGCCGAAGCCCGCGCGGTCGTACGTCATGTCCGAAATATGCACAAGCCCGTCCAGCCCGCCGAGGTCCACGAACGCGCCGAACGGCATGATCTTGCGGACCACGCCCTCCATCACCGCGCCCTCGACCAGCGTCGCCTTGAGTTTTTCGGCCTTGGCCTTCCGCTCCTGCTCCAGGAGGTCGCGCCGCGACAGGACGATGTTGCCCTTGCCCATGCGGTCGACCCGCACGACCTGGCACGTCATCTTCTCGCCCACCAGCACCGACATGTCCGGCATGCGATCGACGCTGACCTGGCTGGCCGGCATGAACGCGCGGTGGCCCGCGACCTCGAGTTCCAGCCCGCCCTTGTTCACGCCCGTCACCCGCGCCTCAATCGTCTGGCCGGGCTCGAGGAGTTCCCAGTCGGCCTTCTGCACCGCGCCGGGGCGCGAGCAGATGAACAGCGACTCGCTGGCCTCGAAACGATCGACCACGACCTCGGCCGTGTCGCCGACCTTCGGGAGTTGATCGTCCGGCCAGCCGATGCGCGACACCACGCCCAGCTCCTTGGGACCAAACTCGATGAAGATGTCGCTCGGACCGATCGACACCACGCGGCCAGAGCGGTGCTCGCGACCCGCCTGAACGACCCGCGGCCCGCGGATGCCCGCCGGGCGAGCGCCGCCCGCCGGGCGCGCCGACGGCGCCGAAGGCGGCGCGAACTTCGCGAGGTCCTCCATCGCCGCGTTGATCTCGGCTTCGAGTTCCGCCGAGAGAGGATTGCTGGAGGACGTGGAGGCCGCGTGCTGATCGTTGGGTTGCATGGGGTGCTTCTGGACAGCGCGAACCGTGTGTGTTTGCCACCCGCCCGGGCCGGTCCGCAAGGACCCGGAGGGTGAAGCTTCGGAATCGGAATAGTAATCCCATCCCGCCCCGGAAGCACGCCAATCGTCAACTTCCTTGCGTGCGCCCACCATTGCCCATCCACCCGAGCGCAATTCTGGTGATCGGACCCACATCCCCCGCGTTTGGTCCCGCGGGCATTCAATCAACCCCGTCATTTGGATTCCAAGCCCTATTGATTCAGGCGGACGGCCTCGATGATCCGCTGCGCCACGCGCACGTTCACGAAACCCGCGTCCGCGTCGATCGGCGGGCGTTGCCCCGTCCGGATCGCGTTCAGAAACGCCCGCAATTCCATCACGATGGGCTCGGCGTCGTCGACGACCAGGGGCTCGATGTTGACCAGTTCGCTCCACTTCAGGCTCGTCAGGTCCACGCCGCGACGCAACTGTTCGCGCATTTCCCGCATCTGGATCTCGTTGGCGATCCGGCGGATCATCGTCCCCGTCTTGGCGCCGTAGTCGATCTTGATGTACGCGTTCTCGCCCGTGATCCGCGTCACACGCTCGGTCTTGAGCGCCAGGCGGCTCGCCGACACGCTCGCCACGCACGTCCCGTGCGGCAATTTCCATGTCAGGCGCGCGTTACAAATATCCTCGTGATCGGTGATCACCGCGACTCCCGAGGCCTGGACCTCGTCGGGCTCGCGACCATCCATGAGCATCAGCACCACGTCGAGGTCATGGATCATCATGTCCATCACCACGCTTGTATCCACCGACCGGAATGTCATCGGGCTGACGCGATGCACCTCGATGAACCGCGGGACGACCGGCTGGCTGTTCTCCGTCGCCTTCTGCATCGCCCGCATGATCGGGTTGAACCGCTCGATGTGCCCCACCATCAGGATCGAGCCCGTCCGTTCCGCCACGTCCTTGATCGATCGCGCCGACGCCACATCGCCCGCCAGGGGCTTCTCGATCAGGCACGCCACCCCCGCCGAAAGCAGCGGCTCGGCCGACGCCCGGTGATACGTCGTCGGCACCGCCACAGACACGGCGTCAACACCCGCCTCGATCAGTTGCTCGACCGTCTCGAACCCGCGGCAGTTGAACTTGTCCGCAATCTCCGCGCGACGCTGCGGGCTGGCGTCGACCACCCCCACCAGTGTGCAGCCCTTCTCGGTCGCGTACACCCGCGCATGGTGTTGGCCCATCCGACCAACGCCCACCACGCCGCAGCGGAGCACGCGGCCTTCAGACGCACCAGTCCCGGGTTGTCCGACGTGATTCACTTGCCCGAAACCTCGGTAAGCACAGCGGCGATGTCTTCCTTGCGGGTCAGGCCGACCCAGCGCTTCACCACCTGCCCATTCTTGAAGACAAGGAGCGTCGGCAGGGCCGTAATCCCGTGCTTCACGCTCACCGCCCTCGCGTTGTCCGTGTCAACCTTCCCAACCCGAGCCTTGCCGGCAAACTGATCCGCAATGGCATCCACCACCGGCGACAGAATCTTGCACGGCCCGCACCAACTCGCGTAGAAGTCGACCAGCACCGGCTGGGCCGAGTTGATCACCTCGGCATCAAAGTTCGCGTCCGTCAGATTCACAACGTTGGCGCTGCTCATGAAGTGGGTCCCTTTGACGCTCCATCGTCAGGCGCTTCGCCACGGCGGCGAAACGGATTCAGGCCGATGGTAGCCCCGTCCCCCTATCCGTCCACTCCCTGTTCGTAGCCCGTTCTGCCCGACGCGCCGTCCGCCCCACGAATTGGAGCAGATCCAACGCTTCCACGACGTTGCACACCCCATCACTCAGCCGCCAACCCATCCATAACCCGGAACATCTCAACGTGCTCGGCGACATCATGCACGCGGAACAACCGCACCCCACGCGCGTGCATCGCCGCCGCAAACGCCAGCGACCCCGCCATGCGTTCCGTCGGCTCGCTCTCCCGCCCCAGCGAGACCCGTCCCACAAAGCTCTTCCGGCTTGCCGCGCCCAGGACGGCAAACCCAGCCTTCACGAATTCATCCACCCGGCGCACCAGCGTCACATTGTCCTCGACCGACTTGCCAAACCCAAGCCCGGGATCGATCGCGATCGCCTCTCGCGACACACCCATCTCCATCGCCCGCCGCGCCCGCTCCAGCAAAAACGCTCGCACCTCGAACGCCACATCCTGATACCGCGGCGTCTCGCGATATCGATCCGAATACGAATCCTCGCCCGGCGGCCTCAACCGATGCATCAAGATCACGCCCGCGCCACGCTCCGCCGCCAATCGCAAAATCCCCTCGTCCTCCAGCCCAGCCGACACGTCGTTGATCGCGTCCGCACCCGCATCCATCGCCGCCCGCGCCACCGTCGACCGCGTCGTGTCCACGCTGATCGGGATCGCCCCCGCCGCACCGCCCAGTTCGCGAATCGCCCGGATCGACGGCACGACCCGCGCGATCTGCTCCTCCTCGCTCACGCGCGCCGCGCCGGGGCGGGTTGATTCGCCGCCGATGTCCAGCATCGCCGCCCCGTGCTCCACCGCGCAAGCCGCTGCCAGCGCCGCGGCCTGAGGCGTCGAGATCGTGCCGCCATCGCTGAAACTATCAGGGGTGATATTCAGGATCGCGATGACCCGCGCGCGAGCGAGCGACAGCGAGCCCCTTGATCCGAATCGCCATAGCGTCGCGTTCTCGCCCGTGTTCGAGCCCGCAGGAGTTGTTCCTCGATTGGTCACGGCGCGAGTATCCGCGAGCCACCCATCGGATGCAAGTGATTCCGATCCGCGCTCGGCCCGGACGAGCATGCGATGCCCGGTCCGAAGCCCATCGTGAGGGATGAAACACGTTGGGCCAAGTCGCCTCAGGTCCGGCGTTCAGCCGCGCGATATCTCGACTCGCCGCTCTTGAGTTCGCGTGCGGCACTCCCCCACTGCTGGCGCCGCGCTACCGCTTCGTTTCGGCCACGCGCTTTTCGCCCGAGCCGGCGACGGCGGATCGCTCGTGGGCAGCGGCCTGGCGACCGTCGTCGGTGATGGTGTAGACGATGCCGATCGTCTTTTCAGGCACGTTGTTGATGAGGCGATCGACGAGTTCGACGCCCTGCATCAGCGTGTGGTCGGTGTTGGCGACCTCGTATTTCCACATCCCGAATCGGCCGCGGCTGAAGATGCCGCGGGACTCCAGCCACGGGATCACCTGGGCGAGGATCGCGTCGCGGTCGACGGTGGGCGTTGGGTAACTGTAATCGGCGTAGTAGGTCCAGGTGCTGACGATGTCGTCGCGCTCGCCTGGCTCCAACAGCCCGGAGTTTTCCAGGCCCTTGATCGTGTCTTCGACGATGCGCGATCCATCGACGGGCTTGAACTCGCTGCAACTGGTCTCGCACAGAAGGGAGTAGTACCGCCCGTTACGCCGGCCGGCGGCGTCGGTCGTGTAGGGCTCGGGCGTCATGAAAGGCGAGTAGTTGCTGAGGTAGGTGACGCGGTAGAACGGCGAATCGGAATCGGGGAAGTACATCCACGACTTGGTCGATGGGCAGGGACGCTTGATGCCAAGGCCCACCATGTAGCCGGAGGAATGGCGCAATCGGCACGCGGCGTCGCGGATGGTGGCGGGGACATCGCCCTTCAGGATGTCGCGGCAGAGGACATCGAGGGGCATGGCGGTGATGAGCGTGTCGTAGCGCTCGGTTCCGCCGTCGGCGAAGGTGACGAGTTTGGCGTCGACGTCGATGGACTTGACGGTGCGCTGAAGTGTGTAGTGCCCGGCGAGGGGCGTGGCGAAGCGGTGATAGAACTCGCCGGTGCCGCCCTTAAGCGGGAACTTGAATCGGTTGTTGGGCCCCCATCCGAAGTCATCGAGGCCGAGCACGACATTCTTGAGGGCGCGATCGACATCGATGACGGCGACGCGTTCGCCGATCCATTGCTTGTTCATCATTTCGGGCGGGTGGGCCCAGACCTTGAAGTTGTACGGACGCATGAAGTGCTTGGCGATTCCCTCGCCGAAGACGGCGTCGATGAACTCGCCGAAGTTGGCGGCGTCGGAGTGGTGCTTGATCGTGCCGCGGCCGGATTGGGCCCCAAGTTGGGCGCGGATCAGCCCGCTGAGGCACTCGTAGCAGGCCTGCGGCGGAAGATGGCGGATGTTGTTCTGGAAGGGGTACGGCACCCAGCGGCCCATCATACGGACCCAACACTCGCGCTCGTTGAGAGTGAAGTCGTTGCCCATGAGCGTGTCGAAGCATCTGTCGTAGTAGTCGTAGTGGCTGAACATGACGTGCCCGCCGATGTCCCAGGTGAAGCCGACGGGATCAACGAAACTGTGGGACAGGCCGCCCAGGTAGGGGTGGCGGTCATACATATGAAAGTTGGTGTAGCCGAGTTCCTTGAGGCGATAGGCGGCGCCGAGGCCAGTGGGACCGGCGCCGATGATGAGGATGCGGGGTTGAGCGGCGGAAGTTGATGTGGACATTCGGGGGATCATTGGCAGGACGGGGCGGAGAGGCCAAATCGCCACAGAATTGTGGCGAGTGAGGATCTCGCGGTGAATCGTGATACTCGGGATCGCGAGTTTGCTCGACGCGGCGGTGCGCATCCCCGATGTTCGGGGCACCTGATGGGGGTGCCTCATGACGAATTCGTGCGAGATCGGCATGTCTCGGGATCGGATCACGCGGATGGAGCGGGTGTGCGCCGCGGCGGAACGGGTGGGCGAGATTCCGCTCTCGCCGTCGCCGCAGTGGTGCGACCATGTGTGCGGGGCCGTCGCGGCGGGGATGCGGAACGCGGCGGCGATGGCGATCACCGGAGTCATCGACAACGCGGGGCGTGTGATCGAAGCGGAGTTGTTCGGCGTCAGCACGAACGACGGCCCGGGTTCGGCGGCGGCGCACGAACTTCGCGCCGGGCTGCGCGGGGTGCGCTCGCTGGGCGTGCGCGTCGACGGACGATGGCCGATCGTGCTGATGCTTGATGGGCCCGCGCCTCTCGGCACGACTCTCGCGGGGCGGTGCGTGGGGCGCGACGCGGCGCCAACCCGGTGTGCTGCCTTGGCACTGTGGAACGTGGGCCAGCGGCAACTCGCGGTGGCGTTGCGCGGCGGGGAACCGGGCGAGGCGGCGGAGATGCTGTGGGTTCTCATGCCGAGGATTGCGCGGCGCGCAGCGACGGCGCTTGGGACGAGGGTGCTCCGTCGCCGCCTGTGGCTGAGCCCGCTGGAAGAGCGCGTGATGCTGATGCTGGCGATGGGATACGACGTGCCGGGCATCGCCGCGAAGCTCTCGCGAAGCAAGCACACGATCCACGATCATGTGAAGTCGCTCCACCGCAAGATGGGCATTAACACGCGGGCGGAGCTGGTGGCACGGGCGCTGGGACGGCTGCCGGCGGTGCTGCGGGAGCATGAGGCTAGCCCCGAGCGTGCGATCAGCGAAGTCGATGAAGATGATCAGCGTGATTCGGCGGGGGCGCCGCTGGTGGATTGAGTCTCGGCGCTGGCGGCAGGAACAGACTCCACGGATGCGTCGGGAGCAACTTCCGGCTCTGCCAGGCGTTTGGCGATCGCGCCGGCCAGGCGGGCGGCCAGGGCGCGGTCCTCTTCGATCGCGACGTCGTAGGCCGGCCACATGCCGCGCTGCGCCAGCGCGGGGTCCTGGGTCAGCGACGCGCTGCGCACGCTCTTGGCGGGCACGCGGATGCCTGGGCGATAGCGCCGATCAACAACCACCGTCACGCGCCCGAGCGTGGGCTCGCTGCTCCCGGGCTCGCGTTCGAAGACGACGCGGATGGTTCGGCGCTGATCGGCGGCCAGGTCCTCCCACTCCTGCTTGAGCGAGGACTGCTCGCTGTCCCACGGCGTTGCGAGGCCCGCGGACTCCTTGGGGAACGTGCTGATCACGCCGGCCTCGGCATCGACGCGGTCGACGGAGAAAAACTCGTCACGGATGGTTTCGCGGGCGGTGTTGAAGGCTCGTGTGTATTGCCCGGGCGCTACGTCGAAGGTGGTCGGGCCGTCGGACGAGGCGCAGCCGGCGAGGTGCGGGGCGATGAGGAAGAGGGCCGCGAGTTGGAGCAGGGCGCGGAGCGGGTTCATCGGAGTTGAGTGTATCGGGCGGGCGGTGTTTGTGCCGAGTCGCCTCACGGGGGCCAGACGGCGGCCTGACCGGGGCGTCACGGGCCTGTCACACGCACGACGGGCTCGGATCGCGGGCGTTTCAATGGAACAACTCGCTCGATACAATCGTCGTATCGAGTGACGGCGACGCACCACGGCATCGGAGGTAGGCAATGGCGACGCGAGCAACGCTGGTGATGAGCCTGGGTGTTGGCCTGGCGATGCTCGCGGCGGGTCCGACGCTAGCGCAGCAGAAGACCCCGGAGCGGCCCGTGCCGCCGTCGCTGCAGAAGCCCGCGCCGGACAAGTCGAAGGCCAAACTCGAAGACCCCAAGGCGATCCTCGGCAAGGCCGCGGAAGCGATGAAGAAGGCGGGCGCCTTGCGGTACCGCGCAAACACGGGCGGCGAGGGGGTGGGGAGCTTTGCCAAGACGGGCGTGTCGTTCGTGAAAGCCGACGCGGGCGGGTGGAAGGTCAGCGTGGTGGGCGAACTCTTTGCGAAGAACCCCGACGGCTCGATCAAGAGTCTGCGGAACATCGAGGTGGGATTCGACGGCATTACGGCCCGCTCGATCAACCAGAGCGAAAAGGTCGTCGCGGAGTATGACGTTCGAAAGCCCGAGGACCTGAAGCTGTTCCTCAACAACCATGACGCGGGCGCGTCGGTGGTGTGGGAAGCGATCGAGGACGAGCCGTTCGCGTCGGTGATTTCGGCCGCGACGCTCAAGACGATCGGCACGGACAACGTCGAGGGCGCGACGTGCGACGTGGTGCAGTACGAGGCCGCGGGCGTTGATGGCGCGACGCAGGTCGTGGAGCTTGCGTTCTCGATCGACGATCACCTGCCGCGGCGGGTGTCGCGTGCGCTGAAGCCATCGAAGCCTGATGAAAAGGCAACATCGCGTGTGACGACGCTGACGGAGGTCGTTCCCAACGACGGCGTTCTGGGCGCGTTCGTGCTCAATACGCCGGACGGTTTCATGGTGAAATCCGAGACACCGCGGAAGCCAAAGCCCGAAGCGCCGAAACGTGAGCAGGGCCCGCAGCAGCCGCAGGCGGAGCGCGGGCTGCTTGCGAAGGGAACAGAAGCGCCGGCATGGACGCTGAAGGACGGCGACGGCAAGGACGTGAAACTGTCGGACTACAAGGGCAAGGTGGTGGTGCTGGACTTCTGGGGGAGCTGGTGCCCGCCGTGCCGGGCCGCGATGCCGGGGATTCAGAAGATTCACGAGAAGTACAAAGAGAAGGGCGTGGCGGTGGTCGGGATGAACTACGAGCGGAATGCGGCCGCGAACCCGGCGAAGTTCATGAAGGACAACGGGTACACCTACGGGCTTGTGCTCAAGGCCGACACGATCGCGGACAAGTACAAGGTGAACGGCTGGCCGACGTTCTACATCCTGGACAAAGAGGGTAAGGTGCTGTGGAGCGCGGTCGGCCACGATCCATCGCACGAAGGTCAGATGGAGAAGGTGATCGAGGAGGCGCTGAAGTAGGCGAAGGGGCAGCGCGTGACCTACCGCCAGTCGTGGTACATCCTGGTGATGCTCGTGTCTGGCATTGGTGCGATCGCCATCGGCGCATTTGCGGTGAGCTCGTGGTGGGATTGGTTCAGGCCAGCGAACGGTTGGCACGCCGTCGATTTGCATGCGATTTCGTCGCGGAATCGTGAGCGATTCGTGATCGCGCTTGGCTTCCCGAGAAGCGCCGGTGGTGCTCGCGCACAATCTGAGGACACCTCACAGGGTGAAGCTCGTATTCAGCGCGCCGCCCGTTTCAGTATCGACGAGTGTCAGAGCGATGTGAGTCACCTCCAGGATCACGGGCGTTCGCTGGTCACGCCTCGCGCAGAATGGACCGCCGCTCCACCGGACGATTGGCGATTGCTGGTCGATGCGCTCGAGTCCGAGTATCGATCCCGCGGTTTATCAAACGAGTATCGTGTGGCTCTGGAGTGGACTCAAGCTACGCAAGACCTGAAGGAATTCACTCTGACCACCCGAGATGGCGATGACAGCTATCGCAGCACCTATCGAGCCGGTGCCGACCTTTCAAGCGTTCTCTCCATCCGATTCGAATACCGCAACGCACGAACGGATTCGATTAACCTCGCGTTCTCGCTGGGTTCCGCGATCGTCGGTTCCGTCCTCGCGATTCTCGGCGCCATGATTGCGTATAGCGCGATGCGGGCTGCGAGATAGCGCGAGCGAGCGGCCTGCGATCACACTCACGCCGCCACGGTCTGCGCACCCTTGTCGCTGGTCTCGGGCGGCATGACCAGGGCCATCGACTCGACCTCGACGTTCGGCGTCACTTCGTTGTATCCCAGCACCGCGACCGTCGGCACATAGGGCTCGACGATCTGGCGCACGACCGCGCGGACCTGCGGCGAGGCGATGACGACCGGCAGGTGCCCACCGGCGGTAACCAGTTGCAGCGCCTTGGCGATCTGGTCGGCGACGCGCGAGGCGATCCGCGCGGGCATGGTGACGCTGGTGCCCGCCGGGCCGCGATCGACGTAGGAGTTGATGAGGTCCTCCATGGTCGGGTCGAGCGTGACGCAGATGAGGCGCTGGCGCGAGGCGTCGGGCGTGATGTACATGGCGCAGATCGTCCGGCGCAGGCTGTTCCGCACGTACTCGGTGAGCACGTCGAGGTCCTTGGTCTTGGGGGCCCAGTCGGCCAGCGTTTCAAGGATCGTCTCGAGGTCGCGGATCGGTACGCGCTCGCGCAGCAGGTTCTGCAGGAGCTTCTGCAGCTCGGCGGGCTTGACGAGCGTTGGCACGGTCTCCTCGACCAGCTTGGGCGCCTTGGTCTTGAGCTGCTCGAGCAGGTTGTTGACCTCTTCGCGTGTGAGCAGTTCGTCGGCGTGCTTCTTCACGAGTTCGGTCAGGTGCGTCGCCAGCACGCTGGAGGGATCGACGACGGTGTAGTTCATGGTCTCGGCGCGGGTTTTGAGCGAAGGATCGATCCACCATGCGTCGAGGCCGAACGCGGGCTCTTTGGTGCGATCGCCGTCGATGGGCCCGGACGCGATGCCGGAATCCATGGCCATGAGGCGGCCGGGGCGTGTCTCTCCCTGGGCGATTGGGTTGCCACGGATCTTGACGCGGTAGGCGTCGGGCGCGAGCTGCATGTTGTCGCGGATACGGACGGGCGGCATGACCAGGCCGATTTCGGCCGCGAGTTGGCGGCGCACGGCCGAAATCCGCTCGAGCAGATCGCCGCCCTGCGCGGTATCGACCAACGAGACGAGGGCGTAGCCGACTTCGAGTTCGAGCACGTCGACCTTGAGGAGCGTTTCGACCGGCGGCGGCTCGGGCTTTGACGCGGCGGCCTCGGTGGCGGCGGCTTCCGCCTTGGCCTTGGTGCTGGTGGTGCGACGCATCGCCCAGGCGACGAACGCGAGGCCGGCCGCGGTGGATAGCAGTGGGATCGTGGGGAGCGGTGTGAAGGAAAGGAGGACGAGGAAGACGGCGGTGATGAACAATCCGCGCGGTTGGCTGACGACCTGTCCGGTGAGTTCATCGCCGAGCTGGGCCTTGGTGCCCGAGCGTGTGACGATGAGGGCGGAGGCGATGGAGATGACGAAGGAGGGGATCTGCGACGACAGGCCGTCGCCGATGGTGAGTTTGGTGAAGACCGAGGCGGTCTCGCCGGCGGGCCAGCCGCGTTCGATCATGCCGACGCCGAAACCGCCTGCGATGTTGATGGCGGTGATGATGATGCCGGCGACGGCGTCGCCACGCACGAACTTGGAGGCACCGTCCATGGCGCCGAAGAAATCGGCCTCCTGGGAAATGCGTTCGCGTCTGCGGCGTGCCTCGCCCTCGTCGATCACGCCGGCGTTGAGGTCGCTGTCGATCGCCATCTGCTTGCCGGGCATGGCGTCCAAGGTGAAGCGGGCCGCGACCTCAGAGATGCGCGTGGCGCCCTTGGTGATGACGACGAACTGCACGATGTTGAGAATCAGGAAGATGACGATGCCGACAAAGAGCGAGTCGCCGGCGACGAAGTTTCCGAACGCCATGATGACGTGCCCGGCGACGGACATGGCCTGCTCGGGCGTGCTGGCGTCTGCGGTGAGGATGAGGCGGGTCGAGGCGACGTTGAGCACGAGGCGGAAGAGCGTGGTCGCGAGCAGGAGCGAGGGAAACACGCTGAAATCCAGCGGGTGGTCCATGTAGATCGTGGTCATCAGGATGATGATGCCCAGCGAGATATTGAGCGCGATGAGGACGTCCATCAGCACCGGCGGGAGCGGGACCAGCAGAACGCCGAGCATGAGGATGAACGAGATCGGAACGATCATGCCGCGGTATTGGCGGAGGCGGCGCATCCACGGCGGGAGGAGCGTGCCGACATCAACCGCGGGAGCGACCGGCGCAGGAGCGGGCTTGGGGGCGGGTTTGCGTTGGGCGGGGGCTTTGGCCATGGAGGAATGGATGAGGCACTAGGCGTTAGGGCACGTGGAAGAGACACATCACGGAAGAATCACACCGCGGCGGCTTTGTTCCTTTCGTTGAGGCGGTACACGTACGCGAGAATCTCGGCGACGGCCTGGAAATGCTCCTGCGGGATCTCGCGACCGACGTCCACGCCGTAGTAGAGCGCGCGGGCCAGCGGCGGACGCTCCACCATCGGCACGCCCTCGATGCTCGCGATCTGCCTGATCCGCATCGCCATGAAGTCCACGCCCTTGGCGACGACCTTGGGCGCGTTCATCGCGTCGGCGTCGTACTTGATCGCGACCGAGAAGTGCGTGGGGTTGGTGACGATCACGTCGGCGGTGGGCACGGCCTGGTTGAGGCGTTGCAACGCGATGTCGCGCGCCATGCGGAAGCGGCGTGCCTTGATCTCGGGGTCGCCCTCCATGCTGCGCCGCTCGTCCTTCACTTCCTGCTTGGTCATGCGGAGGTCCTGCGTGTGCTGCCAGCGCTGGTAGGCCCAGTCGGCGACACCGAGCAGGAGCATGATCGCCAGGAGCCAGATCGCCAGTTCCACCGCGAGTTTGCCGCAGAGGAAGAGGGCGGGCATCATCGAGAGTTCGGGGAGCGTGACAACGCGGGCGAGTGTCGCTCTGATCCAAAGCCACGCGATCAGCAGGACGATCGTAAGTTTGACCGAGTTGACGATCGTCTTGACGAGGTTGCGCCGGGAAAAGACCTTGCCGAATCCGGCGATGAAGTTGAGTCGCTCGAACTTGGGAGTGAGCGGCTGGGTTGTGAACATCCAGCCGACCTGGAGCGCCTGGGCGAGATACGCGATCAACGCGGCGATGAGCAGGATCGGCCCCAGCGCCTTGGCGCCCTCGATCGCGGCGCTGCGGGCGAGGTCCTCGATGTCGCCGACGTCGAGCAGCCCACCCGAGGGACGGGCGTCGAGCACGCGACGCATCAGGCCCGCGAGCGTCGCGACGAGGAACCCGCCGATGGAGACGATGAGGACGAGCGCCGCCGAAAGTTCGACGGCGGCCGAGAGGTCCTGGCTCTTGACCACCTGCCCGCGCGAGCGTGCTTCCTCGAGCCTGCGCCCGGTCGGTTGCTCGGTGCGTTCGCCCATGTCCTCGGCCACGACGCGGGTTCCTCAGCGAAGCGTGGGCGCGAGGGAGGGCGCCCACTGGGTGATGCGGGAAAGGACATCGCGGACTTCGTCGCCCGCGACCGCGGAGATCACGTGAGTCGCCGCGGCGAGTATCGAGATCGCACCAACGATCTTGAGCGTGAAGCCCACGGCCATGATGTTGAGTTGCGGCATGGTCTTTCCCACCACTCCCAGTGCGACGACCAGCAAGAGCGTCATGCCCGTCACCGGAGCCGCGACACGCATCGCCAGTTCAACGCCCGACGTGATGACGCCAAGGAGCATGTCGATCGGCGGCGTGAGCGAGAGCATGCCGCCCGGCGGGACGCGGTGGAACGTGTCGGCGAGCGAAACGAACAGGGTTTCAACGCCGTTGAGCGACACGAACGCGCCGATGGCGAGGTAGAAGAGCAACTGGCCGAGGATGTCGGTGTCGCCCTCCATTTCGGGGTTGTACACGCGCGCGAGGCCAAAGCCGACCTGCTGGCCCGCGACGATACCCGCCATCTCCATCGCCGCCAGCGGGACCGCCGCGATGAGCCCCATGACAAAGCCGATCGCGAGTTCGCACACGACCAGGGGGAGGAGCGAGAAGAGATCGACGTCGGGCACGGGCGCGGGCGGGAGCGTCGGATAGAGCGACCCGGCCATCGCGACGATCATCAGCACCTTGAAACGCGGTGGGATCATGGCGCTGGTCAGCATCGGCGCGAGCAAAAACATGCCGCCCAGCCGGAACGCGACCAGCACGAAGGGAACGAGGTGCGGGATGACGACGTCGAGCGATGGCATGGCTATCCGGCGGCGAGCGTGAGCAGTTCGCGGGAGTATTCGATAAGACGTTGGATGATCCACGGCGTGAGCACGGCCGCCACGAGGATCATCACGATGATCTTGGGGACGAACGAGAGCGTCTGATCCTGGATCGATGTCACGGACTGGAAGATGCTGATGACCAGGCCCACCACCACGCCCGCGGCGAGGATCGGCGCGCAGATCTTCAGCGTGATGAACAACGCCTGCCGCACCATGTCGATCGTGATTTCGTCGTACTGCACGCGGCGGTTCCTACGCAAAGTTCGGCGAGAGCGGCGAAAGAAGAAGTGACGCGAGCGAGGGCGTCGGCTGGGCGAAACTGTTCATCAGGCTGCCAACCACGAGCTGCCAGCCGTCGACCAGAACAAAGAGCAGAATCTTGAACGGGAGCGAGATCAGGACGGGCGGGAGCATCATCATGCTCATCGAGATGAGCAGGCTGCTGATCACCATGTCGATCACCAGGAACGGCAGATAGACGCGGAACCCCATGAGGAACGAGGTCTTCAGTTCGCTCAGCATGTACGCGGGCACGAGCGAGACCATGTCCACGTCGGCGCGGGTGAGCTTTTCGGGGGCGCTGGTGTCCACGCCGCGGTAGTTCAGCACCATGTAGACCGACGACCAGTTGTTGGTCGCGTCGATCTGCGCAAACATGAAATCGCGGAGCGGCTGCTTGGCACGATTCCACAGGTCTTCGTGGTCGGTGATCTCGCCCTGCTGGTACGGCACGATCGCCTCGGCGTACACGCGCTCGGCGGTCGGCGCCATCACCAGCATGGTCATGAAGAGCGCCAGCCCCGTCACCACCTGCGGCGGCGGGATCGTCTGCGTGCCCATCGCCTGCTTCAGCAGGCCCAGCACCACGATGATGCGCATGAAGCACGTCGTCATGAGCATGATCGACGGCACGAGCGAGATGATCGTGAGCAGGACGAGGATATTGATCGCGCTGGACAGACCGCGAGGACGATCCGACGACGTGGATGACGCGGGCGAGGTAACCGGCTCGCGCGCCGAACGGAGCATGTCCGCGGCATCGCCGAGCATGTCGAACGGGTTCATTGACGCCGGATCGCTCGAGAACAGCGGCGAGGCCGGGGGCACACCCGGCGTATTGCGCGCTGTTCCTATCAGATCGGGCTTGGGTGGGCCCAGCCCCTGGGCGTGCGCGGGGCTGGTGACGAGTGAAGTCACGACCACGACCACCACCGCCATGACACGGAATGCGGCACGCACGAATCGGGAGGCGCCGGCCATGGATGCGCTCATGACGCACGCTCCTCTTGATCACGCCAGGCATCGAGGCGGCGGCGGAGTTGTTCGGCCCCGGTCAGCGGGCGCGACACGCCCGTGCTCGAATAGCCGCGAACAGGCGCGGGGTTGCCCGCGGCATGCGAAGACGCCTGGCTGTCGTGCACCGGCGATGATCGCGTAGATTCGAGTTGGGGTGCGGATCCATCGCGCCCCGACTGGTTGCCGGCGCCACGCGGAGATTCGCCGGTGGTCCTTCTCGCCAGCGGCACGGGCCTAGCGACGGACGCGAGTTCAACCGTATCGCCCGAGGACGAGCGAAACACCTGGCGAGCGCCCGCGGATTCCAGTTCCTTGTCCATCGCGCGATCGCTCGACGACAGCAGCGTCTGGAACCGATCCGCGATCGACAACCGCTCATTCCGACTGGCCTTCAGCAGGATCGACGCGACCTGGTCGGGCTCGTCGATCTCGCAGAGCGTCTGCATCGAAGCCCCGGCGCGGGACATCGACTGCGAAACCAGCAGCACACGCGCGTCGATCTTGAGCAGGACGAGCGTAATGCCGCGCGAGAGCGGATAGCGACCGAGGACTTCGAGAACTCCGGAGGGCGATGCGCCGCCCGGGCCGATGGCGGCCGCGAGCGTGCCGCGTGAGCGTGCGAACCGCCTGGTCACCCACGCCAGCGTCACGGCAATGGCGAGCACGCCCGCGAGCGCCCCACCGGTACGCCACATCGACTTCAACATGTCGGCGGGGCTGGTTGCCTCAGACTTTGTCACGGGCCTGCCCGCGGGCGAGGCATCCACCGACAGGCGGGGCGCTCCGAGCGATTGCGATTCGATCTCGGGGACAGGCGGAGCATTCTGCGTGCTCGCGGCGGGCGGCGTGCCGGCCTCGGGCTCGCCTGGCCCGACGGCGTTTGGCACGGCGTATGCGGAAGCAATCGTGGACAGGAAGAGGATGCCACTCACGCCAAGGGCGGCGGAGAGGGCAGGAACGCGAGATGGGCGGCGGACATTGGGCATGAGCCATCCTGGCTGAGCGGGACCGTGGTCCGCGAGCGACTCCGTCGCACGCCGGCATATGCCGCGCTGAAATGCTGGCCGGCGCTAAGCGCTGGCCTTGACGCCTCCTTCAAGCGACGCCGGATCGATGATCTCGTTGATGCGGACGCAGAAGTTGTCGTTGAGCACGAGCACCTCGCCCTTGGCGACCGGGCGATCGTTGACGTAGATATCCACCGGATCGCCGGCGAGTTTGTCGAGTTCGATGACCGAGCCGTCGCCAAGGCGGAGCACATCCTCGACGAGCATCCGCGTCCGGCCCAGTTCGATGCGGACCTTGAGCGCGACGTTGGAGAGGAGGTCGATCGCCTTCGGCGGGAGTGTCGTGCCGCTGGGTTGGAACTTCGGGAGGTCCATCGGCGCCGCGGGATGCATAGGCGCGGGAGTCGGAGGTGGCGTCGTGGCGACAGGCTCGACGGGTGTCGCAGGCACGCCGGCAGCGGCGGCGGCCGCATCACTGGCGAGCGACGCGATCGCCTCCTTGGCGGCGCGAAGGGCGGCCTCGGCGGCGGCGTCGGGCCCACCGCCCTCGGATGCGTCCGCGTTTCGGAGTTGTGTTCTCGACCAATCGCTCATCCTGAGCCCCTCGATCGCCCGGCCATACGGCGGATCACCCGCGATACGACCACCTGACCTCGGCGGCCGGCCTCGCCTCCATGCGTGGACCGATAACCACCGCGCCGGGCGCTCGCACCCAGCAACGAGGGAGCATCGGACAACTCGGCGTGCCGCCGACAGTTTTCGATATTCGATCGTGCGGCGATCAATCCGCCTGGAAGCCACGGCACTTGGGGATGAGCACCCGCTCGATGATGGGGTTGCCCTCGTGGTCATTGCCCACGATCTTCCCGACGAAGGCCGCCAACTGCCTATTGAGGGTCTCAAGGCCAGGCTCACGCAACTGGTTGTGGGTGGCCTTGCGGAAGATCATCGCGATGCCTTCCTTGATCTCTGCATTTCGCTCTTCCAGGAGTGTGGTAATCTCCGGCTCGTGCTTCTTTTTCACCTTGAGCACGATCGAGGCGTCCCACAGCCACACGTTGTTGGTGGACATGTTCTGGAACTTGTCCTCGATGAGCGGGATCTCGACCTGGGAGTTGGCCAGGGCCGCCTCGCCACCACCCTCGACCTGGTGGGCCTCAGCGTCGGCGGGCTTGTGCCCGAGCATGCTGACCAGGAAGTACACACCTGCGCCCTCAACAATCATGATCGCGGCGATGATGATGGGCAGTTTCGAACCCTTCTTCTTCTCTGCGCCAGCGGCCCCATCGGCGGGAGCGGCTTCGGGTTTCTTCTCTGCTTCAGGCTTGCTGCTCACGCCGTGACTCCCTTCGCGGATGGCGCCGAACTCCGTGGCGCACGATGCGCCTGAAGGATCGGCGGAATCGACGCTCCGGATGGGCGGGTGTGCGCTGTCGAACACCCCTGCAATGCGAGCAGGCGGCGCTGGCGGCGCAGGTGCTATGGGCGGCGTGGTTCGCGGACGTTGCGGACGCCCCGTTCACGCCGCCGCGCGGACCTGCGAAGTCGTCGCGTGCGACGACGGAACCATCTCGCGCAGGCGGTCGCGGATCAAAGCGGGAGCCTGGCCCTGGGCGAGGAGGACAAGGCCGGCCTCGATCAGCATCAGTTCCATCAGGCGGGCCGTCTCGGCCCTCGGAAGCCGCTCCAGCAGCGGGACCCCCAGCGTGACGCCCGCGAGGCCCGCGAGCAACGCGACGAACGTAGCCGCGGCGGACCACGCGTTGGTGGAACTGGGCGTGGCCATGATGTGCGCCGCCGCGAGCATGAAGACGATGAGGAGCGCGATGGGTGTCAGGGCGGCGAGCACCGCGATCCGTCGGCGGTGCGAGGCGCGGGTCGCAAAGCGGTTCATGTACTGATCGATCGCATCGCGCAGGCGATCGGCGTCAGCGCCGCCGGCGAGCAACCGTGTGCCCAGTCGGAAGGCGGGGTCGTGCCGGATGGCCTCGGGAGGGGCGACGCTGGAGACCTTTCCGCCGGCGACCTGCACGAGGACGGCGTATTCGACCAGCGAGTCGATGATCTGCGCCGGCTTGCCGCTCGTGCTGTAGACGAGGCGTTCGATCAACCTCGGGCCTCCCAGCAGCCGCGCGAGGAAATACGCGGGCACAATGAGCGCCACGCCGGCGAGCGCCTGCCAGGGCCAGTCGGACCAGAAAGACTGAGCAAGTGAACTCGGCACGCAACAACTCCCATGGCCCCGGACGATGGGAGTTATCGGGGGGATACCCCCGCGACTTGAACGGCGTTTACCGGGCGAGCACGAGGAGTTGCTGGAAGAGGTCGTTGGTGGTCTGGATGACGCGTGAGGAGGCCGAATAACCCGTCTGCGACACGATCAGGTTGATGAACTCCTCGGCGATGTCGACGTTGGAGAGTTCCAGGGAGCCGCCCGCGATTCGCCCGGCCCCGAGGGTTCCTGGGCCCGTGACCACCGGAGAACCGGAGTTGGGGCCGACACGGTACAAGTTGGATCCGGCATCGACCAGGCCGCCGTCGTTGATGAAATTGGCCAGCGCCACACGCCCGAGCGTGCGCGTCATGCCGTTGGAGAACGAGCCGGTGATCGTCCCGTCGGCGCCGACGCCGAACGAGGTGAGGGTGCCGATCGGGACGCCATCGCGTGAAGTGGCGGCGACGGCGGACGTGGTGTCGGCCAGAGCGGTGACGTTGTCCTGGGAATCGGCGAGTCGGACGCTGATCCCCAGGGGCGAATCGGCGCCCGTGCCGCTCCGATCGATCGTCAGCGAGATCGGCTCGGTGGTCGCCAGTTGTCCCTGCGTGTCGAACTCGACCGTGCCGGTCGACAGTTGGAGCGCGATGTCGCTGTCGTCGGCGGACTCGGCGTAGTAGCGCCACGTCGTGCCCGTGTTTCCACGCGACTCCAGCACGAACGTCAGGTCGATATTGACCGTGTTCCCGAGCGAGTCATAGACGAAAAACGTCGTGCGCACCGCTTCGCCGTCGGCGTCGGCGGTCTTGTCCGTGTAGAACGGGGCCTTGCTGTAGGTACCGTCGGCGTTGAGCAGTCGGAAGTCCGAGGGCTCGATCGAGAGGTCGTTGGTCTTGCCTGCGTTGCCGACGATTGTGATCGCCCCGGTCGTCTGATCGAGCGACACCCCGGGCGTCGTGCCGTCCGGGTTGTTCCCGGAGTCGGTGCTAATGCCCAGCGTCTCTTCGATGAAATCGAAGAGGTCCTGCATCGTGGTCGTGTCGGTGATCTCGAGCGACTGGGTCGGGAGTTGCTTGCTCCCCTTCTCGGCCTGGCGGATCTCGAAGAACTGGCCGGCGGCAAAGAGCGGGGTGTCTGACGCGGGGAGCGTCGGATCCTCGATGTCGATCAGACGTGTATCGGTCTGGAGCACGTTGCCGGTGTTCACCGGCGGATTCGCCGTCGTGATCGCGCGAAGATAGTTCGTCGCATCGCCCATCAGCAGCGTCGACGAGCCCTGCGACGGGAGCGCTCCCGCGGCGTTCAGGTTGCCGGAGAGGCGGACGCGCGTCGACGCCTCGGCGATCTTCATCGTTCCCACCGGAACGCGGATCGAGGTTAACTCGGTCTCGTTCACGTTGAAACTATCGTCCACCCCGAACCCGAGCACGCGGTCACCCCCGGCCGTCACCAGTTCGCTCTCGGAGTTCTTGGTGAACGAGCCGTCGCGGGTGTAAAGTTGCTCGCCGGCGTGGTCGACGACGAAGAAGCCATCACCCTCGATCGCCAGATCGTGGGGATTCCCGGTGGGCGAGATCGTGCCGCCCGTGAACTTGCGCTGCGTTCCGGCGATGGTGACCCCGAGCCCGATCTGGCCGGGATTGGTGCCGCCCGTTGTTTCGCCCGGCGCGGTGCCCGTGGAAAAGGTCTGCGCGTACATCGACGAAAAGAGGAGCCGGTTGGATTTGTAAGCGGTTGTGTTCACGTTGGCGATGTTGTTGCCGATGACGTCGAGGTTTCGCGCGTTGGCGTTCATCCCCGAGAGAGCGGTGAACATCGCGATAGTGGAAGCCATGGGCAGATTCCTTGGCGCGCGGGCGCCGGAGAGAATGGCGGGAAATCGCGCCGGCGCTAGGCGGCGGACGACTTGGACAACGCCGCCAGGAGCGACGGGTTCTTCGGGGGGAGCGTGCGAGAGAGCGGCGAAGTCGACAGCGCCGCCCCGGCCGCAATGCCCGTCGCGCCGCCCGAATCGGGCACGTGCATCACCGCGTCGACGCCCGTCACGGGCACGCCCGGCTGGATATCGACCTTGCCCGTGATGCTGCGCACGCCCACATCGAGCAGAAGGTTCATGCCGTCGATCGTGACCAGGGCGCGGTTCACGCCGTGTGCCTGCGCCACGTCGGCTGCGGCGGCGATCCGCTGGAGTTGATCGTCGGAGAGTTGAACACCCGCCTCCGGCGCGACGCTCACACCCAGCCCGCTTTGGAATCCCTCGGCCTTCACGCGCTTGAGCATCGCCTCAAAGTCGAGCGTCTCCACACCGACCTTTGATCCGCCGTCGGCCGGATGAACGCCGCGCCCAGATTGGAGCGCCCGCAGAAGTTCAGAACCCGTGAGAGATGGCGACATGTTGATCACCCCTGCGAGTTGGTATTGTTGTTTTCGCCCGTGTATACCTTGATCTCATCGACCTTCGACATCGGCACTCGCTCGCCAGTGAACAGCGTCAGCACCGCGCCGTTGTCGGTGCGGCTCACCGTGGTCACGATCCCCGTCACACGCTGGTTGGACTCGGTCAGCCCGCTGATGTTGGCGCCGATCAGGCCCGCGGCCGTGGAGAACTGGTCGTCCTTGACCAGCGATTTGAGCGTCGATGAAAGATCAATGTCCGACTGGATCGAGCGGATCTGCGATATCTGCTGGATGAGCGCCGAGGTGTCATTGGGCTTCAGCGGATCCTGCTTGGAGAGTTCCGAGAGCACGATCTTCATGAAGTCGTCGCTCGACATCCCCGAGAACGAGTTGACCCCCGAAGTGCCCGACTGGTTTCCCGCGACTGCGTCGACCGTGGCCATGTCAATCCCTTCCCGTCGGCGGCGTGTTCCGTTGAGAGCCGCTCGCCCAGCCGGCGCACTGCCCGCAACGGCACCGCAACTACGCCACGGCGTCCAGACGCAAGCGGCGGGCCATTCCGGATTCGGAAGACGATTCCTCCATAAACAGCGACGCCGAGCCGATCGAATCAGGGAGGAGTTCGGTATCTGGGGACGAAATCGGCCCGTCGATCCCCGCCGCCCGCGTCGAGCCCTGATCGCCGAAGCCCCGGCCAGAGCCGCCAGTCTCCGGCTGAGAGCCGGACTGTGAGTCCGCCATGTTCGGGTCGCTGTGCTCGCTCGGGCGCTGCTCGCCCGACGAACTCGACTGATGATTGGAATCGCGCAGTGACTGCTCAAAGTTCGCGACGCCCGAGGGCACGACTTCGAGGCGTTCGACGATCAGGCCGCGCGATTCGAGTGATGAGCGAAGGGACGCGAGCGATTGGTCGATCGCTTCGTGCGACGCATCGGACGAGGGCTGAAATGTCGCCCAGACATGCGCGTCCTCGATCTTGAGGTTGATCTTGATCTGCCCGAGCGTTTCGGGGGTAAGGCGGATCGTAACGCTTCCGCCCTGATGGCGAAGGAGCGTCGCCAGACCGCGTGCGACCTGGTCGGGGAGCGACGCTGAACGTGGAGTCGCTTGATTTGTCACCACTTCGGTCGTGAAACGCACGCGCGACGAGCGAGCACCGAGCGCGCCCAAGGCGGCCATCGGATCGGATTTCGCGGCCGCAGCACCCGACACAGCGCCACCCGCCGCTTCGACCTTGCCGCCTGCCGACGCCACGGCCTGAGTATCGGAGGGAGTTCCGGCGGAATGTGTCGTCGTGGCGAGAGGTGTCACGGCGACATTCTGGGGCGTACTCGACGAACTGCCGGCGTTCTGACCACGCGATTGGTTGCTCGTGTTGTCGGATCCCGATGAGCCGTTCGAGCGCGTTGCTCCCGATGGGTTCGCGGCTTCTTGCCGCATTTTCGCTTGGCCCGCAGGCTGGGGTTCGCCGCGCCCGCCCTCGCTCTGCGAAGCCGTGTGCATCGTGGCGGGCACACCCTGGCCCGGTCGCTCACCGGCGGCGTCGGATGGCGCGGGATCGGACAAGGTCGGCGCGCTGTCCGCCACGCCGGAGTCGCTGGCGCGGCGCAGTTCCTGGCGCGCGTGCTGCGCGGCCGACATCGGCGTGTTCATTTCCAACACACCCGGTTCGTGATGATGCGTGTCGGAACGCGACAACGCGGCGTCGCGTGATTCGGGTTCCGTCAGTTTCCGCTTGGCCTCGCTACGCCCCGTAGGCGCTGACGATGCCAAAGTCGTCGGGACTCCGTTCAGCACCGGCATGCTCCCGGGCGCAAACGACGCGGCCACCGACGCCAAAGCCTGCGCAAAGAGCGCATCAATCGACGGGGTGCGCGACGAATCCGGCGCGCCGGACGCGCGGGGCTCAACAAGGCGGGGCGGGTTGGAATCGGGCTGAACCCGGTTGTTCACGTGGGCGGCGCTCCGGGCGCGGGAGTACTCGGTTTGGGCTTCTGGCCCCGCGTCCGTAGTCCTTCAAGCAATTCCGCTGCCAACTTCGGGTCTTCCTTGATGAACTCGTTGATGACCTTGCCGCGAACACCCTCGTCCATCTGGTCGAGGTAACGCAGCGCCTGGGCGCGCCCGTCGACGCCCTCGTCGATAAGTTGCTTGAGCGTCGCCTTGGCCTGCGCGGGCTTGAGCGATTCGAGCGTGCTCAGCACTTTTCGCTGCTGGGCGTTGCCCTCCGTGTCGGCGATCGCCTTCTGTGCGGCTTCAAGGCTCTTCTTCTCGTCCGTCAGTGACTTCTGCTTGGTCTCGATGGTCGCGATCTGCTCCGCGAGTGCTTTCTGGAGGAGCGACGCCTCCGAACGCAGACGTGCCGCACGCTGGCGATCGAGTTCGATTTCTTCCAATCGTTCGCGGAGTTGCTGCTCGCTCGATGTCGGCTGGCGCTTCAGTTTGGCGTCCTCGGCCTGTTTCTTGGCCTCGTCCTTGGCCTTGGATTCGTCCGCCGCAGCCTTGGCCTTGGTCACGGGCACGGGGTCGGTCAGGATCTGCTTCACCGCCAGCACGCGCTCCTTGTCCAGGCGCTGCGTCGCGCCCAGCCAGGCGACAAGCCCCCCGATCGCGAGCAGATTCGCCAGGGCTAGCACGGCGACCAATGTCCACAGCGACTTCATGAGTCACCCCCGACGTCCGGTTCTTCCTTCCGCGCCGCTCGCATCACCGAAAGTTCGTCGAGCATCCGCCCCTCCAACGCGGCCTGCTCGGCCTTCCACTCCTCGAACCGCCGCTCCTTGAGCATCTCCACACTCTTTCGTTTCGTCGCGGCATCGAGCAACTGCAGACGCGCCGCGTCCAGTCGCGAATGCACGCCCGCCAACTGCAGCACCGCCCGCTGCGTCTTGGCGACGGCATCCAGCGACGCGCCGGCCTGGAGTCGCACCGAGCGCAGGTCCACGTGTGCCCCTTCGCGCGCCGCCAGCAACTGCTCGCGCAGGTCGTTCTTTTCACGCACGATCTGCCGCTGCATCGCGCTGATCGTGTCCTGAAGCGCCAGTCGCTCACGCTCGATCGATGCGACCGCGAGCTGGCGGGCTCGCTCCACGGCACGCCGCTGCTTCAGAACCGCCTCGAACTGGAATACGAACTTCGCCACGCGTTACTCCCCAGAGGTTCGATCCGATTCACTTCCGCCCTCGCCCGACCCTGGCCAGCATGTCCATCGCCTGCTGCGCCAGTTTCAGCAGACGCGTCCGGGCCGCGCCGAAATCCGTCGCGTCCTCGCGCGACTGGCGCAGAAGATCGATGATCTGCGGCTGCAACTCGATCGCGACGTCGGTCTCCGGGCTGCTCCCCTTGGCGTATGCGCCGATCTGCACCAGGTCCTCGACTTCCTTGTACATCGCCATGAGCCGCAGCACCTGGCGACGCGCCGCAAGATGCTCCTTGTCCGCGACCAGGTCCTGCACGCGGCTGATCGAGTCGAGCACGTCGATCGCCGGGTAGTGCGCCTTGTGCGCCAGTTTGCGCGAGAGCACGAGGTGCCCGTCGAGGATCCCTCGGGCGGCGTCGGAGACCGGCTCGGTCATGTCGTCGCCCTCGACGAGAATCGTGTAGAGCCCGGTGATCGAGCCCGCGCGTGTGCCCGGCGCCGCGTCGACCGCGCCCGCCCGCTCCAACATCAGCGCCATCTGCGCGAACACGCTGGGCGTGTACCCCTTGGTTGTGGGCGGCTCGCCCACAGAAAGGCCGACCTGGCGCTGCGCGTGCGCGAAGCGTGTCACCGAGTCCATCATCAAGAGGACGTTCCGCCCGAGGTCCCGGAAGAACTCCGCGACGGCGCAGGCGTAGCGGGCCGCACGAAGACGCATCACCGGCGATTCGTCGCCCGTCGCAACGACGACGACCGATCGCGCGATGCCCGCCGGCCCGAGCGAGTGCTCAACGAACTCGCGCACCTCGCGCCCGCGCTCGCCGATCAGCGCGATCACGTTGACGTCCGCGTCGGACCTCCGTGCGATCGTGCCCAACAGTGTGGATTTGCCCACACCGGGACCCGCGAAGATGCCCATGCGCTGCCCGCGCCCCACCGTCGTCATGAGATCGATCGCACGCACGCCCGTGTGCAGAGGCTCGCGGATGATCGCGCGTCGCAGCGCCGTGATGGGCTCGGGGTTCAGGGGAACGGGCGTCGCGCCGACGATCGCTCGCCCATCGTCGATCGGCCTCCCCAGCGCGTTGACGCATCGCCCCAGAAGCGCCTCGCTCGCGGGCACGGTCGGCGCCGCCTGCATCGCCATCGCGGGGTCGCCCGCGCGCAGCCCGGCCGCCTGCCCCAGCAGCATCACAATCGTGTGCTCGCGCGTGAAGCCAACCACCTCGCCCAACGCCGCCTCGCGCGTCGCGTCGTGCCGCCCGAGCCTCACGAGCGTACCGATTGGCGTGGGCAGGTCCTCGACCAGCACCGACAGACCGCGCAGCGTCGCCACGCGCCCCGAGAGTTTGATGGGCTGTGCGGCGTGAACCGTCTGGAACGCGGCGGCGAGCGTGGTCATGCGCCCTCCGCGGGATCCCGCGCCGGCAGGAGCACGTCACGGATTCGATCGATCTGCGTGGAGAGCGTCGCGTCGATCTCGCCGCCCGCCGGCGTGCGGAGAAGGCACCCGCCACGAGGGATCGATCCATCGGGGATCAGTTCGACATCGTGCGAAGCGCCGAGCGATGAGAGGATGCCCGGGATCGCGGCCTTGATCAGTTCCTGATCCTCAGGATTCACGAGCAACTTCACGGTGGCGCGCGATGCGAGCAACGACAGGGCGGCCTGTACTTCCGACGCCGCGATCGATGGATCGAGATCCAGCGCCCGCTTGATGATGCGCTCGGCGATCGTGAGCGCCAGACGCACGACGTCATTGTGCGCATCGGACCAGAGTTGGCGGCGCTCCGCCTGGAACGATTCGAGCGCCCTGGCCCACGACTTGTTGAGCGCGTCGAGGCGTGCCTGATACTCCTTCATCGCCGCGGTGCGCCCCTCCGCATGCCCTTTCTCGAGCCCGTCGCGTTTACCTTCCTCGAATCCCTTGGCCCGACCAACGCCGGCGGCATCCGAAATCAGCCGCTCGCGTTCCTTGCTCGCCTGATCGACGATCGATTGTGCCTGCGCCTTGGCCTTCTTCCGTGCTTCCTCGGCGTGGGCGGCCAAGTCGCCAAAGTCCAGCACGATCGCGTCGCGCAGGTGCGGGGCAGACTCGGCCTGTTTGATGAGCGCCATGGGACGCGAACCCCCGCGTTACACGATCAGGTCGGAATCCCCGCCGCGACCCTGGATCACCACGTCGCCCGCTTCTTCGAGGCGACGCACGATATCAACGATGCGCTGCTGGGCGGCCTCGACGTCGCTCACCCGCACCGGCCCCATGAACTGCATGTCTTCCTTGATGAGCGCCGCCGCTCGCTCCGACATGTTCGCGAAGATCTTGGCCTGAAGTTCGGGCGACGCCGTCTTGAGCGCCAGCGTCAATTCGTCGTTGTCGACCTCCTTGAGCACCGATTGGATGCCCTTGTCGTTCACGAGCATGATGTCCTCGAACACGAACATCAGACGGCGGATCTGCTCGACCAGGTCGGGATCGTCCGCTTCGAGACCCTCGAGGATGGCCTTCTCCGTCGCGCGATCGGCGAGGTTCAGGATCTCCGACACCGTCGGCACGCCGCCCGCCTTTTCCATGCTCTGCACCAGCATGTTCGCCAGGCGCGATTCCAGCCCCTTCTCGACCTCGCGGATCACCTCGGGGTTGGTCTGTTCCATGTTGGCGATGCGCTTGATGACCTCGATCTGCTTCTGCATGGGCAGCCCGCCCATGATCTCCGCCGCCTTGTGGTACGGCAGGTGGCACACGATGAGCGCGATCGTCTGCGGGTGCTCGTCTTGGATGAAGGTCAGAAGGTTTTCCGACTCGGCCCGCTGCAGGAACGCGAAGGGCGTCTTCTGCACCTGCGTCTGAATCTGCTGGAGCACGCGCTCCGCCGTCTTGGCCTCCATCGACTGCGTCAGGATCTGCTTCGCAAACTCGAGGTTGCCCTCGTTGGCGTATTGCGACGCGATCATCGTGTGATAAAACTCCGCGATCACCGCGTTCAGCAGGTCGATCGGAACCCGGCCGAGACCCGCCAGTTCGCGCGTCACCTCCTGGACCGTTTCCTGATCAAGTTGCTTGAGCACGACCGCCGCATTGTCCGGGCCCAGCGACAGCAGCAGGATCGCCGCCTTGGTCAGGCCCTCCAGTTGCGAAGGATCGGACGGGAGTTTTTCTCCGGGCTTGCGCGCCACGCGGCCTCCTCAGTCTCAGTTCTCGACCGTCACCCATCGCTTGATCATGCTCGCGGCGCTGTCCGGGCTGGACTTGGCCAACTCCTTCACCTGATCGAGCATCTTCTGCGCTGCCACCTCGGACTCGTCCAACTCGATGCCCGCCATCGGCGAATCGCCCTCCTCGGCCTCACCGATCAGGTCGCTCTTGGCCTCCAGCGTGGGCGGCAACCCGACGATCTCCTCGGCCGTCGGCATCTCGATCTTCTTGGCCGTCCGACGCGTCATCATGAACATCAGCCCCAGCGCCACCGCGGCGAGCAGGCCGAGAACCGCCTTCTCGATCAACCCGCCTCCCATCGCCAGAAATCCGCCGCTGGTGCCCATGAGACCTCCGCTCCCCCCCCCTGTGATCGGCGTGAGATCCATCGGAATCAAACTGATCGCTACCTGACTCTTCAGAAGTTCCGCCACCTGCGCGGCGTCCGCGCCCTTTGCGATATCCACGCTCATCGCACGCACGTGCGGCAGGATGCTCTCCTCTAGTTTGGGCTTGATGTCCTTGTCGAACTTCGCCTGGATCTCCTGCTCGCTGGGCTCCGGCGTGGGTGGGGCCGCCGCGCCGCCCTGCGCCGCCCCCGCCTTGGCCGCTTCTTTCTTCATCAGATCAACCACGTACGCGCTGGGAACACCCACCGACACCGCCACCATCGTCGGGTTGCCCTTGGGGTTCACGGTGTGCTCGGTCGTGGAGCCCACCCGGTTGTCCATCTCGCGGTTCTCTTCCGTCTGTTCGGACTTATTCCCTGATCCGCCCGATCCCCTGTTGATATCCGCTGCCTGGTTCGAGCGCACGCCCGGCTCGGCGCCACCCTGGGCTGCCTGCGACGACGTGGTCGTCGATTCCTTCGTCGTCTTGATGAGCGACGTCGTGCCCTCGCCCTTCTCCAGGTACTTTGTCACGGTCGAGTTGCTCCGCGTCACATCGACCTGGGCCGTCACCGCGACGATCCGCCCGGGGATATACGCGAGCAACTCCATCAACTTCGACTGGAGCGACCCTTCCATCTTGGTCGCGTGGTCGATGTAGGTGCTGCTCGACACGTCTTCTTCGGACGAGGCCTTGCGCTGTCGACCGCTGCTCCCGTCGATCACACGCACGTTCTCAACAAGAAGCCCCGCGCGGGCGCCGGCGATCAACTGGGCGACGGCGTCCACGGTTCCCTGGTCGATGGGCTGCCCGCTCTTGGAGAAGACGGTCGCCGACGCAGTCGGCTTGATCATCGTCCGCCCGAACCCCGCCGAGTCCGGCGAATCGATGATCACCGTGGCTGACTTGATGCCCCGGAAGTTCGAGATCACGCCGGCCAGTTCGTTCTGCAGCGCGATCGCGTACAGACGATCGTTCTGCTGACGCGAGAACTGCCAACTCTGCTTCTCGATGATGTTGCGGAACATCAAGGCCGCGTCGGCGGGCATCGCGCCCGATTGGGCAAGCACGGCCTGCGCCCGCTGGCGATCCCCCGAAGGCACCGTCAGTTTGTCCGTCAGTTGCGCGTCGATACCCGCGTTGGCCAGGACGATCTGTGCGGCCTGCTGCTCGGACAGCGTCGAACCAGGGAGCACCTCGGACCACGAGGCACGCCCTGCATACTGCGCAACCAGGAATAACGCCATCCCGGCGATCACCACCAGGCTGCCGATCAGCAGCCTCTGCGTCGTGTCCAGCCTGCTCAAAGCCTTGGCGATCGTCGCCAGTGCCTTGCGGAGCCTTTCCATGCCCGGCCTCCATGCCGATGCGCGCGGTCCCCGCGCGGCGGATGCGCGACCACTCGCGGGCACCCGCAACTACTCCATTCGGACCGCCGGGGCAATCCTCTTGAATGTCGGTCGATTGCGCCAACGCGCGGGACCTGCGCCAGCCCCACGCCAACCTTGCGCCTTGCCTTCCGCCGGCTCTAGACCCGCGTCTGTTTGACTTCTTCGTACGCCTCCATGACCTTGTTGCGCAGGGCCTGGAGCATCTGAAACGCGGTGTCCGCCTTTTGGGTCGCCAGAATCACACCCTCAAGGTCCGATCGCTTGCCCGTCTGCAGGTCTTCCATCGCCTTGGTCGCGTCCTGCTGGAGGCTGTTGACCTCTTTGAGGTTGTCCAGCAGCACGTCCTTGAACGACGGCCCGTCCTGCTGACCGGACTGGGGCGACAGGTTCCGGGGCTGGATGCTCCGGGCGGCCGCGGCCTGATTGATGAACCCCAGGGGGTCCGCCATGGTACTGCTCCGCCGGGAACGCCCGGCCTTAATCACGAACACGCGCCGAGGACGCCGGAGTCTACGCGAGGAGACGCAGCGCCTGCGCGATCATCGCCTTGGAGGCCTCCGCCGCCGCGATGTTTGCCTCATATGCACGCGACACCTCCATCGCGTTGATCTGTTCGGTCACGAGATCGATGTCCGGGTCGGGCACATAGCCCGCCTTCGGCCCTGACTTGTAGGCGTAGGGGCTGGTCGGGTCCCAGTGATAGTTCAGCGGGCCTTGATTGATCGAGATATCCGACACGTGCACGCCCAGCGCCCGACCTTCTTCGGTCGACGCAGTCGGGTCCCCCACCGCGAACATGGCCTCACGTCGGCGGTAGGGATTGACCTGCCCGTTCTCATCGAGCATGACATTCCGGTTGGCGATATTCGAGGCGATCACCGCCATGCGGTTCCGCTGGGCGATCATGCCGCTGGTCGAAATGTCGAGCGAGCCGTACACGATGGGTCCCCACGCGAATGGGATGCCAGAACCAGGCGATGGGCCTCAGCCCCGGGTCACGAGGCAGACGAAACGGGACTAGACGCGCTGCGAGATCGCGCTCTTGAGCAGGGCAAAGCGGCCGCGGAGCAGGTCGGACGCGGCACGATACGCGGCCACGGTCTCGGCCTGGTCGGCCATCAGCCGCTCCACGTCGCGGTTATTCCGGTCATGAAAGAGCACGTTGCCCGAGGAAGTCCTGGGGGTGAACCGGAGCGTCCCGCCCGCGACCATCTCGATCTCGCTGGTCTTCTTGAGGTCCAACCGCCCCTGCTCGCCGCCGGTCGCCTCGCGTCGTTGGGCGACGGCATCGGCCAGCACCGCCTGAAAGTCCTTGACCGACAAGTCCACCGGGCGGAAATCGGGCGTGCTGATGTTGGCGATGTTGTGGGCGAGCAGCCGCTGCCTTTGGGCGGCGAACTGCATGCCCGCCTCGAGCGTCGGCATCGCGCCGGAATTGAAGATGTCAGCGATGAACATGTCGGCCTCCTGCCTCGGCGCCCCACAAAGCCCGTGCCGATCGCCCCGACCGGTGGGCGAAAGCACCCGCTGTGCCCCCGTTGGCGCGCAATCGCCTCGCCAGCGTTCGCATCGCCCACACACCCATCACGACGCTACAGCGTGGGCGGGACGATGTGGAGTTCCTTCCACTTCTTGATCTTGAGCCCGAGCGTGCGCACGCCGATGCCCAGGGCCGCCGCGGTTTTCTGGCGATGACCATCGAAACGGTTCAGGGCACGGATGATGGCGTCTCGCTCGATCTCTTCCAGGGTCCGCCCGTCGATGTCGGGGGTCGTGGCGAACGTGCCGGTCTTGGGCTCGACCAGCGGGCCGGCGGCCGCCACCGCGGTCGTCGGGGTCTCGCGCAGCCAGGGCGCGATCATCGCCAGCGGGATCGACGCCGTCTTCGCCGTCGACAGCACCACCGCACGCTCGCAGATGTTCTGGAGTTCACGCACGTTGCCGTGCCAGCGATACGCCGACAGCGCATCCAGGGCCGGCCCCTCGAACGACAGCACGGGTCGGCCTTCGCGCTTGCAGATCTGCATCACGAAGTGCGATGCCAAGGCGGGAACATCCGCCGCCCGCTCGCGCAGCGCCGGAATGGAAACCGGGAGCACATTCAGGCGGTAGTAGAGGTCCTGGCGGAACTCGCCCATCGCGACCGACTTGGGCAAGTCGCGGTTGCTGGTGGCGATCACGCGAACGTCCGAACCGATCGTGACGCTCGAACCGACTCGCTCGAACGCGCGTTCCTGCAGCACCCGCAGGAGCTTTGCCTGAACCCGCGGGGAGATCTCGCTCACCTCGTCGAGCAGCAGCGTGCCGCCGTCGGCCAATTCGAAACGCCCCTTGCGAAGTTTTTCAGCGCCGGTGAACGCGCCGCGCTCGTGCCCGAAGAGTTCAGACTCAAGGAGTGATTCCGACAGCGCGGCACAGTTGACGCCCAGGAACGGCGCGCCGGCCCGGGGGCTGGATTCGTGGATCGCGCGGGCAACGACCTCCTTGCCCACGCCGGATTCGCCGGTGATCAGCACCGTGCCGTGCGATGCGGCGATCGAGGCGACTTGTTCCTTCAGGCGGGTCATGGCGTCGCTGGAACCGACCAGACGCTCGACGCCGCGCGGGCCTTGAACCGGGAGCGAGGCACGCTCGCCCGATTCGGCCCGGAGGATCGCGTTTTCCTTGGCCAGTCGTGCCGCCTCGCAGGCGCGTTTGATCGTGATGATCAGTTCATCACCTTCGAAAGGCTTGGTGAGATAGTCAAATGCGCCGGCCTTGATGACCTTGACAGCCGACTCGATGCTCCCAAAGGCGGTCATGATGATGACCGGGAGTTCCTGGTCGATCTGCTGGACCTTTTCGACCAGTTCGAGCCCGGTCATACCCGGCATCTTGAAATCGGACACAACGCAATCCGGGCGTTTCCGGGCGATGAGGTCGAGCGCCGCGGGAGCATCGGGCGCGGTGACGACGTTCATCCCCGCACGCTGGAGCGTGGAGGCGACGCTGTCCCGCATCATTTCCTTGTCGTCAACGACCAGGATAGTTCTCATCGTGCGAGCTCCCCTGCCTTGGCGGGCACGACCACGACCGGCGCGCGTTCGCTGTGCCGGACCACGCCGTCCGGGCGTGGCGGGGCACATGGCACCATCAGAACAAAAATTGCGCCGTTCGTCGAGTCGGAATCTTGCCGGTTTTCCACAACAATTCGTCCTTCGTGCGCGTCGATGATGCGATGAACGATCGCAAGACCGAGGCCGGTCCCCGCCGAGCGGGTGGTAAAAAACGGGTTAAACATCCGTGCCCGCACGTCTTGCGGCACGCCGGGCCCTGTGTCCGAGACGCGGATCGACACCATCCGGCGACGCCGGGATTTCCCCGTCGCCACCATCCGTCGTTCGCATGAAATCGTGAGAAGGTGCCCCGAATTGGGGGGCGTGCAGTCCGCCATCGCTTCGAACGCGTTGCGGATCACGTTCACAAGAGCCTGAATGAAGAGGGACGAGTCCACAAAGACCTCGAGGTCGGGAACATCCACCCGCACCGGGATCACACTCGCCCCAGGCACGCCGTCATGGCGACAGCACTCCAAGGCCCGCTCGACGATCGCCGCGGCCTCGACCGGCTCGCGACGGATCCGGAACTCGCGTGAGAACGTCAGCACATCCCCCACGATCCCATCCAAGTGCTTGGCGGCGGCCGCAATCTTTCCGACGGTTGCGCGCTCGCCGGGGCGGTCGGTCAGGTCCTGATCCAGTAGCCGTGCATACAAGCGGATCGAGCCCAGAGGGTTCCGCACCTCGTGGGCGATGCCCGCGGCCATCTCGCCCAGGGCGGAAAGCCGACGGGCCCGCTCCAATTGTTCGTTGGCGCTCTTGAGTTCGCCAGTCAGGCGGGCAACCTCGCTCCGGAGTTGATCGTGCGTCGCCTCCAGTCGCGAAGTCACCTGGTTGAACGCCGCCATCAACTCGGCAAGTTCACCGGGCGTGATCGCCTTGCTCTCCGCTCCGCGAGATTGGGTGGGGATTTCGAGCATTGTCAGATTTCGCGATCCTGGAAACGGGCGCTTGGCGCGCCCGGCTTGGCCTCGTAGGCGCGGGTGGCGGATTGCCCGCGGGTGATCGCGGCAAGGTCGCCCGCGAGCCGCTCGCGCTGTCGTTTGAGTTCTTCCAGATGCCGCGTGTCGGCGGACGTAACCCTCGCCGCGAGCAGGGCCGTCGCGTCGAATCGATCGGCCACGGCACGGCGCTGCACGTCATCGGCGTCGGTCCGCTGGGCCCACTCGCGCCGGAGCGCCGCGACTTCGGGCTCCAGCCCCATCAGTTCGTCGATCAACTCCTGCCGCGACGCGAGCACCCGGATGAGCGATTCGGGGTCCTCGCTCTCGACCGCCTCGTGCTGACGCGGCGACATCTCCGAGAGTTGCGTGAGCAGTTCGCTCTGGCGATCAAGCACCCGGCACAGGCGCGCGTACACACCCAGCGTCGTCGGGTCGATCGTTCGCGGCCTGGGGTTGGCGATCGGTTCCATGGTCATCCTGACCTCACAATCGACTCCGCCGACGGCGTTCGTCCTTTCCTACTGGCCTTCCTGCCCCCCAACGCTGGCCTGACGATTCAGCGTCGCGGTCGCGTCGAGCCATCGCTCCCAATCACGACGTGCGATCGGGAGCGAGGGATCATCCCACACGGTCTCCGGGAGGGATTCGTAGAACGCGCGGGCGCGGGCGTTGGCCGTGGTCGCGCGGGCCGTATCCCCCTGCTTCAGGTAGACGTGCACGACCTGTATCATCGCGACCATCGACGCGGGCTCGCCCTTGTAGCGGTCCTTGGCGGACTCGTAGTGAACGACCGCCTGATCGAACATCTTGGGATCGTACTGGCCAAGATCGAACGCGCAATCGCCCATGTAGAAATACGCGTTACGCAGGCAGAGTTCCTCGAGCGCTGTCCGCTTGGCGCCCGGCTCGGCCTCGAGCGTGGAACGCACCTGGCCGAAGAGATCCAACGCTCGCGTGAGTCGATCGCGCCTGGCTGCCTGCAGTTCGCGCGCCTCGGCGCCGGAGTTGGCGCGCTGGCGCAGGTCCTCATCGATCGCCAGAGCGGAATTCCTGAGCGAGTCCGCCAGTTTGTATTGAGCCACCGCCAGGCGGGGAGAATCGGCGAATCGCTGCGTGAACTCGGTCAGGCGTTGTATCGCGGCGGCGTGATTGCCCGCGTCGTGATAATGGCTCCCCATGAGAAGGAGCGCCTCGCGGAACCGCGTCGTTCCCTGGCCGCCAACCTTGCCGTCGACCACGTTGCTCAGCAACTGCTCCGCCGTGTTGTCGTTGGCCGGGTCGTTGTCCATGAGCAGCGTCTCGGCCAGGGGAACGAAGCTCGCGTCGCTCCACGGGCCGCTCCGCGCCTCGCCGCTGGCGTTGCCGGCATCGATCAGTTCGCGATAGAGGTTGGCGGCCTGGTCCAACTCACCGCGCGACTGATGCGCCCGTGCCAGGCGGAACTTGGCCTCGGGCTGCCTCGGATCGGACGGGAACCCATCGACGAACTCCTGGAACGCCGCGATCGCGCTCTCTCGGTCGCCCGCCAGGTCATACGCCACGCCCGATGACCACAGGCTTTTCGCATAGTCGTTGTTCGACACGAGGATCACGCGGCTGGCGTGCGCGCGATACGCCGCGCCCGCGTCCATCAGGTTCCGCTGCACGTCGGCGAGCACGGCCGAATCGTCGATGGTCGGGCGGATTCCGTCCGCGTCCTCGGGCGGGAGTTTCTCCTGACCGAGCGCCATCGACGCATCGCCGATCGACCGAAGCACGTCGGGCGGCATGTCGTCGCCCTTGTACATCGACTCCGCCAGCCGCACATAGTGCAGCGCGTCTTCCATCTCTCCCGCGGCGTAACGCTCGTTGAAGCGACCGAGCAGCGACCCGGTGACGCCTTCACGTGTCACCTCACGTGTCGATTTCCCCTCGTTCAACTCCGATACCAGGTCGGTGTAGGCCTCGAGCGCTTCCTTGGTGTTGCCCAGCGCCGCCTCCGATTCGGCCAGTCCCTGACGCGCGTCGAGCACCGCCACCGATCCGCCGTACCGATTGATCACCTCGGCGTATCGATCGCGGGCCCGCTCGTGGGCCGCCTCATCCCCGCCCGTCGATTCCTCAACCCGCGCCTGCATCACCAGCACGCGCGCGTAGTCGTTTGACGATGGGTTCATCAACTCCGCGGCACGCTCGGCCTGCTTGGCCGCGTCCGCCGTCGCGCCCGTCGCCAGGTAGGCCTCGCCAAGCAGCATGTACAACTCGCCGAGCCCCTCGCTACTGGTCACGCCCAGGCGCGGCAGCGAGCGGAGCAGCCGCGTGATCGCCTCGCCCGGCTTGTCGTGGTCGATGAACAATTCCGCCTGGCGTGCCGTCGCCCACAGGCGATCATCGCGCGGGATCTCGGGCTCGCTGAGCATCGCCGCGAGCAGTTCGGCGCTCACCGCGACCGCGCCCTTGTTCTTCAGCGATGCATCGATCAACCGGCGGTACAGCGAGAACCGCTGCGCGGGCTTGATCCCCTCGACCTTGCGCATCGATTCGATCGCCTCGTCCAACTTACCCAGCATCGCCAGCGTGTCGGCGACGTAGTACTCGTCGTTCGGCGTCAATGCCGCGCCCAGTTTCTCCGCGTCGTGATACTCCGACACCACGTTGGTGTGGTTCGCCGCCACGTCCAGCCCGCGTCGCTGCTGTTCCAGGTAGAGCGAACGCGCCACCAACTGATGAAACTTGGCCTGCAACTCCGGCGTGACGTCGGAGCGGCTCAGGTGAGGCAGGACGTTGGCGTTCAGATAGTCCAGCGTGTCGCCGAACTTGTCCTCGCCGAGCATTTCCTCGGCCTTGACGAGTGTTCCCTCGACATCGACCTTGGGCTTCTTGGAGATCAGGTAGCCAACGCCCCCGATCAGCATCACGCCCGCCAGAACCAGCAGCGGGAGTTGCCACACGTCCCGCCAGTTGCGGGTATTCGGCGCTGGTTTTTCCGTGCCCGGCTGCTCCACGACGCGGGACCCCGACCTTGCAACGCCCACACGACAACAGGCTCGGCGAATCCTCCGCCGACTGGTAGCCTGCCTCGCTCTGTCTGGGTATCGGTCGGACCCCGCTCTTTCCTTCAGCGATCGAACGCCGACCGAACAAATTCAAATGTCGTCGGCCGGTTCCGGCTCGTCGGCATCGGGGTCATACTCCACCACCACCACCGTCCGGGTCAGCAGATCGATTCGCGAACGACGGCTGGGCTCCACCAGCGCCAGCATCGAGAGCGGCGGGAGAGCCCACTTCATCGCGTTGCGCAGCATCACCTGCCACAGCGACGCTCGCGCCGGCTCGCCCGTCGGTGTCGCACGGATCACCCGGCAGCCGGTCAGGGCCTTGCCGATGCTCCGCCCGCTCAGAGACTCGAACGTCGCTCCAAGAGCCGCCCCGGCGATGATCCCGATCGCCAGCACCCACACCAGTTCTCCGGAAACAAACGTGCTGGGCGACGCGAGTTCGAGCAACGGCGTCCCTCGGAGGCGCGATGCGACGACGAGCGCGATCACGCCGTCGATCAGCGACCCCGCCATGCGCCGTCCCGGATCGGCCAGGGCCATGCCGGGAGGGAGCGATATTTCGGCTTCTTCGCCTCCGCGGACGACGAGCACCAGCGCCACCCCCATCGCCACGATCAGCACCAGCCCCAGGAGCCCAAGATCGCCGGGCGTAACCGGGCCATCGGCGCGGCTCGGCGCGTTGTACAGCACCCGCCCCGTGCTCGCCGAAAGTTCAATCATCTCCACGACGCGCCCCGTCAATGGAGGTTCGCCGGGACGACGCGGCGATCCCTCGGCCCGTGTCCACGCCAGCACCAGCCGCCCCTGACTCTCGAGAGGCGCGATCGCCGCGTCGGGCTGCACGCCCTCGATCGTGGCGAGCGTCGTCGAACTCCCAGCGTCGACACCCGACAGCACACGGACGCCCGCGCCGGCGGGCGCGACCGAGATCACCCGCCCGCATACAGACACGAACTCAACCGGAATTCCGCAGGTCGGGAGCGAGCGATCGCGGGCCAGCACGCCCTCGCTCCACGCGATCGACGGAGCGTGCTCGCCGCTGTCGCGCAGCGACGCGGACCAGGTTCGGGCCGAGCCCGAATCGTCCGGCGCAATGAGCGTGAATCCATCGCGCGTCGCGATGCACCGCAGGCGTGCACCCCAGTTGTCAACGTCACGCGGCGAGGCGAGGTCCTGCCACTCGCCGCGATTGAGCCAGAGCACGCGCACACGCGGGGCCTGCGAATCCGCCGCGAGAATCGCGACCAGCCCCGCGCCGGACGCCGCCATCCCGACAAGACGTCCCTCGGCGGGGAGTGATCGCAGCGAGCGCAGGCCGTCGGCGGGCTCATAGGACCACAGGTCTCCCACACCCGTGCTGACGGCGCGCAGGGTCCACACACGCCGGGCGGCCTTCCCGTTCTCGTCGACGTCGTCGGCGGCGACGTAGACATCTTCGCCGAACGCCGCCATCGCGACCGGCTCGACCGAGAGCGACGCGGCCCGTCGCAGGGTGCCGTCCGCGGCCCCGCGCACCTTCCCGTCGGGGGGCATCGCCTGCCTGCGCGGCGGCACGTGCGCGATGATCCATTCATCCTTGGACGGAAGCGAGAGCCACGCGTGCGACGGAACGGAATGTGAGCCCGACGACGCCGGCGCACCGGCGCCGCGCGTCGTCATCGGTGGTTCGGCCCGCGCGGGGGATGCGGTCATCGCGCACAAGACACAGATCACGACCACGATCAGCCGAGCGAAACGATCGCATCCCGCGCGCTTTATCCATCGCCGAGGTCCGATCGGCGGCGCGTCGTTCGCTTGGATAGATTGATTCAGATGCGTCATCGGATCTTCACGCCGGCGAAGGGCGTGGGCTTGGGTTGTTCGTCGCCCTCCATGAGGCGGGCGTCCTTCACGCCGTAGCGATCGAGCAAGGCCTTGAGATCGAACGCAGACGCGGAGATGCCGTCGCGCCTGTTCTCGGGGTCGTGGAGCGACATCTTCGCGCGGGTCTTGCTGGCGGGCACGTCGATCTCGATCTCGGTCGCGATCGTCGCGCTGGATTTTTCCAGCCCCTTCACCTTCACCGGCTCGTCCTCGCTCATCGTCGCCGAGAGCACCAGCGCGCCGCGCCCGTCAAACGCCTCGACCTTCCGCGGCACGAGCGTCTTGGGATCCAGGAACACGCGCCGATGACCCCAACGCCCCTGCAGCGTCACGCCGACGTACCGCCCATCGGGTGTCCAATTCGGCGGCGCGACGGGCTTGTCCGGGAACGGCAAGAGGCACAGCACGTCGATGAGATCGAGCGGATGCACCGGCAGCCCGAAACGGGCCGCGGTCTTGGGCGTGGCCTTGGCGTGCTCGCCCACGAGCGCGACCTTGTGGTCGCTGTCGGAAAGATCGATCCACCAGAAGAGCGTGTCGTTGGAGCCGAGTTGGAAATAGGTCTCGCCCAACTTCTTCACCGCGAGGAACAACCTGCGATCGCGGATGTACTGAACGTGCCCGTCGGCCTCTTCCTCGTTGGTGTCGCCGTTCTTGTCGATTGTGTACATGCGGAGCGTGGCGCGGGCCCACAGGCGATCGAGATCCGCGATTCGGAGCGACTGCGTTCTCGCGATGACTTCATACGACGGCGCGGGCGTCATGGGATTGGACACGACACCCTTGTCGCCGGGCTTGACGGGCAGATCGCCGCAGGCGGGGAGCAACACGCCCGCGATTCCCGCAAGAACAACCGCCGCCCAGCGAGGCACGCACGCCATGCACACGGACCCGTGAACGGGTTCGTAACTCGACTCAGAATCGCACCAAAGACGCGCCGACCGCGAACACAGTGACGGCGTCAGGGCGTGTGGCGCACGGAGCGGCTCCGGCCGTGGCGCTCCATCTCGACCTGCGCCGGCGCGATCGCTCATGCGCCTTCTCCGGCCGGAATCTCGCTCGCGGGCTTGGGCTCGACACACTCCTGGGGAGTCGTGGTCTCGATCCCCATCAACTCGCCGATCTGCTGCATCGCGCCCGACAGCGTCTCATCATCCAGACCCGGATCGATCACTTCCAGCGTCGGCATCTCCGCGCCGGGCGCGGTGGGCTTCCTCGACACCAGCATCTTCGAGCCCGGGCCGCGACCGCGAACGCCGGAATACCGCAGCAACTTGCGACGGATCAGCAGGAGCGTCAGCACATAGCGGAACGCCAACTTCTTCTGATCCGTCGATTCCGACAACTGCTCAAACAGGTCGAGCAGTTCATCATCGCCCATCACCAGCAGTTTCTTGGGCGTCGAGAGTTCCGGCATCACCGATCGCCATGTGGCGAACACCCGCCCCGGAGCCGCGGGACGCGCCCCGCTCTCCCACGCATCAGCCGCGAAATCCTGGCGCTGCATGGAATCGCTGTCGGGCATCTCGACCAGCACCGCGACGAATCGCTCCCCGACCGCCAAAGGCCGCCCGCTGGCCGCGCAAACGCCCGTGGGTTTCGAAAGCGGGTACGAACCGGCGCTGGGTGTGCTCATGCTGGGCGAGTGTACGAACGCCAAACGCCCGCGGTGCTACTTGCGACAGGAGAGTTCAAAGAAGCGTTGTGCCGTCCCGCCGTCACCCACGCGGAACTTCATGCTCTTGCCGCACGTCGGACATCGGGCGGTGTAGCCCTCTCCCGCGCGATCGCGGAAGACGCGGACGTATTTGTTGGCACAGGAGAAGTACACCCGAAGGAACGGACGCCCGCCTTCGACACCCTCGGACTGGCCCGATGGTCCGGCAGCACGCCCCGCGGAGCGCGTTTCGCCCTCAACTATGTCCAAGGAGAACGTTCGTGGGTCGCTGCTCACAAAGAACCTCGCTCAAAGCCCGCTCCATTCATCGGCCGACGCCGCGATTTGAGTCGATGAGAGCGAATCACCACCATTGTTCGGTCGATTTTCGGCCCCAGAGCCCGTTGATCGTTGAACGGACTGTCAAGCCGATATAAACTGTTCCCTTCCACGGCAGGGTCCAGCCAGCCGCACGACGCATGACCGGTGCACTCACCATCCTGCCCGATCCCCCACCCCCGCCCACGCCCGTCGGCCTGATCGCCGGCGGCGGAAGGTTGCCCATCTTGGTGGCACGCGGTCTGCGCTCCGCAGGACACCCGGTCCATGCCCTCGGCCTGTCTAAGCAATACGAACCCGAACTCCCCACCATGTGCTCGTCGTTCCGCGAGGTCGGCGTGCTCCGCGTCGGCACCTGGGGGCGCATCCTCTCGGGCATGGGCGTTCGCCACGCGATCATGGTCGGCAAGGTCGACAAGGCCAAACTGATGCACGACCCGCTCAGGGTCCTGCGCAACATCCCCGATTGGCGCACCTTGGTCGCCTGGTACCGCCACCTGCGCCACGACAAGCGCTCCCACGCCGTGCTCAGCGCGATCGCGGAAGAACTCGACCGCTGCGGCGTGGCACTGCTCGATTCGACCGCGCCGATCCCCGACGAACTCTCGACCGAGGGAGTGATGACGCGGCGCCAGCCGACGCCCGAGCAGCGGGCCGACATCGACTTTGCCTGGCCGCTCCTGGCCCAAACACTCAGCCTGGACATCGGGCAGGCGGTCGCGGTGCGCGAGCGCGACGTGATCGCGGTTGAAGCGGTCGAGGGCACGGATCGCATGATCGAGCGGACCGGGCAGCTCTGCCGCTCCAAGGGCTGGACGCTGTGCAAGGGCGCGCGGGCCGGCCACGATCGCCGCTCCGACGTGCCGACCGTCGGCATCAAGACCATCGAGAACCTCGCGTCCAATGGCGGCGGCTGCCTGGCCTTGGCCGCGGGCGAGGTCATCATGCTCGACAAGGCCCGGATGCTCGACGCCGCCGATGAACTGGGCGTGTCCATCGTCGGTATCCCGGCGGCCCACCACTAGGCGCGGCATGTCCGCCACCCGCAAAGACCCCGACAACCCATACGTCAGCCGCGGCGGGCTGAAACTCCGGCACGCGCTCTCTCACTTTGCCCTCGACCCGCACGGACTCCTCTGCGCCGACCTGGGCTGCAGCACCGGCGGCTTCACCGATTGCCTCTTGCAGGCCGGCGCGGATCGCGTCGTCTCCGTCGATACCGCCTACGGCGAGTTCGCGTGGAAACTCCGCAACGACCCGCGCGTCACGCTCCGCGAACGCACCAATGCGCTGCACGCCACGCCGATTGCGGGCGGCGTCGATCTCGTCGTCATCGATCTCGGCTGGACGCCGCAGCGATTGGTCGTGCCCGCGGCGCTCACATGGCTTCGCCCCCAGGGACGCATCATCACCCTCATCAAGCCGCATTATGAGTTAAAGGAACAGGGACGGGAACTCCCACGCGGGGGCGTGCTCGCGTCGGAACTGGCCGAATCCGTCCTTGCTCGCGTCATCGAGAAGATGCCGTCACTGAGCGCCGAAGTGCTGGGAGTCGTTGAGTCGCCGATCCTCGGCGGCAAGGCGGGCAAGACGTCGGCCGGCACGGGTAATCGCGAATGGCTGACACTGCTCAAGAAGGCCTCTGGCACCGGGCGATAGGCTCTGTGTGGACCCGAGACAGCGAGACAGGCGGATTTGTACGCTCGCACAGGCGGATCGAACCGCGCCGGCGTGGGATCACGCTTGAACATTTCGCACGGCCTTTGATCGACTTTGAGCCTGTCGATGCAGCGCAACGCGCTACCTATTGGCCTTCTCCGATGCCTGATTCCTATTTCTCAAGCAACCACCAGCGACGGTGGAACGGGCGTTTGAGCGTCTCGGGATAGTTCGCCTCCACGCCGCGTTTGATGTGCTCCATCGCTTCATCGGGCGAGTCGGTGAGGATCAGAAGATCGAGATCTCCGTGCCCGATCGTGCCCATCGCGAGCATCTTGTCGCGGATGAAATCGATCATCGGCGTCCAGAACGACACGCCCATCAGGATGATGGGGAAGTTGCGAATCTTCTGCGTCTGCACCAGCGTGACTGTCTCGAAGACTTCATCGAGCGTGCCGAATCCCCCCGGTAAAACAACAAAGGCGTACGAGTACTTGACGAGCATCACTTTCCGAACGAAAAAATAGCGGAATTCGATCCATTTATCCAAATATGGATTCGGTTGCTGCTCCTTTGGAAGAGTAATGTTGCAACCAAGCGACCGCCCTCCATATTCGCGGGCACCGCGGTTGGCGGCCTCCATGATGCCCGGGCCTCCGCCTGTCATCACCGTCAGATCCAGTTCCGCCACCTTCCGCCCGACGTCACGCGCCAGCGCGTAGTAGGGATGATTCTCGGGGAATCGCGCGGAGCCGAAGACCGTCACGCAAGGTCCTGCAAAGTGCAGGGCGCGAAAGCCCTTGATGAACTCGGCGAAGATGCGGCACGCACGCAGAAACTCCTCGCCACGCGTGAGCGGACCGGACAGAAAACTGTGCTCGTCCGGGTGAGAAGGCTTGATCCAGACCTTCGTTCCATTCGGGATTGTTGGAGTACTGTCCTGAGCCATGAGTCAAGAATCGATTCATCAAGAGTGAGCAGTCTTCTATCATTGCAGAATTAAACGGCGACGCGCGCCAGGAAGAAGCCCATCGTGACCGCGATGAGACCGAGGATCAGGTTCGCGAACAGAAACACCGCCGCCATCACGGGCCGCTGGTCGCGCATGAGTTGAAAAATCTCACACCCAAACGCGGAAAACGTCGTCAGCCCGCCCAGGAAGCCGACCATCAGCGCAAGCCGCAGCGATTCGTTCAGAGGGCGATACGAATCAAGCACGGCGAGAATCACGCCGCCGAGCAGGCACCCGATGACATTGACCGCGAGTGTCCCGACACCCATATGGGTGGGGAATCGAGCATTCAGCCATGTGGAGATCGTGAATCGAACGATCGCTCCGATCCCGCCAAAGGTCCCGACGATGAAGCACTCCCGCCACATATTTTGGAATTATAGGTGAGATCGGTTCTGCCCTGGTAATCCTCAGGGAAAACTCTGGTTTCGATGCGAATGTGCATCCGGAACGCCGGGCGGGCGATAATTTCAGACAAGTTCGGATTCTTGCTCACCGAAACTTCGTGTCTTAGCGCTTCTAAGTCTGGACGTGTGTTCCAAAGCACATGCTCGATCGAAATCAGGATTGTTTGAGGAGGAATCACACGGAGCGGGCGGCCGGGACGTTGGTTGGCCTGCTGGAGCCTTCGGTGCGGGGTCGCACGTGCGACCTCATGGGAGCCCGATCGCCTGCGTCAAGAACGGACTCGCGTCGGGATGTGCGTATCCACCACCCCAGCGAGAGCATGAGTGGGGATGATTCATGGCTGACGAACTGGTGATCTGTGACGCTTGGAGCCCGGAGCAAAGCCCGACGAGCGATCCGTCGGTGCTCTGGCAATTGCTGTTTTATACGACGAAAAGTCCGGTCTCGATTATCGATATCAATGGACGGTTTCTGGCCGCCAACGACCTCATGGAATTGGCCTTTGGCGTCGCTCCGGGAACCCTCGTGGGAAGAAGCGCGTCAGAGTTCATGGCGCCGGAGTTCTTCCAGGAGCGGCTTGATGCCATCCGCCGCGTGGCCGTGACCGGACGTCCAGAAAACGTCACCGGCGCGACCATGGGAATGACCTCCCAGTGCGCGTTGCGTCCCTTGCCGACCCCTCCGGGCGGCGTGCCGCGCGTGCTTCATGTGCTGGGACTCGCAGGTCGGGACCCTCGCGGAATTCCCCTCACCCGCTTCAAACACGAGGACTTCGGACAACTCAGCACCCTCACCGAGCGTGAGCGAGAGGTGCTCTCCCTCATCGGGGAGGGCCTCTCCACCGCCGAGATCGCCGAGCGACTGCACCGCAGCGTGAAGACGATCGAATGGCACCGGGCAGCGTTGGGAACCAAACTCAATGTCTCGAATCGCGTCGAACTTGCGCAGATCGCGATGCGGCTTGGGTTAGTCCGAGATCAACAAGTGGCGCAGGTTCATACCACGACATCAGAGCCGGTGCAGCAGAATACTCCTTGACCAACCCACCGTCGCGCAGTATTCTCTTCTCGTGAGAATCGATTCTCACGGACGAACGCCATGCGAGGACGGAGGTTGAATTCAGGTTCGGCGAGCCTCGCACGCACGGCGTGGTGGCGCTGGCTGTGCGTTGCGCTGGTTGCGACCCTCTCCCTCGGTCCGGGCGGCCTCGAACGAGTTCACATCGGTGCGACCCACGATCACCTCGAACCCGCCTCGCGTGGGCGAGGAACGGTCGCCGGCCCCGCCGTTCAATCGTCCCATGGAACGGACACGGAGGTCTCGGCCCCGTGCGATACCTGCCGCGAACTTGAATGGGCCCGACTGAACCAGACGGGCACGTGCCCTGCGGTTCTGTGTTACGCCCCCACTGGCGATGTCGTTGATCGGTTCATTCCGATCAACGAGCAAGTGCGAGCGGTTGAGTCCGCGGCCCACATCCGCTCGCGGGCGCCGCCCACCACCTGATCCACAGGTCACGTTCCATCTGATGAACGAGGCGACGGGCGCGCTCAGACCCGTTGCGGCGTGGATTGTCCCAGCATACCGGCCGACGCGATGAACTCGCGCTCGGCGATGGATCCCATCCCATGACACTGATCCGCGGATTCGCCCCGGGCGGGCGATCGCGAGAGCGATCGGCGTTTACGCTGATCGAGCTCCTGGTCGTCATCGCCATCATCGCGATTCTGATCGCGATCTTGCTGCCCGCGCTCTCCTCGGCGCGACGGTCGGCGCGCACCACCAAGTGCCTCAGCCAAGTGCGTCAACTCGAGGTCGCCCACGAGTTCTACATGGACGCGAACAAAGAGGCGTTCGTTGACGCCGCCCTCTCGCACGGCGGGAGCGCGACGTTGAGCGAGGTCAAGCGAGCGTGGCCGTTCGCGCTCGCGGAGTACGCGGGAGGATCGCTGATCCTGCGTTCTCCCGGCGATGATTCTCCGAGGTGGGCGGTCACCCAGGGAGGACAGGATTCGGGCATAACGCTGGACGATCTGATGGGCGCGGTTCGAGACGGATTGTCGCCCGACACACGGAAACTGGCGCGGTGGACCAGTTACGGACTGAACAACTGGCTCACGCGCAGCGTGAACCCGGGGTTCGATCCGAAGAAAGAGCCCTATGACCGACGCACGAAGATCCCATTCCCAGAGTCCACCGTTCACTTTGTCCAGATGAACGAGGGGCACACGGGGAGTGACTACGCGAAGTCGGACCATATCCACGCCGAGGGATGGAGCGACGGCGGCGACGAGAACGCGCCGAGCGTGGCGAGTTCCGAGTTGGAACTCAACGCGCACGGTGGACCCGGGAAGTCGTTCGCGAGCATCGCAAACTACGGGTTCCTGGACGGGCACGCCAAGACCCTGAAGTTCGGCGATGTGTACACGGATTTCGATCACAACAAGTTCAACCCCGGCGCGACGCCGTACGCCAAGTAGCAGGCGCGACGGGGAGCACAGTCATGTCCCACCGGGACTGGAGATCAGAATGAAAGCACTGCACACCTGCATGATCGCCGCGTCGACGCTGGCCACCTGCGCCGGCGGCGCGATGGCCCAACTCCACGCCGGAGACATCCTGCTGTACGTCCAGCACAACAGGATCGTGACCGGCCAGGTGAATGTCTCAACAGGCCTGCCCGAGCCGGGCGTCCGGGCCTTCCAGGCGGACTTCGGCGAGTCAGCCAACTTCACCAACGACCCGGGAATGGATTCCGAGGACGCTGTATTCCCGGGCGGGAGCGGGGTGGGGTTCACCATCCGAAAGGCGCTCCGCAAGTGGGATGGAGTCGACTTTGATCTGGTCCCCGACGAGCGGATTCAGATCAAACTCGGAAGCCTCGGTCCCATTGTCACGCCGTTGACGGACACGAATGTCATCGGATTCTCCTTGGCGGCCAACTCATTCGGCAAGTTCCATCATCACTGGGGGTACACGCTCCTCTCCCCGTCGGGCACAGGCATCTACCTGCTCGAATTGGAGTTGTGGAGCACCGCGGGCATCCAGGCCAGCGAGCCATACTGGTTGGTGTTCAACCAGAACGACTCGCAGGAAGATCAGGACGCGGCCTTCGCGTGGGTGGAGGACCACCTCATCGGAGGTGGGTGTCCGGCCGACTTCAACCACGACGGGTTTGTCAACGCCCTTGACTACGACGCCTTCGCCAGCGCCTTCGAACTCGCGGACCTCGCGGGGGACTTCAACCACGACGGGTTTGTCAACGCCCTTGACTACGACGAGTTTGCCGAGCATTTCGAAGCGGGGTGCTGAGCGGCGGCGAGCGGAAACAGGAGACCGCGGGCGATTCCGGCGTCGTGTGTTTCGACGCGAATCGGCGGCATGAAAGTCACGAAGATGCTCGCGCGCGGCGCGGGCAGGAGAGAGTCATATGAACAAGACAAGTACGAATACGCTGGTGGTGGTCGCGGCGGCATCGATGACCGGGGCTGCCCTGGCGCACGGCGGCGACATCGGTTTCACGATCGTCGGAGGATCGCTCAAGACCGGTGACGTGCTCGACAACGGCTCGGGCGAGTTTGTGCTCCCCGGACAGCGTGTCTTCGGCGGTGAGATGCTGATCTCCGACGGCGTGTCGGACGAGCCGGGCTTCTACGCCCAGGCCGGCGCCCTTGATGCCGGAGAACTCATCGGCTTCAACGTCCGCAAGGCGCTGCGCGTGTGGAACGGCACGGATTTCAGCGCCATTGCGAACGAAACGATGCGAATCGAGAATCCCGCGGGCACGGCGTTTGTCGACACACCGCTGACTGATCCCTCGTCGCCCATCGCCGCCGGCTGGGGATTTACGTTCCCCGCATCGGGCGATCTCGACGATCACCCGATCTACTACGTCAACGGGCGCACCGGCCCGGGCATCTACCTCCTCGAACTCGAACTCACCACGACGCAGGGGGGGATCATCAACTCGCCGAGTTTCTGGATCGTCTTCAACGACGGAGGTGACGAGATTCAACACGACGCCGCGATCGACTGGACGGAGGAGAACCTCGTTCCCACGCCCGGCACGGCGTGTCTGCTCGGGATTGGCGGGATGACCATCCTGCGCCGCCGGCGCTGATTCAGTCATCGGGAGAGTGAGAGCACCCGGCGCGACGCGAGAGCGCCACGCCGGGATTGGAGACATCCGGCGGACCCGGTCATCCCGGTTCCGCGTACGCTACGCGACAGGCCAGGACTCGCGACCACGCCGGCAGCGATGACAGGAGCACGATGAGCAGCACATTCAAACACCACGGCGACACGGGAACACCGCGTCCGGCGCTCTCGATCCGAGGGCTGCGTTTCCGCTATGACGGCGCGGTCGACACGCCCGCCGACGCATGGACCATCGATCTCCCATCGCTCGATGTAGCCACAGGTGAGCAGGTCCTCCTCACCGGCGGTTCAGGGACCGGCAAGAGCACGCTCCTGCATCTCATCGCGGGCCTGGTCGATCCCGCCGAGGGCACGGTGCTGGTCGACGGCACGAACATCCACACGCTGGCCGGCGCGCCGCGCGATCGCTTCCGAGGCACAGCAATCGGCATGATCTTCCAGACCTTCAACCTCCTCGCGGGATTTTCCGCGCTCGAAAACGTGCTGGCTGCACTGATGTTTTCGAGCGTGCCGCCGGGCAGGCACATGGAACTGGCGGATGCCGCGCTTTCGCGCCTCGGAATCACCAGAATCCACGCGACGCCCGAGGAGCTTTCGGTGGGTCAGCAGCAGCGCGTGGCGGTAGCGCGGGCGGTCGTGTGCCGCCCCGTGCTGGTGCTGGCGGACGAGCCCACGGCCAGCCTTGATCCCGAGAACGCCGAGCACGCGATGGACCTGGTGCAATCGGTTTGCCGCGAACTCGGCGCGGCGCTGGTATGCGTCAGCCACGACCCGGCGATGGCGGCGCGATTCGAGCGACGCGAGAAACTGGGCTCGCTGATTCGCGCGGCGATTCCTTCACCAGGCGCCGGAGCAGCAACGACGATGGGAGGCTCGCGATGAATGACTGGACGATCATCCTGCGAAGCCTGCGGGCGAGGCTCTTCTCCACCGTCACCACGGCGGCGCTGGTCGCGATCGCCGTCGCGCTCATGCTCGTGCTCCTCATGATGCGCGACGCCGCCCAGCAGGCGTTCCGCCGCGGCGGAGGCGACATGCACCTCCTGATCTCCAACGACCAATCCTCGATGGTGTCGTTCCTGAACGGCATTTTGTACGCCAACCCGCCGCGTGCGCCGATCCCCTGGGCTCGCTACCAGCAACTCCGCCAATCACTCCCGCTGGGCGACAACGGGTACGCGATCCCCACGCAGATTGGCGACAGTTTCCGCGGGCAGCCCGTCATGGCGACCGACGCGGAGTTCTTCAGCAGGCTCATGCCCAATCCCGGCGAGCCGTGGGTCTTCGCGCAGGGAAGAGCGTTCGACGCCGATTTCCAGGTTGTGCTTGGCGCCCAGGCGGCCCACGCCACGGGCGTGAAGATCGGACAGCAGATCGCTCTCTCGCACGGCACGGGCGACGCGGCCGAGCATGACCACGACCACGACGAGTTCAAGTACGAGGTCGTGGGGATTCTCGCGCCCACCGGCGGGCCGCACGATCGCGCCCTCTTCACAACGGTGCAGAGCACGTGGATCATCCACGCCCACGAACGGCGCGAGCGGGAGGCGGATGGCAAGCACATCGAGACGACCGCGGCCGACCTGACCGACGCCGATCGGAAGATCACGGGCGTGTATGTGCGGCTGGCGACGCGCAGCAATTCGGACGTGCCCGCGAACCTGCCGCAGGTGTTCGATTTGCTCCGCAAGGACTCGTCGATCGTGGTCGCGTCCCCGTCGGACGAAGCGAGGAAACTCCTCGTGATCGTCGGGAACATCGACATCGTCTTCCGCGCCATGGCGGGGGTGGTTCTGGTTTCCAGCGCGATCTCGATCATGATCGCGCTCTACAACTCGATGGAGCAGCGTCGGCGACAGATCGCTGTGCTGCGCGTGCTGGGCTGCAGCCGCCCGCGGATCTTTGGACTGGTGCTGACCGAATCGGCGGTGCTGGGCGTGATGGGGGCCGTGGCGGGGCTGGTGATCAGCCTCATGGGCGTCCAGGCCGTGGTGCTGCTGATGAAGTCCAAGTTCGGGCTGGTGGTTCATCCGACGCTGACGCCGGACGTCGCGATCGTCGTCGCGGGGGCGGCGGTGGCGCTGGCGGCGTTGGCGGGATTGGTGCCGGCGGTGATAGCCTACGGCACGCCGGTCGCGAAGAATCTCAAGCCGCTCGCGTAGGTGGTTGGTCTGGCATTGGCGAGGAGTTGAGCCATGAAGGTGTTCTGGGCGATCATCGGTCTGCTCCTGATCGGCGCGGTGGCGACACTCCTCTTGACCGATCGCGGGTTGTCGTCGCCCAAGGCGATGCCCATCGCCGGGCCCGCAGCGACAACGCCAAGTCCCAACGAGCCTCTCCCCGAGCCCGGGCTGAAGAACCCCGCCAAGGACACGCGCGTTGCGGTGAAGCCAGAGCCCGCCGCGAACTCCAAGACTGAGGAAACGCCTGAAGCCAAGCCCGAGAATTCGCCTGAAATCAAACCTGAAGCAAGGCCGGCGATCGCGCCCGAAGCGAAGCCGGAGGTGACAGTCAAGGCGTCCCCCACTCCGCCGCCGGTTGAAGCGAAACCTGAGTCCAAGCCCGCGGAAACAAACGTGCTGGAGAACAAGCCGGCGGACCCCGCCGTCGAGAAGCCGGGCGACGCACTCGCCGCGCCCGCCGCAGCGCCGCTCCCCGAGGTGAAGATCGAGAAGAAGGACGACGGCTCAATGCTGATCGACGGGCGATTTACCGTGAAGGGCGCGGGTACATCCGAAGACCCGTATGTCGTTCCGTGGGACCTGTTCACGTCGGTCGAGGAAGTCTACAAGCCGCAGCAGGGCAAGAAGGATCTCCCCGGTCGCGTCGTGATGTTCGACGGGAAGTTCGTGCGAATCGCGGGCTATGTCGCGTATCCGATGTTCGTCGATCAGCCGCGCGAGTTGCTCTCGATGCTGAACCAGTGGGACGGTTGCTGCATCGGCATCCCACCCACACCCTACGACGCGATCGAGGTGAAACTCGCCAAGGTCGTGACACCCAAGGAGCGTCTGGCGACCTACGGCACGGTCGAGGGCAAGTTCGGCGTGAAGCCGTACCTCGCGGGCGACTGGCTCGTCGGGCTCTACTTGATGGAAGACGCGAAACTGAGCGTCAAGGAATACAACGTCGGGAGTTGAGCGGCGCGAAGGACCGGTAGGCGTGCGCGCGGCGCGGTTCGCGGACCATCCGGCCTCGCACCCGCGCGCGAATCCGGCTACGCTCTCCCCGTGGCCAAGGCCCCTTCCAACAAATCCACCGTGCCCAAATCCGGCGCACCATCCGGCGCCAAACCCGGCGGCTCAGCGGGCAAAGGCGCGTCGCGCGCCAGGGGCGTTGGGCTGATCGAGGATTCGCCAACGAAGAAGCGTGCGGAACTCCCGCCGGTCGTCGTCGGTGCGATGCGCGACATCGTGGGCCAGGATCGCGCGATCGACGTGCTCCAGAAGTCGCTCGCCAGCGGGCGCATGCACCACGCGTGGATCTTCCATGGCCCGGCGGGGGTAGGAAAGTTCACGGCCGCCGTCACGTTCGCCGCCACGCTGCTCGATCCAACCAGCCGCGCGGGCATCGACGGCTTTATCGAGCCCGACGCCAAGAGCCACGTCTCGAGACTCCTCAAGAGCGGGACGCACCCGGACCTGCACGTGATCGTGAAGGAACTGGCGCGCTTCCATGAAGAGGCCAAGGTGCGGAGCGCCAAGTTGCTGACGATCCCGACAAAGGTGATCGAGCAACACCTGATCGCGCCATCGACGAAAGCCGCCATGATCCAGCCGGGCGGCCTGGCATCCAAGGTGTTTATCATCGACGAGGCAGAACTGCTCGATCGCTCACCGAGCAATGCGCCCGCCCAGAATTCGATCCTCAAGACGCTCGAGGAGCCGCCGCCGGGCACCGTCATCATCCTGGTGACGTCGAATGAGGATCGGCTTCTCCCCACGATCCGCAGCCGATCGCAGCGTGTGGCCTTTCACTCGCTCGACGATGATGCGATGAAGAAGTGGATGCGGGCGCGGGGCGTCGAGTTGCCGCGCGACCATGGCACATGGCTGCTCTCCCATGCCGCCGGCTCGCCCGGCGCGCTGCTGGAGGCGATGCGCGACAACCTCTCTCTGTGGCACACGGAACTCGATCTGAAGTTGACCGCGCTCGAGCGAGGCGGGGCGGCGCCCGACCTTGGCCCGGTCATGACCAGACTCGTCGACGACTGGGCCGTGGCGTTCGTGAAACGTGACGCCAACGCGAGCAAGGAAGCCGCCAATCACGGGGCGATGGACGTGCTCTTCCGCATGCTCGCCGATCGCTGCCGCGCCGGCCTGCGTGAGGGCGGCCCGCGCGTGTCGTCGTGGCTCACGGCGCTCGATCACATACGGAGCGCGGAGCGACAAGCGGGATCAAACGTGAGCGCGGGGCTGCTCCTGGGCAACCTCGCGGCCCAGTGGGGCGCGGCGTTCGAGCCCGCCGCACGGGAATAATTCGCCCGAACAACTCACGTGTGCGTCATGAATACAGCAGAATTGCGCCATCACGAGCGTCGGGCGCGAACTCGCCATCGATTGCTCGGTATTCTGTAGCGAGCGCTGCTCGGGACGGCCGGGCCGAGCGCCGCACGCCCCCCCCCCGCACGCCGTCATGGAGCCCATGCGTATGAAACGTGTTGTCGTCGCGTCGATTCTTTCGCTCGCCTTCCCCGTCGCCGCCCTGGCACAGAACGCCACCAAACCCGCGGAGCCATCCAAGCCCAAGCAGGTCCAGCCGGCGGGCAAGCCCGACACCAAACAGAAGGAAGCGGAGAAACCGGCCGTCACGCTGAAGGTTGGCGATAAAGCACCCGAACTCAAGATTGACGCGTGGGTGAAGGGCGAGCAGATCACCGGCTTTGAGAAGGGCAAGGTCTACGTCGTCGAGTTCTGGGCGACCTGGTGCGGCCCGTGCATCAAAAACATCCCGCACCTCACGGAACTGCAGAAGGAATACAAGGACGTCGCGTTCATCGGCGTGGCCGCGTCCGAGCGTGGTGATGACGCCAAGGCCAAGCAGGACAAGGTCGAGAAGTTCGTGAAGGAGAAGGGCGACGAGATGGGATACCGGGTGGCATTCGATAGCGATCGCGAGATGTCCAAGGATTGGATGCAGGCCGCCGGACAGGGCGGGATCCCCTGCGCCTTCATCGTTGACGGAGAAGGCAAGGTCGCGTTCATCGGTCATCCGGCGAAGGACGAATTCGCCGCCAAGATCGCGGAACTCGCCGGCGGAGACACCAAGAAGGACAAGCCGCACACCGAGAAGCCAGCTGGCACGAAGCCCGAGAAACCCAGCAAGAAGTAACTCGACTCGACCACTCGAACGTCTCAAATATGCGGGCCGCTCGGAAGATCCGGGCGGCCCGTGTTCATTCTGGATTGTTGAGGGGGCGGTGTGAAACCGATTACGCGCTGAGGCTCACCGACACCCGCGCCGGATTCTGGGTCGAACTGCTCGGCGAGGAAACGGGCGTGGCGTTCGCCGGCGCGATCGCGCCGGCAGTTCCCGCGCGCTCCTGCGCCAGTTTCTGCATCGCCAGCACCCAGGTTTCGCGTTCGTACTTCAGGATATCGATGACCTTGTCGAGACGGGCCGCGTTCTTTTCCAGGCTGGCCTCGGTCAACTCGGTGAAGAGGAACGAGAACACGCCTCGGACCTTTGCGGCCAGTTCCGCGTCCACGGTGGGCGCGATGGTGGTCATGAGTTCGACCACGATGTCGCGGCACTGGGAGATGCCGTTGAAACTCAACTCGTAGTTCTTCGTGGCCAGGCCCTCGCGTCCCTGGGTCGCGAACTTGATCGCGCCGTCGAGGAGCATCAGGCGCAGTTCCTCCGGCGGAGCGGTCAGCACCTTGGTGCGGAGATACGCGTTGACGTTGGCGTTCTGGCTCATCGATGAGGTCTATCGGAACTCAGAAAGGGCGACTTTACCGGGCGTACGCGGAAGGCGTGCTTTACCCCAGGGAGCCCAGAGCCTGCTGCTGCGTCTGCATCTGCCCGATCGCCTTTTCCATCGCGATGAACTGGGCCTCGAGGATCGCCCGCCGATCGTCCAGGCGGCTTGTGAAGTCGTCGATGCGTTTGTTCTGGGCGGTGATCTGGTTGTCCATCGCCTTTTTGCGGAGCGTGAGAATACCCGAAGAACTGTCGACGTAGCGCGTCGCGAATTCCTCGAAGGCGCTGGCGACGCCGAGTTTGGAGAACTCCTTGCCGTAGTTCGGGTTGCGGGCCTTGGCCCCGCCTCCCAGGTCGATGTACTCGTCGCTGTCGACCTCGCGAGCGGTGAAGAGGGCCTCGACGGCGTCGGGGTCGTCTTGCAGGGCCGCGCGGAACTTGTCGGAGTCGAGCGAGAGGGTGCCTCCATCACCGACTTTCACGCCGACATCGGCCAGTCGTAAGTACTTTCCGGTGAGCCCCTTGCCGGGAGTCTGGATGAGACGGAAGAGCGAGGAGCGCATCTCCAGGGCGGTGGAATCGCCGAGCAGCGCGCCCTTTTGCTGCGTCGTCTCGTCGTAGCGCATGTTCTGATCGATGCGTTTGAGCGCGGTATTGAACGAGTCGATGAAGACCTTGACCTGGTCCTCGATCGCCTGCGTGTCGCGCGAGATCGTGAGCGTCTCGGGATCCGGGCTGGTGCCCTTGAGATCGATCTTGACGTTCGAGATCACGCCGTCCAGCGTGTTGGTCGAACTGGTCAGCAGCACCGCCTTGGCCGGATCGGTCGAGCCGAAGAACACCTTGGCGTCCTGGCCCTTGTCGATCGTCGACAGCCCGAGGTTGAACGAGCCGGTATCGATCAGGACACGCCCGTTCGACCCCGTGGACTTCGAAGTGAGGCTCAGGCGATACGGCGCCACCGACGAGCCGTCGTTGATGATCGTCGCCGACACGCCGACGCCCGCGGCGTTGATCTTGTCCATCACCTTCTGGAGCGTGTCGGAGGTGTCGAACGTGACGGTCTTTTCCAGCGAGCCGTCGAGTTTGTTGCTCGCGTCGACTCCCGCCGCCGTGCCCGAGATGCCGAGGAGTTTGGCGACGCTTCCGGTCTGGTCCTCAACGCTGATCTTCACCGTGCCGCCCGACGTGCGTTCCTTGATGATCACGCCGTCGCCGTTGGTGTTGATCGAGGCGACGAGGTTGAGCGTTCCGCCGCTGGCGGAGTTGATCTCGTCGATGATGTCGCCGAGCGTCTTGGCGTCGCCGCCGATATCGATCGTCGCGGTTCCGCCCGAGGAATCTGTGAATTTGATCTTGCCCGTGCCGAGCCCCTTGCCCGCGTTGAGGTCCGCCAGGCGGGTCGAGCGTGCCATGTACTGGTGCTGCAGGTTCGAGCCCGTCACGCTCGACGACGACACGCCCAGCGCGCCCGTCGAGATGCCTAGCGACTGGGCCGTGTCGGCCAGCGGCGAGCCGGTGACGTAGAGATTGCTCGTACCGCCGGTATTGTCCGTGACCTGCAGTCCCGTACCCTTGTCGGCGACCGCGAGCGTGAGGCGGGCTTTGCCGTTGGAGCCCGTGCCCGAGGCGGTCTCGATCTGGCGCATGATCTCGTCGAGCGATGCGTCGGAGGTCAGGTTGACACTGAACGAATAGCCGTCGCGCGTGGTGAAATTGACCTGCCCGTCGCCGCCGATGCCCTGCCCGCCGTTGAGCGTGCTGGCCAGCGTGCTGTTGATTCCCGCCAGGACTCGCTTGCCCGTGAGGACGCCGCTCACGTCTGAATTCCCGAGAATTCCCAGGTCTTTCGCCGTGCTGCTGTTGTTCTCGGTGACCGTGACGACGCTCGACGCGGTGCCCGTCAGTTTGAACTTCCCGGTTTCATCGATCGACGCGACGACCTCGGAGTGCCCGCCGGCCGTAAGCGCGTCGTTGATGCGTTTGACCACGCCGCCCATGGTCGTGACGGCGCTGTCGGTCTTCTTGTTGTCGGAGTCGTAGACGTCGCCCACGTTGATCTTGATGACGTTACCGTCGACGTTGATCGAGAAGTTGTACGCGGCGTTACCCACCGTGCTCTTGATCGCAACGCCGTTGCCGTCGTTGAGTGTCGAGAGCAGCGTGTCCGAATGGGCACGATAGACCGTGGAGCCCGTCGATGTCGCGCCGGCGGAAAGCGCCGTCGCCGCGATGCCCAGGCTCGTCGCCGCCGTCGAGCCCGTCGCGTCGCTGATCGACCACGTGCTGGTGCCGCCGGCTGTGTCCTTGATCACGAACTTCCCGTCGCGCACCGACGCCGTCACCTTCGCCACGCCGTTTCCGTTGATCGCCTCCAGCACGTCGTTGACAGTGGCGGCCTTGGAGAGATCGACCGTCGCGGCGTTTCCCTTGGAATCCGTGATGACGATCTTGCCCCGCTCGACACCCTTGCCATCGTTCAAGTCCGACAGAGCCATGTCGCGGTCGAGCCTCGCCTTGCCTGATTCGAAGCTGAAGGATGTCGCGCCAAGGCCCGTGGTCGTCTTGTCCGCAAAGCCCTTCGACAGGCGCTGCTGCGTGCTGACCAGCCGGTCAACGATGAACGTGTACGAGCCCACAGCCGCGTCGGCGCTCGCGGTCGCGGTCAGGACCTTGTCGTCGGAGCTGGTCGCGGCGGCGCTCCCGAAGACGTTCTTGGTGCGGATCGTATTCGCCGCCGTCTTGAGCGCCTGCATGCGCGAACTCAGATCCAGATAGGCCGCGTTGATCGCCTGGAACTGAACGAGCCGCGCCTGCGCCTGCGTGCGCGGCTGAGCCTCGATCTGCAAAAGTTGGCTGATGATCTGGTTGCGATCGATGCCGCTGAACAATCCGACGCCGGAGGTCACACCGCTCATCGCATCTCCTCCCGCCCGCGCCAAGGCCGCGGGCTCACCGATCCGATCTCACGCCGCCCGGCGGACCTGCCGCCATTGGGGAAAGGCTTCTTGAAACCACTCGCAAGCCCGCCCGTGCCCGATCACACCCAGCGACGCGGCACGCTCGGCACGGCGTCCGCTCGGTCGATCAAGCCCCGACACCCGAAGCGTCAAGAGGTCCACCGCCCAGGCCGAAAGCACCCGTCCATACATCGTCCGAACGCTCGCGAGAGCTTGACACTCACCACAGCGGGTCGCATCGGGGCTCATCCGTCTGAAACTCATGGAAACTCCACGATTACGCCAACAAGATCGGGCCGCACGCACCTCTGGCTGGAGCGGTGGCGCTGCCGACCAACCAATTGACTCCGCGAACGACGGGCCAATCCGCCCAAAGTCTCTCGCGTATCAGGCTGGTTCCGAGAACATCGGTTGGCCGGCCTCGTTGGTTCAGACCAGCCGCCAGAGTCCAGCCCACACGCTCTTGAATTCAGCCCTGTCACGCGCAACCTCCGCGCCTGCAAAGTCGCGATCCGTTAGGATCATGCTTCAGACACAGCGAGAACCTGATCCCGCTGGCCGATGTATCACACTCGCGGGTCTGTTCGCGCTCGCCAGGCCGCGTGATTCACGTGTGGTTCTCGTGTAGCCTGCACCTGCTCGCATCTGCCGTCGATCGGGAGTCTTGCATGTCCGACGCGTCCGTCCAAGTCACCAGCCCCACGCCGCTCGTTCGCCCAACACCAGGGCTTATCCGAGGGCTGACGGGGCCGCTCAGCGTCCTCACCATGCTGACGGCCATTGCCGGCGTGTACTGGGGGCTCGCCGGCCTTTGGCCCCGTATCGCCTGGCCGCTCGTCGCGTTTGAGATTGTCACCATCGTCGGATGCGTCTTTGGCTTGCTCGTCGCCCGCGGGAAGTTCGCCGATGGCCCCGGACTCACTCTCCTGTGCGTCGCGGGCCTGATCATGACGTGCGGAGTGCTCGCCTGGCTCGGCGCCAACAAGGTCCACGCGGGTGTCAACCTCAAGCCGTTCATGCTCTCGCGTCTGGGCGTCGCGGGGATCCTGTACGCGCTGGCGGCGATCAGCGAGGTCTGGCACTCCCCCGCCGCCGCCAAGACACTTACCAAGGCGATCGCGTACGCCATCGTGTTCGTGGCGATCGCGGGCGCGTTTGCTTCCTTCAGGAACGCGCCGATCATGGACAAGATGCAGGGCTGGCGCGAAGCCGCACGCCTCGTCGGGCTGGCGATTGCCGCGATCCTCGCCGTGATCGGCGCCTGCGGCGGGGTCCACCTGTCAATCCGCGCCTTCACCATCGCGCGCGAGCCCGAATCCGCCGCGTGAATCGCCCGTTTGTCATCAGGACGTCCGGTTCACAAGTGTCCCGCTCGCGCCGGTAGCGCCCCGGGTACCATCTGACCGGAGGAACCGTCGCGTGGGCGAATCGCCGAGCAATCCGGTCCGAATTGATGCCGTACCGGCACGCCGCCCCATCCGCGCGCTCCCCGAACTGCTCGTCAACCAGATCGCCGCCGGCGAGGTCGTCGAGCGCCCGGCCAGCGTCGTAAAGGAACTCGTCGAGAACTCCATCGATGCCGGCGCGACGCGCGTCACCATCGAGATCGAACAGGGCGGCATCGAACTCATACGGATCACCGACGACGGCACGGGCATCCCGCCCAACGAACTCGCGCTCGCGCTGGCCCCTCACGCCACCAGCAAGATAGCGGCAGCCTCCGACCTCGACCGCATCGCCACGATGGGCTTCCGCGGCGAGGCACTCGCCTCCATCGCCAGCGTCTCGCGCCTGTCCATACGTTCGCGTACGCGCGATCACTCGGGCGCGACCGAGATCGAGAGCGAGGGAGGTCGGATCGTCGGCCCGCGCCCCGCCGCCGGACCGATCGGAACCTGCGTCACGGTGCGCACGCTCTTCTTCAACACCCCCGCTCGCCGCAAGTTTCTCAAGACCGTCGCGACCGAGCAGGCACGCTGCGCCGACACCGCCAAGGACCTGGCGCTCGGGAATCCCGCGCTGGGTGTGACGCTGAAATGCGATGGGCGCGTCGTCCTGGACCTCCCGCCGGGCGGCGGGCCGCGCGATCGCGCCCTCGATATCCTCGGACGCGAACTCGAGGCCGAGTTGCTCGAAGTCCACGCCGATCAATTCGACGACGCGCGCGGGCTGGCGCTCTGGGGGCTCGTAGGGCGACCGTCGCTGGCGCGTGCCACGAACAAGTCACAGTATGTCTTTGTGAACGGCCGCCCCATCCGCGACCGCATGATCCAGCACGCCATCGCCGAATCATTCCGCGGCCTGATCGAGCCCTCGCGCTACCCCACCGCGTTCCTCATGCTCGATATGAGCCCCGAGGGAGTCGATGTGAACGTCCACCCCGCGAAGGCCGAGGTGCGCTTCCGCGACGGCTCGATGGTCCACGGCACGATCCTCGGCTCGATCAAGCGCTCGCTGCGAGCCGCGGATCTGACGCCCAGCATCCTGCCGCGCGTCGAACCTGCGACCCCAGCGTGGGGCGGGCGCGCGGTGCTCCCCGGCTCTCCCGCCCTCTCGCCCCAGACGCCGCCCAATGCGGCGCAACGCTTCGCCGATTACCTCAAGCAACTCGGCGCCGTGGCACGCGGCACGCCCGGCGTGGGCGAACTCCGCGAGGCGAGGGAGCATGCCGCGTCGATCACGAGCGCGTTCGGCCAGCCGGCTCAGGGCCAAACCGGGATCGACGACACGGCGCCCATCGGGGCACAGGCCGGCGTGTTCGGCGCAACCACACCCGAAGGCGGGACGTTCGATCCGCCCGGCCCGGGCCAGTGGAACTCCACGACGGAATCCGCGTCATCTAGCGGCATCGCTCCCACCGAAGACCCGATGCTGCTTGCCCCGCCGCGCCCGGCGACGCGCGTGCTGCAGGTCCACAAGAGTTACCTCGTCTCGCAGGACGAGCAGGGCATGCTCATTGTCGATCAGCACGCACTCCACGAACGCGTGATGTTCGAGCATCTGCTGTCGCGCGTCGGCGCGGGCTCGCTGGAAAGTCAGCATCTGCTCGTGCCCGCGATCGTCCCCGCGACACAGGCCCAGATCGCTCGCCTTGACGAACTCAAGCCGCTCCTGGATCGCATCGGCGTCGACGCCTCTCCGATCGGCCCGACCGACATCGGCGTGCACGCCTTCCCGACGTTCCTCTTCGACCGCGGCGTGGAGCCGATCGAATTCCTCCGCGACCTCTTCGAGCGTGCCGAATCCCAGGCCTTCATGCCCGGCTCCGAGCAGGCGCTCCGCGACGTGCTCGACATGATGGCGTGCAAGGCCGCCGTGAAAGCCGGCGATCAACTCGCCGACACGCACCTGCAGGCGCTCATGGAACTCCGCGAGGATGTCGAGCGATCCAGCAACTGCCCGCACGGGCGCCCCACGAGCATCCGCCTGACGATCAAGGAACTCGAGAAACTCTTCGGGCGAACCTGAACATCAGACGAGCAACACACACACGAGGTAGACTCTTGGTCTCTTCACTACTTCGCCGCCGCCGACACCCGCACCACATCCACCGGCGTCCGCCCGTTATCGATCGTAAACTCGGAGTTCAGCCCGATCGGCTCGATCTCAAACCCCAGCGCCCGCAACCGCTCAACCGCTCGCGCCGGGTCCATCGTCGGCGGCTGCATCCGCCGCACCAGCATCGTCACGCGTCGCGATGGGTCACGCTGCAAGTCCGCCTTCAAATCCGCGATCGTGCGCGGGCCCACGAACCGAATCCCAGGCCGCTCAACCACATCGAGGAGCGACTCGATATCCCGCTCCGCGTAGTAGTCGATCGCGGGCGTTGAAAACTCGAACGTCACCAGATCGCTCGCGGAGGTGCCGCGAGTCAGGATCTCGCTCACCATCGCGCGCGGCGAGCGATCATGCTCCTGCGCCTCCAGCCCGAACGCGTACCACCACCCCTGCGACAAACCCAGCACCACCACGCCCAGCGTCCAACCGATCCGCATCGGCACTGGGTTCCTGAAATCGCGGATCGCCGCGCTCACCCACGCGCCGCCCATGATCGCGATTCCCGGCCAGACCGGCGTGAGATAGCGCGGCACGCCCTTGCCCAGGAGCGAAAACGCGACGAGGCCAAGGCCGGCCCACGCGAAGACCACCGACATCCCCAGGGGGAAACGCGGTCGATCCTTGATGATCCAGACGATCGCGATGATCGCCGCCGCAGAGCCCATCGCCACGCCATACGCCGCGGCGCCGAGATTGATCAGCGGCGAATCCGGGACCAGCAGCCGCAAGTTGTCCTCGATCTCTTCCGCGACCGACGAGGCAAGACCCGAGTCGCCGATGTGCTTGGCGACCACGTGCGACCACCACCAGAGCACACCCAGCCCCGCGCCGATCACACCGACCGGGTGCGTGCGCGAACACAGCACGAAAAACTGCTTGAACGCCGCCCATCGCACCAGGGGCACGAGCGCCCACGCCGTCCACGCCGCCATCGCGCTCATCATCACCACGCCGATCCAGTCCGCACGCTCGTCCACCTGGCTCGCGCTGATCCACGCCACGAGCCCCGCCGCGGCGAAACACACGATCCATGCCCACGCCGCTGGCGTTGGTCGTTCGCCTCGCGATCGATGCGCGACCAGCAGCGCCATGCCACCGTACGCCGCCAATCCGAGCGTGAGCACACCCGGCGGTCCTTTGGTCATCGCCGCGCCGACCGCGCACAGCGCCGCGCCCGCAACCGCCGGAATGTGCGTCCGCTTCCGCTCGATCGCGTACTTCCATGCGATCGCCAGCAGCGCCACCGCCGCGGAAGTAAACGGCACGAGAAGCACGTCCAGTTCACCGAACCGGCTCGAGCGCACGTACAGCGTGCCGGTGCCCAGCATCGCCGCGCCCCAGAACGCCGCCCGCCGCGCCCATCGCTCCGCGTCCGGTTGCGGGTGCTCACCATCATGCAGCGACAGCACGCGCCGCCCCGCCCAGTACGTCGCCAGAACACCGAGCCACCCCGCGATCGCCACGGTGAGGCGCAGATCGCGTTCGCTCGGACGCTGGCCGCACACCTTCGCCAGCGCGACCTGGCACCAGTAGATCAGCGGCGGCTTGGCGAGATAGGGCTTGCCGCCGTCCGTCGGCACCAGCCACGCGCCCGAATCCGTCTTCAGTCGGTCGTACATCTCTCGCGCCACCAGCGCCCGCTTGGCTTCCTGCCAGTTGGTGAGACCGAAAGACGCCGGCGCGACGAAATACACGATCGCCGAGAGCAGCGTGAGGATCAGGATGTCGCGGAGCGTGCCTCGCGTCATCGGGTTGGTCCGAGGCCGTCGATCAGGTACGGGCTTGCCATGCCACTCTGTCACGACTCACGATTCACGACTCACCGATTACGACAGCGTTCCTTCCATCAGCCCCGCCAGCACGTCCAGCCCGCGTGACAGTTTCTCCATCGGCGTCGCGTAACTGAGCCGGAAGTGTGTGTCCCGCGTCGAAAACGTCTTGCTCGGCACGATCAGAACGTTGTGACGCACGGCCGCCTGGAAGAACTTCTCGCCGCGCTCGTTCTCGTTTCCGAATCGCTCCGGCACCGCGGGGAACGCGTAGAAAGCGCCGCCGGGAGTGGGCACGCTCGTGTGCGCCGAGAGTGTCCGCACCACCACGTCGCGCCGGCGCTGATACTCCGCCACGTGCCCCGACATGTCGACCTCGAAGGCCTTCATCACGCCCCACTGCAATGGGTGCGGCGAACTGACATACACGTATTGCTGGAGTTTGGTCATCTCCTCGATCAGCCAGCGCGGCCCGACCGCGTAACCAAGACGCCAGCCCGTCACGCCGTACGTCTTGCCATAGCCACGCACCACGAGGACGTGCTCCTGCGCGCCCGGCAAGCGGGCCGGGCTCGGGCACATGAGTTTCTTGGGATTGCTCGCCATCGGCTGCGTGCGGAACTCGTCGTAGGTGAACTCGTCGTAGATTTCGTCCGAGAGCAGCAGGAGATTCCGCTTCTTGCAGAGGTCGAGCAGGTCCGCGCACTCACGCTCGCTCGCCACCACGCCGCCCGGATTGCCCGGCGAGTTCAGCAGCACCATCTTCGTCCGAGGCGTGATGAGCTTCTCGACGCGCTCGGCCGTCATGCGGAAGTCCGGATACACCGGGCACTTCACGGCCACGCCGTTCGACAGCGTCGCCAAGTACGGATACAGCACAAACCACGGATCGGGGATGATGATCTCGTCGCCCGCGTTCAGGAGCGCCATGCATGACAGCAAGAGCGCGCCCGACGTACCAGACGTGACCAGCACGCCAGGGTCGCTCGGAGATGGATTCAGTGGCAGGCCGCCGATGGACCATCCCAGGTCGCGCCTGATGTGCTCCGCGATCACTTCGCGCAGTTCGATGATGCCGCGCGTCAGCGGATAGCCGTTCCGATCTTCCTGGATCGCGCGGATCGCCGCGTCCTTGATCGTCTGCGGCACGGGAAAGTCCGGCTGCCCGATCGAGAGGTCGATCTTCTGCGCCGCCGGGATCGTTGCCCCGATCTCAAAGACCCGGCGGATACCCGACCCGTTGATCGACTGTGAACGCGACGAGAGAAGGTTCGGACCGATCACGCGCGCCTCCAATGCCATCACGCCCGGCGCACTCCATGCTGCGCGGGCGATTCAAGCGACGACGCCCGGCACCAAGGGCCCATAGCGGGCCCGACCGGGGCGACCACGCAAGCCATGTTAGGCCTTGGGAACCAGCGTCTTGGGAATCCCCAGCACGCTCTGCTTCGAAGGGTCGAGTTTCTTGTCGGCCACCATCTTGGAAATCCGCTCGGCCCGCGTCATCACGCTCCGCTTGCCGCCCGTCTTCTTCGACACCTTCAGCGAACGATCGATGCTCATCGCGCAAACTCCAGTCAATTCGGCACGCGATCGCGCACCGTCGTGCTCTTTCATCCAGACCCAACCTCAAACCCTAGTTGCCCTGCAGAAGTTCCCAGTAGGTCTTCGCAAAGCTCCAGCGGCTCTTGGTGTCCCGCAGCCAACGCTCGTTGAGCGACGCCGCGGCCTGCTCAAGATTCGTCCTCGCCGGGTCCTTCTCGCGGAATTGCTGCCGCGAGATACCCCCAACGCAAACCACTTTGAACAGGGGTTGATTGTTGACCACATGCCCCGTTCGATCAACCACGTTCATCGGCACCCCAACGGCTTCCAGACCGTTGGCCGACAGATACGCGATCATCGTCCTCGCCTCATCCCGCGGCAGGCCCCCCACCAGCACCATGTAGTTCATCCCCGGCTGGCGCGGGTCCGCATCAACCGCGCCCTTCGAGACCAGCACCGGCTTGGACGGATCGTCCACCGGCAGCGTGATCAACAGGCCTTCCTCGGCCTTCTTGCCAGCCTCCGGTTTGGTTTCCGGCTTGGTTTCCGATTTCGGCTGAGGCTTGATCTCGGGCTTCGCCTCCGACTTGGGCTCGTTCTTGGGAGGCGGGGCTCCGATCGGCTTGGCGCCGTCCTTGGGCGCGTTCGGCGACGTTCCTGTGGGCTTTTCGAGAGGCTTGGTCAGGTTGTCGGGCTCCTGGATCTTTGGCTGGTCCGTCCGCGCCCCGCCCACCAGCGATCCTGCCAGTTCCATTTCCGCAGCCGCATGCCCGCTGCGATACGCGATCACCCACGCACCGGCCATCAGGCCCAGTACGATCGCCACGCCGAAATACACCCATGTCCACGGCACGGTTACATACGCCGAGCGGGCCCGCCCGGTCTCGCCCGGCTTCAGTTCGCTGAACGTCGCGCTGGCGCGACGCCCGAACATGCCGGCGCCCGTGTCTTCCCGGAGAAGCTCAAACAGCGGCTTGTTGGATCGCCCGGAGGCCATACCGGTATGGTAGCAGATGCCGGTCTCCCATTCAGAACCCGGAAAACCGCCCTCCGCGAGCGGTATACTCTCCGCGCATGGCCATCCGCGATCAGGACATCGTCACCATCAAAGTGCCACCCATGACCCGCGCCGAGGCGGTCTATCTCCCCGAGATCGTCAAGGGGTTCGGCATCACGATGCGCCACTTCTTCACCAGTTTCGGCCAGGGCAGGACCAGCCGCGCCCTGCAATACCCTGAGGAGCGCCGCGAGCACTTCTCGCCCGAGCAGGCCGGCTTTGAGCCTAAGAACTTCCGCGGCGTGCACCGCCTCAACCGCGACGAGAACGGACGCATCAAGTGCGTCGCCTGCATGATGTGCCCGACTATCTGCCCGGCACGCTGCATCCACATCGAGGCCGCCGAATCCCCCTGGAACGACCGCGAGAAGTACCCCAAGAAATTCGAGATCGACGAGCTCCGCTGCATCTACTGCGGCATGTGCGAAGAGGCCTGCCCCGTCGACGCCATCGAACTCACCACCGAATACGACATCGTCGGCCTGTCACGCCAGGAGATGGTCTTCGACAAGGAAAAACTCCTGCACATGTACGACGTCACCATCGAGAAGAAGCCGATGTGACCCGGCCAACCGAAGGCTCGCGTGCGAGCCATCGCGCCCTTCGACGCAGCAGCAAAGGGCCCGCAATCCGCGGGCCTTTTTCATGCGCCACGCTCTCCCCCGTCACGTCGCGACATCGTGGTATCTTCTCTTGATGCGATTCCTCGCTCCGATCCTCGCGCTGGTCCTGCTCGCCCTTCCGGGCTGCGCATCCCCGCCCGCCAAGCCCAACATCCTCATCCTGCTCGTCGACGACCTCGGCTGGCGCGATCTGGGGCCCTACGCCCAGGATCTCGCCGAAACACCCAACATCGACGCATTCGCAAGGCAAAGCGTTCGATTTACCGCCGCGTATTCCGCCGGGCCGGTCTGCTCACCAACTCGCGCCTCGATCATCACGGGCAAGTACCCCGCCCGTGTCAACATCAACGACTGGATCCCCGGCACGGACTTCCCTCATGCCAGGACGCTTCCACCTCCCGACCTCGATCAACTCCCGCTCGAGCACGTCACACTCGCCGAATCGCTCCGGAGCGTCGGATACACCACTTTCCACGTCGGCAAGTGGCACCTCGGCGGCCGTGGCTTCCTTCCTCAGGATCAGGGCTTCGACGTCAACATCATGGGGAGCCACATAGGCCACCCCGCCTCGCACTTCTTCCCGTACGGGAATTCTCTCAACGATAAGCCCTCGGCCTCGCACGCCGTGCCCCTCCCAACCCTGGAACTCCGCGATGCTGAGTTCCTCGCCCACCGACAGGCCGATGAAGCGATCACGCTGCTTCGCGACGCCGCGACCAAGCCCAACCCGTTCTTCATGCACCTGTCGTTCTACGCGATCCATGCGCCATGGCAAGCGCCCGCGGCGCTGATCGAGAAATACGAATCGCTCGCCTCGCAACGCCCCGGCGGCACGAACATCCCGCGCGCTCAGATCGTCACCGCCGCCATGATCGAAGCGACGGATCAAGCCATCGGGCTCGTCCTCGATGAACTGCGCGCCTCGGGCTTGGACAAGAGCACCATCGTCTTTCTCACGAGCGACAACGGCGGGCTCGGGCCTGCTTCCGACAATCGCCCGCTGCGGGGGCAGAAGCGCTCGCTGTGGGAAGGGGGCATCCGCGTTCCCCTCATGGTCCGCTGGCCCACCATCGCGACGCCCGGCGCGATCATCTCGGAGCCCGTCATCTCGCAGGACCTGTTCGCGACAGCCTGCGACGCCGCGGGAGTTCCGATGGGCACCGACGTCAGAGAAGACGCACGCTCGCTCATGCCCCTGCTGCGCGGGCAGGGCGTCAGCCTCGGTCGCGATGCACTCTACTGGCACTTCCCCCACAATGAAACCGACGCAGTCGGCCCGCGCGGCGCTGTCCGGCGCGGCCAGTGGAAACTCATCGAGGACTACGAGTCCGGCACGCTGCTCCTGTTTGATCTCGACGCCGACCCCGGCGAGTCCACCAACGTTGCGCCCCAATTCCCCGACACAGCGTCGCATCTTGCCCATCTTCTCCACACCTGGCGCGATCGCGTCGGCGCGAAGATGCCATCGCCCAATCCACAGGTGGATCCGAACATCAAGTGACGGTTCCAAGCCCCCCGCCCTGATCGACTGTCCCGCCGATGCGTTTCCGGCGGCGCCGTCCGCGATGATCCGGCCACGATTCTGCATCGATGACCTAACGTCATCCTATCGATCCTTCCGGTTTTCACAGACGCAGCCGCTCAAGATGAACAATCTCATCCGTCTGTAACGATTTTTCCGACTTTTCTGGCATGCCCTAAAACCTGAGGCACCTTCCGACTGGAGCGCGAGGACCGCGCCCTGGGTTGCGCTCATGGAGCGCGCCGGGGTTGTGTGGCGCCTCGCGGAGGAAGGAGCGACTGTGAAGTACACCCTTGTTGCCGTGGCGGGGACCGCCCTGCTTGCTGGAACCGCCCACGCGGCGTTCTTCAGTTTTGCATCCGATACCGCCGACCATCACTGGACGTTCTTCGGCGGGCAAACACCGACTCATTTCCGCGACGGCATCCTTCCCGGTGGGGCGCTCGATCTGCAGGTTGACGACAACAACGGCCCGCTTCCCACCCTCGGCTTCTCCACGCGCCTCCAGGCACAGTTCGATCTTGCGTACGCCGGGAGCATCCCGCTGGGCAACGGCGACTTCTCACACTCCTACTCCATCTCTGGCCAGTTCACCTTCCTTGATCTCGCCACGCTCCAGCCGCTACTGGTCACCACATTCTCAGGTGGCCTCTTCACAGCGCGCGGTGGACAAAGTTCGTGGTACAGCACGGCAGGGTTCGGTGCTGACAACTTCGGCGGCGCCACCATCAACATGTCCTGGCACGGTCCAAACCTCCCCGGGTATGGCCTGATCCCGGGTTCCTTTGTCGATCCCCAGGGCTTCCAGTACAGCCTCTCGGCGATCAACACCAGCGGCCTCATCCCCTATGACATGAGCAGCCAGGGCGTCGCCCTCGACTCAAAGATGTATCCCGCTCAGCAGTGGTACGCAGAAGGCTCCTACTCAGCCTCCAGCAACGTGCCCTCACCCGGTGCGCTCGTCCTCGGCGGCTTGGGAATCGTTTCGGTCGCTCGCCGTCGCCGCGCCTGATCTGAACAATGCTGACGCAGCTCTCGCGGCCCGGGGTCGAAAGGCTCCGGGCTTTTTTTCTGGAACAATCGTGACGCTGCGTTTGGTCACTGTTCCACGACTCACGAGTTCGTCGCTTGGTGACTTCGTGACTCCGCGTCTTTCTCACCCGACCTCTCTCAACTCTTCCGCCAACTTCTTCGCCGCAGCACCCACCCGCTCGTGCCACGCCCCGCCGCCTTCCGCGAAGATCACCGAGCGGCTCGCGTTCACCAGCACTCCCCCGCCGTCGCGCGTGCGCAGGCGCGCCACGTCCGCCGCCGTCCCGCCCTGTGCGCCGTACCCCGGCACGAGAAAGAACTGGCGTGGCATCCGCGCCCGAAGAGACTCGCCCTCCGACGCCTTGGTCGCCCCAACGACCGCGCCGACGTCGCTCATCCCGCCTGTGCCCACCCACGCAGCGCCCAGCGCCGCGACATGATCCGCCATCATCTCCGCCACACTCCGTCCATCCGCGAGTTTCGGGGATTGCACCACATCCCCGCCCGGGTTGCTCGTGCGCACCAGCACGAACACGCCGAGCCCCGCCTTCAGATACGGCTCAATCGTCTCCGGCCCGAGGTATCCGTTCAGCGTGATCGCGTCCGCCGACGCGTGCGCCGCCGATGCCGCGTAATGCTCCGCCGTCACGCCGATATCGCCACGCTTCGCATCAAGAATCACGAGATACCCGAGCGACCGCGCCAGTCGGCACGCCTTCTCCAGCGTCGCCACCCCCGCCGCCCCGAACCGCTCAAAGCACGCCGCCTGCGGTTTCACAACACCGACATGCGGTCTGCATACCTCCAGCACCACACGGCAAAACTCCGAAAACGCCTCCGCCGGCTGGTGAAACCGCGCCCGCAACTCCTCCGGCAACTTCTCCAGAACCGGATCAAGCCCCACGCACGCCGGCGAACCCGACACGCGGATTGCATCCACCAGCCGATCCGAAAACCGCTTCGAACCGACCACCGACGCCGTCCCTGTGCTGCTCATGCTCCAACAATACGGGCGTGAGCACCCCCACGAAACTCGACCTCAAGAAAGACCGCGGCCTCTCCATCGAATGGGACGACGGCACAACGTCGTATTACTCCATCGCCTACCTGCGCAAGATGTCCCCTTCCGCTGATATGAAGCACCTTCGCGAGGAAATCGCCAAAAACCCGCTGACCGTGCTCCCCGCCTCCGCCGTCTCCCGCTCTGGCCCGCTCGTCGCGCTCGACGCCGAACTCGTCGGTAATTACGCCATCAAGATCCGCTTCAGCGATGGGCACGACACGGGTCTCTATTCCTGGCAGTACCTCCGCGAGATCGACCCCACCCACTCGCCATCAAATAAGCCCGCGCCGCCTCAGTAGTCAGCGACGCGGCAGGCAGGTCTTCGTCACTACTCAGCCATTGCCCATTCCCCATTGCCTTTGCAACTCGTCCGTTCCCTCCATGCCCGACGCCGCCTCCATCACCCTCACCTCGACCCTGGCCTCGATCAAGGGAATCGGCCAGCGCACCGCCGACCACCTCGCGTCCCTCGGCCTCACCAACGTCGGCAAACTCATCGCGCACATCCCGCTCCGACACGAACGACACGAAGCCGAGGCCAACGTCCGCGAGTTGCTCCCCGGCCAGATCGTCAGCACCCGCGGCGAGATCGTCGCCACCCGCCCCGTCGGGGCCGGCAAACGCTCCCGCTTCGAGGCCGTCCTCATGGACGCGACCGGCCGCCTCGACCTCGTCTGGTTCAACGCCCCCTACATGCGCGACAAGGTCATCCCCGGTATGCGCGTTCGCGTCCAGGGCAAGGCCAAGTCCTTTGGCTACGGCCTGCAACTCACCAATCCCAAACTCGAACCTCTTCGCCCCGAGCACGCCGAGCCCGACCGCAAAGAAGCCCGCATCCGCGCCGTCTACCCCGCCAGCGAAGACATCGACAGCACGCGCATCGAACGCGCCATCGACGCCGTCCTGAGCGACGCGATCCTGCAACTCGAAGACCACCTCCCCGAGAGTTTCCGGGCCGCACGCGACCTGCCCGAACTTCGTGACGCCTACCGCATGCTCCATCATCCGGAGAGCATGGAAGAAGCGGCCCGCGCCGTTCGCCGCCTCGCCTACGACGAACTCCTCATGCTCCAGATTTCCGTCGCGCTCAAGCGTGCCGAACTGCGGACGCGCCTGCGTGCACCCGCCCTGCCCTGGAGCGAAAAACTCGACGCCCACATCCGCGCTCGCTTCCCCTTCACGCTCACCGACGCACAGAACGAGGTCATCAAGGAGATCACCGCCGATCTCACCTCGCCCGTGCCCTCCAACCGCCTCATCCAGGGCGATGTCGGCTCGGGCAAAACCGTCGTCGCGCTCTACGCCATGCTCCTCGCCGTCGCCGATGGCCATCAGGCCGCTCTCATGGCCCCCACCGAACTCCTCGCCGAGCAGCACTTCGCATCGATCTCGCGCATGCTGAGCGGCTCGCGCGTCCGCGTCGCGCTCCTCACCGCCAGCATCACCGGCGAAGCCCGCGATGAACTCCTCATCTCGCTCAGCCAGGGGCGCATCGATCTCCTCATCGGCACCCACGCCCTCATCACCGATCAGGTCGAATTCAAGTCGCTCGCCGTCGCCGTCATCGATGAGCAGCACCGCTTCGGCGTCCACCAGCGCGCCGCGCTGCGCTCCAAGGGAGCCACGGCCAACGCTGACCCCGCCGGCGTCGCCGGCATTACGCCCCACGTCCTCGTGATGACAGCCACGCCCATCCCGCGCACGCTTGCCATCACCATCTTCGGCGATCTCGACGTCTCTACCATCCGCGCCCTGCCCGCCGGGCGAAAGCCCATCCGCACCCGCGTTGTCCAATCTCCCCAGCGCGACGAGGTCTACGCCTTCGTCGACAAACGCCTGGAGAAGGGCCAGCAGGCCTACGTCGTTGTCCCCGCCATCGACGCGAGCGAAGACGCCTTCGGCTCCGACATCCGCGGCGTCACCGACGTGCTTGAACAACTGACCAAGGGCCCGCTCAAGTCGCGCCGCGTCGAGGCAGTCCACGGCCGGCTCTCCCAGCGCGAGCGCGAACGCATCATGCAGTCTTTCCGCGACGCCAGGATCGATGTCCTCGTCGCCACCACCGTCATCGAGGTCGGCGTCGATGTCCCCAACGCCGCCGTCATGGTCATCGAGCAGGCCGATCGCTTCGGGCTGTCGCAGCTCCACCAGCTCCGCGGGCGCGTCGGCCGCGGCGCCCACGAATCCGTCTGCATCCTCATCGCCGATCCCACCACCGAAGAGGCCCGCTCGCGCCTCGCCGCCATCGCCGCCACCAGCGACGGCTTCGCCCTGGCCGAAAAAGACTTCGAACTCCGCGGCATGGGCGAACTCTTCGGCTCGCGCCAGTCCGGCGCGCCGGCCTTTCGCGTCGTCGACCTTGTCCGAGACCGCGACCTGCTCGCCATGGCCCGCCGCGACGCGATCGACTGGGTCGCCCGCTCCCCCACCCTCGATCGCCCCGAGGAATCACTCCTGAAACGCCGGGTCCTCAAGGCCCACGGCCGGGGCCTCGCCCTCGGCGACGTCGGCTGATCTCGCACAACACCCGCGCGTGCCATCGACGCGTCCTGCCTGCCTGTACTCATTCGTGGGACGGAGTGTCTTCAGGTCCGTGCGATTGACGTGCGCGTGCCAACGACTTGTCCTCGAAATCGGTGTTTCGGAGTGTCCCGCGCGGTTGTCTTTGCCAACGCTCGACCGATCAGCGTTGCCCGCTCAAACGCCCGAACAGCGACAGCCGCTGCACGCGCTCGATCGTCACCTGCACGATCCGCCCCACCAGTTCGTCCGTGCTGGCGCCGCTCGGCACGTCAAAGAACACGATCTGATCGCCGTCCGTCCGCCCCGAGAACTGCGTCGTCTCGCCGGACGCAGTGCCGCTCGGCGTTTCAATCGCCGCCGTCGAGCAGCCGCAATCATCGTCATCACCGCTCGCTTCGCCGGCGTGCGAGTGGATCACGTTCCCGCCGATCGTAAGCGACACGCCCCCGCCGCAGTTCTTCGCCGGGCGCTCCCGCTTCTTCTCTTCCATCCGCGACAGACCCTCGACGAAAACGTCGAACGTCTGGCCGATCGCTTCGCGCGAAAGTTCATCGGAAATCCGGCTCTGCACATCGAGCGCCGTGTTGTTGCGCGTGCGCTTCACCGCGTCGGGCACGTCATCCTCATACTTGTCATACGCCGTCGTCCCGGGGCGCGCCGAGTACTTGAAGATGAAGCAATTCTTGTACCGCGCCCGCTCCACCAGCGCGATCGTCGCGGCAAAGTCCTCGTCGGTCTCTGTCGGAAAGCCGACGATGATGTCGCCCGACAGCGACAGCGTTCGCCCCTTCTCCGGCTCGTGCAGAAACGCCCGGGCGCGATCGATGAACTCCAGATACTCCGACACCGTGTACCCGCGGTTCATCAGCGTCAGGATCCGGTCGCTCCCCGACTGCGCCGGCACGTGCAGATAGCGGCAGATCCGCGGGTGATCGCGGATCACCTCCAGCACGTCGTCGCCAAAGTCGCGCGGATAGCTCGTCACGAAGCGCAACCGCTCGATCGACGGCACCTCCTCGTGGATGCGCGACAGCAGGTCCGCGAACGTCGTCACGTTCGAACCCGCGAACGGATCGCGCCGGTGCCCGCCCGCGTACGAGCGGCCCTTCTGCGGCTGGATCACGCCGCCGATCGTCACCGCCGCGCCATGCTCGAACCGATAGTGGTTCACCGTCTGTCCGAGCAGCGTGATCTCGATCACGCCCGCGTCCGCCAGTTTCTTGCACTCGTCGATGATGTGCTCGGGCGGCCTGTGCACCTCCGCGCCGCGTGTGAACGGCACCACGCAGTAGGTGCAGAACTTGTTGCACCCGCGCGTGATCCGCACATACGCCGATCGCTTCCGCACCGCCCCCGCCGTCGGATGATCGTCGTCGATCGTGTCCAGGGGCGAGGTCGCCCGCGAAAGGTCGAGCATCTCCAAGGAGTCCTGCGCCGCCGCCAGCGTGGCGCTGCGCCGCGAACTGCTCCCCTGCAGCGCGATCTGGCCGGCGCTCCGCCGGTCGGCGTCCGTCGCCGTGACGCGATCAGAGAGCAGCGACTGCCGCGTGCGATACGCGTTGTCGAGCAGCGACGGGAGTTTGTCCAGTTCGCCCGGGCCGCACAGCACGTCAACAACCGGCATGCGCTTCACCAGCGCCACGCCGTCGCGCTCCGCAAGGCACCCGAGCACGCCCACGACCAGCGCTGGATCGTCCTGCTTTCGGATCGCCAGTTCGCCCAGGCGGCTCCACACCTTCTGCTCGGCGTGCTCGCGCACCGAGCACGTGTTGTACAGGATGACCTGCGCGCCATCGGGCTCATCGACAAAGCGATAGCCCAGCGCATGGAGCTGCCCGGCGACAAGCTCCGAATCGAGCTCGTTCATCTGGCAGCCGAACGTTTCGAGATAAACACGCGGACGCGACATGCGGCGAATCGTAGGGCTCGCGGGATCAGCCGCCGCCGGAGCCGCCCTGCTGCAACTGCTGCATGATCGGGCCGAGTTTCTGCATCAGCGCGACGCCAACGGCCTGGATCGTCTGCAATTTGTCGGCCTTCACGTCATTGGCGACCTCGTTGATGGCGGCCGAAAGCGGATCGGCGATCTTCACGATCGCGTCCAGCGATCCGGCGGGGAGTTTGTCGAGCCCGAGTTCCAACTTCCAGTCGTTGTCGACGAGTTTCCAGGTCATCGGCTGGGGCACGCCGGGCACCGACACCAACGCGGTGTCATCGCCCTGCATCGTGAACGTCGTATTGGCCAGATCGAGTTCGCCATTCACGCTCAGAGCGCCAGCGCCCATGCCGGCGCCCATGCCACCCAGCGCGTCGGCCAGACCCTTCTGGAACTTGCGACGGCAGGCGCGCTCGAGATTGCCCTGGGCTTCCTGGATCTTCAGGATCTGGGCGATCTGCTCGGCCTGTTCGGCGGGGATCAGCAGCACGTCGCGCAGTTCGCCGACGTCGCCGTTGCGAGCCGCGCTCGAGAACTTCTCCAGATTCTGTTGGAGAACGTCGGGCGCCTCGCTGATGGGGCGGCCCGGCGCGCCGGTGTTCGTTGTCTCGATCGGCGCCGGCGTTTCCGCGGGCTTTTCGGCGGGCTCAGCCTGGGCAGTGGCGGCCTCCTCGGCGGGCTTCTCACCGGCCGCGAGAACTTCGAGAACGTCCAGTTTGTCGTCGCCCGCGGCGGTGGCGAACGCCTCCAACCGCTTGATCACCAGGTCGAGTTGTTCTTTCACCTGGCCCTTGGCGCCGCTGGCTCGATACGCCGACACCGCGCCCTCGTACGCGCCCTTGGCCGATTCCAGCGCCGCCTTCTTGGTCTCCAATGCCGCCTTGGCATCGTCGGCGTATGCCGATTTCCTAGCCAACTCCGGCGTCACATTGGCGATGCGATCCATCAGGAGCGCGAACTTCTGCTCGCTCTTGGCGCGGTTCCAGTGGAGGTCGCCCAGCGCCTGCTGCGCGGCGCCCAATGCCAGTTTCGACCCGCCTCCCTTGTCATCCGTCGCCTTCTTGGCCGTTCCCGCCGCGGTCGAATACGCCTTGGACGACGCTGCATAGGCGGCGTCCACCGGGCCCGAACGGTGGGCCTTGAAATCCTGCACGGCCTTATCGAGATCTTGCGCGATCTGATCGGCCTGGGCTCGTGCCGCCTGGCCCTCGCTCGTCGCCTGGGCCTTGCGATCCTGGAGGCGTTTCTTCGCCTCTTGCAGGCCCTTGATCTGATTGGCGGTGCGCTCGACGCCCTGGGCCGCCTCCGCCGATTCAGGCGACATCACGTCCGCCTCGGCCAAGTACCGGGCCGCCTGGATGTGGGCCTCGTCGCTCGTGCGTTTGAACGTCGCGGCCTGAGCGATCAGCGGCTCGGCCTGAACAGCGCTGAGCGACTGCGCCTGCTCGCGGAGTTTGGCGTACTCGCCCTCAGCGGCGGCGCCCTGGGCGTTGGCGGCGTCGGCCTTGCTCTTCAGCGACGCGATCTTGTCATCCAACTCCTTCTTCCGGGAGCCGTAGTCCGACGCTTCCTTCTGCTTCCCCGCGATCGACGCGTCGAGATCCGCGATCGCCGTGGCGGGATCGAAACTCTCGATCGATGCGGCCAGGCTCGACTGGCTCGCCCACTCGCCCAGCAGCCCGCGGATCCGCGCTTCCTTGATCAACCCGTCTCGTTCGACGCCCACAAGTTCCGCCTTCGCCGCGGTCGCCTGTCCGAGTTGGGTCTGGGCCAACGCGGTCATGGTGGCGGCCATCTGCGTCGGCGATGCGTCCTGCACTCCGGCCAGCGTCGCGGCAATCTCCTGACGCTTCTTGGCCTCGATCGCCGGATCGCCCGGGCCCGAGCCGCCGGACACCGAGTTGATCTGTCGCGAGGATTGAACCAGAGCCTTCTCGGCTGGCGATCGGTCATCACACCCGCCCAGGGCCAAGCCCGCGAGCATCGCGATCACCAGCGCGGTCGTGGAGCGGTGGGTACGGACGGCATTGAGCAGTTCGGGGCACGTCATGTCGGCATCATCCTCGGTCGGAATCGAGCGCCGGGCGCTCGCGGAACTTCGGTCGGGCGGGCGACGCACTTGACATCCCGCCGGGGTCGCACACTGTAGCAAACGCGCATCGAACACGCCCCGCCACGGCGGCGGCTAGCGCGGCCCGGAGGGCAGCCCCGACGCCGCCGGGGTCGCGGGGGATGGCGGACTGTATTCGATCGGGTATTCGGTTCGCGGCTTGTACATGGACTTGATCCACTCTACCGCCGCCAGAAAGCGTCGATCGTCCTTGCCGCGGAACACCGGCGGGATGGTGCGGCCCTTACCCGGCCCCGCGATGGTCGGGTGCGGGTAGGTGCTGTCCCCCGCGGGCAAGCCGAGTTGAAGGAGCGGCGAGCGGGCCGGGTCGTCGTAGTCGATCAAGGGAATCAGGCGAGTTTCGGTTGGCTGGGCCGCCGCTGCCTCGGCGTTGGCGTCGGGGTTGGCGTCGGGGCCTTTGGCCTCGCGGATCTTGTAGCGATCGAGGATCAGGAAGTTGGTGTAAACGGTGGCGTCGGAATTCGGGCGTCGATTGTTGAGCATCAGGCGTCCCGCCTCGTTCCCGCCGTGGCAATTGGACGTAGCGCACGAATTGACAATCCAGGTGCGATGGACGTTATCCCGGAAGCGGCGCATGGCCGTCGGATCTTCGATCACCTGGACCTTCGGATAGAACTCGCGGGCACGCAGGCGGAACATCAGTTCAAGGATCTGCTCGGGGCGTTTGTGGTGCAGTTGGTCTTCCGCCTCCCGCGTCTTGGGAAGGAGTTCGTGCCCCGCGTACTTCTGGTAGAGTTGATGGATTGTCTCGTAGTCAATCACCATCCTCGGCGGATCGGCCAGGTCGATCTCGTACACACGCATCAGGTTGACCTGCTCGGGAGAGAGGATCGGGAACGACGGGCGTTTGGTGGTATCGGCACCACCGACCTTCCCTTCATCGCGGGCCCGCCTGCCGGAGACGGCATCGAGTTTGATTTGTTCGAGGATGAGCGTGCGGAGTTCATTTGCCTGGGGGTGCGAGGGGTTGCGGGCCAGCACGCCCTCGACCTCACGGAGGGCCAGCGTGAGTTGCCCTCGTTCGCGCAGCCAGTCCGCGAGATTGGCGCGCCGATCGACGTCACCGTCGTCGATGGTCTCACGCATCTGGCGGTAGCGTTCGCGGGTGGTCGGCTGGGGCTCGACCGACGCGATATCGTCGGCCGCGAAGTACGTGTCAATGCCGCCGATGGCGATGGTGATGCCCTTGGCGGTGCGCTCGCTCAGAACGCCGGACATCCGACGCCCGTCGGTCAGGACGACAAGCGTCTCGCGGACCTCGTCGTCCGGGCCAAGATCGGCGTCTAATGGGCCATCGGGGAGGAGTGGCTTCTCGGCCGATGGGGTCGGGGGTGGATCCACCGGGGGCTGGGGCTTGCTGTCGGGGTTGGATTGTGGTTGCTCGGGCGGCAGGGGCGCGGATTGGCCTGGGGGCTGATCAGGAGGCTGGACGGGCGGGGGACTGGGCTGGTTCTGGGCGCGCACCGCCACGACGGCACACAACAGGCCACCAAGGGCCCCCACCCTGCGCACTCCCAACCGCATCGGCATCAGCGGATTCTCCGCGACGGGGCGGCCCTTGTCCACCCCCACCCTCAAAGAGGCGCCCGGTGTCACCACCGGGCACTCTCCATACGGGTGAGACGCGATAGCGATGCCACAAGGTCCGAACGGCGCGCAAAAAAGCCGGGGTTGTTGCCCCGGCGAAGGGAAATGTGGGGTGTTGTCCGGGTTCAGGTGGCGCCGGCAGCGGCCCGCTTGGCCAGCGTCTCGGAGATGCGCTGGCTCAACAGGTCAGGCGTGAAGGGCTTGACGACGTAGTTGTTCACACCGGCCTTGATCGCCTCAATGACGCGGCCCTTCTCGGCCTCGGTCGTCACCATGATGATGGGAGTCGCCTTGTTGGTCTGGCGGAACGCCTTCACGAACGACAGGCCGTCCATGTTGGGCATGTTCCAGTCGACCAGCAGGAGGTCGGGCTTGGCGGCCTGGACTTTCGACAGGGCGTCCTGGCCATCGCAGGCCTCGACGATGTCGTTATGACCGAGTTGCGCCAACACCGCCTTCTGGATGTTCCGCATCGTCTTCGAGTCGTCCACAAGCATGATCTTCATGACAGCTCCTCAGTCTCTATCTATCGGCTCGGAAGCCGGTCAGGAATCGGTGTTGGGTTTAGGCCTTGGCGGACGCGACGCTGCCGGCGGAGGTGGGGTCTGTGGCGGGCTTGGACTTGATGGCGATCTCGATCACGAACTCGCCGCAGTCCGTGCCGCAGGGGACCTGGATGCACGGGACGTCGGACTGGCGTGCAACGCTGTGCTTCGCGCCGACGACAACGCTCGGGCAGGAGATGCTGACTTTGCGTCCGGCGGGGAAGAGTGCCTTGGCGTTTCCGGAGACCATGTTGACGAGTTCGCCGATGGCGTCGTTGAAGTCGGAGGTCTCGAAGGCAACCTGCTGCCCGCAGAAGAGGGCGACGATACGTTCGGCGCAGTCACGCGGGAAACTCAGGACGACCGATCCGACGACATCTCCCGACATGCCGATGATGCCCGAAACATCGAAGGGCTGCTGTCCGGTCTTGATGGTGGGTTCCCCGATCGAAACCGGGAGTTGGAGCATCGTCGAGAAGACGTTCTGGATGCTCGTGATGAACGGCTTGATGTAATTGGGATCCATGATCACTCCAGTTCGCCGGGTCTCGGCTCTTCCTGCGTCCCTTATGCGTTGGTACGTCCCTGGGCCATACGGATGAGTTCCGCGACATCGATGATGAGGCTGACGCCGCCGTCATCTCGGACGGTCGCGCCGCCCGCCGCTCCGCCGCGGGTCCCGACGCCGTCAAGGGGTTTGATGACGATTTCCTGCTGTCCGATCAGTCGCGTGACGAGCAGGCCCACGCGCGAGTTGTTCATGCTGAGCACGACGGCGAATGGGGTCTGCACGCCCTCGGCGGGGAGTTCGAACAACTCGGCCGCGCTGATGAGCGGGAGCACCGAGTCGCGCAGTCGCATCACGCTCCGCCCGCCGATCGAGGAGAGCGACGCCGGGTCGGGCTTGACGATCTCGAGGATGTTGTTGAGCGGGACGGCGTAGACCTCTTCGCCCACGCCGACCATCATCGCGGGAAGGATCGCGACCGTCAAAGGGATCGTGATCGCGACCGTCGTGCCCTTGCCCTGCTGGCTCGAGAGCGAGATGAGGCCCTTGAGTTTCTCGATATTTGTGCGGACCACGTCCATCCCCACGCCCCGCCCCGAGAGATCGCTGACGCTGTCGGCGGTCGAGAATCCCGGGAGGAAGATGAAGTGGAAGACCTCATCGTCGGGGAGGTTCGCCAGGTCCTCGGCGCGGACGAGCCCGCGCTCGACGGCCTTGGCGCCGATCTTGTCGCGGTTCAGCCCGCGACCGTCGTCGATGATCAGCAGTTGAACGTGGCTCCCCTCGTGGCTGGCGCGGAGCGTGATCGTTCCGGTCTCGCTCTTGCCGGCGGCGACGCGATCGGCGGGGAGTTCGAGCCCGTGGTCCGCGGCGTTGCGGAGCAGGTGGACGAGCGGATCGCCCAGTTCCTCGATGACGGACTTGTCAACCTCGGTCTCGCCGCCCTCGATGATCAGTTCGATCTTCTTGCCGGTCTTGCCGCACAGGTCACGGATCAGACGCGGGTACTTGCTGAACAGTTTCTCCAGGGGCTGCATGCGCGTGCGCATGACGGCGACCTGGATGTCGGCGGTGACGCGGTCAAGCCCCGACGCGGCCAGGAGCATCTGCTCGCGCGAGTCCTGCGTGGCGCCGTCAACGGCGCCGAGTTGGCGGGTGATCGCGGCGATTCGATTCTTCTGGAGCACCAGTTCGCCGACGAGGTTCATGAGGGCCTCGAGGCGGTTCACCTCGACACGGATCGTGTGATCGCCGCCGGGCGTCGCGGTACGCTTGGAAGGCTCCTTCTCGGCGCGGGCGTCGCCCGCGGCAGGCGCTGCGCTCGGGAACGACGACATCGGAGCGGACGCGGTCACGCTGCTCCCGACGTCGGCGGGCTCGGGGACCACGATCGGCGCGGGAAGATCACGCGTCGCGGGGTCGGGCTCGTCGGTCAAGGCGGCGCCGCCAGCGCCGTGCCCAACATCGAGCGCCAACGCATCGTCGGCGGTCGCACCGGCGGCGAGCAGCGCCTCGGGGAGTTCGCCCGAGATGAGCAGTTCGACGCGATCGACAAGTTGACCGAATGACCTGCCACAGATCACGCTCTTGCGGAGCGCGTCGGTCTTGGACGCCAGCATGGCGATGATGGCGCCGATGCGCGGTGCGAGCTGAGCGCGCACCTCGGCGCTGGCCTCGCCGAACGCCTGGGAAGCGTTGCGCAGGCAGACGCACAGACGCGTCATGGGCGCGACTTCGAAGAAATCGACCGAGCGAGAGATCGCGTCGGCCAGGTCGAACAACTGCGAGGCGGCGTCACGGAAGGCGGCGGCGTCGAAGAGACGTGCGGCCTGCTCGCGTGCCTTGGAGAGCGATTCATCCAGGTCGCCGATCAGGAACTCGAGCAGGTCCTTTTTTCCCTCGCCCAAGACCAGCGGCTTGTCACCGTCCGCGAGCGCCGGGCCGGAGGGCGTGGCGGCGGGCGTCGAGGCTGTGCCGGGCTCGGTCGCGGATGATGCGGAGCGCTTCTGCTTGCCCTCTCCGAGCGCGGTGAGCACGGCGACGAGGCCATCGTCTGGATCGGAGAGGTGCGCGTCCTGCGCGAGTTGGCCCATCTGCTCCTTGATGAGATCGACGGCCTTGAGGAGCGCGTCCATCGCGTCGCGGTCGATCACCACCACCCGGTTGCGAGCGGCGTTGAGGGCGCTCTCGGCGGCGTGGGCGATCTTGACGAGGTTGGAGAGGCTCAGGAACGACGCGCTCCCCTTGATGGTGTGGAGCGCGCGGAAGACCTGGTTGAGCATCTCCGGATCGCAGGGGTCCTGCTCGAGCGTCACCAGATCAGACTCGAGTTGCGACAGCAACTCGCCCGACTCGGTGAGGAAGTCCTGCACGATCTGTGGATCGAACGAAGACACGCGATGCTCCCGGCCGGCTCGGCCAGCGTTCGGTCACCTGGAAAGTTAGAGACCCTTGCTCGACAACTTGCGGTAGCAGAACGCCTGCGGCACGGGGAGCGCCTGGAAGGGCGCTTCGCCCGAGCGGATCGTCTCCGAGTGCCCGATGAACAGGTACCCGTCGTCCGCCAGTTGATCGGCGAACATGTTGAGCACCTGCTTCTTCATGGGGTCGTCGAAGTAGATCATGACGTTGCGGCAGAAGATGACGTCCCAAATGCCGTGTCGCTTGGCGCCGAGACGGTCGCGGAGGTTGTGCTTCTCGAAGTTGACCATGGAGCGGGTGGTGTCGTTGAGGATCGAGTAGGGCCCTTCGGTCTTAAAGAATCGCTGGCGGATGATGGCGGGGGTCGATCGCATCGCGTATTCGGTGTACTTGGCCGACTCGGCGACTTCGAGGGCTTTCTCGCTGATGTCGGTGCCGAGGATCTCGATGCGCCAGTCGTTGACGCGGATGCCCAGGGAGCGCTGGATCATGATGGCGAGGGTGTAGGGCTCCTCGCCGGTCGAGCAGGCCGCGGACCACACGCGGAGGCGCTTGGTGGACTGGCGTGCTTCCAGGATCTCGGGGAGGACGGTCTTTTCGAAGACGTCCAGTTGGGGTTCGTTGCGGAAGAAACTGGTCTCGTTGATGGTGATCCGGTTGAACATCTCCTGGAACTCGTCGGCCATGTAGGGCCCCATGGAGAGGAACTGGATGTACTGGGTGAAGTTGTCCATCTCGAGTTCGGCGAGGCGATGCCCCAGGCGCGATTCGAGCACATACTTCTTGCCGTCGGGGAAATGGATGCCCGAGCGGTCGTAGATGATCTTCCGCAGGTCGTTGAACTCGCGGTCGGTGATGCTGATCTTCGAAGCGGCGGTCGACATGGACTTCTCCGGAATCTGGGCCGTGGTTGATCTGGAAGAAACGGGCGTCAGGCCGCGGTGGCGACAGCGGCGCCGAGCGCGGCCGAGCCGAACAACTTCTGAAGATCGAGCAGGATCAGGAGGCGGTCGTTGAGTTTGCCCACGCCGGCGATAAAGTCGGCGTTGATCGAGCAGACCATGGCGGGCGCTGGCTCGACGATCTCGCTGGAGATGCGCAGCACTTCGTGGACCTTGTCGACGAGGAATCCGAGCACGCGGCCCTGCACCTCGACCACGACGATCCGGGTGTCCTCGCCGCGTTCGGCCGTCGGGAAGCCGAATCGCTTGCGCAGATCGAGCACAGGGATGATCTTGCCGCGGAGGTTGATGACTCCCTCGACCTCCGGCGGGCTCTGGGGCACGCGGGTGAGGTCCATCATTCGGTTGATTTCCTGCACGGCGAGGATGTCAACGGCGAACTCTTCGCCCGCAACCTCGAAGGTGACGAGTTGGAGTTGAGTGGGACCGGACGACGCCTGGTGCTGGCTGATCTGGTGCGACATGGCAATTCCTCTGGCGCCCAAACACGAAGGGGCGCGTCTGTCGTATCGACGGGGGCTTGACGCGACTTCAGCGGACTTGGCGGTGTTTGGGATGGGTTGACCACACCACGGGCCCCCGCCAACAAAACCGGGTGAAACCCGGCCTACGCGACCTTGGCGACGGCCTTGCCCCCGACCGACGCGACCAAGGCGCCGAGGATGGAATCGGGTGAGCCGGGCGTGGCAATGCCTGCCTCGACGACAGCCTTGGGCATGCCGTAGACCACGCACGTGGAGCCTTCCTGGGCGAGGATCACGCCGCGCGAGGCGTGAAGCTCGCGACCTCCGATAAGTCCGTCGTCGCCCATCCCGGTGAGCACGACGCCGATGGTCGCTTCGCCGACGGCCTGGGCCGCGGAAGCAAAGAGTTCGTTCACGCAGGGCTTGTAGAGCGCGCTCTTGGGTTCGTCGGAGATTTCGAGGCGCAAGCGACCGGCGGCGCTGCCGCGGACGCGTCCGTGCTTGCCGCCCTGGATGATGTAGACGTGCCCGCGTTCGAGCGGCATTTCCTGATCGGCATGGTGGACGGGCACGGCGCTGATCTGTCCGAGTCGTTCGGAGAGGCCCTTGGTGAACATGGCGGGCATGTGCTGGGCGAGGACGAGCGGCGTGGTGAGGGTGCGGGGCAGGCCGCTGATGAGACGCTCGACGACGGGGGGACCGCCCGTGCTGGAGCCGACGACGACGAGTTGATACTCACGCTTGGGGAGGTTGGCGGGCGAACTAGGCCGCGGCGGGAACTTCTGCTTGCGGGCCTCGCCGATGGCGCGGAGTTTGGAGACGACCTCTCGGCGCAGCGTTTCCTCGTCGGAAACGTCCTTGGCGATGACGTCAGCGGCGCCGAGGCGAAGGGCCTCCAGCGCGTGCGTGCTCCCGGCGGCGGTTAGCGTTGAGCACATGAGCACGGCGGGGCGCAGTTCGGGGCGCAGGGTGCGCAGGCGTGCCAGCACGCCCAGCCCGTCCATCACGGGCATCTCGACGTCGAGCGTGATGATGTCGGGCGCGAGGGACTGGATCTTCTCGAGTGCCTGCTGCCCGTCGCGTGCACTGTCAACCACCTTCATGGCGGCGTCGGACTCGATGAACTTGGTCAGCATGCGACGGATCACAACCGAATCATCAACGACGAGTACTCGCACGGGCAACTCCCTGTGGCACACATGCAGCGCCACGGGTCTTCATCGAACGGACGCACGAGTGGCTTGAGGACCTGCCCGGAAAGTCCGAGAAAAGAAAGGGCCCGGGATCGCCGGGCCTCGTCGGAGAATGGTTCTGGTGTCTGCTCGCGGACGGGACGCTACTTGTTCGTGCTCCCCAGACCCGGCACGTGCTCGGCGCCGATCTTCACCTGGGCCGACGACTTGGACATCGTGTCCCCCACCGGCTCGAATCGTCCACCCAGGTGCTGCGAGAGGAACGCCTCGGTGACGGCGTTGAACGCCGCGTTGTTCTCAGGGCGGGCAAAGCCGTGCCCTTCATCCGGGAAAAGAACGTACGTCACGGGGATGCCGGCCTTCTTCATGGCGGTGACGATCTGGTCGGCCTCGACCTGTTTGACGCGCGGGTCGTTGGCGCCCTGCCCGATCAGGAGCGGCCTCTTGATGCGATCGACGAAATTGAGGGGCGAGCGGTCGGCGAGCAGTTTGCGACCAGCCTCCGTCGACGGATCGCCGACGCGCTGCGCCAGCACCGGGAAGAACGGGTACCAGTACTCGGGGATGTTCTGCATGAGCGTCTGCAAACTCGAGGGCCCGACGATGTCGACGCCGCAGGCAAAGAAGTCGGGCGTGAAGGTCAGACCGACGAGCGTGGAATACCCGCCGTAACTTCCGCCCATGATGGCGACCTTGCCCTTGTCGGCGATCTTCTGATCGACGGCCCAGTTGACGGCGTCGAGCAGGTCGTCGTGCATCTTGCCGGCCCACTGGCCGTTGGCCGCGTTGACGAAGTTCTTGCCGAATCCCGTTGAGCCGCGGAAGTTGACAGAGAGAACGGCGTAGCCGCGGTTGGAGAGCCACTGGTGGTACGGGTCGTAGCCCCAATCGTCGCGGGCCCACGGGCCGCCGTGGACCATCAGGACCATGGGGAGGGGCTTGTCGGGGCGTGCGTTGGTGTCGGCGTCGGCCCATTTGGGGAGGGTCAGATAGGAAACGAGGTCCAGGCCGTCGCGGCTCTTGAGCACCATCGCGTGCATGGGCGACAGGGGCAGGCCCTCCAGGGCCTTGCGATTGCTGAAGAGGAATGTTGCCTTGCCGGCCTTGCCCGCGTCGGCGCGGTCGTAGCGGTAGTAACGCACCGGGCCGTCGTCGTCGGTGTAGGCGACAATCCAGCGTTTGTCATCCATGGAGCGGCTGACCACGCCCAAGTCGCCGTCGCACACGCTCGCGAGGTAATCAAGGTCGGGCTTGACGGCCGGATCAAGGACCTTCCAGTGCTGGCGGTCGTAGTCGAACGCGACGGCCTGCACGGTCTTCTCGGTGGGATGCACGAGGGCCTCACCCACGTCGGCCTTGGGATCCTCGGCGAGAATCTCCTCCTTGCCGGTCTTGAGATCGATCGCCTTGAGGGCCGCGGTATTTCGTCCGCGGCTGTCGGTCATGTAGAGCACGTCCTGGGTCTTGTTGAAGCCGGCGGGGGCGGTGGTCATCGAGTCCTCGGGCCCGATGGTCGCGAAGGGCTCGGTGGCATCGCCCTTGACGCGCACGATTTCCATCTCGGCCTTGGGGGTGAATCGCATGGCGAAGCGAACGTTGAAATCGTCGTCGCAGATGTGGGCGAGCATGCCCTCGTTCTTGCGTACGAGTTTCATCTCGCCGGTCTTGATATTGACGCGGTAGATGTCGTGAAGGCGCGGGTCGCGGTTGTTGAGGCCGATGAGCAGTTCATTGGGGGCCTTTTCGCTGACGCCCTGGATCTGGGCCGTGGGACGCAGTGCCCGCCCGGTGGGGCCGACGAGCGGCTTGCCGTCGGGCCCGGGGATGGAGTCAAAGGGGGTAAGGTCGATCTGCTTGCCGCTGGAAAGGTCGACTGAATAGAGGCGCCAGTCCTCGTCGCCGCCGGAGTCCTGAAGGTAGAGGATGTGGTTGTTGGTGAAGGCCCAGAAGTACTGGCGGATGCCGCGTTTGGTGTCGCTGGTGATGGGCGTGGCCATGTCGGGCTGCTCGACGGGGGCGACCCAGATGTTGAGCACGCCGTTGACTGGCGAGAGGAAGGCGATCTGCTTGCCGTCGGGGCTGAGGCGTGCCTGGGCGCGATCGGGGTTTCCGAAGAGGACGTCGCGCGAGATGAGGGCGGTCGGAGCGGAATCCTTGTTGCCGACGGGATTGGTGAGCGGCGCGTTGCTCTGAGCCCATGCCGCGGACGTGACAACCAGCGACGCCAGCAGGAAGGCGGGGGTACGACGGATCATGGATTCTCCTTCGATTGATCACCCGTCGCGGCGCGTGGCGCGCGGGCATCGGCGAGTTGTACCGCGTCAGGCCCGTGAGGATTCACACAATCGCGGGCGTGGCATGGTGTCTTGGGAACAGAGGCCGCCGGAACTCCTCGCGGAAGTCGGCGGCAAGAGAAAGTGCCCAGGAGAGGATTTGAACCTCCATGCCCTTGCGGGCGCTACCACCTCAAGGTAGTGCGTCTGCCAATTTCGCCACCTGGGCAGATGGCCCGGCCAAGGCGTTCGCCGGGGTGGAGAGGATAGGCACCGAGAAGGGCGGGAGGCCAGTGGAAGGACGCGGGCGTGAAGCGGGCGAGAGGCGAACGCTTGGGCAACATGCAGATAGGCGTGAATCGAGCCCTTGGCCTGATGATCGCCTAATGTTGGGAGTCGGAGGGAGGGCGTGACCAGCGGGTCGCGCCGGGAGTATCCCCGACGCCGTGCATCTCGAAAGGCCGAACATGACCCAAGCACCGACCCAGGTGCAGACGCTCTTGGACCTGATCGCGCGCGAGGCCCGCCAGTCGGGCGTGTTCGGCGAAGTGGTCGTATCCCCTACCCGGGTGGAGTGCGCCGCCAAGGACGCCGCGGAACCGGCGTTCTACCGCGTGGACATCAGCGGGAGTGACGCGGTCGTGTCGCTGGTTACCGCCAATCGTTGGCTGAGCGAATCGATCGAGTCGGATCTCCTGCACAACGGCGATTCGATGGAGGACCTGGTCGAGGAGGAATTGGACGAACTTGGGATCAGCGGCGTGACGCCGACCATCCAGCACTTTCGCTCGGACGACAAACTGTTCACGTTCAAGTCGGGCGTGCCGGGCGGCGTGAATGCGGGCGGGAAGACGATCACGACGTGGCTCTTGGCGTACGAGGCGGCGTTCCGCAACCTCGGCGACATGTCGGGCGGGGACGAGTAAGCCGATCGATGTCGGGCATCGTCGGTTGAACACACCATGCGTCAATCGGCAACGAAATAAACGGAATACGAGCGCGGGGTGTGCGGCGCGTGTGAACAATGGCGGGCCTGTGCGAGGGATGGAACCGTCGCGCGGCATGATGATGAGAAATGCGGGCCGCGAAGGCGCGACGCTGAGGACGGTGTCATGCGGGTTTTGATGCTTGGCTGGGAGTTTCCGCCGTTCATCGCCGGGGGACTAGGCGTGGCGTGCCACGGCTTGACCAAGGCGATGGACAAACTCGGGCACGAGGTGGTCTTCATTCTGCCCAAGCCCGTGAGGAGCACCGAGAACGCGCCCGCCAAACTGCTCAGCCCCGAAACGCTGATGGACAAACTCGCCCGAATCCACGGCACATCGCCGGGCGATCGCGGCACACCCGAGAACCCCGAGATCCTCGGCAGCGGATTCCCTTCGATCCACATCCCGGGCTTTGAGCACACCGTCTTCCGCGGCGTTCCCGCGGCGTTTTCCAGCCCGTACCCGGGCGGCGCGCCGGCGGGATGGTTCGGCCTCACCGGCAGCGCGCCGGTCGAGCCCTGGGCCATGGGGAGCGGCGCGAGCGCCGGCTCAGCGAAGTTGTACGAGGACCTCGGCCTGACCACGGCCGCCGCAAAGACGTTGGCGCAACCGGCGAGTTCGCCCGCGGGGATCGGATATGGCACTGACCTGATCGGGGACGCGGAGCGTTACGCACGGTTGTGCGTGGCCCTGGCGCGGAGCGAGCAGTTCGACGTGATCCACGCGCACGACTGGCTGACGTATCCGGCGGGCCTGGCGCTGTCGCAGGTGACGGGCAAGCCGCTGGTTGTGCATGTTCACTCGACGGAGTTTGATCGGTCGGGCACGAACGTGAACCAACGGATCTATGACATCGAGCGGGGCGGGATGCTCGGGGCGGCGCGTGTGATCGCGGTGAGCCAACTCACGCGCTCGATCTGCGTGCGCAAGTACGGGGTGGACCCCGCGCGGGTGAACGTGGTCTATAACGGGCTCGACCGCGAGGCGTATCAGCCCGCGGCGGACACGGCGATCGAGGAGGGCGACAAGATCGTGCTCTTCCTCGGGCGTCTGACGATGCAGAAGGGACCGGAGTATTTCATCGCGGCGGCCAAGCGCGTGCTGGACGTCATGCCCGAGGTGAAGTTCGTAGTGGCGGGCTCGGGAGACATGACGCTGCGGATGATCGAACTGGCGGCGAGCGTCGGCATCGGGCACAAGGTGCTCTTCACAGGCTTCCTGCGCGGGGGCGACGTCGACCGCGTGTTCAGCATGGCCGACTGCTATGTCATGCCCAGCGTGAGCGAGCCCTTCGGCATCGCGGCTCTCGAGGCGATCCACCACCAGGTGCCGGTGATCGTGTCGAAGACCAGCGGCGTTGCCGAGGTGCTGTCGCACGTGCTGAAGGTTGACTTCTGGGACATCGACGAGATGGCCAACAAGATCGTCGCGGTGCTCAAGCATCCGCCGCTCTCGCAGACGCTCCGCCAACACGGGCGGCTCGAGTTGCACCGACTGACGTGGGAGGGTGCCGCGGAGCGCTGCCTGCAGACCTACGAGGACGCGCTGGCCGCCCGGACGTAGACCGCCAGACAGGTGGAGAAGGGTCGCCGGCGTGATGGCGCCGGTCGCGTTGAGGCGGCGAACACCCCCACCGGCTACCTCTGTTGCTGCTGCATCTTTTCCTGGATCGCGCGCATCTGGGCGGCCTGCTGTTCCATTTTGGCGCGGTGCTCGGCCATGAGCGCTGGCTCGGGGTAGATGACATCGAACGGCTTGCCGCCCTTGGCGACCTCTGCGTCGATCTCCTTTTTGTAGCGTTCGACGAGGAGATCGAAGGCATAGACGCGGAGGTCCTCGGGGGCGCGGGCGTAGAGCGCCTCGGCCTCTTCTCGCGGGACGATCGAGCAGAGTTGGGCGAACACGATGCCGGCCACGACGCCGAAGTCCTTGTCCATCATCTCCATGCGTGATGTGCCGATGTCGAGCGGGTTGTCCTTGGCCTGGGCCTCCATGTAGAAGCGGTGGAACTGCTTGGCGTACTCGATCTGGGCGCGGAATTCTTCCATGTTGCCCGCGAGCAGGCCGCTGGTGTAGGCGCCCAGGAGCGCGCCGGTGGTCTCGCTGACGGCGACCTGCGGGATCTTCTCCTGGTCGGCGATCTCGCGGTCGACGAATTCATTGAGGGGGCGGCTCATGATGAAGGGGCGTTCGGGGTCGTTCATGTTCTGGTGCGGGTAGTTGCGAAGATCGGAGTAGAGTTTCTCTGCGATGTCCTTCTGCCCGCGCCGGAAGTAGTATCGGATCTGGTCTTTCAGGAAGTTCTCGTAGCCCGCGGAGTAGAAGCTGTACGCGCGTTTGTCGGTGTCGGCCCAACTGCGTTCGACGAGTGATTCGAGGATCCCGCCGTAGGTGCGCACGAAGTGGACGTTGGGCATGGCCATGTAGAACTGATCGTTTCCGGCGAGGAAGTCAAGGACGTTGAAGTAGATCTCGCCCGAGCGGGCGAGTTCCTGGATCGCCTGGATGGTGATGCGGTCGGTGTTGATGAAGTCGAAGTTCTTGCGGTTGTCCTCGTTGAAGCGTGGGAGGGAGAGTTCGACGCCGCGTGCGGCCCAGTAGATGGCGTGGGACGCGGGATGGCGCCAGTCCATCGGGCCGTAGAACTCCATGTCACGGAGCATGCGGTCCGGCTCCATGTGGTACTGATCGATGAGGACGCGCTTGCGGACGTGGGCGAGCAGGGCGGGCCATGCGTCGGCAAAGCGTGGGTCCTTGAGGAGGTCCATCATGGCGGCGGTCTTGGGACCGGAGCGCTCCTCGAACTTGTAGCGGAGGGAGGACAGCGAGAGTTCGCGGGCGAACTCAGAACGCCTGAGCAGTTCGAAATCGGGTGTTGTGCCGACGCGATCGCGGAGTTCGCGCACCAGTTCTCCGGCCTGTGGCATGGCTTTCACGAGATCGTCGAGTTTGTCGGGCGCGAATGTGATGGGGCGGAACCAGTCGGAATATCGCTGCACCGCGACCTTGCGGTCCTTCATCTCGGCGGTGAGCGGGGGCGGCGGCCCCAGCACCCATGTCCACTCTTCGGCGAGGCGGCGTTTGTAGTAGCCGTTGGCGTCGTCGGTGTATCCCTGGATCTTGTGAGCGAAGATCCAGGCGAGTTCCTTGTGGAGAAGCATGTCGTTGGGGTTGGCGGGGATCCCCTCGTCGCGGAGGAGTTGGATCCCCTGGTTGACCCAGTTCCAGCGCTCCTCGCGCGTCTGAGTCGTCACCGAGATGTTGTAGGCCATATTCCATGCATGGAAGACCCACACACGCGGGAAGCGGGGCTGGAGTTTGGTGATCGCGCTGGCCAGGTCGCGTGCCTCGTAGTACTTCCCCGCTTCCTTCAGGTTGTTGGCGCGGATCCACAGGACGTTGACAAACAGCCCGCGAAAGGCGCCCATGGCGATGCCCAGCGCCACCTGGGGCGGGTCGTTTTCGGCGGCAGAATCGGTCCACACCAGTTTGCCGCGCGAGGCCGAGGCATTCACCGCGATCGAGGTCGCGCCGGCCAGCGCGAAGAAGATCAGCGCGAGCAGTCCGGCGACCAATCTGGTTCGGGTCGTTGAGGTCATAACGTCACGCGTGCCCCGAGTAGATGGCCAGTTCGCGGCGACGCAGGACGGCGACCGCCGAGACGAACAACACGCCGGAGACCGCCGCGAGATAGGCAACGCCTCGTGCGACGGTGTCCCAGGAGAGGCGGCGTCCATCGACGAGGCTGGTGATCGGGTCCAGATCCCCGTAGAGCTTGAAGAATCCGGCGATGGCGACCGCGACGGCGCGGATCACAACAGCGACCGGCAGGACCTTGCCTTTCTCGTCGGTGGAGTTGTAGTAGTCGAGGGCGTTCCAGAGGTAGGGCGTGAGTTCGGCGGCGACCAGCGCCCCCACCGCGACAACGCACGCGACCGGGAATGAAAGGAAGGTGGAGGCGAAGATCGCGATGATGGAGATGAAGGCGAGTTTGACCCAGAGCACGACCATGACGCGGAAGAAGTTGGCGCGGTAGGTGCCATCGGAGTAGGAGAGTTCCAGACCGTCGGGCGGGAACGAGATGGTCATGGGGTTGGCGATGCCGCGGGCGGCGTCACCGTTGACGATCTCGATCGTGACGCGTCCCTGGTCGTCGATGGCGCCCGGGGAGATGTCGACGGTCTGGGAATTGCCAAGTCCGACCTCGCGGATAAAGGGCTCGCTCCCGGAGATCATCATGGTGAGCCGGTAGAGTTCGTCGGGTGCGTTCGCGCCGGCATTGATGCGGTAACGGAAGGTCAGCGGGCGCGGGGAACTCTTGGCACCGGCGAGCCCGTCGAAGACATAGACCTCGCTCTTGGCCGGCTCGACCGAGCGGTACGCATCGCCGAATGCCTTGATGAGATCGGCGCGGATCTTGGCTCGCTTTTCCGGGGTGTCCTGGTAGTTTGAATTGGCGCGTTTTTCAGCGTCGACTTTCGCCTGGGTGGTCTGGTCCAGCGCCTCGGGGATGATGTCGGGCGGGGAGGCGAAGACCGCGATCCGAGCGGCCAGGACCTGCGTCTCGAGCACGGCCCGGTCCTCGCTGGGCGCTCCGGACGCGGTGACAAAGGCCTCCCGCTCGCCCTGGGCGGGCTGCTGGCGGAGGTACTCGGTGAACAGGAAGACCGCCGAGCCGCAGACCAGCAGAAGCACGAGGTTGATCCCGATCACGCCCAGCCACTTGCCGAAGATGTACTGCCACGCCGAGACGGGCTTGGTGATGGTCTGCCAAATGATCTTGTCGCGCTGGTCAAAGGAGACGGTTGCCGCGGAGAAGACAGCGCAGAGGAGCCCGATGATCCAGAACGAGCCGCCCGTGGAATACTGGAGAAACGCCTGCACGCGATAGCGGAGCGGCGTCTGGTCCGAGAGGAGCATGGGGATGGCGGCCAGGGCGAACACGAGCACGACCATGAGGACTAGCGAGACGCGCTGACGCGAGGCCTCGGCGACGGCGGTCTTGGCGATGGAGAGGACAGGACCGGCGCCGGCGAGCGCGAGGCGGAGCAGTTGCATGAGGGCGGTGAAGGCGAAGGTGAGCGCGAGCACGCCTGTGAGCAGTTGGGCCATGCCGCGGGTCGGCTCGAACATCGCGAGAGGGAGGATGATGGCCGCGCCGAGAATGGCCAAGCCAAGGTACGTGAGGGAGAGGCCAAGCCAGACGACACCGACGCCCAGAAGCGTGACCAGCGCGATACCGACCCCAAGGAGCGTGGGATCCGAGCGCCCGCTGAGCATGTCTTCGAGGACGCGGGCTGCCTGCTGATCGGGGATGGAGGAGAGATCCAGCCCGCTTCCTTGCGCGCGGGTGAGCAGGTAGGCGCCCAGGCCGACGATGCCGGCCAGCGCGATCACACAGGTCGCGATGACCTTGAATGTTCGACCCTGCTGCAAACGGTCGAAAGCGCGGAGGCGTTCCAACAACGTCACGGCTTGGGCTCCGGGGCCTTGGGATCAGACGGCTTGTCGCCGCCCGACAAGAGCGAATCGATCAGCGATCGATCGACATTCGACGGCGGGGTCGGTGCGCTGGGACGCGGAGACGTGGGCCTCGCGGGATGCGCGGGCTCGGTCGACGCCGCGGCCGGCGCGTTGGAACTGTTGGCGGAGGGCATCGGGGCGCTGCTCGCGCTCCCGGAAACGAGCGAGCCGATGAGCGACTCATCGGGGCCGACGGGCGATACCGAGGGCTTGGAATCGAGGGGGATGGCGGCGTCGGACGCGCTGACGAGTTTGTCGATGAGCGCATCGCCTGTTTCGTGGGCGCGGAGGAACGCGGCTGTCTGACCACCGGAGGTCGCGCCGGAGGTGGAGACCTGCTCGCTCCTGGCGCGCTCGACGATGTCGAGGAAGAGTTCTTCGAGTTTCTGGCGTGGGCGCGACACGCGGAGCACGGACTTGTGACCGCCCGAGCGGGCTCGGATCACGCGGTCGATCTCGGCGAGCGTGGCGTCGTCGAGCGTATCGGCCTCGATCGAGGTCTTGCTCTGGCTCTCGAGCAACTCCTCGCAGGTTCCCTCGGCCCGGACGCGCCCGCCGTAGAGGATCACCATGCGATCAACGCAATCCTCCACGTCCGAGAGGAGGTGGCTGGAGAGCAGGATGGTCTTGCCGCGCCGGCCCAGTTCGATGATGAGGTCCTTGACCTGCTTGGTGCCGATGGGATCTAGTCCGGTGGTGGGCTCGTCGAGGATGAGGAAGTCGGGGTCGTTGATGAGCGCCTGGGCGATGCCGATGCGGCGTTGCATTCCCTTGGAGTACTCGCGGACGGGACGGAACTGCGCGCCGGTGAGCCCGACCATGTCGAGGAGTTCATCGATGCGGCGCGACCGGGTCTTGACGTCGAGGTTGAAGAGTTTGGCGTAGTAGTCGAGCGTTTCGCGCGCGTTGAGGAAGGGGTAGAGGTACGACTCCTCGGGGAGGTAGCCGATCCGCTTTTTGATGTCGACCTCGTGCGGGGGCTTGCCGAAGACCGCGAGGCGACCGCGCGAGGGGCGGAGAAGCCCCAGGATCATCTTGATGGTGGTGCTCTTGCCCGAGCCGTTGGGGCCAAGGAGTCCAAAGACCTCGCGCGGGCGGATGTCGAACGAGAGATCGTCGACGGCCCGAACGCGATCTCGCATCCAGAAGTCCTTGAAGACCTTGGTGAGTTTCTGGCATGCGACAACGGGCGTCGCCGTCGCGCCCGAGGTGTTCCATGCTGTGGCGGACGCGGTCACCATCACACATTCACTCCGTGCCGGGCGATCGAGCCCGGCCTGTTAGTGCAGGCCGGTTCACTGCGGCTTCATCTTCAGGCTGCGGTCCACGTCGCGCTGCGATTCCTGCTGCTTGCGTTCGCGTTCGGCGGCGGACATCTCGGATTCCTTGCGTTTCCTCAGGATGTCGAGTTCCCGCAGGATATCGGGGTCGGCGTTGAGCAGGAGTTCGAGCGTGCGCGTGCCGGGGGGCGACGCCATGAGTTGCACGTTCTCGCGTGCGTACATCGCGGTGATCGCCTCCTGCCACTCGCGGTTCACCATCGCCAGGGGGTTGGACTTGAACTGTTCGAGTTTGGCCTGATAACTGATGAGTTGGCTCTGGCGCTGGTTGACGACCTCGCTGCGATAGAGGCGTGCCTGCCCGAGGATGGACGCGACCTCGCCAGACGCCGCGCCCGATGAGAGCGTCGTCCCGTCGACCTCGACCGCTTCGCCGTCGAGGAGTTTGTAGATGGTCGCCAGGATTTTCTCGGCCGCGGGCTGGTCGTTCTTTTCTGTCTGCAGTTCGTACTGGCGGATGAGCGTGAGGAGCGCGGGGGCGGCGGCGCCGGCGACCTTGTTGAGTTTCTGCTCGCGCTCCGAGCGTGCCTTGTCCTGCTCGGTGCCGGAGTTGGAGGCGGCCGTCTGAACCTTGGCGAAACTATCGCGGACATAGAGCGGGGGCATCTTGTCCTTGAGGATGAGTTGCTCGATGACGATGCCGCTCTTGGCTCGATCGAGGATGCCCTGGGCGACATCGCGGGCGGTAGCCGCCACGGACGCGCGTTCACTGGCGGATTGCTTGAGGAGGTCCTCGATGCCGGTCTGTGAGACGGCCTGGACCACGCCGCGCTGCACCGCGGCACGAACGATGGCGGCTTCATCGCTGGGCATGATGCTCTTGGCGAACTCGCCCGGCTTGACGCGTCGATAGGACGCTTTCCACTGGGTGTGGGCGACGTTCCCGTCGCCGGTCAGGACCGCGCCCTCCTGCTCGGGGTTGAGTTTGGGGAGTTTGGGGAGCGAATCGATGGGCTTTTCCTTGTCGCCCGGCGAGATGCGGATCCAGAACTCGGTGTCGAGGTCGACACTCTCGGCGCCGGTGCTGACCTTGACCATTTCGCCCAGCGGCGCGGGGAGGCTGAACTGGAAGCCGGGCTCCAAGCCGTCGGCATCGATCTTGCCGAAGAGGAGTCTGATGCCTTGCTCGTTCTGCTTGACGGATTGGAAGCCGCTGAGGACGTAAAGACCGGCCAGCACGACCATGCCGATCTGCACAAGACCGAACGTGATGCGGAGAGCGTCGGCAAGCGACTTGTGCGCCGCGTCCATGAGAGCGCCGGGTGATTCCATCTCGGAACCCTGGCGGAGCGTGATGGACTTGGCGCGGCGTGTCAGCCTTGGCGAAGCCTGCGACTCGCCGGGGCCCTGCGAAGGTTGTTGACCCTGGTCGCTCACTTGCCGCCCTCCAACTTCTTTTCGGGCTGCTGCGACAGAGCGCGGTCGAGTTCGGGCATGGCGGGGATCTGACCCTTCTTCAGGCCGTTGAGCGAATCAGGCTTCACGAGGTCAAAGCCGGGCATGCTGGTGGGGAAGACGAAGGTCATACGCTTGGCGGTGGCGTCGCGCAGGAACTCCATGCGGCGCAGGAACACCGCCAGTTCGGGGTTGCTGTTCATCTGGCCCAGGTAGGTCGCGGCCTCGCGATCGCCCTGCTTCCTGATCTCCTGCGCCCGGCTGTCGGCGAACGCCCGGATCATCCTGGCTTCGTTCTCCGCGGTATCGCGGATCGCCTGGGCCACGGCCTGGCCCTTGGCCTCGATCTCCGCCGCAAGACGATCGCGGCTGGCACCCATGCGCTCGAAGACCGCTTTGGTCGTTTCCTCGGGGAGCATGACGCGGGTGACGCCGACGTCGACGGCCTCGATGCCGTAGTCGGCCAGAGACACGGACTTCTCGCCGCCGGCGGTCGTTTCGCGGATCACGAGCCCGGACAGGATGGCCTTTTCGAGATCGGGGAGTTTGGTGGTGCCCGCGGCGTTGAAGAGGTCGGACATGGCGAACTTGCTGGTGGCCCCGATAGCGGAGCGCAGGTTGGACTCGATGATCTCCTGGGCCTTGCGGAAGTGGTCGGCGGAGCGATCGCCGGCGACGCTGAAACGCTCGAAGAAGCGGAGCGGGTCCTTGACGCGCCAGAAGCACGCGGCCTCGACGATGATCTGGCGGTTGTCGCTGGTCTGCTGGGTCTGGGCGCGGGTCTGCACGACGCGCAGGCGCGTGTCGTACTTGGTGACCGACTGGATGGGGCTGGGCCACTTGAACTTCAGGCCCGGGTCGAGTTTGAGCGAGTCCTCGCTGGCCTTGCCGAACGTGGTCAGCACGGCCGCCTCGGTAAAGCGCACCTGATAGGTCATGCTGAACGCCAGCAGCACGACCAGAAGCACGCCCGCCAGCACGATGATCACCAACCTCTTCACGCCGTCGCTCCTGCTCGGGGCTCATGCCCCGTGAATACTCGGAATCGAACCATCGCCCGCCGCCGAACCCGGATGGGGCTATTCGTTGCCCATCGCCTTGCGTCGCTCGGGGTCGAACGTCGCAGCCCCGTTGTCCACGTCCTTGATGTCCCAGATCAGGCGCAGATCGGGGACGCTGTCGTCGGTGACATACACACGCGCGTCCTTGATCGCGGTCTGCAGAGAATCAAGGTACTGCGAGACCTGGAAGAGGACCGGGTTTGCCTGGAACGCCGCGATCTGGCCCTGGTAGCGGGCCGCCCGCCCGCGCTCGCTCATGTGCGTGGCCCAGCGGTCAGCGCGGGCCTTCTGCACGAGCGACGCCGCGGCGCCGCCCGCTGTTTCCAGGAGTGTTTGAACCTTGAACTGCTGCTCCTTGAGCGCATTCTGATCGGCGCCGGAGTCCGAGAGCGCGGCCAGACCCTTGAGTTCGACGACGATCTTGTCGGCTAGTTCGACGCTCCCGACCACCTCGGTCAGTTTCTGGATACGGTCCTTGCGGGCGTCTTCCAGGCGCGCCTCTCGCTTCTGCTCGGCTTGAACCACGAACTCGAACTTGTCGGCCGATTCACGCGGGGGGTGCACGCCGTTGACCCCAACGAAGACCGCGCGAACACCTGTGCCCTTGGCATTCCCGTTGGGGATGTCGTTCAGTGCGGTGTTTACAAGGTCCTGCAACTGGCGAGCGAGGAGTTCGGGGTTGCCGCCCAGGACCTCGTCGACGCTGCGCCCCGAGAAGAACTGCACGATCTGGCGGCGGGCTACGGCGCCGATGATGGCATCGCGCGTCTGCTGATCGCCCAGGCGGTCGTAGAGTTCGACGTTCTCGATGACATAGTGGAGCGGGATCTCGGCCGAGATGAGGGCCACGTCGCGTCCCGCGGCGCCGGACTCGCTTGCGTTGGCATCGGTCGAACCGGGCTGGACGATCTGGTAGACCTCTTCCTGGGCGTGCTCGTTGGTCCAGAGGATCGCCTTCTTGGCGTCGACGGGCGGGAGCGAGCCCAGTTGCATCACTCGCACGCCGGTGGTGGTCTCGGCGACGGCGGAGCGATGACCCTCGCGGTCGACTTCCTCGTAGACGGGAACTTCGACGCGCTCGATGGGCCAGGGGAGTTTCCAGTGCCAGCCAGGGCCGACCTCGCGCTCGAACGCGCCGAAGCGGAGGACGATGCCGCGCTGGTGCGGCTCGATGATCTCGACCGCGGACATGGCCCAGAGCAGGACGGCGGCCATGGCCAGCAGTGCGCCGAGCGATTTCGAGATCAGGTTGTAGAACCAACTCGATGAAACGTCGAAGCCGAGTTGGTAGTTGATGGCGTCACTGATGGAGGCGGCGATGCGATCGGGCGCGGCAACGAAGCCCAGCACACGCGAGTCAAACGCGGGCGCGGGCATGATGCCGGCCTTGCGCGGGCGGTAGAAGTTGAGAAGGAAGTTGGCGAAGACCTCGACGCCCAGAACCATCATGGCGATGGGGACAATGAGGGGCAACGTCCTTCGGACCGCGTCGCTTCCCGCAAGATCAGCGAATGAACCAATGGCGATGCCCAGACCCATGAGCGCGGTGCCGACAATGGCGGCAGCGCCGGCGCGGAGGTTGGACCAGATGGCCTGCTTGGCCATGCCCGAGATGAAACGGGCGAAAATGAATCCCACGACGCCGGTGAGGAGCCCGATCGCCAGTCCCCAGCCGAGGGTGACGTGGGCGTCCGTCGGATTGACCGGGGCATCGTTGGTCGCCAGGAACCGACGCGCCGAAGAGAGGCGCCAGTAGCCCATGCCGAGGTACGCCAGCCCCATCGCAACGCTGACGATGGGGAGAAAGATGCGGTGCATCGCCGCGAGTCGTTTGGCGGCCGGGTGAAATTCGCCGGCGGCGGTGTCGAAGACGGAGGTGGACCCGCCCTGCTGGGCGAGGGCCTCGGCCTCGAGTGCCTCGACGCGCTCGCGTCGGTGCTGGTCAAAGACGATCGCGAGCGCCAGCCAGATCGGCACGCCCAGGATCGTGTAGCCGGAGGCGGTCACCGCGGCGTGGTCCTTGGTGATGATGCCATAGACCACCAGGATCGCGGCCAGCGCGCCCTGCAGCACCATCCCGAGAATACAACGCCCGGTGGCGATGCGATAACTGAGGTAGTCAGCCTTCATCCGGATCCCCGGTCAAACCCGAACCATCCCGCCGCGCGCACGAACGCCGCTCGGCCCCGGGGCGCCGACGATGGCGCAGCCCGGGCTCCAGGGGGTGGTATTCTGCCAGCCGCGTCGCGCCGTGTCCACTAGGACGGAACACCGACCTCAGCGCCGGACAAAGACCAACCCCCACCACGACCAACCAGACCAACGCCCGACCAGCCTCGCGAGGGCGGATCGGATCTGACCCCGGCGGTCTTGGCGCGCCCCGCGGCCGGCGGACGTGACAACGCGCCAAGGATGCGCACGAACGCCGACAAGGACGGCAGAACGCCGCCCTTGACCGCGGAGAATCCGCGGAATCGACGCGTTGATGTACGCCGGGCGCGAACCTATGTTCGTCCCGGTCGGAACAATCATGGGGTTTTCTTTCCCCGATCCGTGACGCCCGATCGCACCTGCATGTAGACTCTCGACCCACAGATGCCAGCGCAACTGATCGCCATCGCTCGCAACGCCTTCGTGGAAGGGATCCGCCAGCCGGTCTTCCTGCTGGTCGTTCTCCTTGCCGGGCTCCTCCAGTTCTTCACGACGTGGAACACCGGCTTTTCCATGGGATACGAGGAGACGGGCGAGGTTTCCGGCGACAACAAACTCCTGCTCGATGTCGGTATGGCGTCCATCTTCTTGTGCGGCATGATCTTGGCGGCGTTCGTGGCCACCAGCGTGATCAGCCGCGAGATCGAGAACAAGACGGTGCTGACCGTGGTGAGCAAGCCCGTGGCACGCACGGTGCTCATCATCGGGAAGTACCTGGGCATCGCGGGAGCGATCGTGCTGGCGATGATCCCCATGATCGCATTCCTGATGTTCGCGCTGCGCCACGGCGTCATGAGCACCGCGTCCGACGAACTGGACATGCCCGCGATCGCCTTTTCCGGCGGCGCTGTGATCCTGGCGCTTGGGGCGGCGGCGTGGTGCAACTACTTCTACGGCTGGAGTTTCCCGCAGGTCGCGGTGGTGCTGCTGGCGCCCCTGTCGGTGATCGCCTACCTGATCGTGCTGCTCGTATCCAAAAAGTGGACGTGGCAGATGCCCGGCCCCGATTTCAAGCCGCAGGTCTTGATCGCCTGCGCATCGCTCACGATGGCGGTACTCGTAATGACTGCGGTGGCGACGGCGGTCTCGACGCGTCTGTCGCAGGTCATGACCATCGTGGTCTGTTTCGGGATCTTCGTCGGATCGTTGCTCTCCAACTACTTCTTCGGGCGTCATGCCTTCCAGAACACGCCGGTCGCCACGATCGCGCTGGTCGAACGCGTCGGCATGTCCACTGAGACCTTTGACAAGCCGGGGGACACGCTCAAGATCACGTTCCAACTCCCGCCCAAGGTCGCGCTCAAGCCCGGCGATTCGTTTTATTTCGGCCCATCGCCCAACGGGGCGGCCATGTATGTCTCGGAGTTTGAGCCGTTCAAGGGCGACCTCTCCAAGAGCGAATCGTTGCTGAGCGGTTCGGCCCCGCCGGGAATTTTCATCACGGAACTTGCGGGCGATCGGGTTGTGACGGTGCGAAACCTCGGCGGGCGCGCCCAGCCTGTGATCAAGCCGCCGGAGCCCGGCGATTACGCGTTCCGCGAGCCGACGAAGATCGGTCCCATCGCTCTGACGCTCTGGGCCGCCAACCCGAATATGCAGTGTTTCTGGCTGCTGGACGCGGTAACGCAGAACACGCGGGTTCCGACGCCGCATCTGGGATTGATCGCGATCTACGGCGTGCTGGAGATCGGGGCGTTCCTTGCCCTGGGCGTGGTGTTGTTCCAGGGTCGGGATGTGGGGTAAGGACCGGGTCAGGGTTTCCGCCGGAATCCGCGATGCCTCTTGCCGTATAATAGGTAAGCCGCCCGTTTCTGGGTCCGGCGCACCTGTGGAGAATGAACATGGCCGAAGAAGTTGACAAGGGCAAAATGATCAAGATCGCGGTGGCGGCGGTGTGCCTGCTGGTGGGTGGCTACCTGATCGCGGCCAACCAGGGCTGGGTCCCGGCGCTGTGGGGCAATGACCAGCCCAAGGCGACGCCGATCAAGATGACGGAGCAGCAGAAGAAGGATTTCGAAGCAGAGAAGAAGAAAATCGAAGAGGCCCCGCCCGAGGAAGTTCCAGGCGCCTGAGGCCTGCGTTCGGACCGTTTTTCTCCTGAGCAGTTTCAAGGCCCGGCGATGTCCTCGTCGGGCTTTTTCGTGCGCGTGACGCACATCAACGCCACATCCGAAATAGCGGGCGTCATTGGAGAGCGACGGGCATCACAAGCCGCCGGCGCAGGATGGCAAGCAGCGTGTCGGGGCTCTCCATCACGCGATCGCCCGGGCGAAAATACACCTCGGAGAGCGTCTCGCCGGCCTTGGGCGGGAGGGCCACGACGCTCTCCGCCGGCTTCGTTGGCGCACCTGGTCTGGGCCACGTCGACTTGGCTGACGCGGGCTTGTCTTCCTTGGGCACGGCCTTCAATCGCTCGGCGATCTGGCTCGGCTCGGGTGTGCGGAAGATGACGTCCTTGTCGCGGATCGTCGCTGTTTTCACGCGGAGGCCCGCCAGCGCGATGCGCAGTTGCGCCAGTTCGATCAGTTTTTTCACAGGCACGGGCGGCTCGCCATAGGCCTCCTTCAGATCGACCTCGACCTGCGCGAGTTCCTGCGCATTGGCCGCGATCGACAAACGCCTATAGGCCTCGAGGCGGCGCTGGTCGGACGGGATGTAGGGCTTGGGGATGACGCCCGACACACCGATTTCCACGCTCGTCTTGCTGGGCGGATCGGGACGCTTCTCGTGCTTGAGTTCGTGGACGGCGTCCTCGAGCAATCGGCAGTACATCTCATAGCCGACCAGCGCGATATGCCCCGACTGCTCCGCGCCCAGGATGTTGCCCGCGCCGCGGATCTCCAGGTCGCGCATCGCGATCTTGAACCCCGCCCCCAGCATCGAATACTGCTCGATCGCCTTCAGCCGCTTCTGGGCTACTTCCGGCACCGGGCGATCTGGTGGCAGGAGCAGGTAGCAGTACGCGCGGTGCTTCGACCTTCCCACTCGCCCGCGGAGTTGGTGCAGGTCAGCCAGCCCGAAGCGATCGGCGTTGTTCACGATCATCGTGTTAGCGCTGGGAATGTCGATACCCGACTCGATGATCGTGGTCGAAACGAGGATATCCGCCTGGCGCCGCGTGAACTTCAGCATCACGCCTTCGAGTTCATCCGGCGACATCTGCCCGTGGCCCACCACGATCCGCGCGCCGGGCGCCATCTTCTGCACGTCGTCGGCCACGCTCTTGATATCGCTCACTCGGTTGTGAACGAAGTACACCTGCCCTTCGCGCGAGAGTTCGCGCGCGATTGCCTGCGTCAGGCGTCGCTCGTTGTAGGGGATCACCTCCGTCACGATCGCGCGCCGGTCGAGCGGCGGCGTGGCGAGGCTTGAGATGTCCCTGATCCCCAGCATTGCCATGTGGAGCGTGCGCGGGATCGGCGTCGCGGAGAGTGTCAGCACGTCGACCGTCATGCGCAGGCGCAGCAGGCGTTCCTTGTGCTCCACGCCGAATCGCTGCTCTTCGTCGATGATGACCACGCCCAGATCGCCGAAGCGGACATCGGCCGAGAGCAGGCGGTGCGTGCCGATGATCACATCGACCTGGCCCTTGCGGACCATGGCGAGGATCTCGTTGGCTTCCTTGTTGCTCTTGAATCGCGACAGGCTCTCGATACGGAACGGATACCCGGCGAACCGCGACTTGAACGTTCGCTCGTGCTGCTCGGCGAGCACGGTCGTCGGCACCAGCACCGCGACCTGCTTGCCGAACTCGCAGGCCTTGAACGCCGCGCGGATCGCGAGTTCGGTCTTCCCGAAGCCCACGTCGCCGCAGAGCAGGCGGTCCATCGGGCGGTTGGCCTGCATGTCGCGCTTGATCTCCGCCAGGGCCGCGATCTGATCGGGCGTCTCGTCGTAGGGAAACTCGGCCTCGAACTCCGTCTGCCACGGCGTGTCGGCGGGGAACCGAATCCCCGGCATGTGCTCGCGGGCCGCTCGCACGCGCATCAATTCCGCCGCCAGGTCGCGGACGCTCTCGCCCGCGCGCTCTTTCTGGCTCTTCCATTTCTGCCCGCCCAGCGTCGAGAGCGGCGGCTTGCCGCTGAACCCGCCGATGTACTTCTGCACCTGGTCGATCTTGCTCACGGGAACGTGCAGCTTCGATCGCCCCGCGAACTCCAGCGTCAGATACTCCTCGGCGTCGCCGGCGCGCTCGCTCCGCTCGTGCCCGGGGAGGTCGCGCGGCTTGAGCAGTTGCAGCCCCACGAAGCGCGCGATGCCGTGCTCCTGATGCACGACGTAGTCACCGGCCTGCAGATCGAGGAACGTGTCCATCGCGCGACCGGCCCGCATCCGCCCCGCACGCCTCCGCATCGTGAAGCGGTTGAGCAGTTCGTGATACGGCACGACCGCGAGCGTCTCCCGCCCCTCCCACACAAAGCCGCGATGGATGTACGCGTCGATCACGTCCGGCTTTGCTTCCGGCGCGTGCTGCACCAGCAATTCGCCCAGGCGCTGACGTTCGCCCTCGTTCTGGCACGACACGATCACGCGCCGCGACGACGACAACACCGCCAGTTCCCCCACCGCCGCCTTGGTGTCCTGGTCGAACGCCTGCAACGCCGAAACGGGGAGCGACAACCGCTCATCGGCCTCGGCGGCGCCGGAGGAGAACTGGTTGATCTCCGCGACCGCGCCGGCACTTGCTTGCAATTGCTTCAGCACCGCGGGAGGGCCCAGAATCCCGCGAGGATCGGTGACGCGCTCGTAGTATCCGCGCGCCTGCTCGACGATCTCCATCGTCTCGGCGAGGATCACGATCGTGCCGCGCGGGAGCAGCGTTGCCAGCCCGACCGTCTTGTCGTCGCTCTGGAACTTGCCTGGCTCCACGCAGACGAGTTGCACGCTCTGCACCGCACGGTCCGAGCCCATCGTGTCGAGATCGATCTCGGTGATGCGATCGACCTGATCGCCGAAGAAATCCAGGCGCGTGGGCGCGCCACCGGGAGAAAACACGTCGACGATCCCGCCGCGGATGGCATACTCGCCCTGGTCCTCGATCGCGTCGCGCCGGCGATATCCCGCGCCCTCCAGCCACGCCGCCAGTTCGGTGAGTTTCACCGTCTGCCCGCTCGTGATGGTCCGCGCCAGCGCGTCGAGGCCCGACGGCGCCGGCACGGTCTGCATCAGCGCCTGGATCGGGGCGGCCAGCACCCGCGGCGTGCCCGGCGCCGTGATCAACTCGCGCACGATCGCCAGACGCTCCGCGAACAGTTCCGCATTGGCCCCGCCGTCGCCCGTGGCGGCCTCGAGCGCGGGGAACCTCGACACCGCGCGTCCCAACGATTCGAGTTCATCGCGCGCCTCGTCCGCGTCGTCGATGTGCGCGACGACCAGCACGACCGGCGTGCGGGCCAGCGCCGAGACCGCCGATGCCAGAAACGCCGTCGACGAGCCCGATGAACCGGCGGCGACCACACGCTTCCCGCCGGCGAGCGCGGCGGCGAGGTGCGTCGTGTACGGATCTGCCTGCAGGAGTTGGACTGGATCGACGGGCACAATCGCTCCGCGCAAACGTCGGCACGCCACGCACCGCTGCGAGGCGTCGCCGGGGACTCGGTTGGGCAATGCTAGAAGGGCCGCGAGAGGGCGTGGTGGGCTCCCGCGACAAACCGCCGAGTCTTGGGTACGCTTTCGCCTGCCGCATGGGAGAGTCGTACACACAGGCCCCGCCGGTTCTGCGCCCCGTCGCGTTGCTGGGGGCGTGGCTGTTTGACGTGGCGATTTCGGCGGCGCGGGCGTTGTCGTGGTTGGGGCGGTTCACGCGGTTTTCTGGCGCGTTTGTGCTCGGGCTGCGTGCGATGCGCACGTGGAACCGGCGCGATCGCCTGTGGGCGCAGGTGTTCTTCGTGGGGGCCGCGTCGGTGCCGGTGCTGGCGCTGACGGGCGCGTTCATCGGCATGATCCTGGCGATCGAGGGCTACCTGCAGTTCGCATCGATCGGGCAGGAGGGGCGGCTGGGCGGCGTAATCAACGTGTCGCTCGTGAAGCAGATCGGCCCGGTGCTGGCGGCGGTGATGCTGGCGGGACGCGTCGGCTGTGCGCTGACGGCCGAACTTGGCTCGATGCGTGTGACGGAGCAATTGGACGCGATGCGTGCGATGGCGGCGGACCCGATCCGTGTGCTGGTCGTGCCGCGGGTTTTGGCCTGCATCCTGATGATCCCGCCCTTGACGCTGATCTCGAATGTGTGCGGCATCGGGGGCGGGTGGTACATCACGACGCGGTTTTACACGGCCGACCCGACGCAGTATTGGCACTACACCGAGATGTTCGTGGGGTGGTTCGACATCGTGAACGGTCTGGTGAAGGCGATCTTCTTCGGCGGGGCGATCGGGCTGATCGCGTGCTTCAAGGGGTTCAACTGTCGCCCGGGCGCGGAGGGCGTGGGTCGGGCGACAACCGAGTCTTTTGTGACGAGTTTCCTGGCGATCATCATGATCAACCTGGTGCTCGCAAAGGTCTTGAACGACGTCAAGATCACGATCCAGGGCGGGCAGATCGACTCGGTGTTCCGCTGAGCGGGCGTGGCAAGAGTTGAACTCGATGGGCTCGAAGAGCAGGCAGCTGACATTCGCCTGAGGAAAGCCGGGAGACACGCCCGCTTCACGTTCTGGCTACCGATCGGCCATGGGCATGGGCGGCTTGCGCGAGGCGGCAACGACCAGCATCACGATCATGCCGATGGTGGCAAAGCCTGAGGCGGGGAGCGTCCAGCCCATGGCGGCCAGGCCGTCGTTGCGGAACTCCGGGCTCGGCCCGTCCGTCTTGGGCGTGATCGTCAGCGCGGCCTCGAATTCCCAGGTCTTCTCGCGTAATTGAGGCACGGCGAGTTCTCGCCCCTCGCGCTCCGCCTTTTCGCGCGCCCGCTTGTTGGGGAACGCCATCTTCTGGTGGGCGAACCCGCCCTCGGGGAGGAACTCGTAGAAGTCGAAGGTCCAACGGTGCTTGTTGATCTCGCCCCAGGTCGATGGATCGGTGCCGGGTTCGGGCGTGCGCGTGACGATCACGAGACGATCTCGCACCTCACCCGCATTCATGCGGGCCTGAAGTTCGGGAAGGTCCATGTTGGTGGCGGACGCGAAACGCAGCACGCCCATCCAGTCGTCGTGGGGTGCCAGGCCGGGGAGACGCGGATCGAGGGGGATGACGACGGGGAGCGCGAGTTTCTCATCGCCATAGGTCACGACGAGAAGATTGCCCGAGGGGGATTGCTCATCACGCAGGGAAACGGGTCGGCCTGCGTAGATGAAATCACGGACGCCGACGCGCTTGAACGCGAACTGCTCGCGTGGGTTGTCACGGTGGTATGAACTGACGCGTTTGGCGGCGGAGATGCCGGAGCCGATGGCCGCGGCGGCGAGGAGGCCGGCGAGGATGATGGCCGTGGCGCGAGTCATGCGAGCATGGTAGCGCCGCACCGAAAACGCGAATCGCAAACGGGGGCGGATTCACACGGCATGGCAAGATGGGGCAGCGGAACGACGCGGGGAGTGAACGGAATCCGCGTTGTACGTACGCCGGACCGACGCGCATGGCCCGCGCGCAATGAACCCGCGCCATCACTCATGACTTGCACAGGAACGCGATCGGACGACCGGGAACGTGCGACGACGGATCAGTGGGCGGACTTGGCCGGTTCGGCGGGCGCCGATCCGCTGTGGGAGGTGGAGCCGAGCGCGTCGGCGGGAGCGGCTGCGTCGAAGAGGCCGGGGGTGGTGCCGGTGCGCGGGCGACTCAGGTTGGCCATGTCTTTCCAGGGCGATGTCGCGTCTGGCTTCCCGTGCGGGCCGCCGTGCAAATGCGCCTCATGCTCGAGTTCGTTGAACTTTTCGGCGCCGACCTTTTCGAGGAGTCGGTTGCGGGCGTGGAGGTAGAGCGGCTGGCTGGGCGCGACTCGCTCTTCCGTGCCGTCGTCCTTCTTTTCGTAGCGGTTGATGTACGAGCCGCCCGTCCCGCCCTGGACGACCTCGCCGGCCTTCCAGTTGTAGATGCGATTTCGGACGCCGAGGTCCATGGCTGTGAAGCCCATGAAGAGGATGACGCCGAAGAGGCAGAAGAGGAAGATGACACTGTTGATGGGGTTGTCATAGCGGAGTTGCATGAAGTACATGGCAACGATGGTCGCCTTGACGACGGCGATGGAGAGCGCGACCACGACGTTCACCCAGCCGGGGAGAACGATGTGGAAGAACTCCTGTGCCCAGTGCTCGGCACGCGAGGCGAAGACCGTCGCGGCGGTGAGCACGAGCAGGAGCGTCAGCACGGTGCGCAGCGTCATCACGGGGAGGATGACGTGACCGTGCTTGTGGCCAGACTCGAACCCGTGCGGGTCGACCTGTTCGGCCTCGCTGTGGGCGAAGTTCTGATGGGGATGGACGTGGTCGTGATGCGAGTGGGCCATGGGTTCCTCCGCGAAGGCCGCGGGATGCGAGCGATCAACCAATGAGGTACAGGAGGGGGAAGAGGAAAATCCAGATGAGGTCGACGAGGTGCCAGTAGAGGCCGACGACTTCGACGCCGGTGTAGTGGTTTGGGCCGTAGTGACCCTTCCGGGCCTTCATGTAGACCCAGAAGATGAGGGACATTCCAATCAGGACGTGGAGGGCGTGGATGCCCGTGCCGCAGTAGTAGATGCCCCACCAGAGGGGCTCATGGGGATCGGTGGCGAAGGGGTAGCTGAAGAACGAGCCGCCCGGGGCCTTGCCCGCGGACCACTTGGGGATGTACTCCATCGTGAGTTTGATGGCGATGAACGCCGCGCCGCAGAGGATGGTGATGAGCAGGTTGCGCTTGAGTGCGGCCTGGTTGTTGAGTTGGGCGTGGTGGATGCTGACGGCCATGGTGTAACTGGAGACCAGCAGGACGATGGTGTTCAGTCCGCCCCAGCGCCAGTCGAGGTATGACGAGCCGTTGGCCCACGCCTCGGGATAGAGCATGCGGAAGACGGCGTACCCGACGAAGATGCCCGCGAAGAGCAGCACTTCGGTGGTGAGGAAGAGCCACATGCCGAGTTTGCATGCGTCAAACTCTTCTTCCTTGCTCCGGTAGTGGTTCGCGGCCTGGTATTTCTTCCAGAGCGGCGCGTCGCCGGAGGAGTTGGATTGTGCCGGGAGTGTGCTCATCAGTGAATCCTCGCGGGGCGAGCGGTCGCCCCGTGTGCGAACGTGATCGTCTCAGTGCTTGGCGGCGGTGAAGTTGGATGCGGGGATCGGGTAGTCCTTGGGATCCCAGTGCGGCGGGACGGTGGTCTCAAAGTCGTACGGCCCATGCTTGACGAGCGGCTCGTGATGGAAGTTGTGCTCGATCGGCGGGCTGTCGGTCTCCCATTCGAGGGAGAGGCCGCCCCAGGGGTTCTTGGGCGCGGGACGACCGGCGACGAGGGAGTGGATGAAGACGAAGAGGTGGACGAGGAAGCCCAGGAGCAGGATGAAAGAGCCGTAGGTGCTCAACTGATGAAGGTTGGTGAACTCGGGGATGTAGGTGGCGTAGCGGCGGGGCATCCCGCGGGTGCCGAGGATGAACTGGGTGAAGAAGGTGAGGTTGAAGCCGACGAAGACGAGGCAGGCGCCGATGATGGCCCAGCGCTCGTTGTACATCTTGCCGAACATTTTGGGCCACCAGTGATGGATACCGGCGACAAAGGAGATGATGGTGCCGCCCATCATCACGTAGTGGAAGTGGGCGACGACGAAGTACGAGTCGTGGAGGTGAAGGTCGGTCGAGAGGGTGCCCAGGGGGAGGCCGGTGAGGCCGCCGATGGTGAAGAGGAAGAGGAAGAAGAGGGCGTAGACCATGGGTGCGGTGAACTGGATCGAGCCCTTGTAGAGGGTGGCGACCCAGTTGAAGACCTTGACCGCGGTGGGGATGGCGACCAGGAAGGTGAGCGCGGAGAAGACGGCCGACGCCATCTCGCCCATGCTGGCGAACATGTGGTGTCCCCAGACCAGGAACGAGACGAAGGCGACACCGAGCGAGGCGAAGGCCATGGCGCGGTAGCCGAAGATCTTCTTGTGGGAGTGGACGGTGATGAGTTCGCTGATGACGCCGAATGCCGGCAGGATCATGACGTAAACGACCGGGTGGCTGTAGAACCAGAAGAAGTGCTGGAAGAGGACGGGGTCACCGCCGATGGCGGGGTCGAAGATCCCGACATGGAAGAGCCGCTCGAAGATGAGGAGGAGGAGGGTGATGCCGATCACGGGCGTCGCGAGCACCTGGATGATCGCGGTTGAGTAGATCGCCCAGACGAAGAGCGGCATATCGAACCAGCCCATGCCCGGTGCGCGGAGTTTATGGACCGTAACGACGAAGTTGAGGCCGGTGAGGATCGAACTGAAGCCCAGGACGAAGGCCGCGCCGATCATCAGCACGACGCGCATGTAGACGTCCCAGTCTGTGGACGTGCTGTATGGCGTGTAGAACGTCCAGCCTGTGTCGACGCCGCCCATGATGATGGAAACGACGCCCAGCACGGAGCCGACAACATAGACCCACCAACTGAGCAGGTTGAGGCGTGGGAAGGCGACGTCCTTGGCGCCGAGCATGATGGGCAGGAGGAAGTTTCCGAGGGCTGAAGGGATGCCCGGCACGATGACCATGAAGACCATGATCGCGCCGTGGAGGGTGAAGATGCGGTTGTAGATGGCGTGCCCGGCGGCAACGGCGCCACCGGCGTCCTGGAAGACCTGCCCGGTGATCTTGCCGTTGACCATTGTGGTCGGCTGGAAGAGCTCGACACGGACGGCCAGGGCGGCGACGCCGCCCAAGAAGAAGAGGGTGAGTACCGCGGCGAGGTACATCACGCCCAGCTTCTTGTGGTCGATCGTGGTGGCCCACGCCCACATGGTGGAGACGATGCCGCCCTTGAGGGAAAGGTAGCTCCCCTCGTCGTGGTGCCCGCCCAACGCGTGCGAACCGTGATGATCGATCGTGCTCATGTCTTCGTTCCCGTCCGCTTTCGCGGCGTGCTCACTCACGCGGAGGCTCCGGGCGATCCGGCCAGCCCCGCGGCCTTGCTCACTTCTTCTCGCCCTCGCCCGGCTTGACGTTGGCGCTGAGAGTCTTCATGTATTCGATGATCGCCGCGACGTCGTCCTCGCTGAGGATGCCCTTGAAGGACGCCATCTGTGGGCCATAGCCCGCGACGAGTTTCTTCGCCGGTTCATAGATCGACTCGCGGACGTACTGCTCGTCGACCGTGGCGCTGGTGCCGTCGGTAAACGTTTCTGTCTTGCCGAACACGTCCTTCCACGAGGGGCCGGTGTTCTTCGAGCCGTCGACCGAGTGGCACGAGGCGCACTGGATCGTGTAGAGGCGCTTGCCCTTCTCGGCGGGTGTCAGGCCGGCACCGTTGAATCCATCGACGATCTTGTTCCACGCGTCCCGGGGCACGAGGCGTATGACGGCGGCCATTTCGGAGTGCGAGTCGCCGCAGTACTCGGCGCAGAAGAGCCAATGGTCTTCATACGGCGTGCCGGCGAACGGACCTTCCGTCAGCGTGCCGCTGCCCTTGATCGCGCTGGAGTTGAACCCGTAGTAGGTATAGCGATTGGGCATCACGTCGAACTTGCTGCGGAAATCGGGGACGTAGAAGCTGTGGATGACGTCACTGGAGATCATCTTGAGTTTGACCGGGGTCTCGGCGGGCATGTAGAAGATCGGAGACTCCTTGCCCGAGCCGAGTTTGACGCGTTCGGTCGATTCCGCGCCGTTCGGATAGATGATCCGCCAGTCCCACTTGGCTGCCCGCACGTCCATCTCGATCGCGCCGGCCGGAGAGACCGCCTGGTCGAGGTAGCCCTGGAAGCCCTTGAAGAAGATGACCGCCAGGATGCCCAGAGGGATGACGGTCCACATGGTCTCGAGCACGGTGTTGTGGGAGGAACTGACGAGCGCGACGGGCGTCGACCGGCGCTTGTACTGGAAGCTCCACAACGCCGTCAGGCCCATGAGAACGACGAAGAAGAACGTCGCGATCCAGAAGATCCAGGCGAACGTCTCTTCGACCATGGCGGCGTGGTGCCCGGAGCCGCCGGTGCCGAAAATGAAATCGCGGAGCGCGTTGCCCTCGGCGAGGGTCGCGTTCATTGGGCCATGCTCGTACAAGGAAGTCATCATCGACGCCTCACCTTCCGGCGATGGCCGGGCCACAAGCGCCCCCCATCGGCCGGTCACTTGAACTCAACAGATCACCCTCGAGCGTGGCGGCGCGCCGACGACGCTTGAGGACTTCGCTCACTCTCAGGCCGATCACCAGCCCGCCCAGACCCAGCAGCGTCACGCCGCCGCCGAGTTGCATCACGCGGAAGGCCTTGACGGCATAGCCCCCCGCTGCCGCGTCGTACATGTAACAGAAGCCGACGACGCGATCGGCGATGGTCTTGCTGATCTTGCCCTCGGACGCTTCAAGGATGGCGAGTTTGACCTGGGTGGCCTGGTCCTTGCCCGCGTAGCCGTACATGTATCGCGCGATGCGTCCGTCGGGCGTAACGAGCATGTAGCCGATCGGGTGCCCGAATTCGCCGTTGGGGAGTTTGGTGTACTGCCAGCCCATCGCGTCGGCCAGGGCCCTGGAGGTTGATTCTGGCGAGGTGTGGAAATGCCAGCCCTCGGCCACGCCCGCTTCCTTGCCGCGGTTGTAGGTCTCGATCGAGTTGACCTTGTACGCGTGGGCCTCGGCGGTCGTTTCGTCGGGGTTGATCGAGAAGACAAGGGCGTTGTAGTCTTGCCCGACGGTGTACGAGATTTCGTTGTATGCCTCGGTCAGTTTGGCGATGACAACAGAGCAGACGACGGGGCAGCGGTAATAGCCGAGCACGAGGACCGTGGGCTTGCCGTGGCGCTTGCCGTCGTCGCCGACCGGGAAGTAATCGCCGAGTTTGACGCGCTTGCCGTCGCTGTTGGTGAACTCCAGGTCCATCGGGAGCGTGGCGCCGAGCTTTTCATCAACGTCGAGACGCTTGATGGCTTCGGGCTGCTGGTTCAGCACGCCGCCGGAGAACTGGGCGCCGGCCGTTCCGGTCGCGCCGAGCACCCCAGCGAGGACACTCACCACCATCGCGCGACGCGTCCAACCCGCGCGCGACGACGCCCACGGGAGTTGCCCGCGTGTCGGCGTCGCGCTGGTCGTGTGCCTCGTCATCTGGTTGCTGATCCTGCTCCGTTCGATCGGGTGCTTTGCCGGTCGTTCACTTCTTGGTGGCGTACTTGGCGACGACACGGTCCATCGCCTGGGTGACGGGTATGCGGTACATGCCGGGCTTATCGGCGACGAAGCCGAATTCGCCCTGTTCCTTCGTGATCCGCTCGGCTGTGGCGGCCGCGTCGGCGCTCATGACGGTCGTCTCTTCACGCGCCGCACGGGCCTGCCATGCGAAGTGGTTGAAGAAGACGACGAGCAGGCCGACGGTGACGAAAACGCTCATGGTCAGGACGAAGAACGAGACCAAGAGCGACGTGGCGCTGGCGGTCGCGGTGTGCTCACCCTGCGGCACGCCCTCTTCGGTCGAGTGGCGATGCCAGGAATCAGCGTGCTCGTGTTCCTGGGTGAGGAAGTGTGCTTCGTGCTTGGACATGCGACTAAACCACCTTGGTCTTCGCCGGTTCTCATCGAACCGGAGTCATTCTTGCCGAACCAATCCACGCCGAAAACCGCGAAAGACAGCGAACAAACTCACACGTAATTCCGGTGGTCAAGCGACTCGCCGAGGCGCGGGTCATTAACCGCGACGAGCGGGCCGGACGTGACCTTGCCGACGATGAGCCAGCCCAGCACGCCCAGAACGCCCAGCACCGCGCCGGCGTCGATCCAGATCATGCCCCATCCGACAGGATCGGCCGCATTGGCGACATGCACCACGGGGCGAACGACCCAGAACATGTCGATCACGTGGGCCGCGATCGACCAGATGGCGAAGAAGGCGATGGTCGTGGGGTTCCGCTTGATGCCGCGGAAGAGCATGATGACGAAGGGCAGGGCGAAGTGGGAGATGATGACCGCGGCGCCGACCATGGGCCACGCGCCTTTGAGACGCATCTCGAAGAAGGCCGTTTCCTCGGGGATACCGCTGTACCAGATGAGAAAGTACTGGCTGAAGGCGATGTACGCCCAGAAGACGGTGAAACTGAAGAGGAGTTTGCCCAGATCGTGGAAGTGCTCGCTTGTGACCGCGCCCTCCATCTTCCCGGCCCGGCGGAGCAGGGCGAGGATGAGGATCATGGTCGCGGTGCCGACATAGGCACTGCCCGCGAAGAAGTAGACACCCCACATCGTGCTGAAGAACTTGAAGTCGATCGACATGAGCCAGTCAAAGCCTGCGAATGAGGCCGAGAGGGCCATGACGAGGATCGCCCAGGCGCTGGTGCGGCGTGCCTTGGCGGTCAGCCACTTGTCGCCGGTGCGGTCTTGCTCAAGGCTGAGACGCCGGAGGGTGGAGGTGATGTAGGCCCAGAGTAGGATGTAGAAGGCCGAGCGGGCGTAGAAGAACATCGGGTTGAGAAACCCGGCCTTCTTCTCGAGGATGACGTCACCGTGGGCAGCGGAACTCATCCAGGTGAAGAGCGCGCCGCCCTTGAGGTAATCGAGCACGAAGACGGGGATCATCAGCAGGCTGACAATCGGGAGAAGGCTCATCACGTTTTCATACTGACGCTTGAAGGTGCTGACCCAGCCCGCGTTGACGAGGTTGAAGATCAGCACAAAGAAGGTCGCGCCCAGGCAGATCGTGATCGCGGTGATCACCCCCACGTGGAGCGAGGCCAGGGCGTGCGTCGAATCCTTGAACCAGCCGATCGCGACGACGGCCAGGCCCAGGACGCCAAGGCCGATGAAGGCCGACTTCAGGCCGGTGCCCGCGCCGGGCGCCATCGAGATATTGGAGGAGCGGAGGGCCGGGTGATCGGCGCCCACGCCGTGTGATTGTCCGGCGGCGGAGATCTGACTCACTGGGCACCTCCCTTGCCGGACTCGGGCTGGTCGGCGGGTTTGTCGGCGGGTTTGTCCGTCGGGGACGCGGGCTGCGCCTTGGCGGCATCAGCAGCGGCCTTGTCCGCTGCGGCCTTTTCAGCGGCGGCCTTGGCGTCAGCGGCTGCCTTGGCGGCGGCGTCGATCGTCGCCAACTGGGCCGCCGGCACGTCGTCCTTGGTCCCGCGATGCGACTCCTGGAGCACCCGGACGTAGGCGATGACGGCCCAGGCGTCGTGAACATCGAGGGCGTGGGCGTAGCCGGGCATCTTGTTCTGCGTGCCGTCGGGTGTCCACACGCCGTTCCGCGCGGTGTGGAAGAGGTAGCCGTCGCGCCATTGCGGGATGTTGGGGTCTTCGGAGCGGGTGATGTACTTGTCGTCGTGGAAATTCGGGAGCGGGTACGACCACTGCTGGCCGACCATGCCCTTGCCGTCGCCGGCCATGCCGTGGCAGGCGGCGCAGTAGATGTTGAAGCGGTTCTGACCACGCTCGAGCATCGCGCGATCGACCGCGACGGGAATCTTCTCGAGGTACTGACCCGAGGCGTCCTTGCCGGTGAAGACCGCGTCGTCGCTCTTGAGCAGGTCGGCGCGGTCGGCCAGGAAGGACGAGGCCCACGCGGGGTTGCCTTCCAGTGTCTGGACGGTCAGCGGAGCGCGGCTGAACGCGACGGTGTTGGTCGCCGGCTGACGCATGGCGCGCCCGTCGGCGAAGAACTGCGTCTGCGTCTGGGGCTTCCACTTCTGCTGGTCGTCCATGTCGGGGAAGAACTGACGCGGCGGGTCCTCGGCGCGATCGCCGCGGCAGCCGGTCAGTCCCAGCGTCGCCGACAGGGCGCACGCCAGCGAGAGGCTCGCCAGCGCTGATCCCGTGCGGTGTTGTGCTTCACACTTCTTCATTCGCTTGCTCCGACGCCCGCATGTGCGAGAGGCCCGCCCGCGGCACGAGGTCGTGTCGTTGGTCTTGCTCATTCCTCAACCAGGTCGATGTGCTTCCCGCCCGCGCCCTCGAGCAGCGCCCGCGTGCGATCAGGATCGAAGTTCGAGTCGCCCGCCTCGATGCAGATCATGAAGCGGTCGTCGCTCACGCGGAGGAACCGGTCCTTCTTGAGGAGCGGGTGATACCACTGGGGCAGGCGGTTGAAGAACAGCATGCCGATGATCGCGGTGAAGGCCGAGAAGAGGATGCCCAGTTCGAATGTGATGGGAACGAACGCCTGCCACGTCGCGAATGGCTTGCCCTGCACGGTCAATTGATAGTCGACGCCGTTCATCCACCACTGCATGAGGAAGCCCAGGCCGGCGCACGTGAGGCCGACGACGCCGATGATCATGGGGAGGATGGTGCGTTTGACGCCCATCGCATCTTCCATGCCGTGGATCGGGAAGGGCGTGTGGACGTCCCACTTGGAGTACCCCGCGTCGCGGACCTGTTCTGCGGCGTGGTAGACGTCGGCGGGAGTGTCAAACTCCGCGACGATGCCGTAGACCACCTCACCGGATTCGGTTGTATAGACCTTGCTGGACATCAGTGGTGCCCTCCCTTGGAGTGATCACCGCCGCCATGGGCGTGCCCTTCGTGATGATGGTGCGGGCTGGCCTGGGGCATGACGGCCTTGAGTTCCGCGATCGCGAAGACCGGGAGGAACTTCAGGAAGATCAGGAACAGCGTGAGGAACACACCGCAACTTGCGATGAAGGTGGTGATGTCGACGGCGGTTGGGAAGAACATGCCCCACTCGCCGGGGAGGAAGGCGCGGTGCAGGCTCGTCACGATGATGACGAAGCGTTCGAACCACATGCCGATGGTGACCAGGAACGAGACGGCGAAGATGGCCGTGGGGCTGGTGCGGAACTTCTTCATCCAGAAGACCTGGGGGCTGAGCACGTTGCAGAAGATCATGGCCCAGTAGGCCCACCAGTACGGCGCGCCCTTATCGCTGATCCAGGTGGGAAGAGCGCGGTTGAACTTGAAGACGTGGGACTCGTACTCGTTGCCGCTGTACCAGGCGATGAAGAACTCCATCGTGTACGCGAATCCGACCATGGAGCCGGTGACCAGGATGATCTTGGCCATGTTCTCCATGTGGCGGAGCGTGATGAAGTCCTTCATGTTGGGGAACAGTTCACGCGCCGGGATCAGGAGCAGAAGCACCATGGCGAACCCGCCGAAGATGGCGCCTGCGACGAAGTAGGGCGGGAAGATGGTCGTGTGCCAGCCCGGCAGGATCGAGGTAGCGAAGTCGAACGACACGATCGAGTGCACCGACAACACCAGCGGCGTCGAGATGCCGGCCAGCACGAGGTACGCGGCCTCGTAGCGGTGCCAGTGGCGGCTGCTGAAGCGCCAGCCCAGCGAGAGGAAGCCGTAGATGTAGGCCCGGACCGCGTCGACGCGGATCGGGATGAAGGGGGCGATCGTGGGCCCGGACTTGCTGGCGCGGAGACGCATATCGGCACGATCGCGGAGGGTGGCAAGGTCCGGGATCATGCCCATGAACCAGAAGAGGGCCGACACCGTGCCGTACGTCGAGATCGCAAACACGTCCCAGAGCAGCGGGCTCTTGAAGTTGGGCCAGATGTTGTTGGCGTTGGGGATCGGGGGGAGGAACCAGGCCATCCACTGGCGGCCGATGTGGATGCCGGGGAATGTCGCGGCGCAGATGACGGCGAAGATGGTCATCGCCTCAGCCGAACGGTTCACCGCGGTACGCCACTTCTGCTTGAGCAGGCACAAGATGGCGGAGATCAGCGTTCCGGCGTGGCCGATACCGATCCAGAAGACGAAGTTGGTGATGTCCCACGCCCAGTCGACCTGGTTGTTGAGACCCCAGGTGCCGATGCCGGTGATGACGAGGTAGAGGATCGCGAGCCCGCCGAGGGTGGCGATCGAGCCGGAGATGATGAGGGCGGGAAGCCACCACTTGCCGGGCTTGTTCTCGGCGTAGCCGCAGACGATGTCGGTGACTTCCTTGAACGTGCGCTCGTTGAGGACGAGCGGAGAACGTACGGAAGGATCATCGATCAGCGAGCCGTCGCCGGTTCCCGGCGCGGGGGTGCCGCGATCGGGCAATCGGGAAAGGCCCGCCAGATGCTGGGCCGTGACTTGATCCGGGTGGATCGAACTCATGCGTTCACTCCAGAGCCCAGCACGTTGAGGCTGAGCGCATAGCCGCGGTCCTGGCGGCGCTTGATCGGTTCAACGCGGAAGGCGTGCTCTTTGGCGGCGCCCCCGGTTTCATGGTCGTGACTTCCGTGCTCGTCGCCCCCGTGGTGGAAGGGGTGCTCCCACGAGTCAACGCGGGACTTGTCCTTCTTGGCGAGGTAGGCCTTGTTTGGGTTGCGGACGCGGACCATGTGCGTGGTGCGCGGGCGCGTGTTGAGGTAGCCAAGCAGCATGTAGGAGCGGGCGCTGTTGCGTGTGGCGTGAACCGCGGCCGCGGGATCGAGGATATTGCCGAAGGTGATGGCCTCGCTGGGGCAGGCCTGCTGGCAGGCGACCTGGAACATACCGTCGGGAACGCCCTTCAGGTCGCGGAGCTTGGCCTCGACGCGCGAGGCGTTGATGCGTTGGATGCAGAAACTGCACTTCTCCATCACGCCGCGCGAACGGACCGTCACATCGGGGTTCTTCTGCATGCGGCTGATCTCGTCGAGCTTCTGGCGGAGGCGCGGCGGGATCAGGTTTGGATTGACCTTGTTGTGAACGCCCGAGCCGGTGATGCCGCCGCGATCGGGGACGACCTTCTCCAGCGTCTCTTTGCCGAAGTAATCGCCGTTGAATTTGGTCACGCCGTAGTCGAAGAAGTTGAACCGGCGGACTTTGTACGGGCAGTTGTTGGCGCAATACCGCGTGCCGATGCAGCGGTTGTAGGTCATGTAGTTGATGCCCTCGGGCCCGTGGACGGTCGCGTTGACCGGGCACACAACCTCGCACGGCGCGTTCTCGCAGTGAACGCAAGCCACCGGCTGATTCAGCATCTCGCCCGGATCGTTGAGGTCATCGCCGACGTAGTACCGGTCGACCCGGATCCACGTCATCTCGCGGCCCTTCTGCACTTCCTTCTTGCCGACGACGGGGATGTTGTTCTCCGCCTGACAGGCGATCGTGCACGTGCCGCACCCCGTGCAGGACGACAGATCGATCGTCATCCCCCACTGCTCGCCGGTCGTGTACACCGGCGGCTTGCCCGCGGCGTCCACGTTCTTGGGATCGGGCTCGGTCTTCGAACGGTTGTAGGGGTTCTCGTACGAGCCGATATTCGGCGGCGTGTGAGCCAACTCGCCCAGTCGCTCCGCGAACTTCAACTCCGCCATCGTGCCATAGAGCGGCTCGGTCTTCTTCTCGATCTCCTCACCGAACTTCTGCCACACCGGCAAATCGACGGCCCGCGCGATCGAGGTTCGGCCCTCGAGCGACCAGTGGTTCTGCGTGCTGGAGATCGGATAGCCGCCCGGCTCTTTGGCGACCTTGACATCGCGAGCAGCCCAGCCGCCGCCGATCGTGCGGAGCGGGTTGACGTCGACGCCCACGCCGTCGGCGACACGCCCGGCGGTCTTGCGCCCGTAGCCGAGCGTGAGGATCACGACGTTGTCGGCCATGCCTGGGAGGATCCAGATCGGCACGGTGACGCTGCGTCCGCCGATCGTGACCGATGCGAGGCGTGCTTCAGGATACTGCTCGGTTCCCTTGTCGGGCATGAGGCCCATCGCCTCGGCGGTCTGCGGACTGACCAGCGCGGGATTGTCCCACACCGTGCGTGTGCCGAAGACCGGGAGTTCCTGGAGCCACGGGATGTTGGCGAAACGCCCATCGCCGACGTGTCCGGTGACGAAGACCGCTTCCATCGAGGTCTGCGACGGCGCACCGGCGAACATGCCCTTCAGGCCGCTGACCACCGAGGCGACGGCGGCGTAATCGATCTTGGCCGTCGCGGGCGCCTGCACGCTCCCACCCACCACGCCGTTCCACAGCGCTTCACGCCACTTCTTGTCGAAGTTCACCTCGCCCAACTTCGACTTCCACACGCCGCGAACGAATTCGTACCCGTCGGCCTTGGCGGCGACGCGGTCGTCGGACGCCAGCACGGAGAGCAGTTCGATCTCGGACATCGCGGGCTCATAGAGCGGCGCGATCATGGGCTGGATCGGCGCGATCGTGCCGTCGGCCGACATCGTGTCGCCCCACGATTCCAGCGTGTGGGCGCCGTTGAGGGCCCAGGTGCTGGCGACGAGCGTTTCGGTCAATTCGACGCTGAGCGTGATCGTGCTGGCAACCTTGGCGAATGCCGCGGCAAAGTCCGCGTCGACCGGCGCGTCGTAGATCGGGTTCACGCCGATCGTGACAAGCGTCTTCACGCCGCCCGACATGATCTTCTTGGACAGTTCGCCCAGGCCCGCAAGCGAATCCGCGGCCTGCTCGCCCGACAGCGCGACGAACGACACGGTCTTGCCGATATTGCCGAGGGCTGCGTTCATCGCGTGGACCAGCGCGTGCACCGCGGGTGCTAGCGAGGGGCCGGCGACGATGAGCGACTTGCCCGCGGCGGCCCGGAGGTCGTCGGCGCAGGCAGTGACGAAATCAGGATCGATATCCGCGCCGGCGGGCACATCAACACCGCGCACCGCCGTGGCCAGCGCGGTCGCGTCGCCGCCGACGGTGTTGAGCAGGACCTTGGCGAGTTCCACCGCGAACGCGGCGATCCGCGAGGGAGCAAGACGCAGGCGGTGATCCGCCGAGGCGCCGGTCATGGTGAAACCCGACTCCGCGACGTACAGACGATTCATCGAATCGTTCACCGACATAGGACGCCGGCGCGACGCGAAGGAACGCGCATTCGGCAGACCCAGCGATTCGCCGTGCCCGATCGCGTTCAGGAAATCGCGATCGAGCGAAACAACAACATCGGCCTTGTCGAACGACTCGACGGCGTGCATCGGCGCGCCGAACGCCATCGCGGCGCCCGCGGTGACGCTGCCCGTCTCGGCGGCGTTGTACGCCAGCCACGTCGACTTGGGCCAGCGCTTCTTCACGAGGTCGCGGGCGGCGTCGCGCGAGGGGCTGGTCTTCTTGTCGACGATGAAGGCAAGGCCATCACCCTCGTTGGCGTCGTAGGCCTTGAAGTGCTCATCGGCCCAGACGCGGAAGTCGTCCCACGTCGCGGTGAGTTGGCCACGCGTCGGGTTCTTGAACTTCGGATACTCGATGTTGCTCGGGCGATCGGGGTCATAGAGCGACAGGATCGACGCCTGGGCCCAGATGGACGAGCGGCCTCGGTTCACCGGATGGAGCGGGTTGCCCTCGATCTTGGTGGGGCGCCCCTCATGAGTCTCGACCAGGAGCCCTTCCGCGCCGCCGCCGGGCAGCGGCATGCTCGTCGCGTAGAACAGCGGCTTGCCGGGGATGATCTCCTCGGGGACCTGCTGGCTGTAACTCAGGATCTTGTGGTCGGGACGACGGCAGCCGGGGATGGTCGCGGCTCCGGCGAGGGCCAGCGACGCGCCCATCAGTTTGACGAAATCGCGACGCGAGCCGGTGAGCAGTTCAGAAGCACCAGCGGGGAACTCACGCTCGACAAAGTCGCGGAACTGCGGCTGGTCGGCGAACTCCTCAACGCTGCGCCACACCTTCGGCCCGCTGGCGCGCCCGCTCTGGGACTGGATCTGGCGCGGCGTGTCGGCCTGATCCGCCTTGGTGGGCGTGCGCTGCTCGGCCTTGGTCGTCGATGGGCATTGATCGATCATGGGATCTCTCGAAAGAGAGGCCTCGCCGTCAGGCACGAGGCACGGTGGGTGTTCATCAAACGGGGGGAGCGGTCTCGCATCGCACTCAGCCAGGAACACTCGTTGTCCCGGTGCCAAGTGCCCAGTGCCTTCCTAGTAGTGGCACGCTCCGCAGTTTTCAGGGGGATTCAGTTTCAGCCTCTCGACCAACGCCTTGGTCTCGGCGTCGCCCTGGCCGCCACGCTCGTCAAGGTGCTTCTTGACCCACTCGAGTTGCGTCACCTTGTCGGGCGACACCATGCTCGCTTCGGGGTTGCGGTGGCAATCGAGACACCAGCCCATGCTCAGCGGCTGGTTCTGAGAGACGACCGGCATGGCCGTGATCTGCCCGTGGCAGGAGTAGCAACTCACGCCCGCGCGGAGGTGGGCCGAATGCGGGAAATTCCGCACGTAGTCCGGCAACTTGTGCACACGGCGCCACTCGATCGACTGGTTGGAGTTGTACGCGCCCCGGATGAAATCCGTGCGCGATTTGTGGAGCGGCTCCACGGCGAGCTTGGTCAGTCGCCCGTCGGCGTGGCAACCAATGCACGTGGCGACATTCGGAATGTTCGCCTCCGCCGACTTCTCTACCTTCGTATGGCAGTAGCGGCAATCCATGCCAAGTTTGCCAGCGTGAATCTGGTGGCTGAACCCGCCGCCCGGCTGCGTCGGCATGTAGCCGGCGTCGTAAAACTTGGGCGTCGCGTAGTACCAGAAACCGCCCACGACGCCCGACGCGCCCAGCAGCGCGGCGATCGCGCCGACGGTAGGCAGAGCGTTCGTCCACTTCGGGAAGAGAAGCGACACTCGGAGACTCCTTGGAGGGACCCCTCACGACGCCCCCACGGGGCGCAAACAGACCGACATCGAGAAGCGAACGGTATACCGACAAAATCGTCCGTTCGCAACCCGGTCGCTGTGAGGCCGAAATTTGGGCCCCCCAAGCCTACGCTGTCAACCATTCTATTACCGTTCGAGTCCAATTGAGATCAAGTCTCAATTTAGACCTCTCTCATTCACCCCAGGAGCCCGCCATGCAGACGACCCAGGTTGACACCGGCACACCCGTCTCGCTCGCCGGGCGGATTCTCGTCACAGGCTTCGCAGCCACGGTCGCCATGTGGGTGGTCAGTTTCGTCACTCACCTGCCGGGCATCAATCTCCCCCCCACGATCGCCGGGCCGATCGTGCTGGCCGCCTTGGTCTTGGTGACGTTCATGCAGGGGCGTCGGACCGAATCGATCGCCAAGGCCGCGGGGCTGGGGCTGGGGGGCGGGTTGGTCGCGGGCCTGGTCACGCTGCTGATTCTGGGGTCGTACTTGGTCGAACGGCCGGCCGGCGAAGCACCAGCGCCCGGCGCGGAGGGTCTCAAACCCGGCGCGATCATGTCCGCGCTCGGCTTCATCGGAGCATGCGGAGTGCTGGGGCTTCTCGGTGCGGTGCTCGGGCGCGGGGCGGCCCATTCGTCCGAGGCGCCGCGGGATCCGCTCGCAGCCTTTGCCATCGTCGCGTGCTTTTCCGTCGTGCCGCTCATCGTGGTCGGCGGCGCGGTGACGAGCACGGGGAGCGGCATGGCGGTGAAGGGCTGGCCCGATTCCTACGGCGCCAACATGTTCCTCTACCCCATCTCGCTCATGAACAACCCGCACATCTACCTGGAGCACACCCATCGCCTGTTCGGCTCGCTGGTCGGGCTGACCACGCTCGTCCTCATGATCTGGGTTCTGGCCAAGGAACCACGAAAGTGGGTCAAGTACTGGGTAGTCGGGCTCTTTGTTCTCGTGTGCATTCAGGGCCTGCTGGGCGGGCTGCGCGTCAACAACGTAAGCCGCGGGCTGGCGCTGGGGCACGGCGTGCTGGCCCAGATCTTCTTCTGCTTGCTCGTCGCCCATGCGGCCCAACTCTCGTCGCTGTACCGCGGGGTGGTCTCGGATTGGGTCAGCGAGAAGGACCCGAAGATCAAGGGCATCACGACCGGCCTGGTTCACTCGACGTTCCTGCAACTCATCCTCGGCGCCACGTACCGGCACCTCGACCAGATGCACGCGTTGTGGACCCACGCCGGGTTCTCGCTGGTGGTCGCGGTGATGGCGATGATCGCGGGCTTTATGCTGCGGGCGCGCCCGGTGACGCACACGGGCATCTCGCGCTGGACGCACTCGCTGGGCACCGCCCTGCTGGCGGTCGTCGTAGCCCAGTTCGTCATGGGCTGGATCGCGCTGCTCGTCATCCTCACCAGCGGCGGGCGTGGCGAACCCGTCATGTATGACCAACTCGGTTCCGCCCCCGCGATCGACGTGCTCAAGGCCCTGATCGCCACGGCCCACCAGGCCAACGGCGCGCTGCTCTTTGCCCTGGCGACCCTGGCGATGATCTTCGCCAGGCGACTGGTCGCGGTGAAGAATGCGGCGAAGGGATGAGGCCACACCGACGTCCGGTTTCTGACACCCCGGTCGGGGGGTAGGTATCGCATTCCCGGCTGGAAACTGAAATCGCACATTGCCGCCCCCAAACAGACTTGTGGAAGTGAGCGGTTGTCCGATAGACCTGTGGTACGGGCATTTGGTGGGATTGACCGCCAGGGTTCGGCAGGCCACCCATGCCGCCGGGGCAATACGGAGCCGCCGCCGAGCGTTTGGCCCTTGTCCCCGCCCGATCGAGAAGCAGCCAAGCCGGAGGTTCACATGCCATCCGCCATCAGCCAGCCCCCCGCGGGTCAGAGCGCCAAGTCTCGCACCGCGAACATGAGCCCGATCAAGCCGCAGGACTTCGGCTATGAGCAGGCGCGGCACCTGCTGTGGCGGGCGGGATTTGGCGGGACGCCCCAGCAGATCCAGACGCTGGCGTCGTGGGGCCCGACCAAGGCCGTGGACTATCTGCTGAGCCCCGAGCAGGTCGAGTTCGACAAGGTGAAGGCTGACCTGTTCGATCGGGACATCATGGCGCCACCGACGGCGGAGCAGCGGCAGATGTACCGCGAGGCGCAGAAGGCCGGGGACGAGGATGCGCTGGCGAAGGTTCGCCTCATGCGTCAGGAGCGTGAGCGCCTGGACCGGCGTCAGATCGCGGAGGTTCAGAAGTGGTGGCTGAAGCGGATGGTGGAGTCGCCGCGCCCGCTGGAAGAGAAGATGACGCTCTTCTGGCACGGGCACTTTGCGACCAGTTATCGCACGATCGAGAACAGTTATCACATGTTCCTGCAGAACGAACTGTTCCGGAAGCACGCGGTGGGCAAGTTCGATGACCTGCTGCACGGGATCATCCGCGACCCGGCGATGCTGGCGTACCTGGACAACAACGACAGCCGCAAGGGCAAGCCCAACGAGAACCTGGCACGTGAGATCATGGAGTTGTTCGCGCTGGGGATCGGTGCGTATGGCGAAAAGGACATCAAAGAAGGCGCGCGGGCGTTGACGGGCTACACGTTCCAGGACGACGCGTTCCAGTTCCAGAAGAACAACCACGACGACGGACCGAAGACGATCCTGGGCAAGTCGGGCAAGTGGGACGGCGATGACTTCGTGAAGATCATTCTCGCGCAGCCCGCGTGCGCGATGTTCATCGCGAGGAAGATGTACGGCTTCTTTGCCGAGGAATTACCGCCCACCGAGCGGATGAGTGATCGCGAGTTGCCGCCTGCCGCCGGGCAGGCGGTGCGGACGATGGCGGGCACGCTCTCCAAGGGCTGGGACCTGCGTGAGACGCTGCGGCAGTTGTTCCTGTCGGAGCATTTCTACTCCACACGTCTCATGGGCCAGCAGATCAAATCGCCGACGGTGCTGATCGTGGGCGCGGTCCGCTCGCTGAACGCGCCGGCACGCGATCTTTCGATCCTGAACGACGCGATGGACCTGATGGGCCAGAACATCCTGTTCCCGCCGAGCGTGAAGGGCTGGGAGGGCGGACGTTCGTGGATCAACACGTCGACGATGTTCGTGCGGCAGAACATCCTGACGTACCTGCTGACGGGCAAGAAGCCGGTGGGCTATGACGCGACGGCGGACATGATGAAATATGACCCGATGCCGCTGCTCGACGAGCTGAAGAAGGCCGACGCCGCGGCGGCCCAGGACCCGGGGCGCGTGATCGATTATCTCTTGAAACTGTGCCTGGGTCACAACGCGTCGTATGCGCGCCAGCCGCTGATCGAGTTCGTGAACTCGCGCGGCGGATCGCTGACGCCGGACCTTGTGACGGGATTGTTGCTGCTCATCACCGCGATGCCGGATTACCAGTTGTGCTGATCGCCGGAGACATGAACCATGAACCGTGAACCTGCCGCCTTTACGCGTCGCGAGTTCGTCTCCGGGCTCACGCTGGCCTCGGCCGCGCTGTGCGCTCCGGCGTTTCTGCAGCGCTCCGCGCTGGCGATGCACGAATCGATGCACGGGCTGTCGTCGGCGCCGGGCATCCCCGAGGATCGCATCCTCGTCGTGGTGCAGCTCTCCGGCGGCAACGACGGCCTGAACACCGTCGTGCCCTTCGGCTCGCCTCAGTACTTCAAGGTAAGACAGAACATCGCGGTCCAGCAGCGCGAGGCGCTCGCCCTCTCGGGCTCGGACGGCATCGGCCTGCACCCGCAGATGACCGGCATCCGCGAAATGTATGACAACGGCATGGCCAGCGTCGTCCAGGGCGTCGGCTATCCCAATCCCAACCGCTCGCACTTCAAGTCCATGGACATCTGGCACACGGCCGACACCAGCGCCACCGGCGACGGCTGGTTGGGGCGATACTTCGACTCGGAGTGCTGCGGACAGGGCAAGGGCGAGAGCGGAAAGGCGGAGCAGAACGCGGCGCAGGATTCGGGACAGGGTTCAGGGCAGGGCGGCGGCATGGCCGCGATCGCGATCGGTCGCACCTCGCCATTGGCCATGCAGGGGCGGATGGTCAAGCCCATCAGCTTTGAGAACGAGCAGCTCTTCCGCTGGTCGGGCAAGGAGATCCACAACGCGCTGTCCGACCCGTACGAGAGAATCAACCGCGCCGGCGCGGCCGAGACGGTCGACACCGATTCGAACGCCGCGTATCTGATGCGGACGGCGCTGGACGCGCAGTTGTCGAGCGACATGATCCGCAAGGCGGTGGCGGTGCGCCCGAGCGTGACGTACCCGGGCAACGATCTGGGACGCCAACTCATGATGGTGGCGGCGATGATCAAGGCCGGTCTCAAGACGCGCGTGTACTACGTCACGCAGGGCGGCTTTGACACGCACGCGGGCCAGGGCGGCGCGCAGGGACGCCACGGTCAATTGCTCGGGCAGTTCTCCTCGGCGGTCAAGGCGTTTTATGACGACCTCAAGAGCCAGAACAACGACGGGCGCGTGCTCACCATGTCGTTCTCAGAGTTCGGCAGGCGCGTGGGGCAGAACGCGTCGCAGGGCACCGACCACGGGACGGCCGGGCCGATGTTCCTGTTCGGCCCGATGCTGCGCCCGGGCGTCCACGGCGAGCACCCGTCGCTCACGGACCTCGACGACGGCGACCTGAAGTTCCGCGTCGACTTCCGCGAGGTCTACGCGGGAATCCTCGAGCAGTGGCTCAAGGCCGACGCGAAGAAGATCCTCGAGGGAAGCTACCGCGCTCTGGATGTGCTGAAGAAGGCGTGAGCGGCCGGACTCGCTCGTCGTCGGCGTGCAAGCGTGCAGGATCACGAGCGGTTTCGCTGCGCCGGCGGCAAGCCCTTCGCGCTGCGGTCGCGATCGATCAGGCGGTGCACGTTCCGCGTCACGCGCGTGAGCGCCTCGCGTTCCGAGAGCGTGCTCCCTTCGCGAAGATACTCGTTGAGCATCCGCGTCACTTCCTCTTCCATCTCGGTCTCGTACAGGTTGACCGGCACAAAGCCCGGCGGACGCCCTGTCAGCGTGTGCGGCGTATTCGCGTACAGCAACCACTGCGCGCGGTCCGCGAACATCGCCTCGCTCATCGGGAGCACTTCGTATCGATCAGGAACATTCGCGGGAATCGCGTCGGTCGGCCCGAAGACCTTCTCGATGCCGCGGGCGCTGCGGAAGCCCGCGGAGTTGATGACGGCCAGGTTCGCCGGCGGCGCGACCCGCAGCGTGTCCCAATACTCCGCGGCCTGCGGCTCGTCGATCAGCCACGAGAGCATCCGCCAGGCCTCTCGCTTGTTCGCGGCCTTTGACGAGATCCCCCAGCAGACACAGCCGCTCACCACCGCGGGCACGCGCCCTCGCGGCAGGTGCACCACCGAGAAATCCAAGCCGGGATTGACCTTCTCGATGTTCGGGATGCGCCACGAGCCGTCGAAGAAGATGGCCGTCTGCCCCGCGGCAAAGAGCACATCGGGCCCGGTCGCGGAGAGATACCCGGCGAGGTTTGGATCAAACGACCTGTCGTCGCGCTGCATGGCGCGCATGAAGGCGAGTGCTTCCACGCCCGCGTCGCTGTCGATGGTGCAGGTCAGCCCGTCCGGCGACCAGAGTTCGCCGCCGGCCTGCTTGAAGAAGTTGAGGAACGGCCAGGACCACACGGTGAAGTCCAGGCCGCGCTGCGTGACGCGCCCCGAGGCGTCACGGCGCGTGAGTTTCCTGGCCGCGGCGCGCAGATCGTCCCACGTCCAATCGTGATCGGGGCCGGGGATGTCGATCGTGTCCTGTGGATGCTCGGCGTTGTGCCTGCGGAAGATCTCACGGTTGATGAACATCCCAAACTGGGCGTTGTCTTCGGGGATCGCGTAGACCTCCGAGTCGATCGTCAGCGCGGCGAGCAACTGCGGCGGGATCGCGGCCTTCTGCGCCGGCGAGAGGCCGAGTTCCGGGTCGTTGATCCACTTTGTGAGTGGCTCGAGGATGCCGCGGCCGACCATGCCGTGATAGTCGGTAACGCGGAGTCGCATCACCTCCGCGCCGCGTCCGCGCGTGTGCCACGCGTTGTACTTCATCAAGAGTTCGTCGTGGTATCGCTCGTAATCGATGAAGAGTTCGGGGTGCAACTCCTGGTATCGCTTCGCGTAGCGATCACGGAAGAGGCGATCCTCGAACGGCATGCCCCACACGGCGATGCGCACCGTCGGCCGGGCCGAGAGCGTGCCGCGCGACGGCCATAGGAGCGCCGAGAGCGTCACCACGACGACGAACACCGCGATCGCGTGCCCGGCTCGCATCGCTACTCCTTCACCGCGGCCATCGCCACGCCACGCACGAACGCCCGCTGGAAGATCACGAACACCACGATCAGAGGCAGGGTCAGGATCGTCATCGCCGCCATGCGCACCGGCCAACTCTGCACATAGCGCCCCGCCGAGAGTTCCGCGACCGCCAGCGGGAGCGTCTTGGAATGAACGCTGTCGACCACGACCAGAGGCCAGAAGAACGAGTTCCACGACGCGACGAACGTGAAGATGCCCAGGGCCGCGATCGTCGGCCACGCGATGGGGCGGACGACGTGCCAGAAGAGTTCGAGATCGCTCATGCCGTCCAGCCGCCCGGCTTCCAGGAGCGAATCGGGGACGGTCGCGATCGCCTGCTTCATCGAGTAGATGCCAAAGCCGCTGACGGCAAAGGGCACGACGAGCGCCTGGATGTTGTCGACCATGCCCAGTCGCCCGGCCGCGATGTACGCGAAGATGAACGACACCTGCACGGGGAGCATCATCGTCGACATGACGAGCCAGAAGATCGCACGCTCGCCGCGGAACTTGAACTTGGCCAGCGCAAAGCCCGCCAGCGCGTTGTGAACGCCCGCGACCAGCGTCGTGAGCGCCGCCGCAACGAGGCTGTTCTGATAAAAGTCCCACAGCGACACGGCCCGCGCGGCATCGGCAAAGTTGCCCCAGCGCCACTCCCATGGCCACCCGGGCGGGAGGAACGTGACATGCTCGCCCGCGGCTTCGCGCGGCAGGGCCTGAAGATCGGTCTTGACCGCCGTCGACACCATCCACATGAACGGGAGGAGCATCGACGCCGCGACGGCGTACACGACCGCGTGGGCCGCCAGGCGTGTGAGGATGTGAGGTGCGCGGCTGCTCACGCGGCGTTCCTCCTCATGACGCGGAGTTGGAGCATGGTGGCGACGAGCGTGAGGGCAAAGAGCACGCCGCCGATCGCGGCGGAATAGCCCAGGCGTGATTGCTGGAATTCGCGGAAGATGTAGAGATTGAGGGTGACGGTGGAGTCGGTTTCGGTGGCGCTGGTCATGGCCCAGACGATGTCGAAGACCTGCAGGCCGCCGATCACGCCGGTCACCATGAGGAACGCGGTCATGGGCGCGACCTCGGGCCACGTGACGTTGCGGAGCACGCCGACACGCGTGGCGCCGTCGACCTCGGCGGCTTCGTACAGGCTCTCGTTCACGCCGGAAAGGGCCGCGAGGTAGAGCACCATGCAGTAGCCCGCCGTGCGCCAGACCTGGATCACGATGAGCGAGACCATCGGCCAGGAGAGCCAGGGGAGCCACGACACGATCGGGCCGCCCTGGAGGAAATCGGGCGAACGCTCGAAGCCCACCGCGACGATCGCACGGGGGAGCAATCCGCCGGCGGAGTCCAGAAGCCAGCGCCACACCACCCCCACCGCGATGATGGATACGACGGTGGGCAGGAAGAGTGCCGTGCGGACGAGCGTGCGGCCAACAAACCATCGCGCCTGCACGATCGTCGCGAGCAGAAACCCCGCCACGACGCTCGGCGGGACGGAGAGGAGCACGAAGACCAGCGTGTTGCGCAGGGCAGGCCAGAAGCGCGAGTCACTCACGAGCGAGCGATAGTTGCCGATGCCAACGAACCGCGCGGGCCCCGAGCCGCTCCAGTCAAAGAACCCGAGCGCCAGCCCAAGGATCGTGGGACCGACGGTGAAGACCGTCAGGATGGCGACCGGGAAGGCCAGGAAGAGGTACGGGCTGACGGAGCGACCTCGCATCACGCGTCAGGATACCCGTTTCGATCGCCCGCCCGCTCGGGGTGTTTGAGGCGAGCACGTTTCGGTGTTTCACAAAGGAGCCCGTGGCGTGCTGGTACGCCGCCGGAGCACGCGGCACAAAAACACAACACCCCCGGGAAGGCCCGAGGGTGTTGAAGGTTCAGGAACGGAAGAACTCTTAGCGACGACGACGGGCCGCGAAGCCCGCGAGGCCCAGGAGAGCAAGAGCGCCCGGAGCCGGGATCTCTTGCGTCACCCACACGCTCGTGCCGCTGGCCTGATCATTGGCCGACAGGTTGAACGCGTACTGGGCGCTCATGTCGTAAACGTTGCCAATGGTCAGGAAGCCGAGAGATTCGCTGATCGAATTCGAATCCCAAGCCCCCGCGGCGAGCGACGCGCCATCGTGCGAGGCAAAGGTGGTGCCCGCGCCCAGATAGCCGTTGTAGTGAGCCGAGTACATCTCACCGCCGCTGGCCATACCAGTCAGCAGCGCGCCGTCGCCATCCGAATCGGTCACGGTGACCGAAGCCGAGGCCTTGCCTTCGGCATAGATGGTCGGGAACGAGAGCAAGCCCGACGCGATCGTGGCGTTGATGCCCGATCCGCCGGCCATGAGCGAGAAACTCAGGCTCACGACCGGATCGTTCATGAATCGCATCGTCGTGTTGCTGAGGGTCGCGAGCGTCTGGCCCTGGGCGTTCTTGATCGGAATACCACCCGATCCGCTACGCCACGTCCATGTATCTCCACTCCACGTACCCTCACTCTGATCCACTTCCAAGACACCAGATCCCATCGTCGGGCTCGTTACGGAAACCCGCAACGCCTTTCCGACGATGGAGGCGGACGCAACGCCAGATGCCAGTAGCATCGCGGCCGCTGCGACCACTCCAATTCCACGTCCCGCATTAATCATGTCTGTCTCCCTTCAACTCCACGGCCACCGGGGCGAGACCCGGGCGGAAACGGCCGCAATGGAGAGGGGGTCCGGACACACGCCGGATCTACTACCCTCCATCACGAGAATACCGGACTTACCCCCATCTGGTCAATAACCATCTTGTCAGGATTCCGTAAACCACAACAATTCATGGGGTTACGGAACCATGAATCGAACGGACGGACGTAGAGCATCCCCGAAAAAAAGCCCCCCTCACGTGAGGGGGGCCGGGTGGATCAAGAACGTCGGCAATATGAAAGATCAGCGACGACGGCGCGACGCAAGCAGGGCCAGTCCACCGAGCGCCATGGCGCCGGGGGACGGGATGATAACGAACGTGCTGGTCGCGCTGGCCGAATCGTGCGCCGACAGTTTGAAGGCGTATTCGGCCCAGATGCTCGTGACCGCGCCGGGGACCATTTGGAACCCCTGGGCGGCATTGTTGTTGGTCGAATCCCACACACCGGCGGAGATCGGACCACCGTTGAGGGTGGCGAAGGTCGTACCGGGCTGCCCGTTGTAGGCGGCGCGGTACATGTTTCCGCCGGACTCAGTCCCTGTCATCGTCACGCCGTTCCCGTTGTTATCGGTGACGGTGACGGCGCTCGAGGCTTTCGCCTGGCCGTTGACGATGGCGGGGAAGTTCAGCACACCCGACATGATCTGGAAACTGGTGAGCGAGTTGCCGGCGGTCACATCGAAGAAGAGCGTGACGACCGGATCGGCAAAGAACCCGAAGTGACAATTGTCGAGTTCGCCGATGACGTTCCCTGACATCGATTTGATCTGCAGGGCGGACGTCGAGTTCCACGTCCAGTGCGTGTGTTCGGCGTCCCAACTTCCATCGGATTCGTTGATCGTCGCGAAGCCAAACCCGTCGGTCTGGTTTGTCGCGATGATTGTGATCGCGCGTCCCTCGATGCCGGCGGTTGCGCCCGCCGTCATCAAAAGCGCGCCGATCCCGGCGAGAACGCCGAGACCTGTCAAAGACTGACGCATGATGCTCTCTCCCTTCAACTCCGCGGCCACCGGGAGAAGAGTCCCGGGCGGAATAGGCCGCTTGCCAAAAGGAGAATCCCCCGAGCCCTACAACAGAGCCCGGACAGAAGACCCTCCGGTGAACAGACTACCGGACGATCGCCCCCGGGTCAATAACCTTGTCTGAATCAAGTTTAAACCGCTGTGGTGACTTGATTTACGCAATTCCACGTCCCGAATTGGACTATGCAGTGGGGTGAAAACGGGGCACATCCCGTCGAAAGGACGGCGGTCGGGACCTTAGTAACCACCGGTACGGACGCGGTTCACCATCGATGCGGCCTTAACTTCCACGCCCTTGAGCACGCTCGCGAGCGAATCGCGGTTGGGGGCGTATTCCATGGCGGTGGGCACGGTAACCCATTCTTTCTTGACCAGACCGGCCAAGGCATGGGTGAAACTGCACATGCCTTCTTCGTTCTTCCCGACGATAGCCGGCAGGTCTTCTTCCTGGCCCTGGCGGATCTTCTCGCGAACGCTCGGGTTGCCGAGCAGGACCTCGCACGCGGGCACCACCTTGACCTCGAAGCCCTCGACCGCCGGGAGCAGTCGCTGCGCGAGCACGGCCTTGAGCGTGTTCGACAGGGCGTGGCGGATGAACCCGTGCTCGTGCACCGGGAAGAACTCGAGGATGCGGCTGAACGCCTGCATCGTGTCGGCGGTGTGCATCGAGCCGAAGACCAGATGCCCGGTTTCAGCGGCCTGGATGGCGGCCAGAACCGTGTCGTGGTCGCGCAACTCACCGATGAAGATCACGTCGGGATCTTCGCGAACGATGTAGCGCAGCGCCTGGGCGTAGTTCTCGACGTCGGTGCCGATTTCACGCTGCGACACGATCGACTTCTTGGGGGCGAAGCGGAACTCGACCGGGTCCTCGACGGTGATGATGTGCTCGGCCCGCGTGACGTTGATCTGCTCGACCATCGCGGCGATCGTCGAACTCTTGCCCGAGCCTGTCACACCCACCACGAGCACCAGACCCTCGAGCGCCTTCTCGACAATCTCGCTATAGATCGGCGGAAGATGGAGATCGTTGTAACTGGGGATTTCGGCCTTCACGCGACGGATGGCGGCGTGGGTATGCCCGCCGGATCGGAACAGGTTGATACGGAACCGATCGCCGTCGGGCAGATGCGTCGCGAAGTCGAGGTTGCCGGTCGCTTCGAACTTGGCCTTGTGCGCGTCGGTCGTGAGCGGATCGAGGAGATGATCGCATTCTTCCTCGGTGAGCGGCGCGCCCTGCACCACGCGGAGCAGGCCGCCGATGCGATACACGGGCGGCAGGCCGACCTTGATGTGGATATCAGAAGCGTCGAGCTTCCTCATCGCGCCCAGGAGTCGTTGGATCGAGAGGGGGCCTTGCACCATGATGTTGATCTCCGGCAAGAAATGGCCGTGATTTGCGACAAGTCACTATAGACGACTAGCAAGTCAACAATCAAGATACGAGTGGGGAGTTTGCTCGGGGGTTGTGCCGGGTGGAGAATTGAACGTGGAATCCGAGGCCGCGGATCCCGAACAGCCAAGCATGGGCACGCTCATGGACAGCATCAAGAAGGCGACCGATTGGCGTTGGCGTTGCCCCACGTGCGGGCGGACGGGCTCGGCCAAGGGGCCGGGGGGCTTTGTGTTCCGCATCGGAACCTCGGGCACGACCCGGGTGCTCGGGCGGTGCTCGCACTGCGAGTCGTGGCGGATGCTGGTGCTGGAGCGCGCGAGCGATCCTGTGTCGACGAGTTCGCCCTGTGCCCCCGGCACGGGCAACGCGAGCGCCGATCAGGAGCGGACCTGGTCTGAGTTGATCGCGTATGTCTCCGAAGGGACGATGAGCGCGGAGGTGGCGAACCAAATCGCGGGGAGCGCGGCTCCCGAGGCACGCAAGCGTGAAGTCGCTGCCCACGTGGCCGAGGGCGCGATCAAGCCGGAAGATGTGGGGAAGCTGCTTGGCTAGCGCGGCGAGCGACTGAGATTCCATCGTTCTCGCTCGTCGGCGAGTTGCAAGAGCAGGCAAGCGACGTCGGACGGCGAAGCGACAGTCCATCCGGCGCCGGGGCGTGGTGCGCCAACGGCCACACCGACATCACCGGGCGCCAGCGCGGCAAAGACATCGGCGTCGGGTTCATCGTCGCCGAAGAAGAATGAACAGCCCGGGGCAAACTGCCGGCGGAGGGCTTCGAAGGCAAACGCCTTTGATACTCCCTGTGGTATGCACTCAAGTACTTGAAGACCCGGGACAACCTGTCCCCCTCGCACATGCGCGAATCTCGCCCTCACCTGCGCAAGTATCGGGCCGGCGGCAATTGGATCGCACGCACGGAAGTGCCACGCGATTCCGGCGGGCTTCTGCTCCACCCATGATCCGGGCAGTTGGCGGGCGCCATCATCGGCGATGTCGCGGGCCGCGTCGAGATCAAAGTCGCGCGCATGCCAATCGATCGCCCACGGCGATTCGGCGCCGTGCGAACCGATGATCTCGAGTTCCGGGCCGATGTCGGCGAGCAAGGCGTGCAGACTCGCGCGTGGGCGGCCGGAGATGATCGCGGTGTAAACGCCTGTCATACCGCAGAGCCGGTGAAGCGCCGAGACGGCGAGCGAGTTCGGGACGGCGAGCGAGGGATGGCCCACCAACGGCGCCAGCGTGCCGTCGAAGTCAGACGCAACGAGAAGGCGTGGTGCCCGGGCGGCTCGCGCGATGGCGCTCACCAGTTCGGAAAAGGATGGGTTCTCGGGTCCGCGCCGACTCATGCCCGCTCCAACGCTTGAAGAAATGTCTCGGCCCATTCGTGGACGTCGTGGCGGCGCAGCATCATCCGCATGATCGCCATTCGCATGATGGACTCGCGGTGCGGGAGCGAGATCGCACGCTTGAGCGTTGCGGCCATGCCGGCGAAATCACGGGGATTGACGATGAGTGCGCGGCGAAACTGCTCGGCGGCACCGGCGAATTCCGACAGGACCAGCACGCCGGAATTGTCGAGGCGAGTGGCGATGAACTCCTTGGCAACCAGGTTCATACCGTCGCGGAGGGGCGTGACGAGCATGACGTCGGCGGCGAGGTAATAGGAAACGAGTTCCTCGCGCGGGAGCTGTCGACGGAAATAGTGAACAGCGACGCGCCCCGGGGTGCTGAACTGGCCGTTGATCCGCCCGACCAGGCGTTCGACACGGTCACGAGTCTCCACGTATTCGGGCGTCGCCTCGCGGCTCGGCACGCCAATCTGGACCAGCACGCAGCGATCGGTCGAGAGATCGCCGCGTGCCAGCGCGGCCTCAAAGGCTTCGAGGCGCAGCTCGATCCCCTTGGTGTAATCGATGCGATCGACGGCGAGTATCACCCGACGCCGTGCGCCGACACGCCGTCGGATCTGCTGGGCACGCGCGATGACGGCAGGATCGCGTGCCGCAGATTCGAACACATCCACATCGATCGATATCGGGAACGCCCCGACCCGGATGCGTCGATCGTCGATCTGCAACTCATGATCGGTCCCCTCGGCTCGGGTCCAGCGGCGAGCGGCGCGTGAGAAGTTGCGGGCTTCGGCGTGAGTCTGGAAGCCGACGACATCGGCGCCGAGGAGGCCCTCGAGCAATTGACGGCGCCAGGGGAGCCATGCGAAGAGTTCTTCGGGCGGAAACGGGATGTGCAGGAAGAAGCCGACGCGGGAATACGGGCGAGCGACGCGGAGAAGGCGCGGCGCGAGCATCAGGTGATAGTCGTGGACCCACCACTGGGCGCGCTTCCCGGCGGCGTGCAGCGCGCGTCGAACGAAACGCTCGTTGGTGGATTCGTACGAATCCCACCACTTTGGCTCGAACTCGGGGGCGCGTATCGCGTCGTGGAATAGCGGCCAGAGCGTGCGGTTGGACATCCCGCCGTAGTGCTCGTCCATCTCCCGCTCGGGCACCGAGACGGGCGAAAGGCGCACGCCCTCGTGGGTCCATGAACTCGGTGTGCGGCTCGTTGAACCGGGCCAGCCCACCCAGGTTCCCGCCCGCGCCTTCATGATTGGAAGCACCGCGCCGACGAGGCCGCCGGGGCTGGTGTGCCATTCACCGTCGCCCGCGCGATGGACGGGGAGTCGGTTGGCCAGAACGACAAGGTGAGATCGACGGCGGTCGGGCATGAGGCCTCCGGGCGCGGCGATTTCGGACCGCGCGATGGTGGTATACGACTGTGCCCCACGCCCCCGCGTACTTGGGCATGATGACCGGGAGCACGCCGACGTCAAACGAAATCTCGGAGTTTACAGGACTCATCAGAGCGATGGCGCGATCATGTGCCGCGCTTCACGCGCTCCCACTCGCGCTTCAGGATCGCTTGCGAGATCGTGGTGATGCGCTCCACGCCGCCGCGCGTCGCCGCTTCGTCCAAGCCGGGAGTCTTGAGCGATTCGAGAATCGACTCGATCTGGCGGCAGAGTTCGACGTGGTCATGCTCGTTCGGATTCGTGAGCAGGCGCACGCGCCAGAAGATGAAGACGAGACGCTCGATTCGCTGGCGGATTTCGGGGTCTTCGGCCGCGGCATGGAAGCCGTCTTTCCATCGCCCGGCGCGCCCGGTCTTGATCACGACGACGCCGACCACCTGCGACGCGAATTCGGCGAGCGTGTCGCGCATTGTTTCGAGCCAGCGCTGGCGGTTGGCCGAGAGGACATTCGCGTTGAACTGGCGACGCGCGACGCTGAGTGTGACGATCGGGCCGAGGACCGACGCGGCCAAGGCCGTGAGCGCGGAGATGAAACTGATGGTGGCGGTGTCCATGTCGAGCGCTCCTCGTGCGATGGGCGTTTGTTCATTGCATACGCACACAAAGGTCCGGTGCATTGGCGTTCCGCGCCAACGATGGTAACAAGGTGAATGGCGCACTACGCGCGCACGAAACGCGATCCGACGTATGCCGATCACGTATCTGGCGCTTCAACGGCACGAATCAAGGTGATGATCGTGCGAGAGTCACATTGTCATCGAACCAGAGTCGGCTCGTCAGGGAACCCTCGGCCTGATCGCCGTCGCATGGACGTCCTTGAGCTGTTCGTCGGTGACGGGGCCTGGCGCTCCGGTCATGAGGTCCTGGCCGATCTGGGTCTTCGGGAACGCGATGACGTCGCGGATGTTGCTGGTGCCCAGGAAGTTCATGACGAGGCGGTCGAGGCCGAACGCGATGCCGGCGTGGGGCGGCGCGCCGAACTGGAGTGCTTCGAGCAGGAAACTGAACTTTTCCTTGGCCTGCTCGGGCGTGAGGCCAAGGAGCGTGAAGACCTTGGACTGCACGCGCGGGTCGTGGATGCGGACGCTGCCGCCCGCGATCTCCTGCCCGTTGAGCACGATGTCGTAGCCGGCGGAGACAATGCCCTCGATGGTGACATCGTCGTTGACATCAGCGGCGACGAATGCCTCGGCCTGGTCGTCGTTGGGCGCGGTGAAGGGGTGGTGCATCGCGACCCAGCGCCCTGTTTCCTTGTCTTTCTCGAACATCGGGAAGTCGACGACGATGAGGAAGTTCCACGGGCCGCCCTCGGAGCCGGGCTTGGGGACGATGCCCATGTCGCGCGCGACGACCTGGCGGAGTTCACCCAGCGCCTTGGTGCAGACGCTGTAGGTATCGGCGACGAAGAGCACGGTGTCGCCGGGCGCGAGTTTGAGCACGCTCTTGAGTTCGTCCTTCACGCTGGCGAGGAACTTGGCGATGCCGGTCTCGAACTCGCCGGCGGCGTTGACCTTGACGACCGCGCAGCCGCCCGCGCCAAAGCCGCGGACGAACTCGTTGTAGCCGTCGGTCATCTTGCGGGTGAGTTTGGCGGCGCCGTCGGGAACGCGGATGGCCTTGACCACGCCGCGCTTGCTGTTGAAGCGCGGGCGATCGGCGCCGTTGGCGAGGGCGTCCTTGAAGAACGCGACCTCGCTCTTGGCGGCGGTCTCGGAGATATCGGTGATCTCCAGGGCGTAGCGCGTATCCGGGCGGTCGATGCCGAATCGCTCCATCGCCTCGCGGTAAGGCATTCTCTGGATCGGGGGCACGTCGTAGCCGCACATATCCTTCCACAAGCGGCGGACGAAGCCCTCCATCATCTCGATGACATGCTCGCGGCGGACGAACGACATCTCAAGGTCGATCTGTGTGAACTCGGCCTGGCGGTCGGCGCGTGGGTCCTCGTCGCGGAAACAGCGGCAGATCTGCATGTAGCGGTCGCACCCGGCGACCATCAGGATCTGCTTGAAGAGTTGGGGCGACTGCGGGAGAGCGAACCAGTTGCCGGGCAGGTGCCGGCTGGGCACGAGGAACTCTCGCGCGCCCTCGGGCGTGGACTTGTAGAGGATGGGCGTCTCGATCTCGAGGAAGCCGTTCTCATCGAAGTATCGGCGTGTGACCTGATAGAGTTTGTGGCGCGTCGCCAGGGCCTTCTGCATCGTGGGGCGGCGGAGGTCGACATAGCGATAGGTGAGGCGAAGTTCCTCGTTGGCGAGTTTGCCGCCCGAGCCGGTGTCGTCGGGGAGGAAGGGCGGGTTGGCGGTCTTGTTGAGGAGTTCGAACTTGGTGACGACGACCTCGATCTTGCCGGTGATGAGTTTGGGATTCTCGCCGCCGGCGCGGATGCGGACCTTGCCCTCGATGGCGATGACATCCTCGTTGCGGAGGTGGTCGGCGGTGTCGAGGATCTGCTGGCCGAGGTCTTCGCCGTCAAAGACGACCTGGGTGATGCCGAAGCGGTCGCGGAGGTCGATGAAGACCAGGCCGGTGCCGTGCCCGCGATAGGAGTTGACCCAGCCATTGAGGCGGACGGTCTGGCCGACGTGTGAGTCACGGAGTTCGCCGCAGGTGTGCGTTCGACGGAGCATGGTGTTTCTCGCTGGAAAGGTTGAGCGCGGACTATAGGTGCGCGTCAGGCTGGGGTGGCCGCCCGCGGGAGAAGAACGCGCAGAGCGTTGCGGCGGCAGACCACGTCGAGCACGTCTGAGAATCCTTCGCGCGGAGCGTCGGCCAATTTGATGAATGGCTCGCCGTCGACCTGGACCGGGGCGGTGGCGCCCTGGCTGGTGGCGATGCGGACGCGCGAGGCACGTACGGCGATGCGGTCGGGATGACGTTCGGCGGTCCCCCACCGCCCGGCGAGGAACCAGCGCATGGCGCGCCAGGTGGAGGAAGCGGGCATGAAGACGACGTCGAGCAGGCCGTCGGTCGCATCCGCGCGGGGCGCGGGGTTGGCGCGCCCGCCGTAGTCGGGCAAGTTCGCCACGACAACCCAGCCGGGGACGTCCTCGACAATGGTCGTGGCGTCTGCCTCGATCCAGAGCGGCGCGGGCCTGGACGAGAACTGCCGCCAAATGGGGGCGAGATAGGTGACGTGAGTGATCGGGCCGCGGCGTGTGGAGGCCAGGTCGTGGATGACTCCCGCATCGGGTCCGGCGCTCACCATGAGCGAAAAGAGCGTGGAGTTGGCCTCGCCAAGATCGATCTCGGCGATGGTGGGATCGGCAACGGCGCGGCGGAGCGTGACGGCGTGACGGTCCATGGCGAAGTGACGCGCGAAGAGGTTTTCGGTGCCCAGCGGGAGGTGGTACATCGCGGCACGGGAACGCGAGAGGGCGGGGAGCGCGTGATGCACCGTGCCGTCGCCGCCGGCGAGCACGACGAGTTCGGCGTGAGCGATCGCGTCGGACGCGCCGGCGTCCATCGTGGACATGCGCGAGATCTCGTGCCCGTCGGCGTGGAGGAGTTGCTCGGATTCGTCGACGAGCGCGCGCCGAGAACCCGTGCCGCTCGACGGGTTATGCAGGATGAGGACCTTCATGTCGCGGCGTCCAGGTGCAGGTCCATGAGGCGGACGTCGAGGATGCGCCCGAACTTCTCGCCGACGCGGCGCATGATGCCGATCGTCTGAAAGCCGCGGGATTCGTGGAGCGTCACGCTGGCGGGGTTTCCCTCGACGACGCGTGCGAGGATGACCCCAAGGCCGGTACGGCGGGCCCGCGCGATGAGATCGTCGAGCAGCGCGCCGCCCACGCCCTTGCCGCGATGGTCGGCGTGGACGTACACCGAGTTTTCCGCGGCCCGCGCATAGGCACAGCGGTTCGACCACGGCGAGAGCGAAGCCCAGCCGGCGATCACGCCGCCGTGGACTTCCGCCACGATCGCTGGGGTACGCGGTGAACGGTGCGTCGCGAGCCACTCGGCGCGCTGGGCCGGGGACTTTGTCTCGGTGTCGAAGGTGGCTGTACCCGTCAGCACCTCGCGCTCATAGATCGCGAAGATCGCGTCAAGATCGGCGTCGTTGGCTTCGCGGATGAGCATGTGAATCAATCGGCGCTCACCAGGGGAGGATGGTGCCGTCGTTGTTGAAGAACTTGCCGTTGTCGGCGGGCGTGAGGGCGTCGATGAGTTTCAGGAGCATCTTGACGCTGTCGGGCGGGAGGATGGGCGCGTTGGGTCCGCCCATGTCGGTGCGCACCCAGCCGGGATGCACAACGACGCAGGTGAAGCCCTCGGGACCGAGTTCGTTGGCGAGTGACTTGTTGAGTTGGTTGAGGGCGGCCTTGCTTGCGCGGTAGGCATAGGACGATCCGCCCGTGTTGTTGGTGATGCTCGCGAGTTGGCTTGAGATGTTCACGATTATCTTGCGCTTCCCGAGGCGCAGGCTCGGCAGCGCGGCCTTGGCGACCAGCATGGGCGCGATGCTGTTGATCATGAACACACGCTGCAGTTCGTCGGCCGTGCAGTCCGCGATCGACTTGGTGGGTGAACCAACTCCCGCGTTGTTGATGAGCACGTCGATCGGGCGGTCGGAGAGGGCCTCGGTCAGTCCCTCGATGCTGATCGGGTCCGCGACGTCGAGCCCCCCGATGGAGAGGCGGAAACCGCTCAGTTCACCGGCATTCTTGGGGTCACGGGCGGTGGCAAGGACGACGTCGCCGCGCTGCGAGAGTTGACGGGCGAATTCCAGACCTATGCCTCTGGTAGCGCCGGTGACGAGGTGGGTGGTTGACATACGTCTGATTATCGTAATTTCATGGCGGTTTGCAGCAACCGCCCGCCTGGGAACCAATCGTTGTGTGAAGTTCTTGCTGGACAAGGACCTACGCGATTTGATAAACTGGGCAGACGTGGAAGAGGCCCGTGAATTCTCACGGGCTCTGTCGCTTCCGTACCGACTATTCGCCTCGGAGCCCCGCCGCGGAGGAGTGCATATGAAGGATGTCATCGCGCGAATGTCGGGATGTACGGCGGCGCTCGTGGTCGCGGCGAGCGCGTCGGCCCAACTCGCCATCGTGAGCAACCTGCCCGGATCATTCACCGACATTTCACAGACCGGGAACTTTGTCGATCTGGGCGACGAGGACGAGGCGTTCGCGTTCCTGCTTCCCATCAGCAACGCCTTGTTCCCGATGGGCTCGGCCGTGATCATCGGGAACAACGGCGGCGTGGGCTTCTCGCCGCCCTTCACCGACCTTGGACCGGTGCCCGCGCCGCTCCCGTCGTTCGCGGCGTTCGGCGCGGGAAAATCGCTGCTCCCTTACTGGGCCGACATCGGGAATCACGTCGGCTCCATCCACTGGCAGCAGATCGGCAACACCGTCATTATCCAGTGGACGGCGAAACGATCCAAGCCCGCCAACGTGCCGGGCACATTCCAGATCAAGATCATCGGAAGCAGCACGTTCGTAGAGGAATGCATCTACGCCCAGTTCATCTATCTGGATATCCAGGGCGCAGGGTGGAACGGCGGCGCGAACGCCTGCATCGGATTCCAGGACGAACTGCTCCCCTCGGTTCAGTGGAGTTTCCTTCAGCCCAATGCGGTGCACAATAACTCGGTCCTCTCCCTGGTGAATACCGATTGCTTGAACGGCCAGGGCTGCCCGGCGGACTTCAACCACGACGGCTTTGTGAACGGCCTGGACTACGACCTGTTCGCCACCTTCTTCGAGGCCGGGGACCGTCAGGCAGACATCAACCTCGACGGCTTTGTGAACGGTCTTGACTACGACTACTTCGCCTCGCACTTCGAGGCGGGCTGCTGATTCGGGCGGTTTTCACCCCAGAAGTTTCTCTTGGCCAAGGAGGCCCGCGCGGTAGAATGGACGTTCGGCGCCTCGTGACGCCGCCGCTCTTTGGGAGGGAGCACAAGATGTTGCAGAATCTCAACCGCTCCGGCGTGTTCGCGTTGGTATTGGCAGCCGGGCTGACGCGTGCCGCGTTCGCCGGCGGGGTGATCGCCAACGGCGATGCGGTCATGATTTTCCAGGGGATCCCGCCATTCAGCATGACCACCGGCGATTCGACCTTGTTCACCGATGCGAACCTGGTGGACGAGGCGTACAAGTACGCGTGGCACTATCGCACCGCCGGGAACAACCAGAACCGACCCTTCAGCAGCCTCGACACACCCACGGAGGATTACCGCGAGAACGAAGCGACGTTCGTCTGGACCAACGCGGGCCCGGGGACCGAGGGCCAGGAACGCTTCGATGCCAGGCTGATTGTGCGTCTGTACGACGGCCCGACTCGGCACTCGGCGCGCGTGGAGCACACGCTCGAGTTCACGAGCCACAGCAACACGACACAGACCTTCCAGGTCTTCAACCTCGTCGATCTGGACATCGAGGGCACCGCAACCAACGACTCGGCCCAGATCGTTGACGCGTCTCGGGCGATGGCCCGCCACAAGGACACCGGCACCAACGCCTTCGCCGAGATCGTCGGCACCGGGGCCGCCCGCTACGAAGTCGCGACGGGATCATCGCTCAGAAACAAACTCAACAGCGGATCGGCGAATCTATCCAACGCCGTTGGGCCCGTGAACGGTGATGCGGCGGCGGCGTTCCAGTGGACGCTCACGCTCGCGCCGGGCGAGACACGCGTAATCCGAGGCGGATTCACGATCAACCTCGCCGGACCGTGTCCCGCCGATTTCGACCACAACGGATTCGTCAACGGGCTGGACTATGACGGGTTCGCCAGCGCCTTTGAATCGGGCAGCGAGTTGGCCGATTTCAACCTCGACGGGTTTGTCAACGGGCTCGACTACGACGAATTCGCGAGTTACTTCGAGAGCGGGTGTTGAGCGAGAGAAGTTTGACGCAAGGAACGGACGGAACGCGACGGAGCGATGAGAATCGCAAACCCGGATGCCGATCAGCGCCCGGATCAATCCGCCCGACTTTGATCGTGTACCCTTCTTGAAACGCGATCTCTGAGTCTGCCGCGATTGGCAAACCACGCCGGCCGCTCGCCCTGTTTCCGCACGCCCCGGCGCGGTACAGTGACCCCATGAACGAGATCGATAATCGCCTCGCGGGCTGGTGCGCAAAGAACAAGTTCGACGGCGTGGTCATCCGGCGTCGCTCCAACGCGTCGTGGATCACCGGCGGCGCCGACCTCGGCATCGTCGATCACAGCGACCTGGCCTTCGCCACGCTCCTGTGGACCCCGACCCGGAAGGTCATCTTCACGACCAACATCGAGGCCCCACGCTTCCGCGGCGAAGAGCCGATCGACGGCTGGGAGGTCATGCAGTCCGACTGGTGGGGGCCGGCCATCAAACTCCCCGACGGTCGCTTCGCAACCGATTTCCCTGACGATCCACTGGCCGATCTGCGTGCGTCGCTCACGCCCGCGGAAGTGAAGCGTGCCCGCGAACTCTCGCGCGACACGGCCGAGGCGCTCGAGGAAGTCATGCTGCGTGAACTATCGCCGGGCATGAGCGAGCATCGCCTCGCGGGCCTGATCTCGTCGCGTCTGCGTGATCGCGGCATCGGTGCGCCGGTCATCCTCATCGCCTCCGACGACCGCATCAGGAAGTATCGGCACCCCATCGCGACAAGCAAGACGATCGATCGCCTCGCCATGGGTGTGACGTGCGCCCGGCGCCATGGGCTGATCGCGTGCGTCACGCGTCTGGTGTGTTTCGGTCCGCTCGACGCGGATCTGAAGCACCGTCACGAGGCCGTGTGCAAGGTCGAGCACGCGTACCACGGCGCAACGAAGCCTGGCGTGCGCTGGTGCGACGCGCTTGCGACGGCGATCGAGGCATACCGCACGAGCGGCTTCCCGGACGAGTGGCAGTTGCACCACCAGGGAGGCCCGATGGGCTATGAATGCCGCGATTTCGTCGCGACGCCGACCGAGACACGGAGCGCCCAGCCGCACCAACTTGTCGGCTGGAATCCGACGATCACGGGGACGAAGCTCGAGGACACGATCCTGACGGGCACGGGCCCGGCGGACGCCGCCGAGAACCTGACCGTGACGAAACTCTGGCCACGCACGCACGGACACGCGGACATCGTGGTACGGTAAAGGAACCCGCGTATCGGCTCAAGAACCCGGCGTAGTCTCACAGGCCGGTCAGGGCCGGGGGTGTCAGCCACACGAATCACCCAGGACCGCGCATGGCCCGGGACCGCGCATGGATAGATGAATCCACGATCGGCCCCTCACGAATCCACCATCCAATGAACGCCCGTCCGTTCACCATCCTGATCGACGGCCGGTGCACGCTCTGCCGGCGTGAGGCCGCGTTCATGCAACGCCTCGATCACGGTCGTGGCCTGCTCCGCATCGTCGACATCACCCTGGCGGATTTTGACCCGGCAGCGCACGGCACAACCATGGACGCCGTCATGGGGCAGATTCACGGAATCGCCCCGGACGGCACCCTGCTCCGCGGCATGGAGGTCTTTCGCCGGGCGTACGGCGCGGTCGGCAAGCGCTGGCTGCTGGCCTGGACCGCCTGGCCGATCCTGCGCCCGATCGTCGATCGGCTGTACCTGTGGTTTGCGCGTCACCGCGTGCGGATCAGCGCGCTTGCGGCGCGAGTGCTTGGCGACAAGGCGCCCGCGTGCGATGATGGGCGCTGCGCGACCAAACCCTCGGCGACCATGCCGCCCGTGCCGTCGTCAATGAAGTGATTTCACCATCTCGGCCAGACGATCCAACCCCGCCGTCAGGTTCGGCACCGGCGGCCCGAACGAGAATCGCACAAACGTGCTGAGCGGAGATGTCCCGCCGCGTTTCTTGTGCGGGTTCACGTCAAAGAACTCGCCCGGCACCGTCAGCACACGATGCTGGAACCCGCGGCGCATAAACCCCTCACCCGTGTTGATCGGCGCGGGAAGGCCCGAGACATCGCCCCACGCATAGAACGTTCCCTCGGGCTCGGCCGGAAACTTCACGCCCATCGCCTTGAGTTTCGCCAGTGTCATGTCGCGCTTGGCGCGGAAGTGCTTCCGCACCGCCGCGAGTTCAGCGTCGGCACGGTCTGGCTTCAGCACCTCGATCGCGGCGCGTTGCATGGGGCGGCTAGGCCCGCCGTCCATGAACGATCCCGCGGCCGTCAGCGTACGGATTACGCTCTTTGGCGCGAGGACCCACCCCGAGCGCCATCCGGGATAGCGGAAGCACTTGGTCAGGCCGTCGACGATCACGACGTGCTCAGCGTCGACATTCTCTACGAACTCCGCGGCCGACACGCCGCAGTCTGTGCCCGGCGTGTATTGATAGTGCGAATAGAACTCGTCGAAGAGGAGCGTCGTGCCATGACGGCGTGCCAGATCGAGCCACGCCGCCAGTTCCTTGCCACGGATCGCAACACCCGTGGGGTTGCAGGGGTTTGAGATGAGCAGTGCCCCGATCGTGTCACAGAGGGCGCGGGCCTCCAGGTCCTTTGGGTCGATGCGAAACCCGCGATCGGGGGAGAGTTCGATCCACACGGGCTCGACGCGCGAAAAGGTGGTGAGCATGTCCTCGTAGGCGGTGTAGTCGGGCGTGAAATATCCAAGCCTCCCGACACCCAGGGCCGCGCCGATGCGGGCCAAGGCCGCACGCCCGCCCGGCGCGATCATGACGTTTTCGAACGTGTACTGCGACTTCTTGCCCTTGCGGTACAGGCGGTTGTAATGGTCGGCGACCGCCTGGCGATACTCCGGGATGCCCTCGACCGGGCCATAGGCATGGTCCGAAGGATCGATCTTCAGTTCGCTGAATCGCGCTGGCGCCTCGGGAATCTCGCCCACCTCCGGCTGTCCCTGCCCGAGGTTTGACCAGCTGGGATCACCCATGATCCATCCGGCCTTCATGGCCTCGTTGTTGACGTGGATCACACCCATGAACGGGAGCGGGCGAAAGGTCTGTCCGGTGGTCATCGCGGGTCTCCAGGTGTGGGGTCGGGCACTCGCACGCAGGCCCGGAAAAAGTCCCGCGAGCGTAGCACAGCGCCCCATTCGGCGCGTTACGCTGTCACCATGAACACGTTTCTCCCTGTCGCGCTCTGCGGGGCGCTCGCCCTGATTTCCGTTGGTTGCTCGAGCATGCCCGCCAACCATCCCGCCATCAGCGGCCCGACCGCCGATCAACTCGATGCGGGCCGCCATTACTCCGTCTTCCGAGGTGGCGATGGATCGGTGGCGAGTTGGAACGACCTGCTCAGCACCGCCGCGAGCGCAGACGCCGTGCTGGTAGGCGAGAATCACGGGCACCCGCGCGGGCTTCCGTCGGCCGCCGCACTGTTTGAGGACCTGGTCGCCAAAGCGCCGAACGGGACGCTGGCGATGGAATTCTTCGAGCGCGATGAGCAGGCCAAACTCGATGACTACCTGATGGGACTGACCGACGAGGCACAGTTCCGCGCCGCAGCCAATCGGAACGAGGGAAACTACCCGCGCGGACATCGCTACATGGTCGAGACGGCCAAGTCCAACCACCGAAGCGTCGTCGCCGCCAACGCCCCGCGCCGCTACGTCCGCGTCGCGCGAACCGACGGCTATGACAAACTGCGCACGCTCACTACCGAGCAGCAGCGCCTGTGGCGCATCCCAGACGAACTGCCGACCGGACGCTACTGGGAGGACTTCCAGAAGGTCATGGGCGCCGGCGCGGCGGCCCACGGGCAGAAGGAAGATGAAGAGACCCAGAAGAAGCGGATCGCGGACTCGTTCCGCTCGCAATCGCTGTGGGATTGGACGATGGCCGATTCGGTCGCCCGCTCGATCCAGGGCGGCCACACGCCGACGCTGCTCGTCGTCGGGTGCTTCCACGTCAACCACGAGGGCGGCACGGTGCTGGCGCTCCGGAAACTGGCGCCGGGGGCGAAGGTCGTCACGGTGTCATACGTCGACGCGGAGTCGACCTCCCTCCGCGACGAAGACAAGGGACGAGCGGACTATGTGATCTACGTCGGCGAGGACGAGACACAGAAGTGACCGCGGAGCGAGTGGATCAAAGCCACGTTGCGCCCAGGGTGACATTTTCATACTTCCATGCTGCGCCGGGGAGCCAGAACAAGCGACCGACTTGGCCGTCGACTGTTGTTCCGAACACGCTCAGGGACTGATCGCTCCCCGCCAAGCCGCGCAAGCGATCCAGCGCGGGAGTGCCCACAACCAACTGCGAGAGCGGCGCGGTGGACCACTCTTGGGCAAGTCCCTGGCGCTGTGGTGACCACCAATAGACCTCGACGGCTCCAGTCATCCGGTTCCGTCCGGCGAGGTTCAATCCGCCCCACGAAGAGACATACGCCGAGAGAGTTCCGTCTTCGAACAACGCTCCGCCCGCGATCTGCGTCAGGTCCGATTGGCGCCATTCGCCACCAAAGGCAGGCACCCACCAGGTGACCTGCACGCGCCCGGCCTCATCAAGCCCCGCGAGGTTGATGCCGTTCCAAGACGTGAGATAGACCGCCAGCGCCCCGGCGAGCGGCTTGGCGTTGTAGGCGGCGGTGAGATTGCTCGCATTCCAATGATCGATCCCCGGCGCCCACCAGATCGACCAGATGTTGCCCGCGGCATCAAGACCCGCGATGTTCAGCCCGCCCCACGAGGTCGAGTACGAAATCAACGGCGTCTCAAGATCAAAGGTGGGCATCGTCTGCCCATACGCCACCAGTTTGTCGCGCGTTATGTTCTCGAAGAACCACGCGCCGGAAACTCCACCCTGAGACGGAGTCTGGATATACCGCACGAGTTCGTTGGTGGCGGTCAGGCCGGTCAGGTGGACGGCACCCTCCGGGGAGATCATCACCTGGAGCTGCGACGTGATGCTCTGGGCACCGAGCACAGAGCCCGTTAGGTTCACGCTGGACCAGGAGCCGGAGGCCGCCCGCTCGCTGATATAGAGCCCGCTGGACTGTATCTTTGCGACAAACTGACGGGATGAACTCGGGTTAATCCACGTCACGCTCGGCCCTGTGCCGCCGTCGGATTGGAGCGGCAGCGCGGCGCGCCACACGCCGTCGGTCGCGTGGTGTACGGCCGCGGCATGGCCCGCCGTCGTCGTGAACGAAAGCGACAGGTCGCCCCCGCCCGTGCCGACCGAGAGTTCCTGATCGCTGCCGGCGAACAACTGATGAGCACCCTGGCTCGCACCGGCCTGAACAAGCACGCGTCGATCGGAATACTCGACCCGCGATCGCGCACCATCGCCGATGATCGCGCCGATCCAATACTCGCCGGGCGCATACGCGGCCACGCGCCATTCAAACGCCTCCTCAAACGCGCGATCCGACGCGCCCGGAGGAACGAACGAGCCGATGCCCCCCGTCACACCGTTGAATGGATTGCGGTCGCGATCGATGAAGAAGCGACACTCGGCGGCGGAGTCGAAGTCCTCGTGGAGAAAATCGACAGGCACAACGTCGCCGGCGCGAACGGTCCAGCCGTTCCGCGGCTCGATCGAGCCGACATTCGGCCACTGCGCGCCCGATCTCGTCGCTTCGGTGCGCGTGGCGTAGCCTTGCCGGTCCCACGACACACCGTTGAGGTTGCGGGCGCGATCAAGCCCGCCGATGCCGCTGAACGCAAAGCCGGCGTTGGCGCCGAACTGCTCGTTGGCGGTGAACCATGTGGATCGCTCGGTAAATGTCACGCTCGCAGAGCCGTCGGAGGTGTCGCCAAGATTGATGGTGGCGTGGTACCAGAGGTGCGTATCACCGTGCGGTCCTTGTATTCCACCGTAGCCACCGTCGGGAGTTGTGAATTGACGGTTGAACGCGCCGGACACGGGGCTTCCGGAAGCCAACGGTACATAGTCCTGCCAGATGCTCTCCGCATATTCAACGTTGCGCGTCAGCAGCGGCACCTCGTCGGAGTCCATCGGCACCGGATCGAGCATCGTCAACTGCTCCACCCACACGCCAGCCTCGCCAAGTTGCCGAGCCAGCGAGGCCACCAGCGACCCGCCGCGGCTGTGTCCGATGAGATGCACGGGCAGCGACGCCAGCGCCAGCTCTCCTGCGAACGAGGTCAAGAACCCTGGAGTCAGCAGCGCGCTGGCAACCCTCGCAGCAACCTGTTGTGTTGGGAAGTAGGTGCCAAAGAAAAGGCTGTTCGCTTTCGTCCAATCAACATCAACGATCAACTCACCTGAGTTCGACTGCGCTAAAGCGGGACCGGCCTGCGCTCCGCTCGAAATCTGTAGACTTCCCCCCACCACGGGCTCAATCGTCCAATCCACCAGCGTCGCGTCCTGCCCCACCGCCTTCAGCCGCGTCGCGATCGCCTCCTGCATCGCGCCCGTCCACGGCGGCTCAACATCGTTGCTCGTCCAACCGTGCGTGATGATCGTCACGCCGGCAAACAAGGATCTCGACTCCATCGCCTCAAAGTCGCACGCGTATTCTGATGTTGTGTTTGCTCGTGCCACGCTCCACGCTCCCACGATCGCTGCGAATTCCAACTACCGCATAATGAGTGTAATCTATCCACGTCAGTAGAAACAAGCGCGGACGTCAATATTTGATGGCCCGGGCAAACCACGGTTTGAGGATGGGTAGATCACCCTGCCACCGTGAGCGGTTGTCCAGGCACGCTTCAATGAATCTGATTGCACTTCGATATTGCTTACAGCACGATGACGATTTTCGGTGAGTACCATCTTGCCCAAGGCACTCGTTGCTCGCCGGGTCAATATTCGATCGACATGAACAAACCATCGCGTCTCACTTCGTCGACACTCTTTACCGTACCACCATCCGCCAGCACCGATGGATCCGCTCGTTGCGGAAATCCTCCGGCACTGTCCGTTGGCTGATCTCGCGGATCTCGAAAACCTCCGCCAGCGCCGCCTCGTCGATCTTGAACCGGCGCGAGTTGTTTGAGAAGAACACGACGCCGCCGCTCGCCATCAGGCCACCGACGCGCGTCAGCAGTTCGACGTGCGCCTTCTGCACGTCCCAGTCCTGCTCGGTGCTCTTGCTGTTGCTGAATGTCGGCGGGTCGACAATCGCGATGTCGTAATGCCGCCCCGGCTTGTGCCCGCGCAGGAATTCCATCACGTCCGAGCGCACGAAGCGATGGCGCGGCCCGTCGAGCCCGTTCAGCCGCAGGTTCCGCTCGGCCCAGTCGAGATAGGTGTTCGAAAGGTCAACGCTCGTCGTCTCCTTCGCACCACCGGCGGCGGCATACACCGTGAACGATCCCGTATAGCAGAAGAGATTCAGCACGCGTTTACCGCCGGACATCTCGCGCACCATGCCGCGCGTGATCCGATGGTCGAGGAACAAGCCCGTGTCGGCATAGTCGGTGAGGTTCACCTCGAACCTCAGCCCGCCCTCGTTGGCCACGAGCGTCGTGCCCTGCGCATCCAGTTTTTCGTGCTGCGTGAGGCCCTTCTGGCGTGGACGCGACTTGGCGTGGACGTTGGCTTCATCGATCCCCAGCACCCTCGCCGTCCTTCGCGCAATGTCATCGATCCACTCGATGTGCTGCGCCAGCGTGCGCCCGTGCTCGCGTTCATACTCGAAGATGTGAGCGTGGCCCTCGTAACGATCGATCGTGACAGGGACGTCGGGGCAATCTCGTTCATAGATGCGATAGCACGTGATTCCCTTGTCGGGCCAGCGCCGAAGGTGCCGCACACGCTTGGCCAACCGCCCCTCAAACTCGTCGAGCTCGCGCCGATCTCGCTCGCGCAGCCCGCCGAACGCGGGCATCGCGGGCGTGTGCTCGCGCGGCGCTCTCGTCAGAAGTTCGTGTCCGGTTGCGATCGAACCTGCCGCAAACTCGTTCGAACCGTTCTCGCTGGCGGCGACTGAGGTTGGCTCGCCGGCATCCCACGAAGCAGCGCTTTCGGGCGGTGCACCCACGCCGATCGATTCGCCTCCCGCAGAGTTCCGTTCGCTCGCGGCTGCATCCGGATCCGGAGACTCACAGACGCCGTCGCGTGCGTCCCTCCGCTCCGGCCGCGGCCCGAGGAACTGGTAATACGTGCACTCGATCTGCGCGTTGAACAACTTCCGCCGACGAGTCGCCGGCTGCCCCACCAACTGTTCAAGATCAAGCCGGGCCGTCAGGATGTGATGCGACCACGTCGGCAATCGCCGGAGTACATCCGGGAACGAGCGATACAGCCGCTCGATCGCCTCATCCTCACCCATCCGCTCGCCATACGGCGGGTTGGTCACGATGCACCCATACTCCGCCTTGCTCTGCAGGTCCGCGAACGCTCGCTTCTGAAAGTGGATGTGTCGCGCCACACCCGCGCGCTCAGCGTGCCGCCGCGCCAACGCCAATGCTGTCTCGCTCACGTCCGAGCCGTGGATCGTGTACGCAAGTTTCTCCCGCGTCGCGACATTCCCCGCGGCCCGCTCGTCATCGAACACGTCCTTGCCGATCCACGCCCAGTTCTCCGCGTCGAAACTCCGCGATCGTCCGGGCGCAAGGCCCAGCCCGATCATCGCCGCCTCGATCACGATCGTCCCCGTGCCGCAGAACGGATCGACCAGCGGGCGATCCGCGTTCCACACGCTCAGCAGCACCAGGCCCGCGGCCATGGTCTCCTTCAGCGCGGCGTCGCCCACGATGTCGCGATACCCGCGTTTGTGCAGGCCGTCGCCGCTGGTGTCGAGCGTGATCGACGCGATATTCTCGAGGATCGCCACCTCGATGATCGTGCGCACTCCGGTCTCGGGGAGATCACGGGTCGCGTGCCCGCGCATCAGCCGCTCCACGATCGCCTTCTTCACCGTCCGCTGGCATGCCGGCACGCTGGACAGTTGGCTCTTCACGCTCCGCCCGTTCACCGGGAACGCGCCGTCACGCGGGATCCACCGCTCCCAGGGCAGGTCCTTGGTGCGATCGAACAGGGCGTCAAAGTTGTCGGCCGGGAAACTCGCGACGCGCACCAGCACGCGATCCGCCGCGCGCAGACGCACGTTTGCTCGCGCCACATCCCGCGCCGTCCCTCGAAACAGCACACGCCCCGTCGAGATGATCTTGGGCTGATAGCCCAGTTGCTCCAATTCGCGCGCGACGACGGCCTCAAGCCCAAAGGCCGACGTCGCGATGATGTCCAGTTCGCCGCTCATGCGCGTGAATGAAAGGCCGCCCGCGCTCGCCGGGCGCGGTAGGCTCTGGACATGTTCATCAAACAACTCGTCGCCGTTCTCTCGCTGTTCGTGGCTTGTTCCGTGCTCGCGGCACTTGCCGGCGCGGGAAACCGTGCCCCCGATCGCCCTGATTTGCAGCAGAAGCCATCGATCATCGACCGGCCCGCGACCTCAGAGCCCGCGGATCGCGTCACCCAAATCCCGCTGGTTGTCTTCATCGCTGCCGAGCCCGAGTACGACTCCTCCACCTCACTCGACACGCTGGCGAAGTCCCTTGATCCAGCGCGCTATCGCACCGCGCTCCTCAAGCCCGCGCCGAAACAGGACACCGCCGACAATCTCCCCGGCGCAGACGCGCTCGACCACGCCGCCGCCGTCGTCATCTTCGCCCGCTTCCAGCGCTGGCCGGCCGAACAACTCGCGCCCCTGGAGCGTCATCTCAAGCGTGGCGGAGGGATCGTCGCGATCCGCACGAGCACCCACGCCTTCGCCTATGACGCCGCCAGCCCGCTCTCCTCGTGGAACTCGTTCGGCCCGCGCGTGATCGGCGCCCCGTGGATCTATCACTACGGGCACGATTCTTCGACCGCCGTGAAACTCGACGAAGCCAACCGCGATCACCCGATGCTCAGGGGTGTCGCGCCGTTCTCCTCGCGTTCGTGGCTCTATTGCCTGAACCCGCCCTCAACGCCGACGTTGGGCACATTCCCGCCGGCGCGCGCGACCGTGCTCCTCCGCGGACAATCGCTCGATCAGTCCGGCCATGCGCCCGCCGATCGCCCCATCGAGCCCGTGGCCTGGATGCTCGAAAGCGAATGGCACGGACGCGTCTTTGCGACCACACTCGGGCACCCCGACGATTTCAAGAATGAGGGATTTGTGCGCCTGCTCCGCAACGCCATCGACTGGGCGAGCGAGCCGCGCCAAGACGCCGCGCAGCCGAAGGATCAACCCTCGCGTGACACGAAATAGAGCCCGCCCAGGCACGCCGCCGTGATCAGCCACGACAGCGCCACCGACGTCACAAAGTAAGGAAACACGCAGAGCGCCAGCCCAGTCAGCGCGTGCGGCAGGCGCTGGGCCTTCTTGCCGTACATGAACAGCCCCAAGCCGATGAGCCCGATGAACAACCCTGAGAACAGCGACGCGGGGTTTCCGAAGTCCATAGGAAGACGAATCGACCTTCTCAGGCGGCGGCCGCAGCATCAATCGCCGGAGCCGACGCCGTCGATTCCGCCCATGCCGGTCGAGCCAGGCCGGAGGGCCGCGGCGCGACATCTCGGACGTACGATCGGCCAACACGGCAGACAGTGGTGACATCCGTTCCATTTCGTCCAAAAAAACACGCCCCGCGTCGGGTAAAACGCGGGGCGAGGGGTATCAGGATCGTTCATTCACACGTACGACGAAAGTCACATTTGGAGCGTGAGACTTTTCGGAGCTACGAAAGAAAGAACGACGCCTGACGGAACGAGTCCGTCAAATCAGACTTAGCGACGACGACGGCCGGCGACGATGCCGACGAGACCGAGCAGGGCGGCCGCGCTAGGGGCGGGAACGTCAAGCTCGAACCCGAGGTTCGCGACCGGGCTGCCGTTGTAGTTGAACAGGCCACCGGCGGGGTTGTTCACGAGGAATGAGCCCTGGGCAGTGGTGAGGAAGGCCTTGTCGGCGCTGGTACCAACGACCGGCGGGTTGTAGATGCCCTGGCCCAGGTTATTGAGCTGGGCGACGGTGGCGCCGGTCGCGCCGGCGTTGTTGTCAAACGTCATGCCGATCCAGACGTGATTGGTCGAGAGGCTGACGCCCGGCGTGAAGTAGAACGAGCTGACCTGCGTCGCGGTGAACGAGATCGCACTGAACGACCAGCCGGTGATGTAGTTGCCGGGAACGCCGCCGTTGTCGGCGTAAATGCGGATGCGCGGGCGAGCGCTCACCGCCGTCGAGTTGAGATTGGCGACCGTGAAATACATCTTGTTGATGGTCTGGCCGATGAAGTACGGGTGGAAATTGACATCGTCGGCCATCAACTTCGTGATCGTGTTGGAGGCGTTGGCCGGATCGACACCCGCGCCGCCGTTGATCGCGGCATAGCCCGTGAAGGACGCCATGTTGTTATAGAACTGGCCGACGTCGCGACCGGTATTCACGTTCGTAGCCACGCCCATGTCGTGGCTGGTCACGAACGTCGCCGTCGCATCGATGTCACCGGCGCTGGCCGTGCCAGCAATAGCCACCAAACCAACCACACCCAAAAGAATGCTCTTCACTTGAAACCCTCCTAATCAAGAGCACTGCGAGAACAGACGCCGGCAACACACCGACGCCGCGGAAACGAGAACACCCTCCCCTCGGCCGGGACCGACCGAGTTCGACGCCTCTTGAGTTCAGAAGGTTCGCACTTCCCGGTGTGATTTGACCCTCCCCTCGGCCTCGCGGCGCAAGGGATCACTCGGATCTAGTCATGACCGCGAGAACACACCGGGCGGAAACAGCGGAAACTCCCTCTCCCAAAAGAACGTCTCTCCATGCGCAGTATGAACGCAACGCTTGCGCATGTCAAGACAGAGAATCCAACTGTACCGACTTGGAAACGGAAAAATCGGCACAATCGGCGCGAAAATACCGAACATATACCGATTTTATCAATCAGCGTGCCGTTCACGCAATCTCGGACTCAGCCGCAGGGTCAGGTGAGTTTGCTCAAAGTCGCCCACCCAATCCGCCAGAGTTGCCAATGCTTCATCCGGGGGGGTCTCGGCCCACGGTACCGCACACGCCGCTCCGATCTGCCTAACCGCGATCGCGCGAAGGCGTGACAGCGACTTGTCGCCACGCAGCGCCACGAACTCAAAGTCCTCATTCATGAAGACCACGGTCGGCACACGCAGCCCGCCGCAGATCCGCACGTGCTCGGCCAATTCCTTCTCCCGATCGCGGTCCACGAATCTCAGTTCGATGCACGGGTTCGCCTCGGCGATCCGCGTCAGCATCGGACACTGAGCGGAGCAATCGCCGCACCACAACCCCGACGTCACGAGCACCGGCATCTTCCGCGTGAACGACGCGACCAATACGCGCTGCGCTGGCGTGAGCGCAAGGCGCGAATACACGCGCGACCACGACTCGCGCTGGTCGGGCGTGCCGCCCGCGACATACCGGTCATACGCCATCCCGCGATCGAACACGGCCTTGAGCAACTGAGGTGTGAGCATGCGGAATCGTACGGCCGGCAATCCAAATCGCCAATGCGCAAAGGAAGAAGCAAGGCAGCGAGGCATGTTGATTCTGATACGACGGACTGGTTCACGTCGAGCAAGCAGCGATCACACCGCCCTCCGCGATTCAATGCCGTTCCGCGTCGCTCTTCGGCGCCAGGTCCCAGGGCTTGGGCGTCACGCCGTTGATCGACACCCCGCCGTGCATCACAGTCGGGATCGTCGTGTGCAAGAACTCGTGCGGGAAGTTCAACACTGGCCTGGAGACCTCGTTCAATCGCTGTGTCTGATCCGCCGAGAGTTTCACGTCAAGGCACGCGAGATTGTCGCGGAGCTGCGCCGCGTTCCGGGCGCCGATGATCGTGCTGGCGACCATCGGCCGCTGCTGCACCCACGCCAGGGCCGCCTGCGCCGGCGTCACGCCGCTCTCCTTTGCGACCGCGAGCAGCGTGTCGATGATCGCGTAGTTCCGCTCACTGAGATGTCGCGCAAAGTTCTCACCCGACACGCGCCCGTCGCCCGCGCGGCTCGTCCGCGTCACCTTCCCGCTCAGCAAGCCGCCCTTCAACGGCGACCACGGCGTGATCCCCAGCCCGAACTCCTTGGCCGCCGGAACCAGTTCACCCTCGATCGTCCGCTCCACCAGCGAATACTCGAGTTGCAGCGCGATCAGCGGCGTCCAGTGATTGATCCTCGCCTCGTACATCGCCTGCGTCACGCGCCACGCGGGCGTGTCGGAAAATCCGACGTAGCGCACCTTGCCCGCGCACACCAGGTCGTCCAGCGCCCGCATCGTCTCGTCGATCGGCGTGTGCGCGTCGGAGAAGTGCATCCAGTACAGGTCGATCGAGTCGGTCTGCATCCGCCGGAGCGATTGGTGGCACGCGTTGTAGATCGATTTGCGCCCGCTCCCGCCGGCGTTGGGGTCGCCCGCGTACAGGCTCCCGCCGAACTTGGTCGCGATCACGCAGCGATCGCGGAGCGACGGCGACTGCTTGAAGAAGTCGCCGATGATCTTCTCCGAGTGCCCGCGCGTGTAGATGTTCGCGGTGTCCAGGAAGTTCCCGCCCGCGTCGAGATACATCCTCAAAACCCGCGCCGATTCCTCGACATCGGCGCCGATCGGCCAGTCCGTGCCGAATGTCATCGTGCCCAGACAAAGGGGTGAAACGCGGAGTCCGGATCGCCCGAGCGTGAGATAGTCCGTCAGTGCCATGCACGACGGTAGGAATCGAGCAGCGCCGGAATCAGGAGCCGTTGATGGAGAAGCGGAGCAGTCGATCGACCGCCCCGCGTGCGAAATGAAAGGCCCCGCGAGTTGCGGGGCTGGTGATCGTTGAACATGCTATCACCCAAGGAGTGCCGCTCACTCCTCGAACGCGACCGGCCTGATCGCAAAGTCGTACAGCGTGCCCACGTCCTTGGCCGACTTCTTCTCGAGGTTGCTGATCTGCTTGATGATCGGCTTGGGGTCGTCGGCGGCGAGTTTGCCCAGCGTCTGGAACTTGTGCGACAGGATGTCCTTGAGGTCGACCTTGTCAGGGCCCATGGCGTTTCGCGCGTGCCCGCCGGGGTACATGACCAGCCCGCTGTCGTGAACGTTGCCCTGATCGTCGGTGATGACCATCGACGTCGGGATGCCCTCGGGGTACTTGCTGTCGTATTCCTCGCCGCCCCACTCGAACGTCATCTTCGCCATCAGCGCCCGCGTCAGATCGTCGTGGATCGCGCGCTTGTCAAAGTCGTGCGGCGTGAGCATCAGGTCCTTCCAGCCGAGATTCGCCGATTTCTTCACCGCCCGGAGTTCGAGCGCCTTGCGTAGCATCGTGCAGACCAGGTACAGCATCGAGTGGTCCGCCGACTGACGCGTCTTGGGATCACGCTTGGCCGGGTCGCCGATGATTCCGAACGCCGGCTCGTACGCGCGCACCACCATCGACTTGATGCAGTCGCCCGACTGGTCGTCGAGGATGGAGGGGGCCCGCCCGATCAGGTTGATGAGCCCCTGCAGCGCGCCCGCCGACTGGTGTTCGTACAGCCCCAGCTTGAAGTGCATCCCCATCACCGTGAAGTCCGAGCCCGCCCGCGACAGCACCAGGTCAAATGGGGAGGAGTCCTTCTTCTGTGTATTGGCGCTCGTCGCACCCACCTTTTGGAAGAACTGCCCCGGGCCCTCGAAGATGCGGAAGATCGCCTCTGGATTCCGGAAGATATCCCGCGGCCCGAGGAATCCCGCCATCGATCGCTTCACCGCGAGGATCGCCGCTTCGGTCGAGATCGCCGCCGACGCGCCCTTGCTGTCCGAAAGTTGCTTGCCCGCGCGGATCGCGCGGAACGGGATGTAATGGGCCACCACCATGCCGATCGCCGATTCGATCTGCTCGGCGGTGGCGCCCATCATCGCGCCGAACGTGGCCGCAGACGCGATCGCGCCGTGAACCACGTGATCGATCTTGTAGGTCTTGAGGCTGAAGACCTCGGCCAGGCGCCCGCGGATTTCATCGAGCAGGATCATGCCGCGCAGGGCAAACTCGCCGCCCTTGCCGCGGAGCTGCGCCGCCGCAACGGGCACCGAGTAGAAGTCGTTGTGCCCGAACTCGCCGGCGCGATGGTGCGGACGCTCTTCCGAATAGCCGAAGTTCGTGCCGTTGGAGTCCCACTCGCGCACCGCTGCACAATTCGCCACGATCGCCTTCTCCACCGCGACGTCCTGCGTCGACGCAAAGACCGGCACGCCCGTGCGCACGCACCCCTTGGCCCAGGGCACTCCCGCCAGCGAGCCGGAGCCCGCGCCGGGCGTGGCGTATTGGGCCGCCTCTCGGCGCAGCAGCGTCGGGGCGTTGGTCCCAAGCGCGATCGCGGACAGGCCGCAGATCACCGCGTCGGTGTGGAACTGGTTGGCCCGCTCAAGAACCGCGGCGTCGGGCCGTCCGCGAGTCTCCGGATCGTCGGACATGAACTCAATCGCGAACTTCGCCAGCCCCAGCGCCTGGTTGGTGTCGGCGGGAAGAACGACGTGCATTTTCTCGGGCATCGGTGTGTTCCTTGGGAAGAACGCAAGCGTAAGCCGCACAAGGTCGAGCGTCCAAAGGCGACTCGGGCATCTCGCTCCGAGTCCGCCCGATGCAATGAAAAACACCGCCCTTGCGAGCGGTGTCGTGGAATCACCAGGATTTCAAGGCATTCACCCGCCCATCGCGATCCGCAGCGGCTCGGTAATCGTCGTCTGCAGCCCCGCCTCGGTCGCCTTGGTCATGGTCGACTTGGCCATGTCGTTCTTGCCCTCGGCCTGCAACAGCACCACCGTGCTCAGCCACGCCCGCGCCGAGCCAGTCCGCGCCGCCTCGTCCAGCGTCGCACGCTGCAACCGCTTCATCTGGTCCAGCGTGATCCCAGCGGCATTCGCATCAAACGGCCTGGAAGCGAGCGTCGGATCGGTTGCGTATGCGTCGTACAACCACCCCGTGCCCGACTCGACCTGGCCCTGATCGATCGCGATTACGCCCATCAGGCGCTTGGCGACGGCGTCGGTCGGATGATCGGTGATGTACGCGCGCAGGCCGGTGATCGCCTTGGTCGCGTCGCCCATCGACCAATAGAGCGTCGCGGTCTGCGGATCAATCGCCAGCGGATTGACGCGATACACCGGCGACTCCACAACCACCGGCTGGCTCACAACCGTCGTGGATTGATACACGATCGGGCGCGAGACGACCACGGGCTGCTCAACAACCACGGGCCGCTCGATCACGACAGGCCGCTCAACCACGACCGGGCGCTCAACATACACCGGGCGCTCGACATAGACCGGCGTTGGGCAGGGCGCGACGACCACCTGAGGCGGGCAATACACGGGCGGCGGGCAATACACCACGGGCCGGGGCGGGGGGCAATAGACCGGCGGGCAGGGGTTGTAGCGCGGCCGTGGCGGATCGCAGCGATCCCACCCGCGGCTGTAAGTCGAGATCCGCGCATAGCCGTTGTCCCAACCGAAGCCGACGGACACGGAAACCGAAGAGCGGCTGTCGTGGCGAGGCGAGCCCCAGTGGCTCGAACCGCGGCTCCACCCTCGATCATCGCCGCGTCCTCGGTTGCTCCATCCATCCGGGCCGGCTAGCGCGGCGCCGGCGAGCGAGGCGACCAGGAGCGAAGCGGCGAGCGGAGCAAGACGCGACGCGGAACGGAGCGCACACATCGGAGATCCCCTTTTCGGGCGGGCGGCGCTCAACACGGCGCTCGTCCGCCACAAGGTTAGTACCCGCAAGCATAGCAGAAGTTCCATCGGGCGTCGCTCAGTCAGAGCCTGAGTTTCAGGCGGGAAAGGCGGATCTCGGGGTCCAATGCCTCCCGTACCCGCGACGTACCGAACGATCTGATCTGTGCGAAACACACATCGGACGTTGGATTCTGTTGCCGGTCGTGGGATTGCGTCCGAAGAGTTCCCCATCTTCACACGATGCACGCCAGCATCGATCCGCTGTTGGCCGGATGTGTCACGGGCGATCGTCGAACATCGATGCACCGCAGTAGATGCAGAACTGGCGGCGTGCCGCCACCGCGCGCTTGCACTTCGGGCAGGGTCTGGGCTCCTGCCTCACCTTTCCATCGAGTTTGCCGTCGGAGAGATCGACTTCGCGCACTTTCGCTTCGAGTTCCTGCTCACTGAACACGCCGCGCTCGTCGAGGAGTTTCGCCATCGCCATGCTGATCATGAAGAGAGACTCGACCGCGCGCTCCAGATCGATCGCGCGAGAGTTTGCGTACCTCGCGTCGGCCTGCGCATCTCCGGCCTTCCGCTCCGCCTCCCAGATCCGCCTCTGCTGACTGATCTCCCAGAAGAGTTCGTACATCGCTCGCCCCTTCCAAAACAACCCTTTGTTTCCCGGCCGATGCACCGACGCTTCCGCCGTCGCCCGCCCGCTCCCCTAGCATCTCATTCCGTCGCCAGGCGTGCCCACGCACGCCCCGGTTTTCTCGCTTTTTCCACCGGCCGATCGGCCTTTCGCAGGAGTTTCCCATGACCGCCCAGCCCGTCATCCTCGCCGCCAAGCGCACCCCGATCGGCAAGTTCTTCGGCGGGTTGTCCAAGGTTCCCTCGCCAGTGCTGGGCTCGTACGCCCTCAAGGCCGCGGTCGATTCCATCGGCGGCTTTGACAAACTCGCGGGCCAGGTCGACGAGGTCATCATGGGCTGCGTGCTCCAGGCCTCGCTGGGCCAGAACCCCGCGCGCCAGGCCGCCCTTAAGGCCGGTCTGCCCGACACGATCTCCGCGGTCACCGTGAACAAGGTCTGCGGCTCGGGCCTCCAGGCCGTCATGCTCGCGGCCCAGTCCATCAAGGCCGGCGACAACAGCCTCGTCCTCGCGGGCGGGTTTGAGAACATGACCGCCGCCCCCCACTTCACCAAGATCCGCGAGGGCGTGAAATACGGCAACGGCACGCTGGTCGACCACATGGCCAACGACGGCCTGACCTGCGCCTTCGAGGGCTGCGCGATGGGCAACTCCGCCGATCACATCGCCAAGAAGTTCGAGATCAGCCGCGCCGACCAGGACCGCTTCGCCGTCCAGAGCCACCAGCGCGCCGCAGAGGCGACCAAGGCCGGCCACTTCAAGAACGAAATCGTCGCCCTCACCGGCGAGCAGTGCCTCGACAAGAAGAGCCCCGGCGTCGCCAATGACGAGGGCATCCGCGGCGACACCACCATCGACGGCATCGCCAAACTCCGCCCCGCCTTCACGCCCGACGGCACCGTCACCGCCGCCAACGCCTCGCAGATCTCAGACGGCGGCGCGGGCGTCGTCGTCGCCAGCCTCGCCAAGGCAGAATCGCTCGGCATCAAGCCCATCGCCAGGATCGTGAGTTATCACACTTCCGGCATCGCGCCCAAGGACATCTTCGCCGCCCCCATCGAGGGCATCAAGGGCGCACTGGCCAAGGCCAAACTCTCCGTAAATGACATCGACCTCTTCGAGATCAACGAGGCCTTCGCCGCCCAGGTCCTCTGCAACATCAAGACGCTCAACGTGCCCGAGAGCAAACTGAACATCTGCGGCGGCGGCATCGCGATTGGCCACCCCATCGGTGCGTCCGGCGCCCGCGTCCTCACCACCCTCGTCCATCAACTCCACCGCACCGGCGGCAAGCGCGGCGTCGTGGCCCTGTGCCTCGGCGGCGGCAACGCTGTCGCGATGGTCGTCGAGACGATGTAGACGGCGCGGTGTACATCGCCCAGTGTGACGTCCCCGGCGCTTTCGACGATAGGCACCGCCAATGAAAAGCCCCCGGAAATCCGGGGGCTTCTTGTATGATCAGGTATCGTGACTCTTCGATCTGAACAGGCGGAAACCGAACGGGGCGATCGGATCGCACCGGCCTGTGGTCCGACTCAGTTCGCGAAGTGGGCGAAGGCGCGGTTGGCCTCGGCCATCTTGTGGGTCTGCTCGCGGGTCTGCATCGCCTTGCCCTCGCCCTTGGCGGCGTTGTAGAGTTCCTCGGCGAGGCGCTGGTGCATGGGGCGGCCGCGTTCACCGCGGGCGGCCTCGAGGATCCAGCGGAAGGCCAGCGACTGCTGACGCTTCTTGTTGACCTGCATGGGGACCTGATAGTTGGCGCCGCCGATTCGCTTGGAGCGAACCTCGACGAACGGCTTGACGTTCTCGATCGCCTTCTGGAAAAGTTCAAAGGAGTTGGCGGGCTTGTCGGGCGCGGTTTCCTTTTCGAGTTTGGCCTCGATGGCGTCCATGGCGTCATAGACAACGCGCTGAGCAACGGCCTTCTTGCCGTCCTGCATCACACAGTTTATGAAACGAGAAACGACCCGATCGTTGAAACGGGGGTCGGGACGGAGTTGCGTGCTGGCGGCGGTGATCTTTCCACCCATCGAAAATCTCCTTTGGCTGCGGGCCTCGCGATTGCGGGGCTCGTTTCACCCGGCGTGCCTGGGAGAGCGGCGCCGGATTACTGCCGGGCCGAGACACTCTCGGCCCAAAACGAAAACACCCCCGCAACACGCGGGGGTGCGTGATTACTTCTTGCCGCGCTTGGCGCCGTACTTGGAGCGGCTCTGCTTGCGATTCTCGACGCCGAGGCAGTCCAGCGAGCCACGGACGATGTGGTAGCGGACGCCGGGGAGGTCGCGCACGCGGCCGCCACGGACGAGCACAATGGAGTGCTCCTGAAGGTTGTGACCCTCACCACCGATATACGCCGTCACTTCGTTGCCATTGGAGAGGCGAACGCGGGCGATCTTTCGGAGAGCCGAGTTCGGCTTCTTGGGGGTGGTGGTGCGAACGATGAGGCACACGCCGCGCTTCTGCGGAGAGAGGTTCAAGTCCTTGACTTTGGACTTGCTGGCCAGCGGGCGGCGTGGGTTGCGGACAAGCTGATTGATCGTCGGCATGGTCGCTCTCAGAGTGCCGGCGCGGAGAAAAACCGCATCCGGGTAAGGGAGGGAATGTTAGCCGTGAGGAAGGGGGCGGCAAGGGCCGCCAAATGGCCAAAGCACAAATGGCCAATTTGCCAAAGAAAGAGGGGTCGCAGGCCACGCGTCACCCGTGCAAATAAGGGGAGTAGATACCGAACGGATTGTGCCCTGTGGGAACGCTGGTCAGCCGAGGGGCCGTAGATTTCAGGATGGCGGGCGCGACACGCCAGCGCGGGGCACCAATCGACCGATGGAAAACCGGATTCCCTGTTTCGCCGTCTCGGTCGGTTGCTTTCTTGCGCCATCGCTACGCTCCCGCATGTCACAGCCAGTCACGTTTGCCGCGTTTCAGAAGTTGATCCACGACCGCTACTACAAGACCGATTCGGCACGCGGGACGCCGGGGACGTTTATGTGGCTGATGGAAGAGGTGGGCGAGTTGGCGACGGCGTTGCACAACAATGCGCCGGGCAAAAGGCCGAGCGAAGAGGAACGCGCGAACCTCGACGAGGAATTCGCCGACGTGATCGCGTGGCTTACCACCTTGGCCAACATCAACGGAGTGGACCTGGAGAAGGCGCTGCAAAAGTACACCGTGGTGGGCGTTGAGGGTGTGAAGGACTGAGTTGAAGCGCCAAGAGACAGAGTGTCGGAGTGAAGAACTAAATTCTGCTCCAGTCTCGCACACGCCACGATGACAGATCGATTGTGATCGTCGCCCGCGCGTCGTTGGTTGGAGTGCGCAACCCGAACCCGTGATCATGGCGTAACCGGCCTTGCGATCTCGATGACGAGCGTGTCGTCGGCGGGCGGGCCGTAGCGGTGTTGTTCGACCGCCTTGAGGAGCGTGCCGGTCCAGCCGAGTTGGGGATCGGGCGTGGTGAACGCAACGAGTTTGGCGAAGCCCTTGACGCCGAGCATGCGTCCGGCGCGATCGCGGGCTTCGATGGCTCCGTCGGTGTATCCGATGATCACGTCACCGCGCCCGAAGCGCATGGACTTGGGGTCGGGGTCGAAATCGGGGTCGGCGCAGGCGCCGAGCACGAAACTGGTCGAGGGAAGTTCGTGGATCGTGCCGTCAACGGCCCGGAGGAACGCGGGCGGGTGCCCGCCGCTGGCGTACTCGAGGTGGTCGCGGGTGCAGTCGACGCGGAGGCAGAGGGCGGTGACGTAGACCGAGTGGTTCGCGAGCGTGAGGTGGATATAGCGGTTCAGGAGTTTGAGCACGTCGCCGGGCGCAGCATCGGGATTTTCGGCGAAGACGCGTTCGAGTTCGCCGTGCAGGCGGTTGACGGTCAGTGCGGCGGGAATCCCGTGCCCGGTGACGTCCAGTATGACGACGGAGAAGCGATCGGCCTGATCGCCCTGGCGAACGGAGGTAGCGTAGAGATAGTCGCCGCCGATCTGACGCATCGGCTCGTACTCATACGCGAAGCGCACGGGGCCCTGCGTAACGGGCGAGGGGAAGAGGGACTCGTGGATGCGGCGTGCATCGACGAGTTCGCGGCGGAGTTCGCCGTAGCGGCGCTGGAAGAAGCGGTTTCGGTAGGTGTCGAGGCGACGCGAGTGGCGCAGCCACGCGATGAACGTTCCGGGCGCGGCGAGGAAGAAACTCCAAACGATGCCCCAGACCTTGTTGGACCAGGTGAGGTCAGTGCGTGTGATCTGGACGATCGCGTAGAGCGCGAGGATGAGGGCCATCGGGCGGATGGCGTCGCGGGCGTTCCAAGGGAGCGTGAATGCGGCGATGACGTGGCACAGGATGACGCCGCCCAGGCCGACGCCATGCCCAACGCCGAGCCAACCCATGACGACGCGGAGCGCGCCGTCGAGGAAGATGAGCCAGAAGGTGAGTTTGAGGAGGTCCTGGTCGGTGACGCTGCCGCGGCGAACGGCGACGAAGGACGCGGAGTAGGCGATGATGGCGACGAGGTCGAAAAAGGGTCGTGGAACGACGCCGCGGGACATGTTGAAGAGGGCACGCCACGCGGAGCCGACGGTGAGGCCCTCGACGCCGCCGGTCTTGATGAGGAGTTGGAGCCCGAGGCTGTAGAGTGCGAGGACGAGGAAGAGGAGCCAGACCAGGCCGAGCAGGGCGTTGAAGACGAGGAACTTTCGACGGAGAATCTGCGTCGTCTCGGCCTCGAACTCGTGGCGCAGGTCGGCGGTGTAGGCGGCGCTGCGTGAGTCCGGCCCCGGGCGGCGGGGTGAAGGGCGGGGCGAATTATTGAAGGTGCTTGACATTCGCGACACCGGAGAAGCCGGGACGACCACAAGAGCATACCGGCAGGAACGGTGCCGTGGGCGGAATCAGGATTTCGGGCGGTTCACGCCCGGGATCCACAACACGTCGGCGGCTCCCATCTCGTTGGCCACCCGCCCGAGCACGAACAGCAGATCGCTCAGGCGGTTGAGATAGCGAACCGTTTCCGCGCTGGTGTGTTGGGAATCGTGGCGGCGGAGTTGCACCGCCAGACGCTCGGCCCGGCGGACAACCGTGCGCGCGGCGTGCAGGGCCGCCGAGGGGGGGCTCCCTCCCGGGAGCACGAAACTGTTGAGCGACGCCAGGCCATCATTGAACCGATCGATGATGGGCTCGAGTCGGTCGGTCTGGGACTGCTGGACACGCAGACGCTGCCCCGGCTTTTCGTCCGGCGCGAGTGGCGTGGCGAGGTCGGCCCCGAGGTCGAACAGGTCATGCTGGATCGAGCGGAGAACGTCGGACACCTCACGCAGCGCCGGCGCGGCGGCGCAAGCGACCACCGCCAGCCCGAGGAACGAGTTGGCCTCGTCGACCGTGCCGTAGCAGTCGACACGCAGATCGTCCTTGGCGACACGCTCGCCGGTGGCCAACCCGGTGGTGCCGTCGTCGCCGGTGCGGGTGTAGATTCGATTGAGTTTGACCATCGGGCCTCCGGTGTCGTGCCGCGGGATTCCTCCCCGCGGATCGGGGACGCTATTCTGGCATGCCGCAAGGGACTACGGCGGGAGAAGGCGGAACGGATGTCGACCTCGGCCAGCGAGCAATCCACGAACATCGTTGACGTGTCGACGCGGCCTGTCACGTCGGGCGATATCGCATCCCGTGACAATTCCGATCGTGCCGGGCAGCGTGCAGACGAAGCGGGGGCGGTGGTGCGCGGCCTGACGCGATTGTGGAAGATCAGGCGCGCGGTCGAGGTTCCGGCATCGGCGGAGTTTGAGCCGCTGGTGAGACGGGTCTTCGCGGCGCGCAGGCTGGCGGACTCCGCGGCGGCGCGCGAGTTCCTGGAACCAATGCTGAAGCAACTCCACGATCCCGGTCTGCTCCCGGAGATCGACAAGGCGGCGGGAAGGCTGCTGTCCGCGGCCGCGTCGCGCGAGCCGATCGTGATCTATGGCGATTACGACGTCGACGGCGTGACCGCAACCACCATCCTCTTTCACACGCTCACAACGCTGGAACCCGGCACGATCATCGACACCTATGTCCCCCACCGCCTCGACGAGGGGTATGGGCTTTCGAGTGACGCGATCGGCGAACTCGCAGGCCGCGGCGCAAAGGTGATCGTGTCGGTGGATTGCGGCGTGACGGCCGTCGAGCCCGCGCGGGTGGCGCGCGAGCGCGGCGTAGACCTCATCATCACGGATCATCACACGCCGCCGAGCAGCGCCACCGACATGCCCAAGTGCTTTGCGCTGGTGCATCCGCGCGTGCCGGGCTCGAAGTATCCGTTCGGTGATTTGTCCGGCGCGGGCGTGGCGTTCAAACTGGCCTGGCGCCTGGCGACAACACACGCCGGCGGCGGTAAGGTCAGCGAGAAGATGCGGGCGCTGCTGCTCGATCTGCTGGCGCTGGCGGCCTTGGGTACGATCGCGGACGTCGTGCCGCTTGTTGGTGAGAATCGTGTGATCGCGCGGTTCGGGCTCTCGCGGATCAAGAGTTCCCCGCTCGTCGGCATGAGGGCGCTGGTGGAGGCATCGGGGCTCGACGGCGCATCGGTGAGTTCGGAGGACGTAGGCTTCAAACTCGGGCCGCGGCTCAACGCGTGCGGGCGAATGGGTCACGCGCGCGAGGCGGTGGAGATGTTCACGGTCGCGACGCCCCAGCGCGCAAATGAGATCGCGCGGAACCTGACCAGGCTCAACCGAGAGCGGCAGGACACCGAGAAGCAGATCTTCGAGCACGCAGTCCAACTCGCCGAGCAAGCGGGCATGACCACGCCCGATCGGCGCGCCATCGTGCTCGCGCATGAATCATGGCACCGCGGCGTGGTGGGCATCGTCTGCTCGCGTCTGGTCGAGCGGTTCAGCCGCCCCACCATACTGATGGGGCGCGACGGCGACGTGTATCACGGCTCTGGCCGGAGCGTCGAGGGGTTCAGCCTCGCGGAGGCGATCGAGGAATGCCGCCCGATGCTCAAGTCCGGCGGCGGGCACGCGATGGCGGCGGGCCTGTCGCTCGAAGCAGCACGCATCGCCGAATTCACCGAGGCGTTCATCGCGATCGCGAATCGCGCGATCGCGCCCGATCGCCTTGTCGGTTCGCTGTGGGTCGACACCCACGCCGCGATCGAAGAACTGACCGAGGGGGCCGTGCGTCAACTCGCGGCGCTAGCGCCGTTCGGGCAGGGTAATCCGTCGGTGCGGGTGCGATTGACCCGCGCGCGGATGGTGGACAAGCCAAGGGCGCTGGGCACGCAGGGCAAGCACCTCTCGCTGCAACTCGCCGGCGAGGGCGGGCGGCATGTGCGCGTGGTCGCGTGGAACTGGGCAAGCCTGTGGAACCGCTTTGCGAGCGACATCCGCGCCGGGACGATGATCGAGGCGGTGGTGTCGCCGAAGGTGTCGGACTGGAACGGCCAGGTCGAGCCCGAACTGCTCGACCTGCGCATCGCCGAATAACCCGGACGGTTTAGTTCTGTTCGTCGACCTGCGTCAGCATCGCCGCCGCCGCGGGATCTTGCGGGTTGGTCTGCAGCGCCTGCGCGAAAACGGCTCTGGCTTCGTCGGTCCGATTCAGATCCTTGAGGGCCATGCCCTTCAGGATCAGAACGTCGGACTTGGCCCCGAGCGCCATCGCCTTCTCGAAGGCCGCGAGCGCATCGCCGAACTTGGCGTCGCGCCGCAACTGGAGCCCGCGGAGCACATACCCATCGGGCCGCTCGGGAGCCATCGCGATCACCCGCGCGGCACACTGGCGCACGCGGGTCGCGTCCTTCAGGACATAACTCAGGTTTCCGAGTTGAACCCAGGCCTCGGTGTCGGCGGCGCCGGCCTGGCCCTGCGTCAGCGCGATCAGCGCCTCGCGCGCGTCGAGTTTTCGATCGACCTCGATCAGGCAGCGGGCGCGGAGGTGCTGAAGATCGCGGCGCTCCTTGGTATCGGGAGACTTGAGAAGGCGCGAGAGGTTCGACTCCGCGTCCGCGAACTGCGAGGACGCGACCTGGGCTCGCGCAAGGTCCTCAAGAATGGCGTTATCGTCCGGCGCGAGCAGACGCGCCTCGTTGAAGATCGCGACGGCCTTGGCGCTGTCCGAACGCATCATCGCGATGTGCCCGAGCGTCTGACGAACGCCGGCGTTGTTCTCGAAACTCCCACTCCGCTCGTTCAGGTATGTCTCGGCCTCATCGATCTTGCCGAGATCGATCATCATCTCGGACGTGGCGATCGCATACTGCGCGTTCGAAGGCTCGATCTCGGCGGCTTTCTGGTACGCCGCGAGCGACTGCTCGCGCCGATTGATGCGCTCGAACGCGATACCCAGGTAATACGGGGCATCGACGAAGGTGGGGTCGAGGGTGGCGGCCTTGTTGAAGGAGTCGATCGCCCCCTCCAGTTCGCCGCGCTCCATCAGGATGCGCCCTTTCAGCACGTGGCTCTTGGCGACGTTATCGTTGATGGCGAGCGAACGATCAACGCCCTTGAGCGCCTTGTCGAGTTCGCCCGCCAGGAACGCCTGGTGGGCCATCTCCCACTCCGTGGCGCTCTTCATGATGTTCATCTTCTCTTTCGCGGCCGAGATGTGCTCGGTGGTGTAACCGCCGTGCCCGTTGGCGCCGCACCCGCCAACAGCGAGGCCCGATGCCAAAACGAGAAAGGCCCCGACCCGCGTGAGCGTGTCGAGGCCCCCACACACCTGCTTGTTGTCGAGCGACTTCTGAACGCGGCGGGTCTGGAAAGCCATGGTCGGTTCTCCTTGCACCCGCGCCTCAATGTCGCGGGCGTTACTTCTGCTCGGCGGGCGGGCCTGTGTCGTCCTGGCCCTTGGTCACGGTCGTCTCGGTCTTCTCGTCGTCGTCGCTCGGACGCAGGAAGTCAAAGATCCCCCAACTGGACTTCTTCTTCTTGGCTTCCTGCGCGGCCTTGGTCTTGGCGGCCTTGCTGTCCTTGGTGTTCGCCTTGGCGGTCTTCGAGTTCGTCGAGGCGTTCGTCTTGCCCGTCGTGACGCCCGACTTGCCGGGCTTCACTTCCTTGACGCTCGGTTCCTTGACGGTCTTGCTCTTGGACTTGGCGTTCGCATTGTTTGCGGATGCCGGGGTGGACTTGGACGTGGACTGGGCGTCCGACGACGAGCCGGCCGCGGTCTTGTTGTCGGCGTTCTGGGACGACAAGTTCTCTGACTCTGACGAGTTCTCGGCGTTTTGCGAGGCATTCGCCTGATCGCCGCCCTGAACGTTGATCGCGTTGGTCAGAAGTTCAAGGTTTGACTTCTCGCCGTGGACGACACCGGAGGTCGTGCTCTCGCTTGCCTCAAAGCCGGCGTTGGGCTGGGAGGCGGTTTCACTCGACGGCGTGCCGGTGCCCTCGTTGGTCGCGTTCGTGTTATTGCCGACCTGGTCGGTACCGCCATGAGTTGTGCTGCTTGTCACCCCCGCCGCTGCCGTGTCGGTCTGCGTCGCATCTGTGTTGGTGCTCTCCGGGGCTGTGGTCGTTGCGGTCGGCGTGGCTGCCGTCGTCGCCTCGGTCGGGGTGCCGGCTGAAGTCTCGGTGTTGGTGGGCGCCGCATCGGACGGGCTCGTCTGGGTCGGGATTCCATTCGCGGTCGCGCCGGTGTCGCTGTTGGAAGTTGAAGTAGAAGTCGCGCTCGCGGCGGAGGTCGCCTCGGTCGCACTCGGGTTGTTCGTGGCCGTGCTCGTATCCACGGAATTGACAGGCGTCGGTTCGGTGCTCGCCGGTGCCGAACCCGTCGTGGCGTCGGTCGCCGGGACCGCGCCACCCGGTGTGGTGGTCGTCGCGCCGACCTCGGTCGGGGTGGGAGTGGAAGCATCCGTCGGAGCAGCCTGGCGTTCGGCCTGTGTGCCGGCGACGGCTGTCTCGGCGCTGGTCGTGTTCCCCGTCTGGCTGGTGGCGCCGGTATCTGTTGTGCCGGAGGTCGCGCTGGTTGTCGTGGCACTCACGGGCGTGCCCGCGTTCGTTGTGCCGGCGATCGAACCCGAGTCATACGAATCAGCGCTGCCCGTCGTGCTCATGCCTTGATCGGTCGTGGTGTTGTCGGGCGTCGCGGGAGTCACCTGGCTCGGCGTCTCCGTGTTATTCGGCGTGGGCGGAGTGAAGTCATTGGTCTCCGGCGTCGGTTCCGTCGCCGGCTGAGTCTCCGGCTGTGTCGTGTTATTGAAGTTCGGCTCGGTCTGAGGCTGGGTCTGCGGATCAGCCGCGGGCTGCTCGCGCAAGTCCGGTGTCGCGAACGTGTTGGAACTCGAATCAAAGTTCTCATTGGTCGTCGGCTGGCTCGACGGCACGTCGCTGGGCGTGAATGTCACGCTCGCGGTGTCCTCGTTCGTGGTCGTATGTGACTCGCCCTGCGCACCGGTGTGCTGGTGCGTGCCGTGATTTGCGTCGTGGTTCTCGGGCGTCGGCCAGTGGTTGGGGTCGTACTCAAACTTCGAGGTCTTCAGTTCGGTTTTGACCTCGTTGTTGACGATGTCCTCCATCAGGCTCCGGCTCGACCAGGTGTTCACGTCGCCGCCCAGTTCCTTCAGCAACCCGATCGCATCGGGCTGGTTCTCGTTGAGCGAGAGCGACTGCTGCAACTTCCAGCGGGCCTTCTCGGTATCGCCGGCCGCGGCGAGCTTCTGGGCCTCGATGAGTTTCATACCCGTCATCTTGTCACGGCTCCAGGGGAGGAGCCCCTCACGCGAGCCGGTCCGCGCGTGATCGACATAGTCCTTGGCGATCTTGCCCTGCTTGGAGAGCAGTTCATCCTTCACGATCGACGGCGTGATGAGGAAGATGATCTCGGAACGCTGCACCTCATCCTCGTGCCCGCGGAAGGCGTTTCCGATCAGCGGGATGTCGCCCAGGAACGGGACCTGCTTGCGGCTCGATTTGGTCGACTCGCGGAACAAGCCACCGAGCACGATCGTCTGGCCGTCCTTCACCATGACGTTGGTAACCAGTTCGTTGGTGATCTCGTCGGGGATGGTGACAGCGGCGCCGGTGACGTCGGTCGCGTCGCGGATAATCGCTTCCGAGACCTGCGGCTTGAGTTCCATGCGGATCATGTTGTCGTTGAGCGACACGAAGGGACGGAAGTAGAGCTGGGTACCAGTATCGAGGAACTCGACCGTCTGCGTCGTGGTCGTGTCCGTGGACGTGGTGCTCAGATAACCGACCTTGCGACCGACCAGGACCCGCGAGGGCTGGCGGTTGACGGCCAAGATCTTGGGATTCGAGAGGATCGTCGTGTCCGACACTTCGTCGAGCATCTTGACGAAGACGGCGACGTCCTTGTCCACCAGGCCGATCTTCAGCGTGCCGGGGCCGGCGGTGTTGCCGGGTGAACTGACCAGACCGCGACCTTCGTCGTCGGCGGGAACCTGCAGCGGAACGCTGCTGCCGCCCGTGAGCTGCCCGCCCTTGCCGGTGATCATGGAATCAACGGCTTTGAGTGGGCCGCCGATGCCGGAGAAGTCGGCGAAGTTCATGTCGGCGATGAGAGAGAAATCGACGCCGAAGGCGTTGTTCTCGTTGAGCGCGGTCTGGACGATCGTCGCCTCGACGAGCACCTGGGCGGGCTTGCTGTCCAGGCCCTTCAGGAGTTTCTCGATCTCCGCGACGTTCTGCTCGTAGTCATAGACAACAAGCGTCGCGTCCAAGGCGTATTCGTCCGCTCCGGTCGGCGTGTCGCCGGGGATCGAGAAGTCCTTGGTCTTGCCTGGCGTCTTGATCGATCCGCCCTCGGAGAGAAGCGGCTTGACGAACTCGGCGGCGTCGATGGCGTTCAGATAACTGAGCGTGACGAGTTTGGAAACGCGGACGCGCGATTCCTGCTCGATCTGCTTCAACTCTTCGAGCGTGTGGACATAGATCATGTTGCCGCGATCGATGTAGCCGTAGCCGTTCGGGTGCAGGATGGCGTCGAGGGCCTCGTAGAAGGTCACGCCGTAGAGGTTCGCCGAGACCTTGGCGTTGGCGATTCCGCCGGAGGCGACGATGTTTCGCTGGCTCTGAATCGAGAGCATCTCGAGGACCTTGGAGAGGTCCTCGTTGTTGAGGTGCAGGTCAACGATGAGGTTATCGTCGACCTTCACGTCGTCAGGATCGGGCGTGTTGCCCGGCTCGGATACGCCTCGGGTATCCTGCGCCGATTCACTCTGGGGATTCGACGCGGGCGTCGCCTGCACGGGCGGCGTGAAGTTGCGGTTCTGGCTCGTGCCGTTCTGCGCCTGCTTCGGCGTCGGAGGGAGCATCGGGAGATTGGACAGCCCGGTGTTGACTGGTGGCTGCGCAGACTGCGCGAGGGTCGCGCTGCTCCCGGCCATCATCACGACCGCGACCGCCGACCAGGTCGCCTGACGATTGAAACGACCGTTGACATCACGCCGATCGGTGGGCTTGTGCCGCATGACGAGTCTTCCTCTTGTCTGCCCGTGGGTGGGTCCCGATCGGCGGCCTTTCCGCCGGCGCGCCCCGAGTTGGGCGCTGGTGCATGGGCGAAACCCGCCCACGGAGCACGATCGTTTTCGGCCCGTTGTCAATCGTGCTTGGCCAACAATCGCTTTTCGCACCTTCGTGTGGTCGGTCTCGAACGCACAGCGCGATTGTGCCGTTTGGGAAAGCGCCACGTCAAGCGAAGTTTGCGCGGCGGAAGGAGAACGTGCGATCATGGCACGCCGGTCATTGCTCCGCACCATGCGCCGCCGCGACACGCCGCGCCGGCGACGTGAAGTCACTCCGGACACGCGGGGCTTCGACGAGAACACGCCGCCCCGATCTCGTTCCATGATGTCAGATGAATGGGTGGGCGCACACCCACGCCGCGGGTCGGCGCGAGCACCGGATCAGCACACGACCCCGCTCGTCATTCGAACGGCGGGATGCGATCGCGCTTCGACCAGTCCTCGTTCGGGGTGGGTGTTGCATCGCCCTTGGGAAGCGCGGGGCGATCGGCGTTTGTCCTCCGATAACCGGCGGGATGCGCAACCTCCATCGACGGATCCGCCACCGCTGTGCGCGGGATCCCGTTCACCAGGCGGAGTTTGGTCCACAAAAGCAGCGTCGCCGCCAGCGCGCACATCCCGAGCACGGCCGTGAACGGCCGGACGCGACGTCGACGATCCTGGGTCCGTGTCTGGCTCACGCGCGATCAACCCCCCGTTCGGGCAACGGTGATGCGCCCGGTGTATGCCTCGACGGTGATGGTGAACTCCTGGCCCGAGCCCGAAACCACGATCGTGCCGTTCGACGCCGGATCGCTCCCCATCGGCTCCTGCACGGGCGATCCCATCTCGTCAAACACCAGCGTCGTATCGTCGTCGAAATCCGCGCTGGTGATCCGCGCGTCGCCGAACTCCGCGCCCTGGATAACCGTCCGCCGCACCAGGTCGTTCTCCACGTCCAACTCGGCGCTGTTCACGTCGACGATTGAATACCCGTTGTGATCCGTGTCGAACACGATGGCGCGCCCCTTCTGGAACGCCAACGCGTCGGACTGTGCCTCGGTCAGGTCCGCGACGATCGTGCGTACAGCCGCCTGCACACGCAACGATCCCGTGCCCCCCATCGAGGGCACGATCAACGCCGCCGCGATCCCCAGTACGAGAATCACGATCAGAAGTTCGATCAGCGTGTACGCACGCGCCGTCCGACGACGCATCGGTCCCCCCTCCTCTCCGGCATCAGTTCGCCTTGGTCGGCGCGACGCCGGAGTCCTTCTGCTGAGGCATCTCGGTGATCTTGATGCCCCTCTTGAGCGTCGCTTCCAGTTGCGACACCTTCGTGTTCAGCGACTTGAGTTCGGCGATGATCTGCTTGCGCTGGTCGGCGGGGTTCACACGCCCGGTCGGATCGACGATCTCTTCTTCCGGCGGCTGGGCCAGCGCGGTCGACACGCCGAGCACACGCCCGTCCGACGGCGCACGATCAAAGATCAGCACGCCGACACCGGCGACCAGCAGCGTGAGCATCAGGTTGTGATACGCGTGACGAGGGCGCGAGGTGGGTGTGGTGGATTCCATGCGTGGCCTCATCGGGCATTCACAGGCCCGCCATCAGAGAAACTTTCCAAAGTCATGATCACTCGCGCGGGAGCGCCCGGTCCTGAACGTTGAACCCTCCCGCGTACACCGTGCCCGTCGTCGGGTCGTAGATCCACGCGTAGTCCCCCTGCCAGACGTCGTCGGCGCTGTCGCCGATCACGATCTTCCTGGAGTTCTCGGGCCTCACCCACGCGTTCACGGGAGCATTCCGCATGTAGTCCGGCAAGAGTTCGCCCCACGTCCCGTCCCCCTCGGTCACCGCGGGGTACGCGCTGGCGTTCCTCACAAAGTACACCGCCAGGGCACGCCGAACCTTGTCCAACTGATCCAGCGTCGCGGTCTCCGAACTCTGCTCAACCGCGTTCGTGAACTTCGGCACGACGATCGAGGCCAGGATCCCGAGGATCACCACCACGATCAGGATTTCGACGAGCGTAAAGGCCCGGCGTAGTGCTCGCATGCTTGGAACTCCGGCGAAACCATCACTCGTCGATCGCGATAACAAAGACGGCCGGGCCCGGTCAAGGGTCCGGCCGTTCTGGTTCAACTCAGATCAGCACGCGATTACGGAGTGCCCGGGGTCATCGTCTCGGTCGACTCATCGTAATAGCAGGCGCCGATCACGCCGGTATCCTCGTCGTAGTGCCAGCCGTTGCCTTCCGTGGCTTCAGCGGCAATCACCGGCGAACCGTTGTAGGGGTTCTTGGCCGGCGCCTTCAGATAGTTCCCGTCGATCAGCGCGCCCCACCCCATGTCGGCAAAGTCGGCGTTGGCCGAGTCGGCGGACAACTGAGCAAGCGTCGGGTACGCGTTGTTGCGGGCGCGATACAACTCCAACTGATTCTGGATGCTCTTGATCTGCGCACGCAGATTGCCCACCTGGGCGTCCTGCGTCGCGTTCGTGAACTGCGGAACGACGATGGCGGCGAGAATGCCGAGGATGACGACGACGATCAGGATTTCGACGAGCGTGAAGGCCTTGCTCAAACGGCGGGTACGCATGCTGCTGACTCCTCAATTCCGGACGTTCGGACCGGGCCGCGGGCCCGAGGTCCGCAAGCCGAACGATCGATCGCGACACACGACCGACCCTTAATCCCCATCGCACGCTCGGGGCGCCCGACGGATTCCGTGGCCCAACGCCACGAACGCTTCTGACATCGGATTCAGGAGTTGCGCACTTGCGGCCGCGGACCGCGACGCCCGCCGCGACCCGTCGGTTGTGCGCTCTATATCGATGGCAACGCCCCCACCCCTGCCTGGGTTGCGCCGGGGCACGCCCGAAAATGAAAAAACCCGGGCCGATAAGCCCGGGCTGGTCGTGATTCTCGGTGCTGAGAGCCGTGATCGACTCCGGTCACGGGTTTGGGTCGATGACGACAGGGTAAAACTTGCAGATGTACTTCTGTTCTGCTCCGCACTTCACGGTAGTGCCGCTGCAATCCCCAGGCTTGCATGTCAACGTCGTCCGATCCGAACAGTCACAAATCGTTCCCGAGAGAATCTGAATCGAGTCTCCAGCCGCCTGCACAACAAAAGTTGCCGGTCTGCGCCCGGGCACGTTGAGTTCCACGAGCCATGTTGTTCCGTTCGGGTTATCGACAGCTCCGGTAAGGGTCGGTTGCCCAGCGACAAACCGCCCAGAGAACTCGTAGCGAGAATGCGCTGTCGCGCGCGACGAAAGGTCGCCCACCGGGGTGCCGTCGATCGACATGGAAAAAGAAGCGGATGCCTCGCTCCAATACAGCACGACACCCTGGTAGCCAAGCAGGAGTCGACCCGATTCGAGTTCCGAAGTAGCGTTGGTAACGAGCGGCTGGGTCGGCACCCCGCACGCAGCCGCCGCGCTCAGGCTCGGGTCCGACGAGGTCGCCACGCCGGAAAACAGGGCGATCGATCCAAGAAGGCTCAGCATCATCGAAAGAACTCCTTTCACAATGAGTTCGACGGGCCGGGAACATCCCAAGACGGTTATGGGCTCTGAACTTTCAGAAGGGAATCGACAGCCTTGTCGACGTCGCCAACAAATGAAGACATAACGGCCGCGAGGTGATCTGGCATTCGGTCATGAAACTCGTACTGAAACCGCCGAATCCACACGACTCGGTATGCAAGTTGGCCGTTCCCCTTGGAATCCGCGGTGATGATGGTGCGCCATTCGCGGAGTTCGGGCTGCCCGCCTTGGGTCCTCGCCAGCAGCATGCAGTCGCTGCGACGGTGCATTCGCTCGGGATCATCCGGTTCGGTATCGCGCACAATCGTCTCCTCGTTCCCAAAGTCCAACCAGTAGCCCGCACAATCCGGGTTTGGAGGGATCAATGGAAGAGAGGCGTTACGGACGGAGAAGCCCGAATACAGACCGGATTCCGTTTTCCGCCTTCCTGACAGGCACATGCTGCGAATCGCGACCAATGATTCCAGCCCCGTTGAAAATGCACACCCTTGTGCATCAAAATGGGGCCACTCGGGCCCGGCCGATGTCGAGTCTACTTCCACTCGGAACACGTCAAAGCTTTGATTCGGCTCGGACCATCGCCGCTCCCAGACCATGCTACGCTCTGCCGACCAGTAAACCTGGTAGATCGGAAACGTGGTATCTGGCTGCTCGTCTTTGTATGGATAGATAACTGCCCAGAGCCGGTCCGCCATCATCCAACTATGAAGCTGAAGGCGCTGACGCGACACCCTTGCGGGCGACCCACTCTGATCTATCTTGTTCAGGTCAGACCATGTGTCGTCGAGGTCTGTGACAATCTTGAGGCATGCGACCTTGTCCAGCCTCGCCCGCCACGCCAGGATTTCCTTCTCCGCTGCAAGAGGAAGATGCGCCAAACCAGGATCGCGCGGTGATTCAACCGCCGCGCTAGGCTGGGCGGGCGGTTCGACGATTGTCCGACTCGGCGCTTCCTGCGGCCAGAGCAGCCCGATGCATGATGCGAAAAGAACAAGGAACACGCTTCACCCCTTCAAGAGCTTCCGGCGATTCTCGGCCCCACTGTAACGCAAAAAAAAAGTGCTTGTCAAGTCACTTCAGCAGAAGGCTCTCCAGAATCACCAATAATGTATCAAAATGATCTGGAACTCCCACCCAATTGGGGTGTGCGACCTCGCATAATCCGCAGACTATCCGTGAGCCGGCGCAATTGCTGGCCATTTCACAGGATTTGCGTCCGACGGGATCCGCACTCTCGAGTGACATCGATCGCAGCGATGGACGACTCAACTTACTTCTTGGCGTGCTCGAGGATCAGCGGAACCACGCGGTTGTCCTTCATTCCAAGAGCGCCGAGCAGCGCGGCCGCCGCGTTCGCCTCCGGGTCCGGTCCCTTGGCGACCAGTTCCACGATCTGATCGACGTGGCGAGCCTGGAGCATCGAGCCGAAACGACGGGCCGACGCCGTCACCTTGTGCATGAGTTCCACGCGCTCCGCGCCCGACGAGGCCATGGCGGCGTCCATCAGCGCGATCTGCGACCGATCCTGGCCGATACGCGCCAGAATCTCCGCGATATCCAGGCGCATCGCGCCCTTCCGCTCGCCCAAGGCCGCGATGAGCGCCGTGGTCGATTCAGAAACGCTCAGCACCGAGTTACCGGACACGGCCAGGTCACGCAGGGCCGACAGCGAGCGCTTCGCATAAGAAGTAGCTTCGTCGGTCGAGAGGGCGCCGCCTGAGGCATCGTCGATCAACTGCTGGATCGCCTTGGCGACCGTAGCCTCGGCCAGCGCGCTCTGACGCACCGACACCGTCTGATCGGTCTCATAACGACGACGCAGCGACTGGTACACATCCGCGCGGGTCAGAACCATGATCGGCGAAGCGGAGACGCGCGACGTGCCGCGAACCTGATCAATCAGCGCCGGCACCGCGTCGCCCGCGACGTTCGCGGAGACCACAAGGTCAACACTCGGCGCATCGGCGAGCGCGGGGGCCAGTTCATCGAGCGTCTTGCCGAATGGCAGGACAGAGAACTTCATCCGCTCCAGCATGCCGCGGACGGCCTGATAGGTTTCGTTATCCGGTGCGACCACGGCCGCGACCATATTGGCACTCTCGTGGATCGCGCCCGCCAAGATTGGAACGACGCGCTCCGAGCCGTCGAACGCCGTGTTGGGCTGGGCCGCGGCAAGGGCCAGGGCGGCATCAAACTGCACGCGCCGATTCGGGTAGGTCAGGGCTGAGAGCAACGGACGCTGCCCGGCCGTGTCCGACCAGAGCGAACTACCGCCCGCAGTCTGCTCGATCGCCGCGATCGCCCGACGAGCCAACGGCGTGTCGTTGGTCGCCAACGCACGTCCGAGAACTCGCTGATCAACGCCCGCGCCAGAGGCCACGGCGTAGTACATCGCGTCACGGCGTCCCTTCGGGTATGTCGGATTCTCGTAACCCGCGGGCGAGTCGATCTCGCGTGAAAAATTGGACGCGACCCAGAGTGCCAGGGCATCGGGGTTATCGGGCCGAAGTTCCAACGAGCGGGCCGCCAGACGCATCGACATCGCCTCGTGGTACACCGGGGTACGAATCGCGCTCATGAGCAGGCCCGTGCCCGGATCGAACGACCACAGGAGTTGGAAATCCTCACCGGCGAAACTGGTAAGTTCCTTGCGCTCCTGGTAATAACTCTCCGCCAGCGACTGGTACAGTCCGGCCACATCCGCCCCAGCGGGTGCTCCGCCGAGGCGCTCGATCGCGCGCTGGGCGGCATCCTTGACCGGCTGAACCGATGTAGAGGCTGCCAGGTCAGCCAGGAACGGGATCGACGTAGCATAAGGCACGTCAGCAACAAGATTTACGACCAATTCCTGCTGCTCGGAGCTGAGTTTGGGCAGGGCCGTCACCAGCGGAACCACCGCGTGGGAGCCCAACGACACAATAACCTGTCGAACCTGGCTGGCAACAGCCGGGTTGTTGCGATCGAGATACGCCGCCAGAAGTTGGGGCATGGCGTATTCGCCCGCCATCTTCAGGCGTTCGCTCCCCAGCAGTCGTCCACGGATCGTGCCCGAGAGGAGCGCAATATTGGCCTTGATCTGCTCCGGATCGCGGGCCCGCTCGAGTTTGCCCAGTTCATAGGTCTTGAAGAGCCAGCCGGCCAATTCCTCAAGTTCCACCTTCCGCATGGCACGGGGCACGGTCTGTTCGAAGCGTTCCTTCTGGTCAGAACCCTCAACGACCTGCACCAACTCGACCGGCTTGAGATTCAAGTCCTTGAGTTGACGGAGATAACCCGCGGCGACCTCGTAATTGTCGATCCGCGTGTAGTAGATGAAATCCTTCAGGAGATCGGCCGGAGTGGCCTTCTCGGCGGGTTGGGCCTCGGCGGCATCCTTGGCGGCGTCCTGCGCCATCGCCATGCCGGAGGGCAGGCCGGCCAGCGAGAGGAGAACGAGGGGCAGGGCGGAAAGAACCGGGCGGCGGGCAAACTTCGACACGATTGGCTCCTGCTCGGCGAGGCCGGAACGACGGGAATCTTCGGGAACGCCACGCAGAGCGGGTGGTTGGCCCGTGATCTCGTGGACGGGGGGAAAGGCCGCGTTTGGGTCGTTCCGCCCGATAGGTTTGCCCCGATACGACAGCAAGCCCGGCGCTGATGCGTCGGGGGTGTGAATCGAGGGAGGTCACTGTAACGGGGCGTGCTTGGGCATGTCAATCCGGGGGGCGAATCAGGGTCCCAGAACGGGAACTTTCCGCCGGGATCGATTCTGCGGTCAAGAACGACTGAATTGACGCCGATCTACCGGAGTCTCCGGGGGCCGAGTGCTCGGCACGCCCACCCCTGCGTGATTCGAGGTGAGACGATGCCCATCGAAAAAGAAGTCCTGACGACCGGTGAAGTGGCGAAGATCTGTAACGTGGCGCCGCGCACGGTCTCCAAATGGTTCGACTCCGGCACCCTGAAGGGGTACCGGATCCCGGGCTCGCGTGACCGACGCATCCCGACCGCCGAACTCATCAAGTTCATGAAGGCGCACAACATCCCGCTGGAGGGGATTTCGAGCGGCCGCACGCGGGTGCTCATCGTGGACGACGAACGCGAGATCGTCGAGACCATGGAGAAGATCCTCACCGAACAGACGAATTACGAGGTGCGCACGGCGCTCTCGGGGTTCCAGGCCGGCATGGAGTGCGAGCGCTTCAAGCCCCATTGCATCCTCCTCGACCTCCACATCGGCGGCGAGGGGGACGGCAAGGCCTTCATGGACATGGTCCGCAAGAACGAGCACCTGCAGTTCACCAAGATCGTCGCCATGAGCGGAAAACTCACCGACGGGCAGGCCCACGGCCTGCGCGGGCAGGGCTACGACGGATTCCTCAAGAAGCCGTTCCAACTCCGCCAGGTGATCGAGTCAATCGAGGCGGCGACCAACCTGGTTCACTGATCCACGCTTGCGGACGGCGTCCGCCGCCACCCGCAAGCGCCGTTTACCCAACTCGGGAATCACGCGCGCCGATCGCCGGGAGGGTGGTCGGCGCGTTTGTTTGGGGAAGGCATCAGGATTCAGGCATCGGGCATCAGAGAAGAAGCAAAGGGAACGAGGTTCGCCTCGCGGAGTGGCGCGCGCGCGACGAATCGATCCTCCAGCCCGTTGTTCACTTGGGCAGCGTGGCCGGATCGAATTCAAACGCGTCGTCGGGGATCGGCTGGTCAAAGACGGGGCGCAGCACGGTTTCGGTTACGACGGCCTCGGGCGAGCCGGCACTCATCACGTTCTTGATCTTTCGGATGGCGTGATCGGTGTCAACCCAGAGCGTTGTGGTGAGGTTCTGTTGTGCAGGGAACTCCAGCGTCGCACATTCGACGCCCTCCACCAATTCAACGCCCTTGTCGACCGGCTCGCCCACGCCACCGCTGAATGGACTCTTCATCCCGAAGAACAGCGGCAGAATGGCCGCGCTGTTACCTTTGCTCACGCCCTGCGGCACACCGATCGCGTATTTCACATCTCCCGTGTCAGACTTCGCCGGGTCCAGCGTCCACCACAGAAGAAACTCGCGCTGGTCACTCGATCGGACGACATAGAGCCAGCCGGCCCCGAATTCGTCCTCGTCCGATTGACGGAATGCCCAGAGCGAGCGCCCGTCCCGCTCGAACGCCATGGTGAATGTTGCATGATTCGCGAACTCGAAGGGAGAGGTGAATCTCTGCACCAGTTCGCCCCGATCGCGGTAACTCGTGGCGTCGAGGTACCGCTTCCGCACCGCCGCGATGCGGTCGGCCGCGGGCATCGGTGTGATCGCGCCGGGTGTGTTGGTCGCAGGGAGGGGAATCGAAACGCCGGGGAGCGGCGGCACCGGTGGTCTGACCAGTCCCTTGATAAGGCGCGGCAACAGCAACGGGATCGCGATCATCAGCGCAAAGGACACGACCACCAGAACGCGTCTCATGTCACGCCTCCGTCGATGCAGGCCCGAGTTGTCCGCACCGCTGGTCGTCAGCGGCTCATTACGATCAAGCCTTGGCCATGTACGCCGCGAGGATGTCGCGGGCCGCGGCCAGGTCCTTCTTGTCGATCATCTCGGTCACGGTGTGGATGTAGCGAGTGCCGACGGTGATGCCGAGGGCGCGAGCGCCGGCCGCCGCCTGCTGGGCCGCCGCGCCGTCCTGGCCGCCCGCGGCCAGAATCGTCCGCTGGTAGGCGATCTTCTTCTTCTTGGCGAGTTCCTCGAACTCGGCGGTCAGCGCGTAATCGCTGATGAACGACGAGTCCTTGATGTGCAGGCCGAAGCCGCGCCCCTGCACGGTCACCGCTTCCTCCTCGGGCACGCCGGGTGTATCGCACGAGAGCGTGACGTCGATACCGAGGCCGACATCGGGCGCGACGGCATGAGACGCGGTCTTGGCGCCGCGCAGCCCCACTTCTTCCTGGGTAGTAAACGCGACGACGACCTCGCACGAGTTGCCTTCACCCGACTTGTCGAGTTGGCGGACCGATTCGATGCCCAGCCAGCAGGCGACACGGTTGTCGAGCGCCTTGCTCACGATCTTGTTGCCGACCTCGATGAGCGGCTCGTCCATGACGACGTAGTCGCCGACCTTGATCTTCTTCTTGACCTGATCGCCGGGCAGGCCGATGTCGACGAAGAACTCCTTGACCTCCGGGACCTTTTCGCGGTCCTTCGGCGACGAGATGTGGACGGGGCGGCCGCCGGGGTTCATCACGCCCTTGTAGTCGCCCGTGTCGGCGCACACGAGCACACGGCGCGAGAAGAGGTTGCGGGTGTCAAAGCCGCCCGCGGGGTTCATCCACAGGAAGCCCTTGCTGTCGATAGCGGTGACATAGAAGCCGATCTCGTCCATGTGGCAGAGGAGCATGACGCGGGTCGGGCTCGCGTCGGACTTCTTCTTGCCGGGCTTCTTTCCCTTGCGCGGGTGGCGAGTGCAGATGAGCGAGCCCATCGCGTCGGTGCGCACCTCGTCGAACAGGCCGTTGATCTCGGATTCGATGAGCGTGCGGACGCGTTCTTCGCGGCCGGGGACGCCGGGGGTTTCGCAGAGACGCTTGAGAAGATCAATGTTCACGAGAGAGCCTTTCACAATACCGCACACTCGCGCGGGTGAATGAGCATACCCTCGCGCCGGGCCCGGAGTTGCCGATTCCTACGGGAGAACGCGATGGGACGAGAGACACCGCTGCGACCGCTACACGAACAGGCCGGGGCGATGCTGGCGGTGTATGGTCCGACCGAGGGCGTGGGAGGCGTGCCGGTCGACGTGCCGCAGATCTTCGGCGAACTTGAGATCGAATACGCCGCGATCCGCAAGCACGCCGGTCTGCTCGATCAGGCGACGCGTGCGACGATCGAGTTGACCGGCGGAGATCGCCTGGACTTCCTGAATCGGATGTTGACGCAGGAATTGAAGGGTGTTCAACCCGGCTCGGTGCGGCGTGCCTTCTGGCTCAACCGCAAGGGACGCATCGACGCGGACATGCACGTCGTTCACCTGGCGAATCGAACGCTGATCGATGTCGACATCCTCGCGCTGGAGCGCACGACAACGAGCCTCGCGTCGTTCATCATCACCGAGGACGCGAGCCTGCGCGAGATGTCGGGCCAGATGTATCGCCTGGCGATCCACGGGCCGACAACGCCGGATCTTCTGTCTGGCCTCGGCGCATCACTCCCGCCCGATGGCGGCGCGACGGAAGCGACGATCGCGGATGTCCCCGTCACAATGTGGCGCTTCGACGCGACGGGCGAGATCGGCATCGAAATCCTGTGCGCGATGAGCGACGCGGCGGGGCTGTATTCGACGTTGATCGATCGCGCCGGCGAGCAGGAATCGGGCGCGGCCGCGTTGCGGGCGGGCGATCCGTCGTCACTCAATCGGCGCGTGCGTCTGGCTCGCGTGGGCTGGCACGCGTTTAACATCGCGCGGATCGAGGCCGGCACCCCGCTCTACAACATCGACTTCGGGCCCGAATCGCTCCCGGCGGAATCGGGCGTGCTCGGCGACCGCGTGAGTTTTACGAAGGGCTGCTATCTGGGGCAGGAGATTGTGGCGCGGATGCACAGCCGCGGACATCCCAAGCAGTGCCTCGTGGCCCTGCGCCTTGATCGAGTGCTCAACAGCGCGACGGGGGAGCCATCGCTCCCGAACAGCGGCGCGGCGGTGCTGGATTCGGGCGGCGTGCCCATCGGCGCGGTGACGAGTTCGACCGTGGCGCCGATGCTGGGGGCAGCACCGGTGTGCTTCGCACAGGTGAAGTGGGAACAGAGCAAGCCGGGCACGGAACTTTCGGTACAGACCGACTCGGGCGTGGTGAAGGGCGCGGTGCAGGAGTCGCTGGCGTTCTGGAAGCGTGGCAAGTAACCGAAAGTTCACAAGCAAGTCACGCCAATCGCCGGCGGTACGTCACCTCAATGTCGTCGCCCACGCGCGCAACGCGATGCAGGCCAAACCTCGGCACGCTTGCCAGCCTGCCCACGATGTGCCCCTCGATCGAAGACCGCGCCATCTCGTCGCCGAAAAGCAGCGGCGCGATGTACACCACCGCTTCGTCGATCAGATCATCACGCATCAACGAACCAAGCAAGCGCGGCCCGGCCTCGACCAGAACGCTCGCCACACCGAAATCCGCGTGGAGCCGCTCGAGCATGTGCGTCAGGTCGATCCCGCCGCGTTCGTCGGCCCGGACGCCGATGATCTCAACACCCTTGTCGCGCAGCATCGAGCGGCGCGGTGTGGTGATACCGCTGCTGGAGAGGTCCTGATCGCACGCGACGATGGTCGGGATTTCCGACGCCGTCTCGACCAGCGCACATTCCGGCGGGATATCAAGATCGCTGTCAACAACCACACGGCGCGCCAGGCGCCGAACACGCCGCACGTCTCGCGCATTGAGCATCGGGTCGTCGGCCAGGATCGTTCCCATGCCCGTCAGCATCGCGTCGACGCGGGCGCGCAGGCGATGCACACGCATCCGCGAACGCGGGTTGCTGATCCACTTCGATTCGCCGGTGCGCGTCGCGATGCGTCCGTCGATCGTCTGGGCCCATTTGGCGATCACCCACGGCCTGCCCGTCGCCAATCTCCGCAGGAACGGCTGCGCCAGCGAGCACGCCAGCGGGCTCTGGCACGAGTACTCAACCGCCACGCCGTGGGACGCAAGTCGAGCGGCGCCGCCCGATTTCCCGGGGTTTGGGTCCGCCACGGCGTAGACCACGTGCGTGATGCCGCTCTCCAGCAGCGCATCGACGCACGCGGGCTGTTTGCCCTGGGCGTTGCACGGTTCGAGCGTGACATACGCCGTCGCACCGCGGGGGTCGTTGCCCAGGCGCTTGCACGACGCCAGGGCCTCGCGCTCGGCGTGCAGCCCGCCGAACCTGCGATGATGCCCGATGCCAAGCACCTGCTCGCCGCGAGCGAGAACACAACCGACCAGCGGGTTGGGCTCGACATCGCCCGCGGCACGGAGCGCGTGGCGGGCGGCAAGGTCGAGCATGCGCTTGGCGAGACTCATCAGGAAACCTTACGCGTTGCGGACGATCGCCGATCGCTCGGCGTCGCTCAGAATATCACGGGCATCGGCGAGCCAGCGCCGCGCGTCGAGCGTGTAGCCCGCCGTGGGCTTGAGTTCGATGCCAAGGTCACGGGCCCGCGCGCCGAAATAGCGGTTGAATCGGGCCATGAGCAGTTCGCGGGCATACTTGGCCGTCATCGACGCCAGCGCCACGGGAAAGTGCGCCGATTCCGCCTCGGTCTGAAAGTGGACGATCACGACACGCGAATCGGCGAGCGTGACCGAGTACCTGCTGTGACGCTCGGCATGCTCCAGCGCCGCCACGCTCGCGCCCGGGAGCATGCGCTCCAAGGGCTTGGTGTAGTCCTCGCGCCCGCCAAGACGATCGCACACGAGCCGCACCGACTCATTGTGGTCCGTGCTCATCGCCAGCGCCTGATGGATCAACTCTCGCACCGCCCACAGCGACACCGACGCCTTCGAGCCCGTCTTCTCGATGATCGAATTGAACCGCGGCTCGTCGATCGACAAACAGGAGAGCCCCGCCAGCGAAACTCCCGCTCGCCTCATCGCGGGCCCGAGTTGATTCGCCGCGATCGAGACCTGTTCCCCCCGCCACGCCGTCGGAAGCGCCGTGGACTCGCCGCGATAACACGCAGACCCCGGGATCGTGAGTTTGATCGCGTCAAACAGCGCTTCGTCATCGCCGGGAGGCGCGAGCCCCGACGCACGCAGGAACGAGAGCACGCCGCGCTCAAGGTGCAGGAGCGGCTTGCCGCTGGCGACGGAGTTCGGAAGTTTCAGCCTCTTGGAATCCGCGACGGGAATCGGCGTCACGCCCTTGGTTCGCCCCGGCTCTCGCGAAACGATCGGCGCCAAGAGCGCCCACGGATCCGGCGGCGCATCCCCATCGCGCCATGCCTCGATGCGAAGGGCGCACATCGCGACACACATCGGCCCCAAGAGGGGGCCGAACCCGGCTTCGTCGATTCCGCAATACAGGAGCGACACGTCGCTAGCCTACCGCGCGAAACAACCCGCGCAAAGACCCGATCGCCCGCCCACTACTTGTCAGCGCCCGGGACCGCACGACGATTGCCCGCCGGCTTCCCCTTGCCCTCAGCCGCGTTGATCGGAGCGCCCTGAGAGTTGGGATCAACGGGCTTCTCCGCGGGCTCCTTGCTGCCCATGAAGTACCACCCGATGACGCCGATCGCCACCACGAGCACGCCAACCGCGACGCTCAACTTGACCTTGTCCGCCTTGTCCATGTCAGCGAAGCCCATGCTGAGTTCCTCCGGGGCGCGAGAAATGCGGCTGAGAGGAGTCGAACCTCCACGGGTGTTACCCCACTAGAACCTGAATCTAGCGCGTCTGCCAGTTCCGCCACAGCCGCAGGGTGTGGAACGGAAGGTTAGCCACCTGATCGACCGCCGGCAATGCTCTCCCCTCTCCCGCGCCCCAATCACCACCCCGCGGCGTCGTCCTGCTCGCCATCCGACAGGCCGGCGTGCAACTCATGGAGTTCAAGCCAAACCTCGTCAAGCGAGCCATGACGGCCCACGGCCTGGCGAGCAAGGGCCAGATGCAGCGGGCCGTCCAGTCCATGTTCGACTTGCCCGAGCCCCCCAGCCCGCCCGACGTCGCCGACGCGATCGCCATCGCGCTGTGCGCGGCACGAAGGCATGGGGTGTGAGGCGAGTTCCGCGTCCCTCGCATCACTCCGTCACGCCGCCGGTGTTGTTGACCTCGTGCGGCCAGCGGTGCGTGCCCACGCCGTACGACGTGGAGCACATCCTCCGGCGCAGCACCGCGTTCTTGTCGATCACCGCGACGGTGCTGAACTGCGCATCGGACAACTGCCAGAAGAGCTCGCCCGAGTCCCGGCTGTCGCCGTCGAGGTTCTTGTCCAGCAGCCGCACCATCGCGTCATCAATATACCGCAGACCCCACACCTGCTGCGAGCGCGAATTCGTCCCGTCCGGCGAGCCGCCGTTCGTGTGGTCGTCCACGTCCTCCTGGAGGAGCTGCCAGCCCGCCGAGTAGTACATCGTTCGGTGCCCTTTGACAAACCGGGCGCTGCATTCCTGTCGGACCTGCCGGGGTATATGGATGCGCGCTCGCTGTCACATCGAATCTGCGATAACTTCACGCGCCCAGTGCCAACTCAGCCAGCCCACCCCGGGCACTCCAATGATGTGAAACCAGATCATCTTCGGCAATCTTGTCCAAGAGCCCAGCGCGTACGCGGAATAAGACATACAGCTATGCCATACAACCACGGACACCGTTCCGACAAAGACCGCGGCGATACATACAACAAGTACATATGAACCGATGGCATCGCGCCACAACCTTGGCGAGCACATGTTAGCGTTCACACGCGCACGCATTTCATACAGAATATGACACACCAATGTCGGCACATAAATGCTAATAATTAGCACATCATTGATGTTCGGACCAAGCTTGATCAGTGCCTGCGACATCGTTACTTATTTGCCTCCGGTCGACTAGTTAGCTGGCTTTTCATCAGAATTGCACGGTGGCTTGTCACATTTTTCCGCGCACTGGGTTTTTAGGTCTTGAATGGCTGCGTGGACAGCCTTCAATATTTGATACGCCGTATTGGCCTTCCCGAGAGCTTTCGTGCCGGCCGAAAGCAATTTCAAGTGCGCAGCACGCTTTGCAGCGGATACAGCCTTGGACTTCGCTCTTGCCTTCGCCATCGCTTCGACTAGTTTCGTCTGGTCAGTCGGGGTGCTTGCTCCGTTCTTCAGGTATCCTTCGATCGCACTCGAGAAGCTAGCCTGCACTCGTCCATACGACTTGCACGTCTCGGTCGACTGTTCAGCCATGATATCGATTGCCCTCGCACCAACTTCATACCAGTCGTACTTAATCTCGCCTGTGTTCGGATCGATCTCAATGACATCAATCGTTGTCTGCGCAAGTTGACCAAGAAAGTCCGCAATCTTGATGTAGTCCTTGACAACGTCATACCCTGCGGCAGCCAGAGCATGGGCGAGTTTGTCGGGATTCTCTGCTATGCACTCGGCAAGACAATCCATATAATCAAGATAGCATTTTGCTCGATCCTTCAATTCCTTCCCGTTCAACCCGATCGTCCGTCCGAGCGCACTGCCCCCAACCGCGTCCATCTCCTTGATCAATTGATCAAGCTCGTCCTCACCTCCAGGCGCGATCATCAATCCATAGGTATCCAAGTACATGACTGGCATCCCACTCACGTATTCGTACAGCGCCGCACCACTGCCAAAGAATCCAAGTGGGTCTCTCTCCAGCCACCTGCCGAAGGTCGGGCTGTACCACCTGAACCTGACCGTGTACAGCCCCTGGTCCGCGTTGTAGACGTAGCCGTCATACCCAAACACGTTGTCCGGCCCGTTCGGATCAGAGATCAGCCCACTCGCCAGCGCCGACTTGGCCCCGCCCATCGAGGTGAAGAGCGAGGTGTCGCCCGAGTCGATCACGCCGTCGCGGTTGAGGTCCGCGGCCACGTTGTAGTTGGTGTTGTCGATCGCTGTCCCCGCGCCGGAGTTGGCCTGGGCCAAACCGTCGATGACTCCATAGTCGCTGGTTCCGCCGGAGGTGGTGACACCGCCCGAATTGTTGACCTCGTGCGGCCAGCGGTGAGTCGCGGCGCCGTACGACGTGTAGCTCACCCGCTCCTGCAGCACGGCGTTCTGGTCGATCACGGCCACGCTGCTGAACTGTGCATCGCTGAGCTGCCAGAAGAGTTCTCCGGCATCTCGGCTGTCCCCGTCGAGGTTCTTGTCGTGCAGCCTGACCATCGCGTCATCAATATACCGCAGACCCCACACCTCCTGCGAGCGCGAATTCAGCCCCCTTTCAACGAAAAAGCCCGCCGGAATTCCCGGCGGGCCCTGTGATTCACGGAGTCACTCACGTTCGGCGGCCGAGTCTTATTCCTCGTCGCCCTCGTCCTCATCGCTCGCGGCCACAACCGCCGGCGCGACGTGCGCCATCTTGATCGCCAGGATCTTCTGGCGGATTTCCTTGGCCAGTTCAGCGTTCTCGCGGAGGAACTGCTTGGACGCCTCGCGACCCTGGCCCACGCGCACCTCGCCGTAGCTGTACCACGCCCCGCTCTTCTGCACCACCCCAGCCTCCACACCCAGATCGATCAGGTCGCCCTCGGCCGAGATGCCCTCGTTGTACATGATGTCGAACTCCGCCTCGCGGAACGGCGGGGCGATCTTGTTCTTCACCACGCGACCGCGTGTGCGGCTGCCCACCGTGACCTCGCCCTCCTTGATCGCGCCCGTGCGCCGAACATCGATGCGCACCGACGAATAGAACTTGAGGGCCCGCCCGCCCGTGGTCGTCTCCGGCGAGCCGTACATCACGCCGATCTTTTCGCGGATCTGGTTGATGAAGATGACGGTGCAGTTAGAGCGGGCGATGACGCCCGTGAGCTTGCGCATCGCCTGCGACATCAGGCGGGCCTGCAGGCCGACCACCGCGTCGCCCATCTCGCCCTCGATTTCGGCCTTGGGAATCAGGGCCGCGACGGAGTCGACGACGATGATGTCGACCGCGTTGGAGCGGACGAGCAGTTCGCAGATCTCCAGGGCCTGCTCGCCCGTGTCGGGCTGCGACACCAGAAGATCATCGATGTTCACGCCGATCTTGCGGGCCCAGGAGGGGTCGAGCGCGTGCTCGGCGTCGATAAACGCCGCCACGCCGCCCTCGCGCTGCGCGTGGGCCGCCACCGTCAGGGCCAGCGTGGTCTTGCCGGAGGATTCCGGCCCGAAGATCTCGACGATTCGCCCGCGCGGGATTCCCTTGCCGCCCAGGGCAAGATCGAGCGAGAGAGCGCCGGTTGAGATGCCGGGGATGCTGAGGTACGCGGCCTCGTCCATCCGCATGATCGAGCCCTTGCCAAAGGTCTTCTCGATCTGGGAGACGGCCCTGCCCAGGGCCTGCGACTTTTCCTTGTCCTCAAGTTTCAGTTCGACTTTGTTGGCGATCTTGGAGACGGCCGGAACCGAAGCCTGGGCGGTCGATGACGCTGCCATGAAACACCTGCCTTTTCTGCCGCGGGTGGCCTCGTCGTCCTGAAGTTCCGCGTGGCGGAGCCGGACTCTCTGAGGGCCCAACGGGGGCCGAGCGCAGGGCACGGGAAATCACTCGATTCCGCCGCGGCCGGGGGCGGCGCTGGACGCGAGCCCGGCACGAACACTTTATCAACACCCGAACATCGCGTCAAGTGACTGATCGGATTCGAGAACTATCGACAACTTGTCCACAGTTGCCCGTAACCCAATTCAAATCCTAATTCAAGCCTTTCCAGTCACTTACAAACCCTTCTCGACGCGGCAATCTCATCCGCACAACCCGTCCACCGCGTCCCCTACCATCCGCGCCATGCCGAACACAGCACAACCGCTCATCGACACCAGCACCCGCTATCGCTGGGAAATCCTCCGCGCCGGCGCCTTCCGACTCGACGGCGGCTCGATGTTCGGCCTGATTCCACGCGTTGTCTGGGAGCGCACCGCCAAGCCCGACGAGCGCGGCCGCATCGAAGTCCAGCACAATTGCCTCCTCCTTGAACGCGTCGGCGACGGCAGCGGCCCAAAGCTCGTCCTCATCGAGGTCGGCACCGGCGACAAGCTCGACCCCAAGAGCCGCGACATCTTCGCCATGAGCACGCGCTGGATCGGTGATGCGCTGCAGGAAAGGAACTGCCGCTGCGAGGACATCGGCGCGGTGGTGACGACCCACCTGCACTTTGATCACGCCGGCGCGCTCACGCGCCTGGCCCGCCCCGGCGAGAAAGCCGACTGGACCGGAACCGCCTCGTGCTTTGCCGGTTCGCGCGGCGAGCACGGCGTGAAACTCACGTTTCCGAACGCCGCCCTGCACACCCAGACGCGCGAGTGGAACGACGCCATCGCCAACCGCAGCGTGATGACCCGCACCTATTTCCGCGATCATCTCGAACTCATCCGCGAGCGACTCGTGCTGGCCGATTCGCCGCGGCCGTTCCCGACCGGGCACATCCCCGGGCGCGACGAACTGCCGCTCGCGCCGGTGTTCAACCGCGTGTCAACGCTCGCGGGGCTGCCGGGCGTGGGCGTCTTCCTCGCGCCCGGACACACCTGGGGCCAGCAGGCGATCACGTTTATCGACGACAAGGGGCGAACGGTGGTCTTCACGCCCGACGTCATGCCGACGGCCTGGCACCTGGGCGCCGCGTACAGCCTCGGCTATGACGTCGAGCCCTACACCAGCATGGTGACGCGACACTGGTTCCTTCGAGCCGCGAGCGAGAACGGCTGGCTCCTCGTGCTCGATCACGAACCCGGAAACCCGTGCCGCCGCGTCAAGGAAGCGGGGCCTTGGTTTGAGTTGGTGGAGGATGTCCGGTAAAGAAGTGGTCAAGTGACCAAGTGGTCGGGTGGCGGAGTGAAAGACACGAATCCTGCTGGGGCCGCCAACCACGCAAACCGGGCCGCCTGCTCCGCCTGCTAGAATTGTGGTGCGTCGAGGAGATGTCGGAGTTGGAGCAGGCCGCGACGAGTCCCAGCACATCGATCGAGCCCGCGGGCAAGCGGGCCATGGTCGCGTCCAAGCCCACGATCATGGATCGCCTCGACGCGTGGGTCAGCCGCCTCTCGGCCCGCAACGCCTTCTGGCATCGCGTCTGCTCCATGATCTGGCTGCCGTATGCGTTCCGCTCCGGCATCCGCATGAAGCGTGTCGACGAGAACACCTTCGCGGCCGAACTCCCCTTCACCCGCTTCAACCGCAACTGGTACAACGCCATGGCGGGCGCGGCACTCCTGGGCAACAGCGAGATCGCCGGCGGCATGTACGTCTTCAACGCGTGCGGCGGGGAATACACCGTCGTGTGCAAGAATCTCGAATACAAGTTTCTCCGCCCCTGCCACGGACCGGCGCTCTACAAGATCATGCCGCGTGAGGACATCAAAGCGATGATCGCCGCCGGCGGCGAGTTCAATGTCACGCTCGACATGGACATCGTGCAGACCGGGATCATCCCCCGGCGCCTGCGCCCCGGGGCCGAATTGGTCCTGCCCAAGTCGATCAACGAAAAGGTCGCGGGCAAGGATCGACGCGTCGGCAAGAGCGTGGCAACCTTCCACGTGACGCCCAAGGCCCACCAGCAGAGCAAGGGGCGGACGATCCGCTGAATCGATCCGCGGCGTGCGTGTTCTGGCTACTTCCGATCTGTGCCCCTCCCGCCGCGCGTACGCTTGCATTGCATGAGCGACGCGGCCCACGCACGATCCGATGGCCCCATCTCCTCCTCGGCACGCAGCCTCACCTGGGGCGCGTACCTCGCCGCGTCGTGGACGTGGTGCATCGGCATGTTCCTCCCCACCATGCTCATCCGCGATTTCGGCGGCTGGGCATTCTGGGCCTTCGCCATTCCAAACGTCGTCGGCGCCGCCGCCATGGGCCTTGTCCTCGCTCGCCCAGGCGACAGCGAGCGCATGGTCGCCAAGCACTGGCCCGCCCTCTCGCTCTTCTCCCTCGTCACGGCCTCATTCCAGGTCTTTTTCATGCTCTGGCTCGCCCGCTCCGTGAACTTCCACGACACGGCCCTGAAGGACCCCGCCGTGCTCGCGGCCTTGGCCGCTGGAGTCATCGCGTGCGTCTTGGCGATGGCCCGCGAGTCACTCGCCTCCCTCGCGGGCGTTGTCGTCATGCTCGTCAGCACCACGGCCGGCGTCATGATGTGGCGCGCCGGCACGCTCATCCCGCCCGACATGGCGGCACCCGCCGGCGATTCGGCCACACGCCTGACCTATCTCGCCCCCGTGTGCGTGTTCGGCTTCGCTCTCTGCCCATACACCGACCTCACCTTCCACCGCGCCCGCCAAGTCGCCAAGGGCGGCACGGGCAGCGCGGCCTTCGTGATCGGCTTCGGGCTCATGTTCGCCGCCATGATCGCCATGACCGCCGGATACGCGCACCTCTTCTCGGGCGGCAATCTCTCCGCCGGGCTCGCGCGGGCCGGTTCTACCGGCGCCTGGCTCGTCGTCCATCTCTTCGTGCAACTCCTCTATACCTGCAGCGTGCACGCCCGCGCGTGGATGGACTTCCGCGGCGAAACGGTCGAAGGCTCGAGCGTTGGCTGGGGTTTGATGGCCCTCGCTCTGATCGCCATCGGCGTCATCCCCGCCGCGGGAGCAGTCGCCGATCGCTGGCTGCACGACGCCCGCGGATGGGAGCCGCACGAACTCGTGTACCGCGTCTACATGAGCGCGTACGGCCTGCTCTTCCCCGCTTACGTCTGGCTCTGCATCGCGCCCACCCACCACGGCGCGACGCGCGTCACCAAGTGGCACGTGGGCGTTTGGCTCTTGGCGTGCCTCGTCGCCGCCCCCGCGTTCTGGATGGGCTTCATCGAACGCCGCGAGATGTGGCTCGCGCCCGGCTTGGGCGTGGTGCTGCTCGCGGGAGTGCTGGTACCTTGGAGCAGGAAGAGCGAGTCGGCTCAGGGTTGAATCGCGTGTCTTCGAGCGCAGGCACTTAAGTCGTTGCGATGACCGGGTTGATCGGTGAACCCGGACGTTGCGAGCCAAGGATGCATCACGCCAGTCCGATGCGTTCCAGCGTCTGCCGTGCGGTCTGGCGCACCAGCGCATCCTCGCCGTCATCTCCAGTGATCTCGCGAAGTCGCGCGATGAGCGCGACTCGATCCTGATCGCGGAACGTGTTGGCGGCGACGATGATCGCGTTGCGCCGGAGCATCGCCAGCGTCGCGCGTTTCATGGCCGAGCCCGAGAGCACGCGTGAACGGTCCTCAGCCTTCCAATCCAGAACCTCGAGCAGCGGCAGCGACCGGCGCGCTTCCCGATACTCGGCGCAAGCGGAGCCCGTCACGCGATCTTCACCGGAACCACGCTCGTTCAACGCCGTGTTTGCGGCCCGGGCTTCGTCGTCGCGATCCGCGGCGTTCACTTGCGCGTGGTTCGCCCGCGCCGAGTTGTGCGGGCAGACTTCCTGGCACACATCGCAGCCGTACAGCCAATGGCCCATCGTGGCGTGCAACTCGGGCTCGATCAAACCGCGATGTTCGATCGTCAGGTAACTTATGCAGCGTGACGCATCCACGGAATGCGGCGTGATCGCCCTCGTCGGGCAGGCGTCGATGCAGCGGGTGCATGTGCCGCAGTGGTCGGGTTCCTGACCTCGCTCCGGGATCGTCGGCAGCTCCAGCGACGTGGCGATGCCGCCCAGGAAGAAGTAGCTCCCGCGCCGCGAATGGATCAGCAGCGTGTGCTTGCCGATCCAGCCCAGGCCCGCGCGGGCGGCGTGCTCGCGCTCGAGCACCGGCGCGGTGTCGACGAACGCGCGGAAAAGTTCGCCGGGAAACTCCGCGCGCAGCGCGTCGCAAAGTTCGTGCAGGCGGCGTTTGACAACCTCGTGATAGTCACGCCCCCGTGCATACCGCGCGATGTTGCCATGGCCAGTTGCAACGCCGTCCGCGTCTTGGTGTTCACCGGCCCCGTCGCGCCCGCGCGGCCAGTATTGGTCCGCGACCAGGACGAGCGACCGAGCGCCCGGGATCGCCCGCGCCGGGTCCAGCCTCTCCGCCACGTTCGCTGCCAGGTACGCCATGCTCCCGTGCTTCCCAGCCGCCAGCCAGGCGCGAAGTTCGTCCGCCCACGCCGAGGGCGCGACGGGGGTGACACCCGCGTCGGCGAATCCGCGCGAGAGCGCTAACTGAATGACGCGGCGCGAGAGTTCGATGGGGGAGTCGGACACGAGTGATCTTTCCACTCCTACGCTCAGAATCGACGATCTTCTCGGACCATCGTGTCTGGTTTGCTGATTTTCGGATGCACTATTCTTGATTCTTGACTCACGCGTCCAAAACTACAGGCACGGGCGTTACCCACGCTCGTGAGGGAGGCGTTCACAGGTGGCCAGGCTCCACGAGTACGAAGGGAAAGCCGTCCTGAAAGCCCGCGGCATCGAGATCCCGCGTGGCGGCGTGGCGGGAAGCCCGAGCGACGCGGCCAAGATCGCCAAGAACCTCGGCGGCTCGGTCGTCGTGAAGATCCAGGCCTGGACCACAGGGCGGAAGGCGATGGGCGGCGTCGTCTTTGCCACGTCCGAGTCCGAGGTCAGCGAGGCCGCCAAACGCCTGCTCTCGATGAAGGTTGGCAACTTCCCCGTCACTCAAGTGCTGGTCGAAGAGCAACTCAAGATCGCGCACGAGTTGTTCGTGTCGCTCACGATCGATGACTCGACGCGTCGACCCATGCTCCTGATCGCAGGTGGTGGCGGCACGGGCATCGAAGAGCGTGCCGCGAGCGTGTCCCGCATTCCATGCGACATCTCGACGGGCCCGGAGCGAGCGGCGCTATCAGACGCGATCGCGAAGGCCGGCGTGCCCGAGGCCTCGCGTGGCAGAGTCGCCGACGCCGCGAGTGCGATGTTCGACGCGGGGCGAGCGGTGGAAGCACGGAGCGTCGAGATCAACCCGCTGGTGGTGCTGGCGGATGGGCGTGTCGTCGCGGCCGACTGCCGCATGACCATCGACGACTACGCCGTTTTTCGTCACCCCGAACTCGGCATCGAGATCGCGCGTGAACTCGACCACCCCCCTACCGCGCTGGAGCGCACCGCGTACCGCATCGAGCAGGAAGACCACCGCGGCACGTTCTTCTTCGCCCAGATGAACACGCAGGCCAAGGCCGGACAAAGCAGCAAGGGCCTGATCGGCTTCCACGGCGCGGGCGGCGGCGGGTCGATGATGTCCATGGACGCCATCGCGGCCGAAGGATTCACGCTCGCCAACTTCTGCGACACCAGCGGCAACCCCTCGGTCGCCAAGGTCTATCGCGCCGCGCGCATCATCCTCAGCCAGCCCGGGCTCGTCGGCTACTTTGGCTCTGGCTCCGGCGTTGCAAACCAGGAACAGTTCTGGAGCGCCTATGGCCTGGCGAAGGCCTTCAACGAATTGCGGCTTGATATCCCGGCCGTCATCCGGCTTGGAGGCAACGGCGAGGATCGCGCCGTTGACATCCTCACGAGCGCCTGCCGCGGGCTCCCGGTGAAGGTCGAGGGATACAAGAAGACCGATCCGCCCGCGCGGATCGCGGCCCGATTCGCGGGTCTCGTGGAAGCACGGCGCGGGAGCAATGGCGAGCTCCCGGCATGGACGCCGCGCCGGACGATCAAGCCCGCGTTCGTCGGGAGCGGCATCTCGTTGCCGGTGCGCGCCGGGCGCGTCTGGATCGATCCGGCGGCGTGGCGAGCGCACGGCGCGGCGATTGTCGCCCGCTCCGGCGGGCTCCTGCGCGACGAGGGAGGCAGGCCCGTCGCGGCCTTGCCGCCCGAGTCATTTGCGACCAAGGACAATGAACTGATCGCCTGCGAAGTCGAGTGTCTTCGCGACGGGATCTGTGGTTTCTTCGTGGAGCTGGACATGCCGGAACTCGGCGCCAGCGCGGGCGTGCCCTAACCGGGCTCGCTCATACGGAGTTCAAGGAAGTGTGTCATGAGCCGCGTCAGTACTTTCGATGAAGCCGTTTCGCTCATCAAGCCCGGGATGAATGTCTTTGTGCAGGGCGGGAGCGCCACCCCCTCGGGGATGCTCGACGCACTCTCGCGCCGCAAGAACCTGGACGGCGTGCGCCTGTACCACCTGCACCTGGCCGGGCCCGTGGGATTCGCGGACCGCGCATACAAGGACGGCATCAAGTCGTGCTCGATGTTCGTCGCCCAGAACATGCGTGAGGCGGTGCGCGACGGGCGCGCCGAGTACATCCCGGTCTTCCTCTCGGACATCGCGGGCCTGTTCAGATCAGGACGCATCAAACTCGACGCCGCCATCGTGCAACTCTCCCCGGCGGATCGTCACGGCCTGTGCTCGCTGGGCGTCTCGGTCGACGTGGCGCGCGCCGCCGTCGACACGGCGGGGATCATCATCGCGGACATCAACCGCCAGATGCCGCGAACCCACGGCAACACCGTCGTTCCCCTCACCAAACTCGCGGCGTGGGTTGAGTCCGATCACCCCATCCACGAGCACCCGCCCGAGGCCAAGGCCGAGGTGACCGAACGCATCGGCGAGATCATCGCGGGCCTGATCGAAGACGGCTCGACGCTGCAGATGGGCATCGGCGCCGTTCCCGACGCCGTCCTCGCCCGCCTCGGAAACAAGCATGAACTTGGCATCCACACGGAGATGTTCTCCGACGGCGTGGTCGACCTGGTGCGCGGCGGCGTGATCACCAACCGCAACAAGAGCGTCCACCCGGGCCGGAGCGTTACCAGTTTCGTGGTCGGGAGCCAGCGCCTCTTCGACTTCGTCAACGACAACCCGCTCGTCGAGTTTCACCCCGCCGATCGCACCAACGACACCTCCCTCATCCGCAAGAACGACCGCACCATCGCGATCAACTCCGCGCTCCAGGTCGACCTCACCGGACAGGTCTGCGCCGACAGCCTCGGGCACAACATCTATTCAGGCATCGGCGGGCAGATGGACTTCATCCGCGGCGCGGCGCTCTCGCGCGGCGGCAAGGCCATCATTGCACTGCCCGCCACCGCCTCCGGCGGACGCCTCTCACGGATCGCCACCGAACTTACCCCCGGCGCCGGCGTCGTCACTACCCGCGGGCACGTCCACTGGATCGTCACCGAGTTCGGCGCTGTTGACCTTCACGGTCGCTCCCTCCGCGAACGCGGCGAGGCACTGATCTCGATCGCCCACCCCGACTTCCGCGCGGAACTCCGCAAGAGCCTCGCCAACGTCCGACACTACATCCTCGGCTGATCCGCCGGAGACCTGAGCACGCCATGGCCATCCTCATCGACCACAATACACGCGTGATCGTCCAGGGAATCACGGGACGCGAGGGACAAGCCCGCACGCGACTCATGCTGGACTATGGCACCAACGTCATCGGCGGCGTCACACCCGGCAAGGGCGGTGCCAGCGTGCTCGGGCTCCCCGTCTTCAACTCCTGCAAGGACGCCGCCGCGTCGCTCGGCCCGATCGACCTCTCGGTCCTCTTCGTTCCCGCCGCGGGCATCAAGGAAGCGGCCCTCGACGCGATCGACGCGGGCGTGAAACTGCTCGTGCTCGTCGCCGATCGTGTTCCTGTGTGGGACGCGATGGAGATCGCCAAGGCCGCCGCCGCCAAGGGCGCGAAGTTCGTCGGGCCGAACACGCTGGGCATCGCAAGCCCCGGGCGTGCCGTCGCGGGCATGATCGGCGGGCGCGCCGAATCCGCACGCGAGTGGTTCAAGCCGCCGCTCCCCGGCGGCACGGGCGTCGGGATCATCTCCCGCTCCGGGGGCATGTCGTCCAGCACCGCCTATTACTGCGGGCAGGCCGGCGTCCGCATCAGTTCCATCGTCCACATCGGCGGCGACGCCGTGCTCGGGCTTCGCATCCCCGACGTCGCCGCGCTCTTCCAGGACGATCCGCAGACCGACGCCATCGTCGTCTTCGGCGAGATCGGCGGCTCGCAGGAAGAGGAACTCGCCGAACTCATCACCAGCGGCAAGGTCACCAAGCCCGTCATCGCCTACATCGGCGGGAAGGCCGCCACGAGCGGCACGCGTTTCAGCCACGCCGGCGCGATCATCGAAGGGAACCGCGGCACGCACGCGGGCAAGGTCGCGGCGCTGCGCGGCGCGGGCGCGACGGTGGTTGACGCGTTCGGCGAACTCCCCCAGGCCGTCGCGGGCGTGCTCCGCTCGAACGGGAGCAGGAGCCTGATGACCGACGCGGAGCGTCGCGCCGTGTGGACCACCGGCGTGACACGAATCGAGCCGAACTCCGTCGCGGTGCGCGGGCACGACATCGCGGGCCTGATGGGCCAAACGAGTTTCGGCGCGACGGTGTACCTCATCCTCACCGGCAAACTCCCCGACGACAAGGTCGGGCGGCTGATGGACGCGATACTCGTCAGTAGCATCGACCACGGCGCCACGCCGCCCAGTTGCCTCGCCGCACGCACCGTCGCCAGCACCGGCGCCTCGCTCTCCGCCAGCGTCGCCGCGGGCATCATGTCGATCAATCGCCATCACGGCGGCGCGATCGAGGACGCGGCCCGATACCTTGGCACCCTGCTCGCCAAGGCACGCACGGCCGCGACCAGCCCCGGCGCTTTCTCTGCCGCGCTCGACGCCGTCGCCACCGACGAAGTCACCCGCATCAAGTCGAGCGGCGACCGGATCAGCGGCTTTGGCCATCGCATCCACACCAAGGATCCGCGCACCGCGCGGCTCTTTGAACTCGCCGCCGTCGCAGGTCTTTCCGATCAGGGCGCCACGCACATCGCCGCCGCCCGCGCCGTCGAGCGTGCCTTCGCCGCGATCGGGCGCCCGCTTCCCATCAACGTCGACGGCGCGTTGGGAGCGATCCTCGCCGATCTTGGCATGGACCCTCGCGTGTTCAACGGCATCTTCATGATCGCGCGCACACCCGGCCTGGTCGCCCATGTCGTCGAAGAGCAGACCCGCGAGAAGCCCATGCGCCGTATCGATCCCGTCAACCACGCGTACGACGGCCCGAGCGGGAAGTGAAGCCCGTGTGACATCCGCCACGCCGCCAACCCGCGTCTCAAAGCAGCAACGGACGCAGCATCTCATCGATCAGCCGCCCGTCACGCGGAAGATCGTTGAGACACTCCGCGCCACGATCCTCGCCACCGCTCCACACGCCTCCGAGGCCTTCAAGTTCCGCGTCCTCTGCTATTTCCACGCCGACGCCTCCTTCGGCGCACTCGGCGGCAATATCTGCATGATCGAAGTCAAGCGCGGCGAGGTGTTCCTGTCGTTCATCCACGGCGCGCTCCTGCCCGATCCACGCGGACTTCTCGCCGGCAAGGGCAAGTTCAAGCGATTCGCCCGCATCGCGGACGCACAACACGCGGCGGGTACGCCGATCAAAGACCTCGTGCGCGCCGCCGCCACACTCAGACCCTGGGATTGAACGAGCATCATGTCGGGGAGCGCGCCCGTCGCGTGCACCTTCGGCGCGATCAGCGCGTCCCGATGCCGCTCTGTCACTTGACCATGCTGTCGCTGCTACAGCACCACCGCCCCGCCCCTGAGCGTCTGCCTCGATAGCCCCAGCCTCTCGCACAACGCCGCCATCCCGCGGGCATCGTGCTGAGCGAACGCGCCGACATCGAAACTGTCCACATCCAGCACGCCCCAACAGCCGCGATCATCAAACATCGGGAGCACGAGTTCGGCCTTGTCGTTCGGATCGCACGCGATATACCCCGCTCCCAGCGTCGAAACATCCGGGATCACCAGCACCCGCTGCTCGGTCCAACTCCTGCCGCACGCGCCGTGCAGCCCGATCGGCGAGCACGCCGGCTTGTCGCGTCGCACGACGAGGATCATCTCGTCCGCGTCCGTAGCCTTCTCATAGAACCCGACCCACGACACCTTCGCAAAGCCGCCGGTATCGGGACCGGCGCTCTCCAGCCCGAAGGCGTCCCACACCAGATCACAGCACAGCGTCATCGCCCGCGTGCGATCGATCATGCCGCGCGACACCGTCGCACCCGCCGCGTGCAGCAGCGGCGCGTAGTCACGTCCTGCGCCGGACTTTGCACCAGCACGCTCGTGGGCGTGTGCGCTCATGACCCTGATCCTCGCGATTGAAATAACGAGCGCCGTCAGGCACCCGAGCGGTGCTCGCCGACGCTCGAGCAGGCGGCATCAAATCTCGTCCGACGGGCCCTCGCGAAAGGCTTACAGCGTCGCCGAGGTGTAAGGCAGGAGCGCCATGAAACGCGCCCGCTTGATCGCCTGCGCCACCATCCGCTGCTCCGCGGCCGAGGTCGCCAGACGCTTCCGCCCGTAGATCTTGCCGTTGGGGCTCATCAGGCGACGGAGCGTCTCGATGTCCTTCCAATCAACCACGACCTTGCCGTGACCGGTGGTCTTGGTGACGCGGATCTTCTGAACGGGCGCGAATCGCTGGAACTTGCTCATGATCGTCCCCGACATCGCGGGGCTCCGTCCTGGTCTTGGGCCCGGGGCACTCGGCCAACACGGCCGGGAACACGGGCGACGGTCTTGAAATGTGGTCGAAACTCTAGGTCGACGCCCCACCGGCGTCCACCGCACCAGCGCTGCAGGCCCCCGAACCGCACCCGCACGCACCGTCAATCCCAAGCCGCCCGTGCCCTTTGAGCATGAGCAGGATCGCCGGGAGCATCAGGATGGTGTTCTGAATGACATTGCACCAACCGAGTTTTTCCGGGCATAGCAGCCGGACCTTGCCAAAGCACCCGCACGACAGGCTCAGGTTCCGCATGATCGCCGAGATCGTCAGCGCGATGAACCCCACGAGCATCAGACCCGCCACCCCCGCCGCCGCCCGCGCCCACACGCCCGCCAGCAACATCGCCGCGCAGATCGCCTCGATCCACGGCACGACGAACGTCGCGACCGGAACCATGTTCTTGGGGAGCACGCCGAACGCGTCAACCGCGAACGCGAACTCCTGCGGCGAAGACAGTTTGGTGTACGCCGCCAGGCCGAACACACCCGCCAGCATCACCCGCGACACAAAGAGCAATCCGTCAATGACGGGATTGGAGTTCGGCTTCATGCTCACTCCGGCGGCAAGGGAGACGTGTCCACCTCATATCCCGCCGCGACCCAGCCGGGGAATCCGTCCGTGAACACCAGGAGTTTGGTAAACCCGCGCGCCTCCAGCAGCGTGGCCAGATTGTGCGAGTCGTGGCAATCTCCGCCGATGCAGTAGATCACCACTTCCTTCTCCGGGTCGAGGACGTCGAGGATCGCGGGCGGCGGGCTTCGATCCAAATCACCCGGTCCGAGCAACTGCGAGCCGGGAATGCGCCCGTCACGCTCGGAGTCTTTCCGTGGCCGCGCGTCAAGAAATATCGCGCCCTTGTCGTACCACTCCTTGGCCTCGGCCGGCGTGATCTCACGGACCGCGCTGTTCTGCTCGACGGACGGCGTCTGTGTCGGGGACGTCTGATCGGGGCTCGGGCGCGGCGCGGGCGCAACAGGCGGCGTCCTTTCCTTTGCGACGACGATGTTCCCGCCGCGCATCGACATGTCGGCCAGGCCAACGCCCACGCCCAAGGCGATCACCGCCAGCGCCTTGATTGGTGTGTGAGGCATGGTCAAGACTCCCGGACAGCGTCAGCCGCGCGTTACTTGTTCGTCGCCGGGTCGCGTGCGGGAGCCCCCGCCGGTGCCGGTGCCTGGGCCGGGGGATTGGCGGCGGCCTGGTTGCGCCGCACCACGCCGTACGCGCGGGTCTGGATCATCTCCTCGCCGGCAACATCGGTCGTGATCTTCGCGACGACGTTGACGCTCGGGCGGTCCATCGGGGCGATGCACACGGCCTTGATGCGCCACTTGTTAGGCGTAGCGGCATCCACCGGCTCAAATTGGAAGGTGATCTCCGGGTCCGGGAGCGTTGGCTTGGCGTTGCCCGCCGCGACCGCCGCCTCGACCTTCAGGATCTTGAACGGCTGATCCTTGCGATGCTTGATGATGATTTCGCCCTTCATCTCACCGCCGGGCTGGGCGCTGGAAAGGGCGAGCACGTTCGGCTCGCTCGCGAGGAGCCCCTGGATCATGTAGGTGATGGAGACAGGCTTCAGCGGCTCGTTCTTGTCGCTGGTGCGAACATTCAGGGTGTCGTTGCCGCGCCCGGACTTGGTGTTGGCCTTGAGGGTGATCTCGAACTCAGTCGCGCGGAGTTTCTTCCCGCCGCGCTCGACCTCTCGCGTCTCGCCCTTCTTGATATCGAACAACTCCCCGAGCGTCACGGTGGCATCGGTGGCCGCGAAATCGGGCGTGCGTCCCACGACCGTCAGTTTCAGCACCTTGCTGGCTCCGCGTTCGATCGTGCCGAAGTTCAGGATCGTCGGCTCGATCATGATGTTCTGCTCAACCATCACGGTGAACGTGAGGATGATCTCGCCTCGTTCATCATCGTCCGAGATAACCGTCACGGTTTTGCTCTGTGTACCGGACTTGCCCTTGGGGTCGAAGGTCGCCGCGATCTCGCACTTGGCGCCCGCCGGGACGACGAACCATGAGTTGGCGTCGGACTCCTTGGGCTCGGCGAACTTGTCGCCGCCGACGATGTGAACCTTGGCTTCCGTGCAGCCGCACGAGCGCTTCAACTCCTTGATCGTCACCGGCAGGGCGGTCTTGTTCTCGAAGGAGTATTTGATCTCCTTGATCTCGTTCTGGACGATGGTGCCCAGATCGATTGTCTCTCTTTCGAACACGAGCGTCCCAGTCCGGACCGTATCCAATGCGGGCTCGCCCGCCTGAGCCGGTGGTTGAGCCGCGGGCGCGGCGTCCTGCGCGTGCGCCAAGCCGCACGCCGACACCATCGCTGAGAGCCCGAACGCCAGACCGAAGGCACGACCGATATTCCGCCACATGATGTACTCCCCGTTTCAACCCGGCGTGCGCCGGAAACCATCTGCTTGATCTGGCGCGCAATGAACCGCGCCCGATTGAACCTTCAGACGGATGAACCACCCCTCGAGTTCACGACCCAGTCAGCATATCAAACCAACGCGGAGAATCACCCCCGCAACCGCCAAACACGCGCCATAAACATCGCGCTCGCCGACATCTGAATCTCACAAACTCGGACCCAAACAAAGATCGATCACGCGGAATCGGGCTCGGCCTCATCGACCTCGGCGATCTGGATCAACTCGCCGGCGGCAAAGCGATCAAAGGCCATATGAATATCCGTCGGACCGGCCGCGACCCTGATCGCTTCCTTCAGCGGTTTCACACCAACGATCCGCCCGGTCACCGGGTCTTTCCTGATCATCCGCTTGGCAAACCACGCGATCCGGCGTCTGATCTGAGTCATCGCGTAATGATCACCGCGATAGGCGCGCATCAACTCAAAGTACCGGCGCATCATCGTGGTCTTCTCCGCGTCGTCGGGAGTCGCTGGGATCTCCTCCCCGCGCATGGACGCCCACGCGTCACGGAAAAGCCACGGCGCCGACAACGCCCCGCGCCCGATCATCACGCCGCCGCACCCAGTCTCTCGCATCATGCGGATCGCGTCTTCCGGATCGCGGACATCGCCGTTGCCGATAATCGGGATGCGCCCGTCGACTTCCTCCACCACGCGTGCGATGCCCGCGAGTTGGACCACGCCGCTGAACTTCATCTCCGTCGTCCGCCCGTGGACCGTCACGCCGATAACGCCGACATCCGCCAGCATCCGCGCCAGCAGCGGCGAGCACGCCCGCCCGCCGTGATAGTCAGCGTCCGACCAGCACAGACGCATCTTGCACGTCAATGGCACGGGGGAAGTAGGCACGAGGCACGTGGCACTGGGGATTCGGGAAGAAGAAGAAGAAGAAGAACAAGCAGGCGACATTCGCGGTTCGGCATGCGACGACTGAAACCGACCGCTGGGAGTTGAGTCCGGATGCCGTTTGCCGAGCGCCGAGTGCCGATCTGTCACTACCTGCCCGATCCGCCTCCCCCACTCGTGCGTATCCAGCGGGCACTTTTCCAGTTCTCGCACCACGCGCTCCGCGATTTTCACGGCGCGGTCCAGGTTGGTCAGGAGCGCGCTCCCGCCGTCTTTCTTCGTCACCTTGTCGACCGGGCAGCCCATGTTGATGTCGACGATGGTCGCGCCGTGCTCGACCGCCCATCGCGCCCCTTGCGCCATGATCTCCGGGTCGCTCCCGTATAACTGCATGCCGATCGGCTTGTCGACCTCGTTGGTCCGCGCCAGGTCGAGGCTCGTGGCCGTTCCACGGAGCAACCCCATCGGGCTGAGCAGGTCCGTGCACGCCAGGCCCACGCCGCCATATTCACGGCAGATCGTGCGGAACGCCAGGTCGCAATAGCCCGCGATCGGCGCGAGCAACAGCGGCGTTTCCAGCGGCACGTGCCCGAGTTTCAGCGTTGCAATGTCCCGTGTCGCCATCGATCAATCGTAGAGCCGCGGATGGCCGCGGCTTCCGATCGCGTGCTTCAACCCGTTGCGACCACGATCGCGAAGCACGTGCCGTTGTATTCGTCCGGGCATGCCGACACGGATCACGACCTACACTGGTCCGCCAACGACCAGGGGGCTCCGTGTATCAGGCGCTGCTGACCCGAAAATATCTGACCAGCAAAGTCATGCCGCTGCTGGCGTCGCTGGCCGTCATCCTCTGCACCGCCATGGTTCTCATCACCTGGTCCGTGATGGGCGGCTTTCTCGCCATGCTCCTCAACTCCGGGCGAACACTCCTCGGCGATGTCAACATCTCCTGGCCCTCGACCGGCTTTGCCTATTACGCCGAACTCATCGACCGCATCGAGAAGGACGACGCCGTCGCAGGCGCGACGCCCGTCATCGAAACCTACGGCCTCATCTCCCTCCCCGACGGACGACGCGAGGCCATCGTCATCAAAGGCATCGACGGCCCGGGCTATGCCAAGGTCACCGAGTACGAGCGCACCCTCTGGTGGCGCCCGCTCGAAACGCCGCTCCGCAAAGACATCAAGCGCGATGACCCGCGCATCGCTGACGAAACGTTCTGGAAGGGCTTCAACTGGAAGCAGTTCCTCGACAACGGGCGAAACCTCCAGCGCCGCGACGAGAAGACCGGCGAATTCAGGCCCGCCGCCGTGCTCGGCATCGAAGTCAGCGGCTTCAACTCGCGCCGCCCCGAGGGCTATTTCGAGCCGCGCCTGCCCTACCGCCGCACCGCCAAGGGCGACCTCGAACCGACGCGCGTCTTCGCCCCCGACAACATGTCCGTCACGCTCAACCTCATCCCGCTTGATTCCAGCGGGCGCACCATCGACATGGTCTCCTGGTCGCTCCCTGTCGCCAATGAGGTCCACAGCGGCATCTATGAGACCGACAACCGCGTCGTCTTCGCGCCGCTCAAGGATCTGCAGCGCAAACTCCACCTCGATCAGGGCGTGAAGGCGGAGCGAACAACCAACGGCCTGGGCGCGCGGATCGAGATCGACCCCGCGACCGGCGAAGAGCGCATCGTCACGCCGCAGGTCGTCGCCGAAGACCCCGCTCGCGTCACCAACGTCTACGTCCGCGCCAAGGACGGCACGAGCGCCGACGAACTCAAGAAGCGCGTCGCGACGATCTACGCCCAGTTCGAGCACGACCATGCGGGAAAGGTCCCCGCGCCCGAGGACATCAAGATCCTCACCTGGGAAGACCAGAACCGCACCATGATCAACGCCGTCAAGAAAGAGACGGGCCTGGTGCTCTTCATCTTCAGTTTCATCTCGCTGACGGCCGTCTTCCTCGTGCTCGCCATCTTCTGGTCCATGGTGAGCGAGAAGACCAAGGACGTCGGCATCCTCCGCGCCGTCGGCGCCAGTCGCGCCGGCATCGCGGGCGTGTGGCTGGCCTACGGCATGATGATCGGCGTCGTCGGCTCCGGCCTCGGCGGCGCACTGGCCTATGTCGTCGTCAAGAACATCAACCCTATCCACGAATGGCTGGGCGAGACTTTCAATCTGTATATCTGGGACCCGCGCATCTACTACTTCAGCGAGGTACCAAGCCAGATGGACGCATCCAAGGCCGCGATCGTGCTCGCCGGCGGCGTCATCTCCAGCGTGCTGGGCGCGCTCATCCCCGCCGTCCGCGCTGCTTCGATGGACCCCGTGAAAGCGCTCCGGTTCGAATAGACACCGCATGACATCCGCCCAGACCATACCCGCGACCACCGAGCCGCGCAACGCCGAGGCGCTCGTGCGCGTGCGCGATCTCAAGAAGACCTATCGCCTCGGGCGCGTCGACGTCCCCGTCCTCCGCGGCATGGACCTCGACATCAAGCGCGGCGAGTGGCTGGCGGTGCTCGGCGCTTCGGGCTCGGGCAAGTCAACACTGCTCCACCTGCTCGGCGCGCTCGACCGCGCCGACAAGGCGCCCGGTTCTCCGCCCATCACCTTCGAAGGCCGCGCCATCGACGCCATGTCCGCGTCCGAACTCAACCACTACCGCCGCGCCCGCGTCGGCTTCATCTTTCAGTTCTATCACCTGCTCCCCGAACTCACCGTCCTCGAAAACGTGCTCCTCTCTCCCATGGTGCTCCACGGCCGCCTCGGCTACCTCCAGCACCGCAACGACGCCATCAACAGCGCCCGCGACATCCTCACCCACGTCGGCCTCGGGCATCGCCTCAAGCACCGCCCCGCCGAACTCTCCGGCGGCGAGCGCCAGCGCGTCGCCATCGCCCGCGCCCTGGTCAATAAGCCCACCCTCCTTCTGGCCGACGAACCCACCGGCAACCTCGACCGCGTCACCGGCGGCTCGATCCTCGATCTACTCGCCGGGCTGCACAAGGCCGGGCAGACCCTCGTCGTCGTCACCCATGACCCCGAGACCGCCGCCCGCGCCGACCGCGTGGTCCACCTCCGCGACGGCAAGGTCGTCAGTGGCGAATAGCCCGCGTGCTCGGAAATGAAGCAAATCGCCAACACCGAGTACTTGACCAGATCGTCACGTCATCGCCTGCAGCAGCCGCGGACATTGGCGCGTCGGCGGATGGTCGCCGTTTCGCGGCGTCGTGCCGCACCGCGCCACACGCCTCTCCTTCAGTATTCCCCTCGTGCTTTGTGCCACGTGCCCAGTGTCTTTCTTTCCGCCCTTGACACTTCCCAAACGATCTCTCGCCAGCGGCGAACATATGATCGCCCCAACACGCAGCCGGAGTCCCCATCCTCGTGACCACCGCGCCAACCAATTCCGCCCCCAACGCCGCGCCAGCCCCAGCGCCTACGACGCTCAGCCTCCGCGGCCTGGAGGGTCGCGAAGTCCCCGCACGCGTCGTTGATTTCGGCTCCGGACGACCCTTCGTCTTCCTCCACGGGCTCGTCGGCCTCAACGACCACTGGGAACAATCCGCCCATGCCCTCGCCCCACACGCCCGCGCCGTCATGCTCGAGTTCCCGCTCCTGGACCTCCAGGGCGAGGACTGCTCGATCCACGGGGTGACCGAACTCACCATCCGCTTCCTCGAGCGATACGTCCGCGAGCCCGCCGTCCTCGTCGGCAACTCATTCGGCGGGCACGTCGCGCTCCGCGTCGCGGTCGATCGCCCGCAGCTCGTCAGCGGCCTGGTCCTCGCGGGCTCCTCCGGCCTCACCGAGCGCACCACCGTCCGCGAGGTGCAGCTCCGCCCCTCGCGCGAGTGGCTCGTTGAAAAGATCGGCGAACTCTTCTTCGATCGCGCCAAGATGAATCACGGCGACGTCGATCGCGCCCACCGCGAGCTCTCCCGCCGCGGCGGCGCCCGCGCGATGGTCAAACTCTCGCGCTCCGCCCGCCGCAATCACATGGGCGATCGCCTCGCCGAGATCAAGGCGCCCACGCTCCTGGTGTGGGGCAAGCAAGACGCCGTCACGCCACCCGAGGCCGCGGACCAGTTCCATCAGTTCATCCGCGGCTCTAGGCTCGTCTGGCTCGATCGCTGCGGGCACGCGCCGATGATCGAGCAGCCCGACGAGTTCGCGTCGCTCCTCATCGACTTCAATCGCTCCCTCTCCGCCACGCTGCCCGTGCACGCCGCGCCGCGCTAGAGCACCACCATGACCTCACACCCCCGCTCATCCTGGCTCACGGGCCTGATCGGCGTCGGGATGCGCGCCTATCTCGCACGCCGTATCCGCCTCCTCTCCAACCTCCAGCACTGGAAACGCAACAGCGCCGGCATCCAGCGCAGCCAACTCCGACAGCTCCTCTCCGAGGCCGCGGAAACCGAAATCGGCCGCATATCCAACTACGCCAGGCTCGCCACGCTCTCCGACGACGACATGCTCAAGGGCTATCGCGACGCCGTCCCCATCGGCGACTGGATCGCCTACAAGGACCGCGTCGCGCGCATGCGCGAGCACGCTGAGCCCAACATCCTCTGGCCCGGCCTCGTCCGCGACTACGCCCAGACCAGCGGCACCACCGCTGGCGACAAGTTCATCCCCGTCTCAAAGGACATGCTCGCTTCGAACTTCCGCGCCTCCCTCGACATCTTCTCCCACATGGCCCGCATGGGCGTCTCCCTCCCCTCCCTCCTCACCGGCAAGTCCCTCTTCCTCGGCGGCTCCACCGATCTCTCCACCAACTCCCACGGCGTGCGCACGGGTGACCTCTCCGGAATCGTCACGCCCCTCATCCGCTGGCCCGTCAGCAAGGTCTATCTCCCCGGGCCCGACATCGCCCTCATGAGCCACTGGCCGTCCAAGATCGACGCCATGGCCAAGGCCTGCCTCGATCAAGACGTCCGCATGGTCAGCGGCATGTGCTCCTGGGCCCTCGTCCTCTTTGAGCGCCTCATCGCCATGGCCCGCGAGCAAGGCCGCACCGTCAGCACCATCCACGACGTCTGGCCGAACTTCACCATCTTCGTCCACGGCGGCGTGAAATACGCCCCCTTCGACCCGCGCGTCCGCCAGGCCTACAGCGGCGCGCCCGACGGCCCGGACATCCCCTTCCGCCTCGAGCTCTACCCCGCCTCCGAAGGCTTCATCGCCATCCAGGACACCCGCGGCGATCCCGGCCTGCGCCTCCTCACCGACAACCACAACTTCTTTGAGTTCGTCCCCCTCGAAGACATCGCCCGCCCCGACGCCCCCGCCTTCACCTGCGACGCCGTCGAGAAGGGCCAGAAATACGTCGTCGTCCTCACCACCTGCGCCGGCCTCTGGCGCTACATCCTCGGCGACGTCGTCGAGTTCGACACCATCCCCTCGCGCCCCGACGGCTCGGGCGGCGACGGCCCGTCACGCCTCCGCATCGTCGGGCGTCACAAGCACTTCATCAACGCCTTCGGCGAGAACCTCATCGTCGACAACATCGAAAACGCCGTCGCCAAGGCCGCGAGTCAGACCGGCCTCATCGTCGGCGAGTTCACCGCCGCGCCCGTCTATCCCGGCCCGGGCCGCCGCGCCGGACTCGAGATCGCCGTCGAGGCCGCCAACGCATCGCCCGATCGCCTCGCCGCGTTTGTTCCCGCCTTCGACGCCGCGCTCAAGCAAGAGTGCGTGGACTACGGCATCAAGCGCACGGGAGATTTGGGCATGACCGAGCCCACCGTCACGCCGCTGGCCCTGGGCACCTTCCACCGCTGGATGGAATCACGCGGCAAGCTCGGCGGCCAGCACAAGTGCCCGCGCTGCGCCAACACCCGCGACATCATCGATCAAGTGCTGGCCTTCGCGAAGTAGCGGCGTGCGGCGTCTCTCGTGCCACGGACACGCCTTGGTGTCCGTGCCTCCTCTTCCCCTGTCTCGCTGCTTCGCTGCCTCGCTGTCTCGCTCTTCCCCCAATGCCCGATGCCTCTCCTCAACACCCCACATCAAAGTGATCCGCGAACTCGTCGTAGTCATTGCCGTTGACGAACCCATCGCCGTTGAAGTCCGCGCCGGGGTCGCCCGCCTCAAACAACTCGGCGAACGCGTCGTAGTCGTCCTCGTTCACGCTGCCATTGTGATCGAGGTCGGCAGGACAATCCTTGAAACCAAGTTCCCAGGTCTCATCGCTATAGGTGGTGACGCCGTTGTATCCCCCAAAGAGGACGACGACACCGCGGGCGGCGTCGTATGCCATCGCATGCTCAAGTCTCTTTGATGGGCCGCTGATCACGCGCTGGGTCCACGCAATCCCGTTCCATTCCCATGTCTCGGCGTTGGGCACGCCATTACCTGTATATCCCCCGAAGAGAACGGTGACACCACGTGCCGCGTCGTAGGCCATGGCGTGCCCATACCTTGCCGACGGGCCGCTCACAGCACGCTGGTTCCAAGCCATCCCGTTCCATTCCCAAGTCTCGTCGCTCGATGTGGTGTTGCTCGTTTTTCCCCCGAAGAGCACGGCGACGCCGCGGGCTACGTCGTAGGCCATCGCGTGCTGAGATCTGCCCGAGGGGCCGCTGACCAATCGCCATGCCCACGCCGTCCCGTCCCATTCCCAGGTCTCATCGGTATATTGTGCGGATCCACCAAAGAGCACTGTGACGCCGCGGGTCGCGTCGTACGCCATCGCGTGCCCGCCTCTTGGCGAAGGGCCGCTAAGCGAGCGCCGGGTCCAGCTCGTACCGTCCCACTCCCATGTGTCACCACCACCGAGGAAACCCGAGAAGAGAACCGTGACGCCGCGGGCCGAGTCGTAGGCCATGGCATGGATGTATCTCGCCGCGGGGCTGCTCGCAGTCCGCTTTGTCCAAACCGTCCCGTTCCATTCCCACGTCTCGTTATTGGGAGGTCCAGCATCCCGTCCCGCGAAGAGGACCGTCACGCCGCGGCGTCCGTCGTATGCCATCGCATGAGCGGACCGTGCCGAGGGGCCGCTGACCATTCGCCGGGTCCACTCAAGTGTCTGCGCCTGCGAAGGTGTGGCCCCGACAAGCGTTGACGCCAGCACGCACGCCAAAGCGATCCTCCGCACGCCCGAAATCGCGTTCCTCAGCATGGCTATTCACCTACCAAGCAGCGATAGCAAGCGATCATCGCCCACGCGTCCATAACCGACAGAGTGAACTCTGCACCCCGATCCGTCTTGGCGACGCACCCATTCAGATTACCGATGCACGACAAGACGAACAAGGGGTTTCGTCCCGCTCAGCCGCCCCGCCGCCCCACCCCCCATTTCCCGCTCCCCGCACTCGATGACCGGGCTTTGTCCGCGTACAGTACGGGCCTCTATGGATAAGCCCGAATTCCTCACCGCCCAGCTCATCGTGAACGCGGTCGTGGTCGCGCTCACGATCCACGTCATGCTCCTCACCGTCGCCTACCTCATCTACTTCGAGCGAAAAATCTCCGCCTACATCCAGGACCGCATCGGCCCCAACCGCGTCGGCCTGGACTTCGGCCTCCCCGCCCTCTCCTTCCTCAAGAACGTCATCGGACTGGGCCAGCCGCTCGCCGACGGCCTGAAGTTCTTCCTCAAAGAGGACTACACGCCCTCCAAGGTCGACAAGGTTCTCTTCTCCCTCGCCCCCATGATGTCCATCACGCCCGCGCTCATGGGCTTTGCCGTCATCAACTGGGGCGGCGTGTGGAATTTCCCCGACTTCACCATCCCCCTCCTCAACTGGCACATTGAGGGCGGGCCCGTCCAGGTCGCCGGCGCCAACATCGGCGTCGGCATCATCTACATGCTCGCCATCGCCTCCCTCGGCGTATACGGCATCACCCTCGGCGGCTGGGCCAGCAACAACAAGTACTCCTTCCTCGGCGGGCTCCGCGCCACCGCCCAGATGATCTCCTACGAGATCCCGCTGGGCCTCGCGCTCCTCTCCGCCCTGCTCGTCTATGGCACCACGATGCCCGATCAGATCGTGCGTCAGCAGGTCTCCGAAGGCTGGATGGTCCTCACCCAGCCCCTCGCCGCTGTCATCTTCTTCACCGCCATCCTCGCCGAGGCCAACCGCGCCCCGTTCGACAACGCCGAGGCCGAAAACGAACTTGTCGGCGGGTATCACACCGAATACTCGTCGATGCGTTTCGCGCTCTTCTTCCTGGCCGAATACGCCCACATGCTCACCTCCGGCGCGCTCTTCACGCTTCTCTTCCTCGGCGGCTATCACCTGCCCGGCTCGTCGCTCCCGGGGCTTGATCTGCTCTCGCCCGAGTCAACGACTTTCGTGGCGGTGGTCGCCAAGTATGCGGTCTTCTTCACCAAGGTTGTTCTGGTGATCTGCTTCCAGATGGTGGTCCGCTGGACGCTCCCCCGCATTCGTTACGACCAGGTGATGGCCGTCGCGTGGCAGGTGTGCATCCCGCTGGCGCTGGCCCACGTCGTGGTGATCTCGGTCGCGCTGTACATGGATTGGCGTGCCCCGTGGCAGTTGTTTGTTGCCAACGTCGCGGTCGCGCTGGTCTTCACCGCGCTGCAGGGCCGCGTCGGCATCCCCAGCACCAACAAGCGCCTGCCGCTCTACGGCTCGCGTTTCAGCCCGATGCCCGGCGAGAAGGTCGTCACCGGCCCCACCAACCCCGTCGCGCTGGAGGATCGCCCCGTGCAAAGCCTGCACGCTCGCTGATGCACGCCGCTCGGCACACGAAGTCGTGACCGCGAGTCGCTGTGACCCCCGTTCAATGAATCTCCAGATCCTTGATAGTCCCGCCTTCGGCACGCCGGAGGTCCGCATCGATCGCTTCGAGTTCGTCGATGAGTTTCCGACGCGCCGCGGCCGCGAATGGGTTGTCGTTCTGGATGACGCTGAACAGATGCCCGGCGTCGACCCGAACGGTATCGACGGTCTGTTTCATAGCGCGGAACGACGGCGGAACGAAGGCCGCGTCCTCTCCCGCACCGACGCCGATCATCCCTTTGGCGACAAAGAACGCCAGCGCATGGGTCATGGCCATGAGTTGATCGTGCTCCTCGGGCGTCTGGTCGATCACTTCGCACCCGATTCGCTCGTAGAGCGAGCGAGCCTCGTCCGCGGCGGCGGGGTGTTGCGTGTTGGGGCAGATGACGGCGCGGAGGGGACGCTCTTTGCGGGCCAGCGACGCCGGGCCGAAGAGCGGGTGCGTCGCGCACCATGCGACGCCGGCGCCGAGTTCACGCGACATCTGCCTGGTCGGTAGGACCTTGACACTTCCCACATCGAGCACAAGGTGCTCTCGCGTGAGGCATGGGCGGGCCGCCCGGAGCACACCCTCCAGCGAACGCACCGGTACGCAACAGATGATCGTGCGGGCCCGGCGCAGGAGGTCCTGCATCGTCGCGTCTGCGTGAGGCAACTGGCCCGGGAGCACATGCGGGTCGTACGCGCGATATGACATCCCCGCAGTATCGAGGAGCGACACCAGCGCACGCCCGAAGTGCCCGAATCCAACCACGCCGATCGGCTCGCGAACCTGCGTCATGGGGCGAGTGTATCGACTTCGCCGCTCGGTCCGGTATCGATCACCCGAGAGAACGGACTTCAGCAGCCTCCCTCGAATGCACCGGCGAACTCGTCGTAATCCAGCGCGTTGACAAAGCCGTCGCCGTTGAAATCGGCGTCCGGGCTTCCTTCCTCGAAGGCGCCGGCAAACTCGTCGTAATCCAGCGCGTTGACGAAGCCGTCGCCGTTCACGTCCGCCGGACAATCGGGCCCGAGCAGCATGACGGAGCCGCTGCACCCCGGAGAGAGCGACGTGGTACCGAAGCTGATGCCACCGACATTCAGCGTATACGCGGGATCGAAGTAGACCTCGAGTCGATCACCGGCGAAGTTGATCTGCACGCCGAAGTGCGGTGCTTGTGGAGCAAGCCGCTGGAACAAGGCCTGGCAGATGATCGGGCCGTCGGTCTGAAAATCGAGTTCCTCCGCGGAGACGACGGCGGTAAGTTCGCCAAGGTCGGTGAAGATCCCGGCGGTAAACTCCGACGGCAATCCGTTCGGATCGATCGGGTCGAACGAGCCCTGGAATCCGACCTTACCCTCGCGGACGTTCTTGCCGACAACATCATCCTTCTTTTCGCCGGTGGTGCCGGGATCGAATGAGATTTCGGTGCCGTTCGCCAGATGCTTGATGGTGATCTGGTTGCCGCCCGGGCCGTCGTCGGATACGTCGTAGCCCTTGGCGATGAGGGCGTCGCGGATGGCGTTGCGCTTCTTCTCGGCGGACCAGTCCTTTTCGATGGTTGCGGTCACGTCGGCGCCGGGCTTGATGAACACCGTAACGCTGGTGTCCTTCGGGTTGGTGGGCTTGGAGAACGTCATGGTGACGCTCTCCGTGGCGAGTGCCGTGCCGGCCATGGCCGTCAGGATGACCGCCGAAAAAGCGAGGCGAGCCGCGTTGATGAGCCGGGTCGTGCGTGCCATGGGTATCTCCTTGCTGTGGCCGCACGGAATTGCGCGGCTTGCATGCAAGCGACGGGGATTCCGTGTCGTCACGCGCGAGAAATCAGGTTGGCGTCCCGGCCCCGCTCATTGCACACGGATCGAGGGCGATCAGCACATTCGCCGCTTCTGATATCATGACCATGTGCTTGCCTCCACGATCATCCTGTATCTGACGCTCGCGTTGTGCGCGGTTGCGATCGGGGCCGCGGCGCTGCGCTACGACGCGTATGTCCGCGAGCCGCTCCGCATGATCCTGCTCACCGCCGTGATGGGCGCGGCTCTCATGTGGCTCGCGGGACGACTGCAGGTGTGGACCATCAACCACTTCGCCGAGCAGGGCAGGCTCATGCCCAACATCTCGCTCGCCTCGCTCGCTGGCCTGACGGAAGAACTCGCCAAGATCGGCGTGGTGCTGATTCTCTCGCGCCTTGCGGCACGATACGTCAACGAACCGATCGACGGCATGATCTACGGCTCGTTCGCGGGCCTCGGCGCGGCCATCGAAGAATCGATCTGGGTGCTGAATCTTGACCACGCGACGCATCTGTCGCCGCAGGAGCCGGTGAGACTGGCCGGGCACCTGGTCTTCGGCGGGATCGGCGGCTATGGCGTGGGTCTGCTCGTCACGCGCTCGCCGCGGGCCTTGCTCGTCACGATCCTGGCGCTGCTGTGCGCGGCGACGATCCACACGCTCTGGGATGTCGTCGCGTTCGACGCCGCGGAAAAGTTCAACGCGAGCCGGTCGCTCCGCTGGTATCACACAACGGGCGGCGTCACCCTCATGCTGCTCGGGATGGCGATCTATCGCCTGCTGATCGCCGACGCGGCCAGACGCACGCGCGCCTGGATGACGGCGGGCGAACCACGCTCGGCGTCGAACATCGTCAAATGAGAGGCCCGCCGGATTCCGCACTCGCCTTCGGGATCATGTGACTTCGGAAGCCCGCTCATGCGTACCCACCGCTCCGCCCCGGGCTTTTCGGCGTCGCGTGCGGCATTCTCGCGGTATGCTGGTGCATCAGCAGCACACATTCCGGAGCTTTTCCATGCGCCGCACGATTCTGAAGTCAGCCGTCACGCTCGCCGCCCTCGTCGCCTTCGCCGGTCTTGCGGCGCTGGCGCAGCCCGCGTCCCCCGCCGCCAAGCCCGCGCCGCGAAACTCCGCGCCCGCGGACGCGCTGGGCCTCTCTCTTGGCACACAGGCGTGGACGTTCCGCGATCGCACGGCGTTCGAGGCGATCGACATCGCGGCCGACCTTGGCCTCACCAACATCGAACTCTTCGCGGGGCAGGAACTCTCGCCCGAGCACAAGGACATCAAGGTCGGGCCGGGGATGGCCAAGGAGCACATGGACGCGCTGAAGAAGAAGATGGCGGAGCGGAAGGTCGTCGCCAGCAGCTTCGGCGTGGTGGGTTTCAAGAAGGACGAGGCCGACGCGCGGGCGAAATTCGACTTCGCCAAGGCGATGGGGATGGGCGCGATCTCGTGCGAGCCGGAGTTCGACGCGTGGGACATGGTGGAGAAGCTGGCGGTTGAATATAACATCCGCCTGGCGGTGCATAACCATCCCAAGCCGTCGCGGTACTGGAGCCCGGAGATCGTGCTGGAGCAGGTGGGCAAGCGATCGAAGCTGATCGGCGCGTGCGCGGATACGGGGCACTGGCCGCGCTCGGGCCTGTCGCCGGTCGATCAGCTCAAGAAGCTCGAGGGTCGGATCATCGAACTGCACTTCAAGGACGTGGCGCCGGAGGCGGGCAAGCCGGGCGAGTATCTGGATCGCCCGTGGGGCACGGGGCACGGCGACGCCAAGGCGATGCTGCGCGAGCTGGTGCGCCAGGGGTTCAAGGGCGTCGTGCTGGTGGAGTACGAGAACACCGAGGGCAAGGAACTGGAAGAGAACGTGCGGAAGTGCGTGGCGTTCTTTGACTCGGCCGCGGCGGAGATTCTGAAGGAGAGGGGGAAGTAGAGCGACCGATTCCCGTTAACGGCTTGTGCGAGGGGGTTGCGAGTGTTCTGGCTTCGAGATGTTCGCAAGCAGATCATCTGGCTTCTCCCAGTCATTCGGGCGGACCCGTGGGATTCGAATCTAGAAGTCACGATGCTTAGGCGATCTGCATACAGCACCTTGTGACTAATTCGTGCTGACAGATTGCATCTCATTTCACGCTCATGACCGTACCACGCATCGTAATCAACACACTGTACGTAAATGAGCGGCTGTCTCGCAATAGCGACATGAATCGAGTTGAAAGAGATATTGCTCGGATCGGCGACCAGCCGCGAACAGTGAGAGCGTTGCAAACTCCTTCCAGCTTCATGCGCCAGTGCTCCTCGCGATCAGCGTCGATGCCTCCCGCGATGACATGATAGGGCCGCACATCCACTGACAGGTCCTGCAATCCGGCGTCCACAAACAAACTAAACAGGGAAAGACCTATGCGGGGTTTGAACCCGCCGGCCAGCGTCGCGAGTGCCGCATCAATCTCTTTCTGAAGGGATGCCTCACAGGGATGGTGCCAGATACAGTTACCATCTAAGTCGCTTACGCACACTGTACCGCCGGGCTTGGTCACTCGCATCATCTCGGCGAGCACCTTCTGCGGCTCGGCAAGGTATTCAAACAGAAACCTCGACCAAACAATGTCGAACTCGCCCTTGCCGGCGGGAATCTCCTCGGCGAAACCTTGGCGGTATTCAATGGTCTGGCGGTGATCGGCGTGCGCGCGACCCTCTTCAACCCGCTTGTGTGATGCATCAACTCCAACGACCCGTCCGGTGCGACCAACCAACCCCGCCATGATGCGGCATGTGGTTCCCGCGGCGCAGCCGAGGTCCAGCACGCTTGCTCCGTTCCGTATCCCCGCCCAGCGAAGTTGTTCAATTGTCAGCATTCGATCCGTTTTCCGCTCGATTCGCAGTCCCTCGCTGCTCGTCTCCATGATGTAGTTCACGGCACACCCCGAGTGATTGACGAGTTGGTGTGGCGGTTTCTCGCAGACATTATCCGTGCGTAGAAACTATTGATATGCGAGTATGCGGCGATCATGCCGCCGTGCAACCACACCAGACGTTGGTAATCTTGTACGTGTTGCGCGCCAAGTCCTCGGAGAGCTTCACCAGTTCGCCGGTCGACCGCAAAGAACAGATGCGGCAGCTCGAAGTCGGTGTATGCGGTTCGCACAGCCCTGGCGAGTGCGCAGGCGATTTGCAAGTGCCGTGCACCATCAAGAGTCGCATCCAGCCACAGTTCGCAGCGATTCTCAAGAAAGGAAAAGCTCAGGCCCAGTGGACCACGGTACGCGACCGCCAAGCCGACCGGATCTGACATGCCCCGCATGCTTGCGAGAAAGACACGGCGGTATCGTCGCAGGCCAATCTCTTTGTATTGATCATTGAGGTGTGCGAGCTCGACATCGCCAGCATTCCACTCATCAGCCGTCGCTTGCACGCGACCGCACAGCCGATGAGCTAGACGGTTCACGCTTGCGGCGTCTGTATTATTGCAGCAATGAATATCGATGAGTGTGGCGTCTTGAGAGTGCAGCTGATCGCGCGGTATCGTGATATATGTGTGCTCATGCAGCATCGCATTCGTAGCGCCGATTGTGGCGACGCAGCTGCCAAAGACCCGTGCCGGAAAGCGATTCTCGGCGCGATACCAACTCTGGGCGCCCATCCGGCCTTGAGCGAAGAGTTCGGATTGTTCGCTCAACAGGACGGCGCGGCTGCCTTCTGGACGGCCAATTGAGACGACGTGCTGAGAGTGCACCACGCGACACGTTGTGTTCCAATAGCTGACGGATGCCCAAGAGCCAGTCTCTGGATGATCATATATAATCACATGATGAAGCGATCCTTCCGGGCGCGACAGCATACTGCGGCGCCAATTATCCATGATGAGCGACCAATGCGGCTTCAGCCGCTCTCGTTTGGCCGGATATATGAACCCGCATTGTTCATATCGCGCGAACAGTTCCTCAACGCGTATGGTGTTGATTCTGCAGCCAAAGGCCTCGTACCGGCTGCCGAATGGTAAGTCAGCGAGTCCATTCGGCCGAGTGGTCGTTTGCTGCTGCGTCACGCCGCAGCTCTCGTTGGATTGAGCCCTAGGAACTGGCGACGGGGATACAGAAATGCGCCGCGAGTCCCCGAGCAAATGGTCGAGCACATCGCCCGCCGTGTAGCTGCAATTGCCCCGACTGAGCAGTGGCTGGATGCTCGCCACGTCCGCCCCGATGGTAACGAGCGGGTGTTCCTCGTATCCGTTTGTCTGCACCTGTTCAAGCCCGATGTTCGCGGGAAGGGCATTGCACAAGCACTTGCGGCCGATGGTCTCAGACGCTAAGCCACCCTTCTTTTCATAGTCCTCAACGGGCTCTGCGGGACATCGGTAGCCGAGGGTGCCATCGGACTTTCTGTAGGGCACGCGAAGGTAACCCATGTCGCATACGCGAAGACGCGAGCCATAGGTTCCATCGCACGACAGTGTTTGGGGAATGGCGGCGACCCTGAATGGAAAGCCGGTTGGAGACGCGAGCGGATCGTTGAACACGTCGAGATTGCCGTTCGCGATTCTCTCCAGCATCTCCCGCTTGAGGTCCTGGCGCAGTCCCGATTCGTCGCACAGCGCGAAAAGGGTTCCGACCTGCACTCCATGCGCGCCGGCGGCCAGTGCCTGCTGGACCTTTTCAGGGGTTCCGTACGCGCCGGCGAGCCAGAATGGCACGCCGATGGCACGCATCTGCTCCAAGTCCGCGATGTCCCGTTCGCCATAAACAGGCTCGCCGCGCACGGTCAACCGCATATCGCCCCGCGGTGGCGCATTGTGCCCGCCCGAGGCGTGGCCTTCGACAACAAAGCCGTCGATCTTGCCATTGGCTCGTTTCAGCAGTGCCTTGGCCAGCGTCGCGGAAGAGACAATTGGAAAGAACCGTGGGCGTTGAAGCGATATCCGCGACGACAGCGCGAAGCGGGTTGGGTCGAACTCAACTGAGTACGCATGATCCCCCCTGTCGGCCACGTCCAACGGAAGTGATGCGGGCAGGTGATTAGATAGCTTGTCCAAGGCACCGGGAATCGAAGCGGGAATACCGGCGCCCATCAGCACATGAGACACCCCCGCGAGTATCGCACCGTAAAGGCTCGGCAGAGTGACCATCTGGACTTTTTCAAGCAGATTCAAGCCGACAATTCCGCCGTGCCCCTCCTTCGCCAGATAGACCTCGGCAAAGTGAGCCAAAACGAGCAGGTCTTCTCGATCCTGTGTCAGCTTGGCACCAAACAGCGGTAGCCGCGCATACGGCTGGCCGGGTTGACGACCTTCGGGCTTCAAGTACTTCGTGAGCGCGGCCTCGGCGATGGACGGAACTGGAAAACGCCGGAGCGCACGGCGGAGGTGCCCGCCGGAGTCGCCGTCCTGCAATCGGCGAATGAAAACCGTGTCCAGCACACTCCCCGAAACCACTCCGAGTTGCCCGCGCGAAGACACAGCCTTCGCAAGCACCCAGTTCGAGATGCCCACACCCATGCCGCCTTGAATGATGGTGGGGCCAGCCGGTACCATTCGCCTTGTTTGGTCGCTTTCAGACACGGACGCCTCCTCGAGAATTCACCACCCACACCGACGGCTCAAGAGTTCGATTGCGTCATGCTCGGACCACCGCGAACAATTGGATCCCCTGCGCCTCGCTGACGATCTCGACGTTTGAAGCGCCCGCATCCCTGGCAAGGCGCGAGAGTTCGTCGCCGTCCCTGTGCTCCATGTACCACTCACCGAACAACTCCATCCAGTTCCGGCTCGTGTTGCGCGATGAGAAGTTGCCCACGGCGAGCATCCCGCCCGGGGCCAGCATTGAGATCAATCTCCTGAGCAGGCGAACGAAGAGCCGATCCGACAGATAGTCGAACAGGCCCGCCGACCAGATCAGGTCGAACTTCTTGTCCGGTCGATAGTGCAGGACGTCTCTCTGGATGAATTGGACTCGATGACCACGCGCAGCGCGACGATTTCGAACATCGGTGCCACCCAGGCGGATAGCTTTCACAGCACTCCAGGAATGAACCGCCGAGTGTTCCGGAGATACTGGTCGTAGCCCGGCAATTGCTCGGTCATAGCCCGCTCCTCGGCCGATGCGCTCCACAGGTAGTAGGCCCCGACCACCAGCACGTTTAAGGCCAGCCAGCCGGATGCACTGGTCAGAGCCAGGCCAATGAGAATGAACAGGTTGGCCGTGTAGATCGGGTGCCGCACATAGCGATACGGTCCGATCTGAACGAACTTTGCGGGCACAAACGAGTCAAAGCACGGACTGTACGCATCGGCCAGGACTCGTTTGGCCCAAACAAAGACAGCTAGTCCCAACAGAGCATTCACCATCCCCGTAACTCTCAGCCAAGCAGGAGCTGGCCACAGCAGCAAAGCCGGGTGTGAGAAAAGCAGCGAGATGGAGCCGATGACCACGGTTGTGGCCTGCACGTAGCGATAAACAGCCCGAAACCAACGCGGTGTGGCGATGCGGACGTGTTTGCCGCGAGCATACCCCCGCCCCTTGTGCTTGTAGTGGGCGGCCGAGACGGTAACCACGGCCGCAATGGTCAGGACTCCGAGGACATTGAGCAACATAGGTGTCTCCTGAACGGCGTCAGCAGTGTGGGGCAAGGACGCTTCATGGGTTAGATGAGGAATATCGGAGTCTCCCAGGCGGCTGCGAGACCGTCCTCGACTCCCATCAGTCCGCGACAGACGAACTTCTTGTCGCGAAGACGCTTGAGTTCATCAACATAGAGCCATTGCACACAAGCCCTCTGGGTGGTCACCAGTTTGGGCATGCGGATAGTTGTTTTCGTCCACCACATCTTGAACTGTTCGGAGGCTCCGGACTCGTACTTGAACCCGAAGTGTTGGCATCCCCACACATACAGCAACTTCTGTGTGTGGGCCAACGCCGTAAACAAGATCAGGTGCTGCGGGCTGTTCCGCATGGAGCTCGAGTACTCTCGATCGAACTCCGCCTCGATGTGCCGATCCCAGATGCGGTACTCGCGAAGTTCCAGCCTCTCTCGCACCGGGCGCTCGGGCATCGTGTTAAACGCCATATCGATGGTGCTGGACTCGCGGATGACGGTGGGCACGCCATCGCGAGCGCCGGCAGGCGGGCGGGCGATCGCATCGAAAGACACACCCAGGGTCGACTCGAGGATTGCGATGCGGTGAGCAGGCACTCCCCTTTTGGGTTCCTCGACGGAACCGAACGAAGAGGGATTGCGGGCACGGCGGGGAGGACTTGACTTCGACATGGCTGACTCCGGCTTGGGACGACGGCGAGACGTTCATCGGTGTTTTCTCACTACAACCAGGCGGCGGCGCCGTCGGGAGCGTTGGCTGAAAGTTGCAGAAGGAGGCGCTTCGCGAGGGTGAAGGTCGGTTGGGTATGTGCTCGTCGTCTGGGCAAAGCCCGGGCGCAGTCGGGCCGCCGTTCGCTCACAACCAGCCCGCGGGCATTCGATTTCACCCAATGTGACCTCTGCACAACGGCACGACGCCCATGCGGATTGGCGTCAGATCCGCCATCGCATGGGGGCACTCGAATTCGCTTGGGCGTTACTCGACACAGTCGATGTCATTCCAACCAGCGCTGCAACCAACTAGGCTCCGACTGATTGGGGCTTACTGGAGAGTCAACTTCGGGTTGTATCGCGACATCGGTTCTTGCTCTGTCCATGCATCCGGCCCTTTGCGCCCAGTCACCGCGTTCACTCGATCGGGGTTGTCAGGAAAGGCGTGGCTTCCGCGACTGTCGCGGCGAGCCGTCATTCGGATGGCGTGAGCCGTGCGCGCTGTGGAGCGCCAAATCGCAGATTTCTGTGCAAATTTCAGAGCGACGCGCCTCGGCGTGAACTGGTCGCCCGGAATGCCTCGATTGGTTTGGGCCTCCGTGAGCTCGCCCAATCTCCTCGAATCCCACGACTCTTCCTCTCCTTGAATACTTGACTTGCCGATCCTGTATTCGTATAGTGGTGTGCGGCCTGCTTTTCCTCCATCCGCCGGCCGACCGCCGCCACTCAAGGAGGTCTACTGCGTGAAACCCGCCCACAACATCCACGAGGTCACCGGCGACATCCTCCTCAGTAAGGCCGCGGTCATCGCGCACGGCGTGGCGCCCAACGACGATTTCCACGCGGGTCTGGCGCTGCAGCTGCGCGAGCGTTTTCCGGCGATGTACAAGGACTTCCGCCACTACTGCCAGACCCATCACCCCAAGTCGGGCGACATGTGGGTGTGGTCCGGATCGGGCCCGAATGGGCCGGTGCGGATCGCGTGCCTCCTGACGCAGGAGGCGGCGTATGACCACGGCAAGCACCCCGGGCGCGCGACGCACGAGTCGGTCAATCACTCGCTCAAGAAACTGCGGGCGCTGATCGACGCCGACAAGCCCAGCGCCGTGGCGCTGCCAAAGCTGGCGACCGGCGTGGGTGGGCTGAAGTGGGAAGAAGTCGCGCCGCTGATCCACAAGCACCTGGGCAACACCGAGATGCCGGTGTGGTTGTACACGAATTTCCAGAAGGGACAGGCCGCCAACGAGACACTCCTCAATGCTCGTCACTGACATTGGTGACGAGCAACCCTCCTGCAACCGCCTCTGCCCGCGACTTCTTCATCCGCGGGCAAAGGCGGTTGTCGCTTTGGGGGACTTTCGAGGGGGACGGCCATGGACGACGCGTGGCGAACGCGTACTCACGCGCTCGCCCGCGCGTGCCTGACCAATGCCGCGACGATCTTGATCGCGCGTGCCGATTCTTCGTGGCGTTTGGCGTCGTCCCCGGCGAGTTTCATGGCGCGCTGGGCCTTGGCGATCATCTTCGCGAGGCTCTTGCGCTTTTCCTGCGTCTGCAGCATGTCGCTGAGGTTGTCGTAGACATCCGCGAGTTTGATGAGGCGGGCCCGCCAGTCCGCCGCGGCAAGGCGACGATCGTAATCCACCTCGCGCTTGGGCTCAGGGAGGATCATGCTCTTGGTCAGAGCGGCGACGATCTTCGCCACGCCGTCGCCGAAGTGTTCCGCGATGTCGTCGTAGTCGGTGGGTGTATCCTCGATGGTGTCGTGGAGCATGGCCGCCGCGATCGCCTCGGGGTCCGTGCACCCGTACTCATGTCGGAGCACAAGCGTCACGCGGACGACATGGGAGAAATACGGCGTGATGCCGTCGGCCCGCGCATGCCCCGCGTGTGCCCGCGCGGCGAAACTGGCGGCCTTCTGAATCAGTGCCATCCCGCCCTTGCCGACGTCTTTGGCCATGTTGCACCTCGGGGAAGAGGATATGAGTCACGAAGCCGCGAAGACCGTGAATCGTGAGCGGTGATGCGTGCCGGTATTGAGGCGAACCGACCCCGCTGGTCCGCCACTTCCCGCACTTCTTCCCTGCCTTGCAGTCTCGCTGATTCCTGTCTCGCTTTGGCCCGCCTACATCGGCTTGGCGTTCACGACCTGACGCGTGTGATCGAAGACCGCGCGCGACTTGATCGGGTTCCCGCCGTGCTCGTCGAAGATCACGACCTCGTTGTCGACGCCGGGCTTGATCCATGACGCGGGAACAAACCAGCGGCTCTGCGGGCCGACGCTCTTGCCGTCCGGCGTCGCAACAAGATATCGCGCCAGGTGCCGACCGTTCACAAAGATCTGACCCTTGGTCACACCCTCGAGTTCGAGATACAGCGGGGACGCGCAGGCGACGGGATTCAGTGTCGCACGCCACCACGTCGGCCCGTGGACCTTGCCCTTGGGGGTGTGGAACGCGCCGGACACGGGCTGCTCCCACTTCGCGAACGCCCAGTCTGCCTTGGCGGTCAGATTCTCCTCCACCTCATAGAATGTGACGGCCTTGTCGGCGTCGTTCACCAGTTCTTCCGCGGTGCGCGTGTGCCCGCTGGCCTCGGAAACGATCGCCAGTTGCACGTGCGATGCGCCCTTGGAGAGCATCTCGCCGTCGATCGACACCCACGTCGGGCCCGCTCGATCGACATACGCGATCGGCTTGTCGTTCACGAGCACGATCGCGCGGCACGGCGCCGCCACGCCGCCCTCGCCCGCGAACTTCATCATCAGCCCGCTCTTGCGCTTCCCGATACTCCAGTCCAGCCGTGAGGCGAGTGTGGTATCGCCCTCGCGCACGTCCCACAGAGGCGATCGGAACGCGAGAATGTCGACCGGATCGGTCGAGACGACTTTCGGCTTTCCGGGCGTGATCTCCGACACCTCGAGCAGATGCCCCCAGAGGCCCTTGCCGAGTCCGCCGGACGCGCCGATATGCGCGCCGGACGAAAACTCGCCGAGATTCTCCGCGAGCACGACAACGGTGCCGCCGCCCTTCTTCAGTGAGAGCGCCGCGTGATCGGCCGCGCCCGGGCCGTGCCCGACGACGCCCAGTTCCTTGCCATCCTGGAAGAAGTGGAGTCGGTCACCGCCCTGCGTGACGTAGGCCGCCGCACGGCGCGTCGCGTTCGACTTGAGCCCGATGCGATACCAGCCGTAACCGCTCGGCGCGCCCAGCGAAGCCAGCGGCGCGGGGCCCGGGATCGACGCGAACCTCGGCCCGCTCCCGTCGATGTATTCCGCCGTCCCGGCGCACGTCCAGTGACCGAGCGTCGCCTTCTCGTGCCCGGTGGGCGCGTGGACCTTGAGCGCGTCGTGGGCCGCGTGCGACTGGCCCGATGAATCGATGCGCGTGTAGGTTTTGTACGACAGGTGCGCGATCGGCTTGTGGTCCCAGGTCAATCCCGAGACACCGACCAGCACCGCGTCATCGGTGAAGTACGTCGCCTCCGAGAGTTCCATGTTCAGGACGACGATCGAGATCCCCTCGACCTCGACGATCTCGGGGGTCTTGCCCGCGGGGACGGTGACCTCGACCGGCGAGCCATTGACCGACATCACGCCGCGCGTGCCCGCGTTGCCGAAGACCACCAGCGTGCGCCCGACGACACCCATGGCGCTGAGGTTGGAGTAGTCGAGGTTGGCGCGAGGGCCGACGGGCGCGTCCATCAGGCACCACACGACGGAGTGCCCGTCGAGATCGACGGGGAGGTTCGTGCCGTCGGGGAGCAGGAGCGCTGTGCTCTTGGCCGACATCGCGCCGTCGTTGAAGACCATCGCAAAGCCGCCCTGCGCGCCCGTGCGATGCACGACCGACACGCCGGGAACCAGCGGCGACAGAGCGCCCTTGGCGGGCTTGATGCTCTGCACGCCCCGCGCCGGATCAATCGCCACCGGCTGGTACGCCGCGTTGAGATTGGAGAAGACGCGCCCGAACTTCGCCGCAAACGTCGCGATGCGTCGCAGCGCGTGATACGACGCGGACGGCGCGCCGGTCTCATCCAGCGGCGCGCCGCGGTCGGCGCTGGCGATGCCGAACCATTCCGAGCCCGCGTCGCTGCGCCCCGGCGCAAAGCCGAAATTGGTCCCGCCGTGGAACGGCATGAGGCTGAACTGCCCGCCGCCGGCGATCACTTCCGCGATGCGCCGCGTCAGCCCCGGGCCGTCGAGCCCGACGCGGAGACTTCCGCCCCACACATCGCGGGCCACCCGCTCGTCTCCCGATTCGCACGACAGATCGATGATGAACTTGGGCTGATCGGCGCGGACAACATTGAGTTGGCGCATCGCCGAGAGCATGTCCTCGCCGCCAGACCACCCGTCGATCTCTCCCTCGACACTCTGCCATAGATTGTGCGAGTTGATGACCGGGATGTTGATGCCCGCCTCGCGCAGGTACCGGTTGAGTTCGCCGAGGTACGAGACCGCCAGGTCGTCGTGCCCGCACGTCCAGTTGCCCTCGCTCTTGACCAGAAGCAGCGGCCCGCCACGCCCCGTGCTCGAGAGTTGCAGGTCCTTGACCTGATCCACCAGCGCCGTGATGTAACGCGACGACGCCTCAAGAAACGCGGCGTTCTTCGTGCGCAGCGACACGCCCGCCTGGCTCGTCAGCCATGCCGGCAGCCCGCCGCCATCCAGCCCCGCGCCGACATACGGCCCGACGCGGAGGATCAGCCACATGCCCGCCTCACCCACGAGTTTCACAAAGTGGCGAACGTCGTTGTCACCCGTGAAATCGAAGACCCCCGCGCGCGGCTCGTGCCGCGCCCACACCGCAGTCGTGTCGATCGTGTTGAATCCGGCGAGTTTGGCGGCCTGAATCCGGTCGGCCCACGACGCCCGCGCTACGCGACCGTACTCGACCGCCGCGCTGACGATCCACACGCGCCGCCCGTCCAGCATGAAGCTCTGACCGTCATAGGTCACCGCAGGCATGGGTGCTCCTCATACTTCTTCACTTCCACCGGCCTGCCGCGGGGACCCACACGCGCCGTTGATTCGCAAACCTAACGAAACGCGAATAACGAGGCCGGAGAAAATGGAACAGGACTCTAGCGCTCGCCGAGGCGAACTGCAACGAAAGGGCCACCTTCGAGGTACTCATTTCGGGATTCGGTCGGACAAAGAGGCCGCTATTCTGTTGTTCACGCGCCGGGAGCCGACCAAAGTGACCCGAACAAAGTCCCATTTTCTGACCCCCGCCGTCCTGCTGCTCTTGGCGGGCTGTTCGTCGCGCCTCGAGTCGCTCGACCGCGAGATCAACGACCTGGTCGCCGAGCGCTCCACGCGCCTCGGAACCGTCTCGCCCACGCGCACTCTCCCGGGGGAAACCAAGGCGACCGACACGTCCAAAGCCCCGGAAACGCGCAATCCCACGGCCCAGGAACTGTCGTTCAAGCCCGCCGACGAGGCACGCGACGTCGCCAAGCGACTCGAGTCCTTCAACGCAGGCATCGCGGAGACCTCGGGTCTTGCCGATGCGTACGCGACCAACGAGGCGCTTGATGCGATCGCGGAAGACCCGGCCTCGCAGGCGGTTTCGATCGATAGCGCGATCGAAGTCACGCTCATGGAATCGTGGCGGACCGGCCAGCGCGCCGCACCCGACTATCTCGCGTCGGAGGAGCAGTACCTCCTCTCGGCCATCTCGCTGCTCATCGAACGCCATCAATGGTCGCCGCGCCTGAGCAACACGACCAATGCCACGCTCTCCGGTTCGGGCGAGGACGGCAACTTCGACCACACGGCACGACTCCTCAACGAACTGGCCGTCACGCAGAAACTCCCCTACGGCGGCGACGTGCAGGCCCAGTGGCTCTGGGACGCGACCGAGCACCTGCGCGAGCAGTCGACCGGGCGTTACCGCCAATCGTCGTCGATCGCGCTCGACGCGTCGATCCCGCTGATGCGCGGCGCCGGACTCATCGCGCAGGAATCCCTGATCCAGGCCGAGCGGAACCTGGTGTACGCCGCTCGATCGTTCGAGCGCGCTCGCCGCCAGTTCCTCGTCGACGTCGCGACGGATTACTTCGCGCTCCTCCAGATACAGGCGAGCATCCGCAACCAGGTACAGCAACTCAAGAGCCTGCGTACCTTCGAGCAGGAGACCGCGGAGCTTGTCAAGGCCGGGCGAAAGGCCGAGTTCGATCGCGCCGACGCGTCCAACCGCGTGCTCAGCGGCATGGCGAGCCTCGAGAACCTGCGCGAGTCGTACCGATTGCAGCTCGATCGCTTCAAGGTTTCGCTCGGATTGCCCGTGGAAAAGCCGCTGGTCATCAAGCCGCTCAAACTCGAACTCCCCGAGCCCGACGCCGACCTCACCGAGGCGGCGCGGCTCGCGCTGGACCTGCGTCTCGACCTCCAGAACCGGCGCGATCAGGTCGAGGACTCACGCCGGAATCTCGACAATGCCAAGAACGGCCTGCTCCCCGACCTCAACCTCACCGCCGGCGCGTCGATCCCGACCGACGCCGACACGCGCGAGGGCGGCGTGATGTTCGACACCGACGACACGTCCTACAACGCGGGACTCAGGCTCTCGCTTCCGCTGGACCGACGGAGCGAGCAGCTCCGCATCAAGCAGGCGACCATCTCGCTCGATAAGGCCGAGCGGGATTACGGCACAGCGCGCGACAACGTGGTGCTCAACGTCCGCGCCGCACTCCGCGCCGTGGACCTGGCACGCTTCCAATTGCGGTTGGCCGAGCAGCAGGTGCAGATAACGCAGCGTCGTCGCCTTGAGCAGGAGATCAAGAAGGCCGAGATCGACACGCGCAAGCGCCTCGAGGCCGAGAGCGACCTTCTCGACGCGCTCAACTCACGCGATCGCGCCGTGACGGCGCTCCGAACCGCCGTGCTCCGCTATCTGCTGGAGACCGACACGCTGCGCGTCAAGCGCGACGGCACGTTCGAGCCGCTCCCGGGCATGCAGACCGATGCCTCGCCGGCTACCCCGCCGAACTCGTGAGCGAGCCGGACGACAACGCAAAGATGTCGTGCGTTCGCCACTCCTCGCCGATACGAACCTTGCCCGTCACGCCCAGCACGCGCGTGAAGCCGATCCTGTCCGCGATCCGCCGGCTGATCGCATTCCCCGGCTCGATCAACGCATGGAGCGTGTGCAGACCCAGACCTTCGGGCAGATCGGTCAGCGCATACACCGCGATCGCGCGAACACCCTCGGTCGCCAGGCCGCGACCCGCCATGTCGCTCCGCACCCACCATGCTAGTTCACCCTCGAAGGTGAGCCCGCGCGCGATCGCCGTCACGTTGAACGCGCCGATGATCCGCCCGTCGCCGAGCACGCCCACGCGACGGCATGCGCGCCCGGTGCGTTCACCCTCGGACAGCAGTTTGATCTGGCGGAGGAATAGTTCTTCGTCGCTTTCGCCCGCCTCGTGGAGCGGGTGTGTGCGGTCAAGTTCGCTCCGCGACACTCTCACCGCCTCCAGATACGCATCGCGATCATCGGCGACGAGCGGGCGGAGGACGAACCGCTCCGTCGTCAGGATGCGTGAGGGAACTTCAAGGGCATAACGGGCTCCCAGTTCCCCCAACGGGCCGTCGGGCCCGGGAACGATGGTTCGCCTTGAGGAATAGGAAGACATCGGCTGGTGCTCCCGATCGCGCACACAACACCCCACCGCAACACCGCGGCATGGTGTTCAATCGGCCGCCTCCCGCGATTTTCTTGATGGAACACCACACCGACGCGTGGGTCGGATCACCCCACCGTTCGGGATCCCCGCCGGCCGCCGCGACGTGCGCCCCCCCCCTCCCGCTCTGGCCTCACGCCCGATTCAACCGATGGAAGGAGCAACTTCCCACCCGATCGCGGGTACAACGGTCTATCCCGAGGAGCGACCCATGCGATTCGACTTCTGGCAGCCACATCCCGCCGCGTTCGCGCTCGCCGGCGTCGTCTGCGTCGCGACAACCGCTCTATCGCACGCGCAGGAGGTCGATCTCCGCCCGAAGTTCGAGCAAGGTCAGGTCGCCCGTTACTCGCTCGAACAGAACAGCACCAGCAAGACCACCGCCGACCGCGACAAGACCAAGAACACCGCGACGCAGATGGACCAGACGATCTGGATTTCGATGCGCACGATGCAGGTCGATGAATCGGGCGTCGCGACCGTCGAAGTCACCTACGAACGTGTGTCCCTGTCGATCGACTCCGACGATTTCAAGGGCTCGTACGACACCGCCCGGCCCGCGGCGACCACCCCTTCGCCTTCGTCGCCCGCCACCAGATCGCCCGCCACCCCCACCACGCCCTCGCGCCCCGCTCCGCCGCCCAAGCAGAATCCCGACGAGCGCGAGAACGCCGAGATGCTCGCGCTGGTTGTGCGACCGATGCTCGACTCCAAACTCACGCTGAAGATCGACCCGGCGGGAAACATCATCTCCGCCACCGGCGGGGCCGAACTTTCGCCCTCGGCATTGATCGGCGTTGACGGGCTCAAGTCCTTGCCCTCGAGGTCCAACGCGGGTCTGCTCGGACCGATCTTCACCGCCAAGAAATCCAGCGGACGGGCTCGCATCGGCGAATCGTGGACCAACGAGGACACCCTCGACGCCTCCGCGCTCGGCTCAATGAAAATGCGCACCACCCACACGCTGCGCTCCGCCAGCGGCGGCGTCGCGAACATCGACGTCGCCGGGCTCATCGACAAGACCAGCGAGAGCACATCGGGCCCGGTGCAGATCAAGGATTCGTCGTTCGCCGGCCGCTACAAGTGGGACACTGCCAAAGGTCAACTCGATTCGATGGACATCAGCCAGTCGGTGTCGATGGACGTCTCGATCGAGGGCCTCTTGCTCTCGTCAACACAGAAAGCCCGCACACGCCTGACTCGCCTGCCCGCCGACGCGAAGCAATCCACGCCCACCCAGCAGACTACGCCGGCACCGGCGCCGACAAAGCCTCGGCGATAACCGCGACCGCCCGATCGATCATCGCCGCGCTCACATCAAGATGGCACACGGCGCGGATGCGCTGCGGCCCGTTGGGGAGCATCCATACATTCCGTGCCTTGAGCGTCTGGCACACCGCGGCCGCACTCCCGATCTCCGGGATCACGTCGAAGAACACCATGTTGGTCTGCACGCTCCGCGGATCAAGACGCACGCCCGGAATCTCCGCCAGCCCAGAGGCCAGGCGCTTGGCATTGGCGTGGTCTTCGACGAGACGCTCGCGGTGATGGTCCAGCGCGTAGATCGCGGCGGCCGCGAGCACGCCCGACTGACGCATCGTCCCGCCGAACATCTTGCGGAAACGCGCGACCCGAGCGATCGTTGCCCGGTCGCCCGCGACCGCGGAGCCCGCGGGAGCCCCCAGCCCCTTGGAGAAACAGCACGAGATCGTGTCGAAATGCTGCGCATAGTCCTTGGGCGACATCCCGGTCGCGGCGCACGCGTTCCAGATCCGCGCCCCGTCGAGGTGCCGGCGCATCCCCAGTTCCTTGGCGGCCCGCGTCACGCGCTCGATCTGCGCCAGCGGCCAGATCGTCCCGCCGCCCTTGTTGTGCGTGTTCTCGACAATCAGCAGGCGTGTGCGCGGCGCGTGGATCGAATCGGGGCGGTGCAGAGCGCGGACCTGATCCTCGTCGAACAGGCCGCCCTCGCCCCGCGCCGGACGCACCATGCACCCCGAGAGCGCCGCTGGCGATCCGGTCTCGTAGTGGACGATGTGGCTGTCCTCATGGCACAGAATCTCGTCGCCGTGCTCGCACTGCGAGCGGATCGACGTCTGGTTGGCCATCGTACCGGTGGGCACGAAGCACGCGGCCTCCTTGCCCATGATCTCAGCCACACGCTCCTGCAGGCGGATCACGGTCGGATCATCGCCCAGAACGTCGTCGCCAACCTCCGCCCGCTCGATCGCTTTCCGCATCTCCGGGGTCGGGCGGGTGACGGTGTCGCTGCGCAAATCGATGACGCTGTGCTCGCTGCTGGTCATAGATGAAACGTAGACCACGCAAAGTCCGTAAACCACGCATTCGCATGGCGTTCGCAGGGATTGAACACTTCATGAACTGCCGCTTTGACACCGCGGCAGGGCGTCGGCACCGCTTTGGCGTACGCCCACCCCGCGCCACGACCTGAAAACGCTGGCACGCTCCTTGCCATTCTTCTTCCGTCGCCAAACACGCGGCACAAACGCGTCATGAACGCCGCGCCCGGATGGACCGGGCCGGCGAGAAAAAGGAGATTGCCATGAACACACTCATCCGCCGCGAACCCGTCAGTTTCCCGACCTTTGACAGGCTGTTCGGACAGATCTTGAGCGATCCGTTCTTCGCAGAGATGCGACCCGCCGTCGCCGCCATTGAAGAAGGAACACTCCCGATTGACCTCTCCGAGGACGAGAAGAGCATCTTCGTTCGCGCCTCGCTCCCGGGCTTCAAGAAGGACGAACTCGAAGTCGAGGTCCACGACGGCGTGGTCTCCATCAAGGCAGCCAAGAGCGAAGAGAAGGAATCCACCGACGAGAAGTTCTACCGGCGCGAACGCCGCTTCGGCTCGGTGAGCCGTCGCGTGGCATTGCCGACGGTCGTCGATGAGCAGAAGGTCGCGGCCGAATTGAAGGACGGCGTGCTGACGCTGACGCTCCCCAAAGCCAAGCCCGATTCGCCCAGGAAGATCAGCATCAACTGAGTCTCCTCTTTCTCCCTCCCGGTCGGCGATGCCTTGATAGGCCCGCCGGCCGTATCGAAATCTGAATGCTCCTTGTGCGTCGGGTGTTCCGCCGTCTCCGCGCCCCGGGCCGACGCTCCCGGGGTGTGGTTTTTTTGCGAAGCGCCGCCACACACGCCTGTCATCCACGCGTGCGGCTCGATCATCGTCACAATCACCACTGTCAACGGCTCAGCGACTGACGCATCCGCGCATACAGCGTGGCGTCCATGCCAGCGTTCTTCGCCGCCTCGAGCATCGTGATCGCCTGCTCGTCCTTGTCACGCGCCTGCATCAAGATCGCCGCTGTCATCCACGCCTCGCGCGAACGCCCCTGGCGTGCCCGCGACACGACGCGCCCCGTCAACTCACGCAGCAGGTCGTCGCGCACGCCGAGTTCATCGCTCGTCAACGCCACGTCCGACAGCACCGGATCGGTCTGGTACGCCCGTGCGATCTGCTCGAAACCGTCGTCCCACTTCCGCGCCAGCAACTGCGCGATCCCCAGGCGTCGCATCGCGGCCGGATCGCTCGGGTTGTCCTTCAAATGCAGTTTGAGCGCTTCGACCGCGTCCGGGTAGCGGCCAAGAGACATCGCGAGTTTGGCAACCTCATCGGGCGTCGGAGGCGGCTCGGGCGCTACGCCCGCCTGCTGTGCCTGCGCGGGCTGATAGTTCACGTCGAGCGCGGGGTCCGGGCCGTAGTAGTTGTACGTCGACCCGATGCGCACGCTCCCCCACGCGGGGTCATATCCCCAGTATCGCTCGTATCCCCAGGGAGACACGCCACCGCCACAGCCGTACGCGCCGCCCCAGCCCCAGGACGAGCCCCAGTTGAAGCCCCAATTCCCGTTGTGGTACCCGACGCGCATGGACGGTGAGAAATACTGGCGATTGTCGCCGCCCACCCAGTTGCGATACGCCGCGCTGGCGATCGCCGAAGACAGACTCGCACTGAGCGTGAAGTTGTCGTCGGTGTAACTCCCGTTCACCGACACGCCGCCGGTGTCGTGGATCAGGGTCGGACGCCGACCATGCCCGTTGTCGATGAGGATCGGCGCGGGCACCACGATGATCGGTCGCCCGGGGTTCGGATCAACCGGCTTGCTCGGACGCGCCGGCGCCGGACCCACACTGATCGGCGGCACCCGCTTCCAAATGTCCTTGCCCGACTTGCCGGGCATCCCAGGACCGCTCCTCGGGAGCATCGTCGAACGCCCTGGGCCCGGCGTCCAGCGCACGGGCGGGGGCGTCGGTGGCTGTGGTTGCGGCTGAACCGCGGGCGTCTGCGTGGTGTCGTCGGTCGATTGCGCGCTCGCCGCGCCAGCCAGCGCGCCGATCACACCCATCGCCGCGACCATTCCTGCATGACGCGTCGTCTTGTTCACCGAACTCCTCCCTTGTGCCTGAGCAACCAAGGCCCCGATCGATATTCTGGTCTGACACGCCGCCCCACGTCTAGTTCCGTCTTGCAGAATCCAATACGGCGTTTTTTGCTCGTAGCCCGTTCGGTATCCGACGCCCTTCCGCACGTCCGAGTATTGTGATCGATCCACGGAAGGGTGTTCCATGCTCCATGCACGGCTGGCGGCGTTCTCGTTGTTCCTCGCGACCCTCACTTCGTGCCTCGGCGGCTGCTCGCCGTTCACGGGCATCAAACTCTCCAGCGTCACGCGCGAAGGCGGCGGGTCGCTCGAACTCCGCCCGCGCACCAGCGCGTATCTCTCCGGCGATCGCAACACCGCCGATGTCTATCTGACCGACCTGCCCGCCGAGGCGCTCGATCCCGACGCTGACCTGAAGGACGTGAGCGGGCAGATCATCCACATCCATCTCTTCCTCACGCCCAAGGCCGGCAGCACGCCCATCGACTCCACCGCGTGCTCGGCCTCGGTCCGCCATGTCGTCATCGCCGGCGGGCGCATCGGCGTCTACGGCGGGGGCGGGTTCCTCAGCCCCAACACCTCCCCGGGCGATCGCGTGCTCACTGGTCATCTCGCCGACGCCACACTCCGATTGGTTTCCGCGAGCCCGGAGTTCGGCGATCGACTCGGGCCGTCGAAACTCGACTGCGCGTTCCGCGCACCACTCGATCCGCGCCTCGCCAACGTGCTGGCCGCACGCCTCGACACGATCCTCGCCAAGGCAACGCCGAGGTAGGGTTCACCATCCTCCATGCCCATCCCACCACCCGCCGACGACCCGCTCGGCGTTGGCGAACATGATCTTGTCCAGCACGCCATCCGGCAGCGCCACGCCGCGGAGCATCGGCGCGTCGTCCGGCGAATAGCGTGCGGGATCGACCATCGCCAGATCGCCGTCGGCGATGGGCGAGGGGCCCGCGTATCCGCCGCCGATCACGCTCCGCAGCGCCCAGAATCGGCTCGCGTACAGGTCGAACGCGCTCGCAGGGCTATTGGCCTGATCGGCCTTGGGGTGCGTCGGGTTGTCCTTGGCCGGTTTCAGGTGATCGTCGCTTGTCACGATGTCGGTGCCAAAGAGAATCCGGTCCTGCCATCGCGTAAAGAACTCAACCACGCGCGACACCGGGTGCCTCGACAATTCGCGCACCACCCACTTGGTCGCCGACGTATCGATGTGCAGGTTCGAATGGCGCGTGAGCAGGGCGTCGAGGAAGTCCAGATCTTCCGACGATCCGCCCATGTGGGCCGCGATCCACGGGCACGTGAATCTGTCGAGCATGCGCTCCAGCCCGATGTACTGCTCGCGCTTGGTGCGATAGATCTTGGCGTCGCTGTACTTGGTCGCAAACCACGTATCCGGGTCGGCGACATGCACCATGATCATCATGCCGAGCTGCTCGGCGGCCTGGGCCATCTTCACGCGCCACGCGCTGTCGATCTCGACCAGGTCCGCGCCCGACTCGCCGGGGAACAGTTCGCGCAGGCGAGGCGCCGACCATATCTTCATCATCCGCGAGCCGTGCTCGCGCGCCAGCGTCTCCATCGCGTCGATGTATCCCTGACGATGGGCGCGGTCTCGATCCGGATCGGTCCATGTCTGGATCGCGATGAAGCGCACGCTCTGGCCCATCACCTCGCGCACCGGCTTCACCAGGGGGAGCGGCGTCATCGAATACGTCAGACGCACACCAAACGCCCGCGCCGCGTCCACGTACACCCCGGCCGCGTCGCGACCCATGACGTGCGAGTGGGCGTCGATGATCGGACGTGACACCCGCGGGAAAAGCGCCGCCTCCCTGCGATAATCAAGGGCCGGCTTGTTCGACGAACCAGCGTGCCCCGTGCCCGCGGTCGAACCTGGGAGCGGCCTGGCTGATTGGGATGAGACGGAGTTCATCGCGCGATGGTAGACGGCGGCACCAACCAGAGTCCCTCGCGGGAAGCGGTCGCGCCGCGCGTTCCACTGCCGGACAAGCCCGTCCGGGTTGAAGGACGCGACGGCGCTCCGTCCCGTCCCCGCGCCGGCGCTCGCATCGCACTCGCCCATGACTGGCTCTGCGGCTACCGCGGCGGCGAGGCCGTGCTCGAGCGACTGGCCCGCCTCTCGATCGAGCGCTTCGCGCCCTCACCCGCGGATCACCCGCCGGTCTACACCATGTTCGACGATCGCGAGAAGATGACCCAGGCGCCCACGCTCGCGGGGCTTGCTCGCATCACGCCGCCCCTCTCGCGCCTTCCCGGCGCGGTCGAGTTCCGGCGCTGGCTTGTACCGCTCTATCCGCGCTTCGTCGAAGCGCTGTCGTCGGCGCTGGCCCGCGACCACGCGCGCAGGCCAATCGATCTCCTGGTCTCGACCAGTTCGTGCGCGGTCAAGGGCATCCGCACCCCGCGAGGCGTGCCGCACGTCTGCTATTGCCACGCCCCGGCCCGCTACTTCTGGTCGCAGCGCGAGGCCTATGAAGCCGGCGGCGGCCTGCGCGCCGCGGGCCTGCGGAAGTTCGGCGAAAAGTTCCGCGCCTGGGACCGCGCCACCTCCGCCCACGTCACGACCTTCATCGCCAACTCCGCGTTCATCGCGGCCCAGGTCAAGCAGTTCTTCGATCGCGACGCGCAGGTGGTTCACCCGCCGGTGCGTACGTCGTTCTTCACGCCCGACGCCGCCACGCCGCGCGAGAGTTTCTGGCTGGTCGTCAGCGCGCTGGAGCCGTACAAGCGCGTGGACCTTGCCATCAAGGCCGCCAACGCGACCGGGCAGAGACTCGTGATCGCCGGGAGCGGGAGCGAGTGGTCGCGTCTTCGCGCCATGGCCGGTGCGAGCGTCCGCTTCGTCGGGCGTGTCGACGACGAGGCCCTGCGCCGCCTCTACCGGCGTGCCGCCGTCCTCATCCACCCGCAGATCGAGGACTTTGGCATCGCCGCCGTCGAGGCCCAGGCATGCGGCCTGCCGGTCGTCGCCTTCCGCGCCGGCGGAGCGCTCGAAACCGTCATCGACTCCAAGTCCGGCGTCTTCTTTGACGAACCCAGCGTCGCGAAACTCGTCGACGCGATCGCCCGGGCGCCCAGGAGCGGGCAGGGACTGGCCAACGCCGCCTCCGAGTGCCGCCAGAACGCCGAGCGGTTCTCCGCCGAACGGTTCGACGCGGCGATGGAAGCGGTCATGCTCAAGGCCCTGTCGGATCGCTCAAATTCCTGAACGACGCGCCCGCCGCGGCGCGATACCCTGAGGACGCATGCGTTACGCGATGATCATGGCGGGAGGGGCGGGCACTCGCTTGTGGCCCATGAGCCGCAAGCAGCAGCCCAAGCAGCTCTTGAAGTTCATCAAGGGCGACGATGGCCGATCGATCAGTCTGCTTGAACTGGCGGCCCAGCGTGTCGATGGGCTCATCGACCCTTCGCGCAGCTTCATCTGCACCTCGGAGTCGTATCGCGACGTGATCCGACGCGACGTGCCGCAGTTCGCCGGCAAGGACGGCGATTCACGCATCATGGGCGAGCCGATGGGGCGCGACACCGTGAACGCCGTGGGCTTCGCCGCCGCGATCTTCCAGAAACTGGACAAGGACGCGAGCTTCGTCGTGCTCACCGCCGACCATGTGATCGAGCCGCGCGACGCCTTCCGCGCTCGTGTGGAGGTCGGCTTCAAACTGGTCGAGGAAGACCCGCGCCGCCTCGTCACGTTCTCCATCACACCGACCTATCCCGCGACCGGATTCGGCTATGTCGAGCGCGGCACGCCCATCCGCGATGTCCCCGACGCGATGGTCGGCGGCAAGCCCATCGCCTTCCACGTCGAACGCTTCGTCGAAAAGCCCGACCTCCCGCGCGCTCAGGCCTATGTCCAGTCGGGCCAGTTCGGCTGGAACAGCGGCATGTTCGTGTGGAAGGCCCGCACGTTCCTCGACGCGCTCAAGCAATACAAGCCGGAAAACCACGAGGGCGTGATGAAGATCGCCGAGGCCTGGGGCACCAAGCACCAGCGCGAGGTGATCGAGAAGATCTATCCGACGCTCCCCAAGATCAGCGTCGACTACGCCGTCATGGAGCCCGCGTCCAAGGAACGCAACGGCAAACTCGCCGTGTGCACCGTGCAGATGGATGTGAAGTGGCTCGACGTCGGCTCGTGGCCAAGTTTCGGCGAGACGCTCTCGCCCGACGCTGCGGGCAACCGTGTCTCCGGCCCGGCCCACCCGCTCATCGTCAAGGGCAAGAACAACCTCGTCGTCTCCAGCGCCGGCGACCACACCATCGCGCTCCTGGGCTGTGACGACCTCATCGTCGTCCGCACGCCCGAAGCGACGCTCATCATGCCCCGCGCCCGCGCCGAAGAACTCAAGGACCTCCACGCACTCGTGGACGAGCGGCTCAAGTGATGCGATACCTGGCGATCGATCTCGGCGAGAAGCGAACCGGCCTGGCCGCCGGCGACTCCGAGACGCGCATCGTCTCGCCGCTGACCGTGCTCGACGTGAGCATGAGCGTCGCCAACGGCCAGCTCCTGCTCGAAAGCATCGCCCGCGAGGTCGAGGCCCACCTGGGACCCGCAAGGGCCGCCGGAACCGCCGGCGCTCGCCTCGATTCCCCCGGCGAACTGGTCATTGGCCTCCCGCTCAACATGGACGGCACGGAAGGCCCGCAGGCCAAACGCATCCGCGCCTTTGCGGAGCGCGTCGCGCACCGCACCGGGCGGCTCGTCCACCTGCAGGACGAACGCCTCAGCAGCGCCGACGCCGATTGGTCCATGGCCCGCAGCGGCATGACCCACCAGCAGAAGAAAGAAAAACGCGACGCCCTCGCCGCCGCGGCGATCCTCCGCGAGTTTCTGGGTGGGGCGGGAGAAGACAACGCCGCGCTCCCGAACGACTAGGCACTGGCCTGCAATGCCGCCCCGCTCACCCACGCCAATCTCCCGCAACCCGAATCTACTCGCCCGGTTGAATCGAGTACCATCACGCGAGGGGGTGCCGATGTCGGGCAAGGCCGTCCAGAATGACCAGATGCGGGCACGAGCGTCGTCCGCCGGCACACTGGCTGTCGCCCTCGCCCTCGCGTTCTCGCTCATCTTCTCGCTCGCGGCCTGCGACCGCGCTCCGGCCTATAGCCAGGCGACACCCAACGACGTCATCCGCTCAGCCGCCCAGATGGTCAAGGACAATCGGGCCGACCTGCTCCCCAGCCTTCTCTACGCCGAAAACGACGAGATGCGCCGGCTCTATCGCGCCATGGGGACGTTCCTGAAGCACACTCAGGACCTCGCCCAATCCATCCAGCAGAAGTTCCCGGAAGAAGTCGCCAAACTCAAGAAGCAGGGCGAGGAAGCCGCCAAGAAGGGTCAGGCCACAACACTCTTCGGGCAGATCGCGCAGGCCCAATCACGCGCCAAGCGCGGCCCGCCCGACAAGTCCCAGCAGGACGCTTTCAACGCCGCCCTCAAGCGCATCTTCGTCGATCCCTACGGCTCGCTCGACGACGGCGTCGATCACCTGTCCACGACGCCAATCAACGACGACGTCGTCGCCATCATGGTCGACGGCAAGCCGATGCTCGCGCCGCTGGGGCTGACAATGCGCCGCGTGAAAACCGACGACCGCGAGGTGTGGGCCGTCGTCCCGCCGCTGAATATCCCTGGTGTAGCGAACTTTGTTCCAAAGTCCAAGGAAGAGTTCCAGATCTGGGGGAGCCTGATCAAGACCTTCGACAATGTCGTCGTCGACCTTACGAAGGACGTGAAGTCGGGCGCGATGAAGTCACTCGACGATGTCTCGAAAAAGGCCGGCGAGAAGGCGTTTATCCCCGCCGCGATGACGGTGTTCGCGTATACCCAGGCGATGGAGGCTCGCAAAAAGGCTGGGCCGAAGCCTGCGCCGCAGACGTCCAAGCAGACGTCGCCTCAGCCCGCGCCGGCTGGGAAGCAGTAAATGCCGACGCTCGGCACGCGGCTTTCCCTTCGCGTACGCGTTCCTTTCACATTTGCCCAAATACACCGGCAGCCACACCCGCCCGCGCTCCGCTAGACTGGCACAGGATTCCCGCGCCCTCAATCGGAGATCGCCATGAACACCTCTCGTCGTCGCTTCCTTCAGCAGACCGTCACGCTCGCAGGCGCCGCCGCCGTCGCCGGTTGCTCGCGATTCACCTCGGGACCCGCGTCACAATCCGCGTCGAGCCTGAGCAAACTCCGCGTGCTCTCGATCGGCGTGATCGGCACGATCGGCGGGCACGACCGCAAGACCATCGCCGCTCACCCGATGGTCGAGATCGCCGGACTGTGCGATGTCGATTCAAACGCACTCGCCGAAGCCGCCAAGGACCATCCCAAGGCCTTCACCGCCTCCGACTATCGCGAGGTCTTCGACAAGCACGCCGACAAGTTCGACGGCGTCATCGTCGCCACGCCCGATCACTCGCACTGCGCGATCATGACCACGGCCCTGGCGCACAACAAGCACGTCTACGGCCAGAAGCCGCTGGTGCAGCAACTCGAAGAACTCGAAATCCTCGAACGCGCCATCAAGGCCAAGCCCCATCTCGTCACGCAGACCGGCGCGCAACGCATCGAGCACGCCCCGCGACGCGCCGCCGTCGACATCCTCAAGTCCGGCGGACTAGGCAAGGTGATCGAGGTTCACGTCACGTTTGGCAACGGCGCGCTGGCAGGTGGGTTCTACTTCGCCGACGGCACGCTCGGCGACCCCATCCAGCCGCCCGCGGGCTTCGACTACAACCTCTGGCTCTGCGGCAACGCCGAGGAGCCCTGCCGCCCGCAGATGGTCCAGCGCCAGTGGCGCTCGTGGTTCAACTACGGCGGCGGGCAGATCGCCGACTGGATCGTGCACACCACCGACGTGCTCTTCTACGCCTTCCCCGAACTGCAGAGCCCGACGCAGGTCTGCACCCGCACGCCCTCGCGCGATCTCCGCTACTTCCACGCCAACAAGGTTCTCTCGACGCTCACCTACCCCGTCAAGTCCGACAAGTTCGCAAACTCCACCTGCAACTTCTACTTCTACGACTCCGGCATGACACCCGACCGCGCCAACATCGGCCTGGGCGAGGGCAAGTGGCCCAGCGGCGTCTGCACCATCGTCGTATGCGAGGGCGGCACGCTCGTCCTCGCCCCCGAAGGTCCGCTCGAGATCTGGCGCGAGGGCAAGATGATCGACGGCATGAACTGGCCGGGACTGCCCAAGTACGAGTCCTTCAACCACTGGCACGCCTGGGTCGATAAGACGCTGGGCAAGAGCACGCCGCACCTGTGGATGCCGTGGTCGATCGGCCTCCGCTGCACCGAGCCGGGCCTGCTCGCCGTCAAGGCGGCCAAGTTCCCCGGGCAGGTGCTCAACTGGGATCGCCGCCGCCTCGAGTTCACCAACCACGCCGAAGCAAACAAGACCCTCGTCCGGCGCGCGTATCGCAAGGGCTTCGAGCCGGTGCGGATGTAGACCCGCGCTCGCGCTCAGATTCCGGCCCTCCCGCCCCACGCGGGCGGACGCCGCATAGCCTTCGATACCCATGGACCGCGACGTTCAGCCGCACGACCCGTACGCAGCGCTGCGCGAGCGGAACTACGTCCTCTATGCCTCCGGCTACATCTTCTCCGCGATCTCCCTCTCGATGGTGACGACCGCGCTCGGATGGGAAATCTATGACCGCACACGCGACGCGTTCATGCTCGGTCTCGTCGGCGTGGCCAAGGCGCTGCCCGTGGTGCTGCTCGCGCTCCCCGCGGGGCACCTCGTCGACGTCGTCGATCGGCGGAAGGTCCTCGCGATCACGCAGGGCGGCTTCGCGATCGTCATCGGGCTCATGGCCCTGGTTGTGTCGTCCCACGGCTCGACCTGGACGCTGCTCGCCCTGGTCGCGCTGTTGGGCTGCTGCCGCGTCGGAAATGGGCCCGCACGCTCCGCGCTCTTGCCCTCGCTCGTCTCGGACGCCGCCTTCCCGAACGCCATCGCGTGGACCACAGGACTCTTTCAGTCCGCCGCCCTCGCCGGGCCCGTCCTCGCCGGATTGCTGATCGATCACTTCCACGCGTCGTGGCCGGTGCTCGCGTTCTCGGCTCTTGGATGTTCGGCGCTGGGCGTGACGGCGATGCTGACCAGGCCTCGCGAGGTGAAACGCGCCAGGCGCGGGCTGTCGCTCTTGGCGATGGGCGATGGGCTCCGGCACCTGTTCCGTGAGCGCCTCGTGCTGGCGGCGATCACACTGGACCTGTTCGCGGTGCTCGTGGGCGGCGCGACAGCGCTGATGCCGGTGTACGCGAAAGAGATCTACGGTGTGGGGGCGCGCGAACTCGGCTGGCTCATCGCGGCGCCGTTCGTGGGGGCGCTGGTCATGTCGGTCGTGCTGGCGCACAGGCCGCCCATGAAACACGCGGGCCCCTCCCTGCTCTGGAGCGTCGCCGGATTCGGCGCATGCACCATCGTCTTCGGTCTCTCCACCAACCTCTGGCTCGGTATGGCGGCCCTGGTGGTGCTGGGCGGGCTGGACTCGGTGTCGGTATACGTGCGGCACATTCTCGTCCCGGCGCGCACGCCGGAGGAATTGCGCGGGCGGGTATCGGCGGTGAACTCGGTGTTCATCGAGTGCTCGAACGAACTGGGCGCGTTCGAGTCAGGTCTGGTGGCGCGGCTCCTGAATCCCGTGGCCTCTGTGGTGAGCGGCGGGATCGGCACGATCCTGGTCGTCCTCGGCGTGGCGCTCGCGTTCCCGCAACTCCGGAAACTACGCATGATCGCACCGATCGAACCCGACGCCAAGGCATGAAAAAACCCTCGCGGAAGCGAGGGCTCGTGAGAATCAACGTCGACCGTCGAGATTACTTCGCGGAAACCGAGAGGTACTTCTCGACCGTCTTGAACTCGGGGGCCAGATCGGGCGTCCACTTCATGGTCCACGAGGCGCCCATGACGGGGCGGACGATCTTGCCGCAGCGCTCGCGCTTGAACCAGTCGCGGTTGCCGCGGTTGTAGACGACCATGTTCTGACGCCGGAGGCGCTGGGCGCGACGCAGGCCGCGACGAGAGTCGAGGTCGCGACGCATGAGGCGCTCGACGGTGCTGATCGCGCTGGGCGTGCGCGGCGCCTTGCTGATGGTGAGGGTGATCGTCTGGCCTGGCTTGAGCGAGTCGAACATGGATCCTCCGACGGTCGGCCCGGAAATCCGGGGCCGGAATGTTAGGCGGCCAACTCCAGACGGCAAGCCCACCATCCGCGTTCTACCCCTAACATCAATCAAACAAATTCTCCCTTCATCACGCCTCCTGCCGACTTCTCCATCAACCACCTACTGTGGGGCATGAGCGAGCAGCCTCCCGCCCCGAAGTTCGACGCCTCCCTCCCCCACCAAGCCCGGCCCAAACTCCGGCCCGTACGCGGATTCCCGGCCCAGATGGGCGAGCAGATGGTGCTCGGCCTGGCCGACCAGCGTCAGATCTCCGAGCGCGTCGTCTTCATGGCACCCGCCGTCCAATTGATCCTGCCCATGATGGACGGCAACCGCACCGTCGATCAGATCGTCGCCGAGGTCGGACGCGGACTGACCCACGAAATGCTCGAGGGCGTGATCGCCCAACTCGACGACGCTGCCCTCCTCTTCGGACCTCGATTCGAAGAACTCCTCGTCAAGGTCCGCAATGACTTCGACGCCTCGCCCATCCTCCCCCCCGCTTCCACCGCCTCCTTCGTCGACGCCATCACCGCCCAGGCCCTCGGCGAAAACGCCACCGAAGAAGAAAAGGCCGCCGCGGGTCCCGCCAAACTCCGCGAAGTGATGGACCAGTGGATCGCCGCGGCCCTCAAGGACGCCGACAAGCCCAGTTTCGACTCCCTCCCCCGCGCCGTCGTTGCCCCCCACCTCGACTACAGCCGAGGCTGGCTGAACTACGCGCACGTTTACGGACGCATGCGCGTCGCCGATCGCCCTGATCGGGTTGTCATCCTCGGCACAAATCACTTCGGCTTCGGCACCGGCGTCGTTGCCTGCGACAAGGGCTACCAGACCGCCCTGGGCACCTGCGAGCCCGACTCGCAACTCCTCGACCTCCTCAAGTCCAACCTCGGCACAGACAACGCCGCCAAGTTGCTCGCCAATCGCTACGACCACGAACGCGAGCACTCCATCGAACTCCACGTCCCCTGGATCCAGCATTGCCTCGGCACCGACTCCGACGCCAAGTACTGCAAGGTGCTGGGAATCCTCATCCACGATCCCGCCGTCGACAACGGCAACAGTTACGACGGCCAGGGCCTTGCCCTCCAGACCTTCCTCGACGCCATGAAAAAGTCGATCGCACAGATCGGCGGTCGCACGCTCATCGTCTCCTCGGCCGATCTCTCGCACGTCGGCGCCGCCTTCGGCGACCAGGTCCAGACCATGGCCGGTGACGAAAAAGACGCTGTCGCCTTCCGCAACAAGGTCTTCCAGCACGATCGCGACATGATCGAACTCGTCCGCGGCAACAAGCCCGACGAACTGGTCGCCGCCATGTGCTGGCAACAGAACCCGACGCGATGGTGCTCCACAGGAAACCTGGTCGCGACACTCAAACTCGCAGACCCCGCCGATATTCAGGTCCTCAACTACACCGCCGCCATGGACCAGCAGGGACTGGGCATGGTCTCCAGCATTGCGATGGTCATGAACTAACCCGACGCGCTCCACACCCCGATCGACACATACCCGCTACCTCGATTGTCCACACCCATCCTCGTGCCCGTGCACGCGCACTATGGCTCCATCTCCAGGCCCGCGTTGATGTGATCCTCCCACCTCGTCTTGAGCGCGTGCGGCACCTTCAACAGGTCCAGCACCTTCCCCACCACGAAATCCACGATGTCCCCGACCCCCCGCGGCCCGAGATAAAACCCCGGGTTCGGCGAGCACAGCACCGCCCCCGCCAGCGACAACTGCTCCATGTTCCGGATGTCGATCAGGCTCAGCGGCATCTCGCGATGGCACACGATCAGCCCACGCCGCTCCTTCAGCGTCACCATCGCGGCCCGGCACAGCAGATTGCTCCCGCTCCCCGTCGCCAATTGACCCAGCGACGCCGACGAGCACGGCAACACCACCATCCCGTCGTGCATGAAACTCCCCGAAGCGATCACCGCGCCCACGTCCTTGTTGGGATGGATGAGAAGACGCGATTCCATCGCCTGCCGCTCGCCCGCGTGCGGACCGTCGTGACTGAGCCGCCTCGCCACATGAGGCAAGAGGTTCTCGAAATCAAGCACGCGCACGTCGGCCTCGTCAAACAACAGGCGACGCCCATAGTCCGACACCACCAGATGAACCTCGTGCCCCATGCACAGCAGAATCTCGAGCAGACGGATCGAATACCACGCGCCCGACGCGCCGGAGATCCCCACCACGAACCGGCGCGGGCTGGGGTCCAGTGTCATCTCGCACGGGTTGAATACCGGGATCTTCATGGGCTTCGACTGCTGCTTCGTTCGCCACAATCGTAGGGATGCGGCCCGTCTCACCCGCCCCCCGTGTTTGTTGCCGATCGACCACTTCGGCCGATATCCAATGGCTCGGCTACTGGCCTCAGGGTTGCCCCACGCGCCCCGCACACTTCCCACACGCCCGGCCGGGCCGCGACAGGGAATAATGTCGCGCGCAAAGGAGTCCCGTCCATGAACACCCGCCCCAACCCCGCCTCCCGACGCCCGCTCGTCGCGACCCTCGCCGTCGGACTGCTCGCTTCCGCAGCCTTGTTCACCCAGGGATGCACAGGCTATCACTCATACCCGCCCATCAAGGGCTCGATGGCCTCCACCAACCCCAACTCACCGCCCGTCGACGAACTCATGATCGTCTCCCTCGATTGGGTCACCACCCGCTACCCCGCCGGCGGAACCGTCATCTCCGGACAGACGCCCGAGTTCGCCATCAACCTCCCGCGCGGCGTGCGCAAGAGCGTCTACGAATACGTCGCGCAAAAAGTCAGCGACCGCGCTCGACCCCTCACACCCGAAAACGCCGACTCGCTCCCCATCTATCACATCGCCGAACTCTGGGTCCGCGATGGCCTGGCCAAGGTCACCGTCCTCCGACCCGCCTATGAACTCGGGCCCGCGCCCGATGGCACGCCCGTCTACCAGGGCATCACCCTCCGCATCGAGGGCGGCCTGCACCCCTGGCGCGTCACACGCCACCAGGTCTGGGAAGTCGGAACCATCCAACTCCCCGAACTCTACTTCTGCCCCGGCTCTGAGCCCGAGCCCGAGCCGCCGGAGCCACCGGCCGATGCCGCCTACGAGCCCATCAAGGAACCCGAACCGCCGGCCCCCAGCGCCGTCGCGCCCGATTCCAACTGATCTCAACAGCCCCACGCCGACCCGCCACGCCCCGCCCATGTAGAATGCCCGCGTGACGGCCATCCACCCCGCCAATCCCGCCAGCAAACCATCCTCTCCACCCCAGCCAGCCCCCTCGTGGCATGGGCGCGATCTTGTCGGCCTGCAGGGGCTCTCCCGCGCCGAACTGGTCTCGCTGCTGACCGCCTCGCGCGATGCCGCCCACAAGATCGAGCAGAACGCGCTCGACCCGGTCCTCCGCGGGCGCGTCGTCGCCACCATGTTCTTCGAGGACTCCACCCGCACCCGCTCCAGTTTCACCGTCGCCGCACAGCGCGCCGGCGCCAGCGTCGTCGATCTCTCCGGTGGCTCGTCCAGCGTGAACAAGGGCGAGACCCTCATCGACACCGCGCGCAACATCGAGGCTATGGGCGTCGACGCCATCATCGTCCGCGCCCGCCAGTCAGGCGCCGCCCAGATCGTCGCACAAGCCGTCGCGTGCCCGATCATCAACGCCGGCGACGGCCGCCACGAGCACCCCACCCAGGGCTTACTCGACACGCTCACCATCGCCTCCCGCTTCGGCCGCGATAGCACATTCGATCTCTCCGGGCTCAACGTCGTCATCGTCGGCGATATCGCCAGTTCACGCGTCGCACGCTCCGGCATCGCCGCCCTCACCAGCCTCGGCGCCCATGTCACCTGCGTCGGGCCCTCGTCGATGGCGCCCTCGTCCCTCTCGGCCCTGGGCTGCGCGGTCGCGCACGAACTCGATCCCCTCCTGCCAACCGCCCACGCCGTCATGATGCTCCGCATCCAGTTCGAACGCGCCGACACCGACACCCCCACGGGGAACAAGTCCGAGCAGGTCAAGAAATCCGTCATCGCCTCCATCCGCGAGTACCGACGCTTCTACGCACTCTCCGCCGAACGGGCCGCCAAGATGCGCCAGGGCGCGATCGTCCTCCACCCCGGGCCCATCAACCGCGGCATCGAACTCGACGCCGACGTCGCCGACGGCCCACGCTCCGTCATCATGCAACAAGTCACCAACGGCGTCGCCGTCCGCGCCGCCGTCCTCTCACTCCTCGTCGGAGGCCCGCGCCCGTGACCGACACGCACCGCCTCGCCACCGACACCGACGACGGCCTGGTCCTCATCATCAGCGGCCCCTCCGGCGTGGGAAAAACCACCATCACCCGTGGCGTGGAACGCACCATCCCCGACGCCGTCTTCAGCGTCTCCGCTACCACACGCCCCAAGACCTCCGCCGATGTCGAAGGCGTCGACTACCACTTCGTTGACGACGCCACCTTCGAATCGATGAAGACGAACGGCGAGTTCCTCGAAACCGCAGACATCTACGGCAAGAAATACGGCACGCCCCGCGCTTGGGTCGAGGAGCAGCAGCGCCGCGGCCGCCTCGTCATCCTCGAGATCGACGTCGAAGGCGCCAAGCAGGTCAAGGCCAAACTCCCCGAGGCCTTCTCGGTCTTCATCCTTCCGCCCACCGAAGACGTGCTGCTCCAGCGCCTCCGCGGGCGCAAACGCGAGGACGCCGCCGCCATCGAGAAACGCTTCGCAGCCGCACGCGAAGAGATCGCCGTCGCCCGTTCCTGCGGCGTGTACGACGTCTTCCTTGTGAACACCAACCTCGACGAATCGATCGCCCGCGCCGTCGAACTCGTCAGGAGCGAACGCGCCCGCCGCCGTTCAAAACGCGCGTGATGTAAACACGATCGATACATCCGCCGCGAGCCCGACGCGCCAGCGAAGGCCTTCTTGCCCCGTCTTCGTGTCGGGGTTCTTCCTCGGAGGACCGCCCGCGAGAAAGGCCATCATCCGCTGCGACGACGAGCATCGCATCGATGCGAAGCGTGGGCTCAACAACTCCCAGTGCTCGGAATCGCCCGCGGACATGCGTGCACGCGTTGTGGCCCGGACCCTGTTCGATCCCCTTCCCCAAATCTCGTGTCGAACCACGTTCGTTTGACAACGATTCTTCTTACGCTTCGCCCCTACGGGATCTCGTCCCGCACCCTCACGTTCCTTCTCCCATCTCCCCGCGGCCACATCCCCCGCAGCGCGCCCCCCACGCCCCGCCAGATCGCCACCACGAGTAGCACCACCAGCGCGAGCGGAATGATCACCACCGCCGCCGCCACGATCAGCGCCGCCAGCACCACCCACACCACCACCATCGCCAGGCCGCCGAACAACCCCACCGGCCGAACGCGCACCCGCGCCGATGTCGCACTTTCCAATGTTGGCAGTTCACCGCTCACGCCCACAGCCTACCCCGTGCCCCTGGCCCGCGCTTCGCAACGCACATTTCGCTGAGGCTCTGCCACCACCGTTCACACCTTCCGCCCCGCGTCCTCGCTTCCTTCATCGCGGCGCTTCCTTGCTGTGCTGTCCGGTTGCCTTCCCGGTCTGCCGAAGGCCGAATCACGAACGCCGACTGCCTCACCTCTTCCCCAATCCCCTTCTTCCCTGTCATTTTGCCCATTTTGACATCACAATCCGGAAAAATGTCAAATTCCTTTTCGGGCCCATAATTCTCGTGTTTTAAGTTACTTACGGACAATCCGCCGCGCCGAACCTCGCGCGCATCACCGCGATATTGCGCACCAATGTATCCCTCGGCCCCTTTATGGCGGCCCACGTTCGCCCTTTGCCGCATCTCGGAGGCTCGCACCGTGGATTTCTCTTGTCCCATCCCAAAACCTCGGTCAAACTTGAAGCAGAACCCGCCCCGTCGCGGGGTTGTTGTCGTATCGACCGGCCTCACCGGATCACCGTCCTGAACCGCAGAATCACAGACCACCGGCACAGACTTTGGAGCCACCCATGCGTTCTTCCGCCACCTTGCTCGCACTCACGCTCGCGCCGCTGGCCCTCGCCCAGTCCGCCGGCAAGCCGCCCATCACCGAGCCGCTCATCGTCGACGGCCAACTTGTCTTTCCCGACAACAACTCCATCCCTCGTTCGCTCACCCCCACCGAGCTCCTGTGGATGAAGACCCACGCAAGCAACGGGCACAACACCCGCGGCAACCCCGCGCCGCCCAACGGGCCCGTCCACTGCGCCGCCGAGTACGAGCCCATGCAGGGCATCCTCGTCGCGTGGAACGGCACCAGCGGCCAGACCACGATCCTCGCCACCATGGGCGCCAACATCACCACCATCGGCAACGCCGATCTCTACGTCGTCGGCACCACCGCTCAGCAGTCCGCCGCCAACACCGCTCTTACCAACGCCGGCGCGAACATGTCTCGCGTCAAGTTCTTCACCTACACCACCAACACCATCTGGATCCGCGACTACGGCCCGCGCTACATCTACCAGGGCGACTGCCGCGCCATCGTCGACCACACGTACAACCGTCCACGCCCCCAGGACGACGCCTTCCCCCAGTGGTTCGGCCCGCAGAAGAAGCAGCCCGTCTATGACATCCCGCTCATCCACGGCGGCGGCAACTACCACCTCTCCGCCCTCGGCGATTCCTACGCGACGCTCCTCATCAGCAACGAAAACCCATCCCTCACCAACCCGCAGATCATCGACCACTGGTCGAACTTCCAGAACGTGAACACGACGATCACAGCCGCATACCCCACCAACGTCGACTCAACCCAGCATATCGACATGTGGATGCAGATCCTGGGTGATCGAAAGGTCATGATCTCCGACTGGCCGAGCAACGTCGGCTCGGCCCAGGATGTCATCTGCGACAGCGCCGCCGCCTCCATGCAGGCCAGTGGATACACCGTCTATCGCGTCCCTGCCCGCTCGCTCAGCAGTGTTCATTACACCTATTGCAACACCGTCATCTGCAACGATCTCCTCCTCCTCCCCACGTACACCAACTCCACCATCGTCAACGCCGGGCACAACACCGAGGCGCTCAACTCGTGGAAGGCCGCCTGGGAAACCACGCCCCAGAGAAAGGTCGTGCAGGTCAATTGCCAGGCGATCGTGTCCTCCGCGGGCGTCATGCACTGCATTGCCATGCACGTTCCCGCCCCTCGCGGCGGCGCCAACCCCACGGCCTACCTCAAGAGCCCCAACACCAGCGCCACCTACAACCCCGGCGATGTCGTCCCCCTCTCATGGATCACCGACGACGACGTGAGCGTCAGCAACGTCGATCTCCAGGTCTCGCTCGACTCAGGTGCGACCTGGCCCATCACCATCGCAGGCGCCACCGCCGACGACGGGAGCGAGAACTGGACCATCCCGAGCATCTACTCCACCCACGCACGGGTTCGTGTCGTGGCACGGGACGCGCAGGGCAACACCGGCTTTGACATGAGCGACGCCGATTTCACAATCAACGGTCCGCACTGCGACGCCGACTTCAACAACGACGGCTTCGTCAACGCCCTGGACTACGACGCCTTCGCCGAACTCTTCGAGGCAGGCGACCTCGGCGCGGACTTCAACAACGACGGCTTCGTCAACGCCCTGGACTACGATGACTTTGCCTCCCACTTCGAGGCAGGGTGCTAAGGAGAAGGCATCGGGCATCAGGGGAACAGAGGAAGAGACGGAGCGACGCAGAGACGAAGTGCAGAAATGACGGGTTGAGGTCATCAACAACGAACAGCGACGTGACACGCCGGCGTGTTCAGGGGGAGGTCTGGTCGGTCGTTGCCGGCGTGTGCAGCGATGGTGTAGAACAGGCCGAACCGAGCACCGACGGACGCCGAATCGCATGCCCGAATTCCTGCGGATCGTTCGGGATGCACGGTGTGTGGCGGGGCGGATGTTGGCATCGAACACGGCACGGCACGCCGCGTCTGACTAGCATGACGCCGAACTCCTCGCCGCCATGCCCTTTCTAGGAAGAAGACGATGACGCTGCTTGTGGCGAAACTGCTAGCCGGGATGATCGCGGCCATGGGCTCGCTCGCCCCGATGCCGATGGAACCGCCCAAGGACGAGGGCAAACCGGCGGCCCAGCCGCCCGCCGAGAGCCCGCCACCCGCGATCGGCACGACCAAGGTCGTGCAGCCCGCCGAGGCGTCCAAGCCCGGCGAGCCGCTCAAGTTTGCCGATGCCGCCGCCCTTCTCACCGCGCTGGAAACCGCGGACAAGGGCATGAAGTCTCTCGCGGCAGACATTCTGTACGACCGGCTGTTCGAGTTGGAGGGCGACCGCCAGACGCGCAAGGGCACGCTGATGTTCCGCAACTCGGCGACCGGTACGGACGGCAAGGCGCTCCCGCGCGCGTTCGCGATCCGCTTCGATTGGATGCAGGCCGGCGAGCGCCTTGAAAAGCGCGCGAACTGGTACGTCTTCGACGGGCAGTGGCTGCTCGAATCCTGGCCGGATGAAAAACGCTTCAAGCGACGGCAACTCGTCGCGCCGGGCGAGACCTACGACCCGCTGAAGATCGGCGAGGGCCCGCTCCCCATCCCGATCGGCCAGAAGAAAGACGACATCCTCGCGCGGTACACCGCCGAACTGCTCGACGCGGCGAGCGGCGTCGAGGACGACATGCAGAAGCAACTCGTCGCCAACGGCTGGCAACTCAAACTGATCCCGAAGAATGGAGAAAGCGACGAGTTCCGAGAAGTTCGCCTCTGGTACCGCCCCGACGCGGGCGGGCGGCTCCTGCCACGCATGGCGAGGACCGTCGTTCGCTCCGGGGATATCTCCACGGTTGTGCTGACGGGCGTGAAGTTGGATGCCGATATTCCCGAAGGCGTTCTGGACACGGCGCCTCCCAAGGGCTTTGACGGCGAGGTGGAGGAATTCCGCCGCCCCGCGTCCAAGCCCGACGCCGCGACTCCAGGAGCGCCCGGGGCGAACCCGCCCAAGGGCGGCGGCGAATAGCAGGCGGGCGAATTTCGTTCCCGCCCGACGGAGACCACCAGCAGGAGCGCCAGCGTGTCAGGACGACCTTCTGTTCGGCGTCGTGGATTGACCCTTGCGCTCGGGCTTGCGCTGCTGGCCGGACGTGCGGGCGCCCAACCACATGACGACGGCCTGCCGGAACTCAACCCCGCGGTGCAGACGCTGCTCAAAGCGCCGTACCTCTCCGACACCGAGCGTCGTCGGCTGCGGGTCGAGCACGGCGTATGGGAACAGGCCGACCTCGCCGAGCCGGCGCTCGCCGCGCGGGCCGCGCTGCTCTCGGGGCGTTACACCGACGAATCGCTCTCGAATCCTGAGGCCGCACCCGAAGATCGCGCCGAGGCACTGCTCCGCATCGGTGACGCGCGCCGCGCGCTGGAAGTTCTGACCGGCGCCACGTCGCTCCGCGCCCTGCGGCTGATCACCGAAGCATCCGAAGACCTCGGCGACACGGCCCGCGCCACCGAGGCGATCAAGGCGACGCGCACGCGCCTCGAGGATTTCGCGGCGCTCACCGGCGATGACATCAGCGAGGGTGTGCGGACGCTCCTCATCGCCTCGCGACGCGGCCCGGGCGACCTCCCCGATTTCAACGCGCTCATGCAGATGCTGGGCGAGGCGCGCACGTCCAAGGATCCGCTCTCGTGGCGTGTGGCGCTGAGTGAGGCTCAACTGCTGCTCGACAAGGACAATCCCGGCGAGGCGTTCACGGCGCTTGAGCAGGCGCTGTCGCTCAATCCCAGGGCCGCCGAATCGATCAACCTGCTCGTGCAGGTGACGATCTCGCAGATGGACGTGGCGCAGGTGATGTCCCGGGTGGAAACACTCGACGAACTCTCGGGCGGTACATCGCTCGACGGGATGCTGGCGTTGGCGCGCCTCCGCCTCTACCAGCGCGATCCAAGCGCCGCGATCGAGATGATCGACGCGATCCTGGCGCTCCATCCCTCGCAGCGCGAGGCGCTCGCGATGCGTGCGGCCGCGAGCGCGTCGCACTTTGACGACGCGGGCACCGAGCGTGATCTTGCGGCGTTTGCGAAGGTGTGGCCCGGATCGGGCGCGGGGCTTGTTGAAGTCGGGCTTGCGCAGAGCGGGGCGCGTCAGTATGAGGACGCGGAGAAGACGCTGCGTGCCGCGTGTTCCAAAGCGCCAGGGTGGGCCGAGGCGTGGATCGAACTGGGCCTGGTGCAGGCGCAGGCGGGGCGGGATGACGCCGCGCGCGAATCGCTCGACGAAGCTCGCCGCCTCGATCCCTTCAACATCCGCGCCGCCAACACGCTCACGATGCTGACGGACCTTGCGCGGTTCAAGTCGATCGAGAGCGAGCATTTCATCGTGCGTTACAAAGAGGGCGACGACCTCGTGCTCGCCCGCGAGATGCCAGCGGTGCTGGAGAAGATCTACGAGCGTGTGACCGGCAACGGCCCGGGCGGGATCGACCACAAGCCCGCGGGGAGGACGTTGATCGATCTCATGCCCGATCACGCGATGTTCGCCGTGCGGATCACAGGCATGCCGCAACTGCACACGATCGCGGCGGCGACTGGCCCGCTGGTTGCGATGGAGGCGCCGCGCGTGGGCGCGGGGCACTCGACGGGGGTGTACGACTGGTCGCGGGTGATCCAGCACGAGTTCACGCACACGGTCACGCTCTCGCGCACCAAGAACCGTCTGCCGCACTGGTTCACGGAGGCGTCGGCGGTGTATCTGGAGGATGCGCCGCGGGACGAATCGCGTTGCATGATGCTGGCGCGGGCGTTGGACAACGACCAGTTGTTTGACCTGGACACGATCAACGTTGCGTTCGCGCGTCCGCAGAAGGCGCAGGATCGCGGGATGGCGTACGCGCAGGGTCACTGGATGTACGAGTTCATCGTGGAGAAATGGGGCGCGGGCGCGCCGCTGAAAATGATGGACCAGTACGCCGCCGGTGTGCGCGAGGCCCAGGCGATGGAGTCCGTGCTCGGCGTGTCGCGCGTGGCATTCCTCGATCAGTTCAAGTCCTGGGCGCGTGCACAGGTGGTATCGTGGGGTCTTGCGATGCCCGAAGGGATACCCAGCGTGAAGGAACTGCTCGCGCAGAGCAAGTCCGAGGGCGGGAGCGGCACAACCCCTACGCCCGAACTGATCGACGGGTGGCTGAAGAAGTACCCGGGTCACCCGCAGGTGCTGGAACTGGCGGTGTCGGCGGCGCTGGACAAGAACGAGGGCAAGGTCAGCGACGAAGTGGTGCCGCTGATCGAGCGGTTCGCGCTCGCGGCGCCGGTGAAGCACCTGCCGCACCGCGTGCTGGCGAAGTTTTATCTCGACAAGGGTGATGGAGAGAGGGCGATTCCGCACCTGGAGTTCATGGACATCCGGGAGGTGTACAACCCGGCGATCGCGGTGGAACTCTCGAAGCGGTATGCCGCACTGAGCCGTTGGGAGGAGGCGTTCCAGAAGTCGGAGCGTGCCACGCGCATCGCGCCCTACGACGCCGCCAATCGCGAACTGGCCGCGACCATGGCGATCAAGGCCGGGCATTTGGACGCCGCGGCCCGGCACATCGACGCGCTCACGATCCTGGAGCCCGACCGCGAGGTCCATCGCAAGCGATTGGAAGCGGTCAAGAAGTTGATGCAGGCGACTCCGCCGTCGGGGCCGGGCGGGAATTGATCGGCCATCCGGTCCACGCCTGATATCGCGCCTGCAGGTCCTTCACGATCTCGCCGGCGCTCATGTTCATTGCGGGGTAATCGATCACGGGGAAGAAGCGCACGCGTGCGTGGCTGGGGCGGAAGAGGCTTCCCCAGGCGGTGGGCGTAGCGGGCGTGCCGTCGATCACAACCGGGAGCACCCGGGCCTTGCCGCGTGAGACGAGGAGCCCGACACCTGGGGCGAATGGTCGGAGTTGGCGAGGGGGTCGTTCGATCCCGCCTTCGGGGAAGATTCCGAGCACGCCGCCGTCGTTCAGCACGCGTAGCGAGGCGCGGATCGCTGCAGCATCGCGCGATTCCTGATCGATGCCGATGATCTCAAAGAACTGCCACACCGCCTCGAACTGAGGGAGGCGCATGCGGTTGGCCATGATCCATCGGATGTAGAAGGGGCACGCCACCTGGACGAGTACGGGGTCGATCCCGGCCGTGTGATTGACGACAACGACCAGCGGCCCGGGATGGCGCGAGACGGGCAGGTGCTCCCGCCCCTGGACGCGACACCGATGGATGAAGGTGGCCAAGAACTTTCCGAGGAGCGTGGCCAGGCCGGTCGGCACGTCCTGTCTCGGATTGTTCAAGAGCCAACAGCACGCCGCTCCGATCGGCGCGAGCAGTGCAAGGATGGTCAGGATTGTCAGGAGGTAGGCCATGAGGGGGCGGAGTCTATGAATCGGACCGACGGGTCGTCGCCCACGAGACCTTGTGGTTGGTTTTTGATTGGGTTTGCAGGTCCTTGCGCGGAAATTGTCCCGGGGCCGATCAGGAATCCGATCTTGGGTGCGATATGGCAGATTCTCGCAAGTCGTCTCGCGGTGGGCGCTCCCGGTCGTCGGCCGACACGGTCGGTCTTGGCCGAAGGCTCCTCCTGATTTCGCTCCTCCTCGCGTGGGCGTTTGTCGCGGCGAGCCTCATCGGGTTCAACCGCGCCGACCCACCCACGCACGTTGTATGGCCCGCCAACGACCCGGTCGCCAATTGGTGCGGGCCGTTCGGGGCATCGACGGCCTATGTGCTGTACCGCCTTCTTGGGTACGCGGCGTGGGTCATTGTGATCCTTGTCGGCCTGGGGCTGCTGTCGACGGCGATGGGCGGGAAGGTTCGGCATGCGGCGGTTCGCCTTATCGGTGCGGTGATGATGACGATCGCCGCGGCGGGCCTGCAGAACCTGATGGCGCCGCTCTCTGGGCCGCTCCCGGATCTGGCTGGCGGCACGACGGGGGTGGTGACGGCGGCCGAACTCGGCGACCGCTTCGGGACGCTCGGCTCGTTCCTGTGGCTGGCGCTGATGGGGATCCTTGGGTCGGTCGTCGCGATCGATGAGATCGTGTCGGCGCTGACGGGATGGACGATGCGGTTTGCGCGAGAGCGGGCGGTGCCGGCGGCGGTCACGGCGGGGAGGTTTACCGGGGAGATCGCGGGCGAGGCGGCGATCGCGGCGAGCAAATCGGCTGCACGGACGGGCGGCGGGATCTTTGGAGCATTGGCGGGTCTGCTGCGGCGTGAGAGCAAGCCGAAGGTTCGCAGCAACGACATCGACGACGACACGACGATCCCCGAGGGCGACACGCTCAAGAGCAAGCGGAAGCGTAAGGGCAAGGAAGATCTCGCGCCCGCCGAGGCCGAGGCGCTCGACGCCGAGAGCGTCGAGGGCGTGGGTGTCGTCACCGAACTCAAGCCCAAGGGTAAGAAGGGCAAGGGCGACGAAGTCCGCGCGGACGCCGGCGCGATCGAGGGCGACGAATCCGCGAACGACGCGGACGCCGAGGATGCCGAAGTTGAAAAGCCCGCGCGGAAGTCGGGCAAGAAGGCAGGCGTCGAGAAGGTCGCGGCTGCGGACGAGGACGATGACCAGTCTGACGACGACGCGGAATCGCCCGTCGACGAAGAGGACGACGAAGATGCCGCCGGCGCACCGCAGGTGTACAGCGAGGATGCACTGCGGGAGAAGATCGCCAAGCTTCCCATTCTGTTTGGGCAGAAGGACAAGAAGCTTGCGACGGCGGAGGACCTGAAGGGCGTGCAGTCGGCCGACGACCCGACGCTCGCGAGCGTGCCCGCGGCGGTCGAGCCCTCGCGCCCCTACGAGTTCCCCTCCCTCGACCTCCTCGAAGTCCCAGAAGAGAACTTCAACGCCAAGCTCGAGGAATACGTCCGCGATCAGGCGACGGCCCTTGAGAGCGCTCTGCGCCAGTACCGCATCGACGGCGAGGTGGTCGGCATCGAGTCCGGACCGGTCATTACGCTCTACGACGTCAGGCTAGCGCCCGGCACCAAGGTCGCGGCGATCTCGGCCGTATCGAGCGATATCGCTCGCGCCCTGAAGGCGATCAACATCCGCATCGTTCCCAACCAGGTTGGGCGCGACACGGTGGGCATCGAGGTCCCGAACACGCAGAAGGAGAAGGTCCGTCTGCGCGAACTGATGGGCAAGAGCGAGACCTTCGCGGGCATGAAGCTCCCGATGTTCCTGGGGAAGGACGCCTCTGGCGAGGTGCTGATCGAAGACCTGACGAAGATGCCGCACATGCTCATCGCCGGCACGACCGGCTCGGGCAAGAGCGTGTGCATGAACACGATCATCATGAGTTTCCTCTACACGAAGAAGCCCAGCGAGCTCAAGCTCGTGCTGGTCGACCCCAAGATGGTCGAGATGAGCCAGTTCAAGGACATCCCGCACCTGATGTGCCCGGTCGTAACGGAGATGTCCAAGGCAGCCGCGATCCTGGAGTGGGCGACCCACAAGATGGACGAGCGTTACGAACTGCTCGCCGAGGCGGGCTGCCGCGACATCGCGTCGTACAACGGGCTGTCGTGGGAAGAACTCAAGGAACGCTTCCGCCCGCAGAACGAGGCGGAGGAGGCGAAGATCCCGCGGAAGTTGCCGTACATGGTGTTCATCATCGACGAGCTTGCGGACCTGATGATGACGGCCAAGGAGGTGGAGAGCCACATCATCCGCATCGCCCAGAAGGCTCGCGCCGTCGGCATCCACCTGATCCTGGCGACGCAGCGTCCGCAGGCGAACGTTGTAACGGGCCTGATCAAGTCGAACATGCCATGCCGGGTGTCGTTCAAGGTCGCCAGCGGCATGGACTCGCGTATCGTGCTCGATCACAAGGGGGGCGAACTGCTGCTTGGGCACGGCGACATGCTGTTCTTGTCGCCGCGGAGCAACAAACTGACCCGCGCCCAGGGCACTCTCGTGGACGATCTGGAAATCCGGCGTGTCGTGCGGTTCATGCGCGACATCGCGACGCCATCGTTCGAGCGGCAGTTGGTTGCGTTGCGTTCGGCGCCCGATGAATCGGGAACGGGCCTCGGCGGACTGACGGACGAGGAGCGTGCCATGGCCAGCGCCAACAACTCCTCGGCGTCGCTCGCGGCGGCGCAGGAGGACCCGCTGTTCCCGCGTGCGGTGGAGATTGTTCTCGAAACGCGTCGTGGATCGGTGTCGCTGCTGCAGCGGCGCCTGGCGATCGGGTACACGAGGGCGAGCCGCCTTATTGACCTCATGGGGATCGCGGGCATCATCTCGGATCACAAGGGCTCCGTCGCCCGCGACGTGCTGATTACCCCGGCCGACTGGGAAGCGATGAAGAAACTCGCATCGGCGCAGGGCCTGGCGAGCGGTGAGAAGCAGGGCGACCTTTTCAACACGAGCGCGACGGCCAGCACGCCAGCGGGCGGTGACGCCGTCAACGAGGCCGACGACACCGAGGAAGCGCCGTTCGACGACGGGCCGCCCGAGGTTGAAGACACTGTGGAGGACGAGGACGAGTTCCCTGATGCCTTCGTCGAGGACGAAGACAAAGACACGCCGTCGCGGCGGTGAGTAAGGCGTACACGGGACGATGCATGCGGGCCCACGGGGGCCCGCATTTCATTTCCGGGGACTCACGCCAGCAGCGCCTTCACCACTTTGCCGTGGACATCGGTGAGCCTGAAGTCGCGGCCTTGGAATCGATAGGTGAGGCGTTCGTGGTCCATGCCCAGGATGTGCAGGATGGTGGCCTGGAGATCGTGGATGTGGACGGGGTCCTTGGTGATGCGATACCCGAGTTCGTCGGTGGCGCCGTGGACGTAGCCGCGTTTGACGCCGGCGCCGGCCATCCAGATGGAGAAGCAGTGCGGGTGGTGATCGCGGCCGAGGTATGTTGAGCCGTTGCGGGCCTCGTTCATGGCTGTGCGTCCGAACTCGCCGCTGAAGATGACGAGGGTGTCGTCGAGCAGTCCGCGTTGCTTGAGGTCTTTGATGAGAGCGGCGACGGGGCGGTCCATCTCCTTGCACTTGTTCGGGAGGTGTGTGATGAGGTCGTCGCTGGGCCCGGTGCCGTGGATATCCCATCCCCAGTCGAAGATCTGGACGAATCGCACGCCGCGTTCGACGAGTCGGCGTGCCAGGAGGCAGTTGTTGGCGAGCGACTGTTTGCCTGGGGCAGTGCCGTACATCTCGTGGACCTCGGGCGGTTCCTTGGAGATGTCCATGACGTCGGGGACGGAGACCTGCATTCGGAACGCGAGTTCGTATTGGCTGATGCGAGTGAGCGTTTCGTCGTCGCCGAAGTATGCGGCTTGTTTCTCGTTGAGATCGCGCAGCGCGTCGAGGCTGCGGCGTCGCCCGGCACGGTCCATGCCGGGCGGATCGGAGACATAGAGCACGGGATCGCCGACGGTGCGGCATTGCACGCCTTGATAGACGCTGGGGAGCCAGCCAGAACCGAATGTGGCTTTACCGCCGTCGGGCTGGCGGCCGCCGCTGACGAGGACGACGAATCCGGGCAGGTCGGAGTTGTCGGTGCCCAGGCCGTAGGTCGCCCATGCGCCCATCGAGGGGCGTTCGGGACGCGGCGCACCGGTGTATAGGAAGAGTTGAGCGGGCGCGTGGTTGAACTGATCGGTGAACATCGAGTTGATGAGCGTGACCTCATCGCTGATGGATTGGAAGTGAGGGAGGAGTTCTGAGGTTGTGATGCCGGCTTGGCCGTGCGGCGCGAACTTGTAGGGCGAGCCGAGGATGGTGGGGTGGCCCTTGATGAAGGCGAAGCGCTCCATCTGCAGGAAGGAGTCGGGGCAGGGCTGGCCGTTGAGTTCGGTGAGTTTCGGCTTGGGGTCGAAGAGGTCCTGCTGAGGGGGCGAGCCGGCCATGTGGAGATAGATGACGCGCTTGGCGCGTGGGACGAAGTGAGGCGCGCGCGGGGCCATCGGGTCGCTTGTCGCGCCCGAGAGCGCGGCGCTGGCGGCGCGTCCGTCCAGGAGCGAGAAGGCCAGAGCACCCAGCCCGAACTTCCCGAGGAAATGGCGGCGGGTCGTGGCGTGTGATTTTTCGTGGAAGAGGTTCATCCGCTTGCTCACTTTCGGTCTCTGCGTTCACGCCTGCCCGGTTGCGTCGCTTGCTTGCGCGATTGATTGCCGCGCCTAGTTCTTCGTCAGCGTTTCATCGAGGTTGAGGACGACATTGGCGACGACGGTCCATGCCGCGAGTTCCGGCGCGTTCATGCCGTCGGGCAGAGGCCCGAGAGGATCGGTCGCCATCTTGATCGCAATATCGCTGTGGGCGGTGTAGTGGGCCAACTCGCCTTCATAGAGCGAGAGCAACCGCTCGGCCTCGCCTGCTCGCGGGGTGCGACCGATGCAGAGCCTGATCATGTACGCGGCGCGGGACTTGGGTTCGCTGCCGCCCTCGAGCACGGCGCGGCGGGCGAGGCCCTGGGCCGCCTCGACGAAGACGGGGTCGTTGAGTGTCGTGAGCGCCTGGAGCGGCGTGTTGGTGCGGATGCGGCGCGGGAGGCAGCTCTCGCGGCTGCCGGCGTCGAAGGTCATCATCGAGGGATACGGGGCGGTGCGGCGGATGAAGGTGTAGAGCGCGCGGCGGAAGCGATCTTCGCCCGCGCTGAGCACCCACGAATCGCCGCTGTAGGGCATGGCCCAGATGCCGTCGGGCTGGCGCGGGAAGACCGACGGGCCGTAGAGTTTGCTGGAGAGCAGGCCCGCGGCGGAGAGGGCGGAATCGCGGAGCATTTCGGCGTCGAGGCGGAAGCGCGGGCCGCGCCAAAGGAGGCGGTTGCGAGCATCGCGCTCCATGCACTCGGCGCGGGCGCGTGAGGCCTGGCGATACGTCGCGCTCGTAACGATCGCCTTGCAGAGTTGCTTCATGCTCCAGCCGTGGTCCATGAACTCGACGGCGAGCGCGTCGAGGAGCGCGGGGTGGGTGGGCATCGGCGCCTGCGAGCCGAAGTCCTCGACGGTTTCGACGAGGCCGACGCCGAAGAATTGCTCCCACCAGCGGTTGACGGTGACGCGGGCCGCCAGCGGGTTGCCGCGGTCGACGAGCCAGCGAGCGAAGCCCAGACGATTGCGCGGCTGGTTTTCGCGGAGGTTGCCGTAGGCGACGGGCACGCCGGGCTCGACCGGATCACCCTGGTTGAGGAAACTGCCTTTGATATGGATCTTGGTCGTGCGTCGTTGGTCGGGCGGACGCTCGCGCATGATGGGGATCGATGGGAGCTTGGCGCGCTGGGCGTCGGCCTCGGCGCGGGCGGCGTCGCGGGCCTTGGTCAGGCGATCGACCTCGGCCTTGCCCGCGTCGGTCGCATCGTTCTTAGCGACGGACGCGGCGAGTTCAGCCTCGCGATCGCGGAGCGCGGCATCGAGGGCCGCGAGTTTGGCCTTGTCTTCCGGCGTCCCGACCATGAACGTGGGCGATTCGTCGGGTTTGTCGGCGTCCTGGGTCTGATCGAGCATCGCGAACAGGCCGTAGTACTCGTGCTGCGAGACGGGGTCATACTTGTGCGAGTGGCACTGGGCGCAGCCGGCGGTGACGCCCATCCAGACCTGCATGGTGGTGTTGACGCGATCGACGATGGCGGCGGAGCGGAACTCTTCGTCGTCGGTGCCGCCCTCGTCGTTGTTCATCGTGTTGCGATGGAACGCGGTGGCGACGAGGTCGTCGTCGCTGGAGTTGTCGAGCAGGTCGCCGGCGATCTGCGCCACGCTGAAGCGATCGAAGGGCATATCGCTGTTGAAGGCGCGGATGACCCAGTCGCGGTAGGGCCAGATCGTGCGGCGATCGTCCTTTTCGTAGCCCTTGGTGTCGGCAAAGCGCGCCAGGTCGAGCCACAGGCGGACCCAACGCTCGCCGTAGGCGTTGCTGGCGAGCAGGCGATCGACGACGCGTTCGTAGGCGGCATCGCTGGTGTCGGCGAGGAAATCGTCGATCTCCTTCGGCGCGGGCGGCAGGCCGGTCAGGTCGAGCGAGACGCGACGCAGGAGCGTTTCCTTGTCGGCCTCGGGCGAGGGCGAAAGCCCTTCCTTTTCAAGGCGGGCAAGCACGTGGGCATCGATGAAACTGCGGCACCACGCGGTGTTCTTCACGGCGGGCAACTCGCCCCGCACCGGCGGCACGAGCGACCAGTGGAGCTTGTACTCCGCGCCCTCTTCGATCCACTTCGACAGCGTCGCGACCTCCACGGGCGTGAGCGTTTTGTGCATCTCGGGCGGCGGCATGCGCACGTCGTCGTCGCTGGACGAGACGCGCTTGATGAGTTCGCTCTCGCCGGGCTTGCCGGGGACGATGGCGCGATTGTTCTTCTTGGTCGGCGCGGTCGCGTGCTCGAGCGTGTCGAGGCGCAGGCCGCCTTCGGCTTTGGCCTCGTCCGGGCCGTGGCACTTGAAGCAGTTGTTGGAGAGGATCGGACGGATGTCGGCGTTGAAGTCGACGTGGTCGGCGTCGGGCGGCGGGTCGCTCGCACGCGGCAGGCCAAGGCCCAGCATCAGGCCCGAAGCGAGCGCGAGTGTCGTGGCGGCGGTTGCGAGGGCGTGAATCGTGGACGTCGCGTGCACGCGGCCGACCGACCCGGACATTCGCCAAGCCTCAGGTGCGGCGTCCAACGTTGGAGAACTCCCGTCGCGCTCGCGCGAGTGGGATTTCGTTGATGCGTCGTGGCGATCAAACTTCATCACTGCACACCTTCAACGACTTCGACCTCGGGGCGGGCGGCCCTGAACTTTGCGATCCCGTCGGGCGTGACGCCCGTCTTCCACACGTACAACTTGCGGAGCGATTTGCACGGCGCGAGCTTGGCGAGGCCCGCGTCGGTCACCTTGGTCCCGACCAGATTGAGCGAACTCAGTTTCGCACAAGTCGGGGCAAAGTCCAAGCCCGAATCGCCGACCGAGGTCCATTCGAGGCGGAGGCGTTCGAGTTCCGGCAGTCCCTTGAGCGAGTTGAGGCCGGTGTCGGTGATGGCGGTGCGCGAGAGATTGAGCCACGAGATCGTGGGGCGGAGGTTATCGAAGAGCGTGAGGTCGGCGTCGCCGATGGGCGGGGCGATGACGGAGAGATCGACGCTGAGACGCGCGTCGTCGGCGCCGAGATCGACGACCACGCCGCGTTTAGCGCGGATGGCGTCGGCGGCCGCCATTGCCTGCCCGCCAGGGTGCGGGACCGGTTTGCCCGTGCTGCGATCAATCACGACCGCCTCCTCGAAGGAATGACGTGTCGCCGCGCGGAGTTCGGTGTCGCGTTGTTTGGCATCGAGATCTTCGACCTTGGTCAATGACTCCGGCCAGTACGCGCCCTCGGCGATCCATGTGCGGAGCGCGGCGATCTCGTCGGGGTTGAGGGGCTTTTCGCCGTCGGGCATGAAGTCGGGGTCGCTGGGCGGGAGCGTGACGCGATGCAAGAGGTCGCTCTCGTCGGGCTTGCCTGGGACGATGACATACGTCGAAGGATCGCGGAACGCACCGGCGCGGAGGTCAAGGCGCAGGCCGCCTTTCTTCTTGAATGGGCCGTGACACTCGACGCAGCGCGTCTCGAAGATGGGTCGGATGGTTTTCTCGAAGTCGATCGTGCCGGGCTTGGTCGCCATGCCGGCGGGCCACGGCGCGGGCTTGGTCGCTTCGGATGCTGCCGGGGCTTCGCTTTGCGGGAAGATGACGGACCAGAAGTAGTTTTCGCCGTGGACGAGCGAGCCGCCGAAGTGCCCGGCGACGCCGACGAGGGCGGCGGAGATGACGACGCAGGCGCGATAGGCGCCGATCGGGCCGCGCCCGCCCGGGCGGAGGAGCGGCGCGATGACCAGTGCGGTGAGGAGCGACGCGCCCGCGGCCGCGACGCCGACCCAGCGGTGGAGCGAGAGCGTCTCGGCCATGCTGGTGCGTGCGCCCTCAAGGTCGGCGTTGATCCATCCGGTGGCGGCGCTGACGCCCGCGGCCAGCGCGCCGAGCACGAGGCAGGTCAGGCCGGAGCGCGATGGGTCGGTGCGCCGGCGCAGGGCGTTCCAGAACTCGCACGCGGCCGCGACGACGAGGAGCGCGATGGGGAAATGCACGAGCACGACGTGCCCGCGCCCGGAGAGGCGCGGGAGCCATGAGGGGGCCCAGTTTGGGATGGCGTTCATCCACGCCGGGCCGCTCTGGGCCGTGTCGGCTCCGGCGAATGCCGAGGTGGCGAGGGCGGCGAGTGCCATCGTGAGCGAGATGAGGCGCAGGCGGGATGAAAGTGGGTGGTGCTGAAGGTTCATCTTGTCCTCGATCGCACGCCTCGGGTTTGATTGCAGTCGCGGCTCGAATGTCATCCAACGCGGAGGGACACGGAGAAGCGAGGAGGGTGAAACGACGCGGAGAGGAAAAGGCGTGCCTGCGTCGGCACGTCCTCGGCAGATTCAGTCATTGAAGAGCGGGGTACACGCGACGATCCGCAGGTTCTTGGCGTTGGCGGCGGTGCCGTCGGCGACGGCGTAACTTCCGCCCGGGTGGATGCACGCGCCGCCGTAGGCCCCGTCCTTGCGGAGTGCATAGACGCTGACGTTGAAGTTGGGGCGGCCCTTGGCGTCGCGGAGATGCTTTTCCTTCGTGTGGTCGCAGAGTTTATTGAGGAAGGCGGCGCAGGCCTCGCTGGGCGTCATGCCGCGTTCCATGTTCTGGACGATGGCGTACGAGCCGCAGTTCACGATCATGGATTCGCCGCGGCCGGTCGCGCCGGCGCAGCCGACGTTGTTATCGCAGTACATGCCCGCTCCGACGATGGGGGAGTCGCCGATACGACCGGGGATCTTCCACGACAGGCCGCTGGTACTGGTGCAGGCGGCCATGTCACCGGCGGGCGTGAGCGCGGAGCAGTGGACAGTGCCCCATGTGAACATGAGGCTCTTCTCGATCGCGCTGACCTTCTTCCCGCCGACGGGCTGGATCTGCTGGTCATCGTCGAGCCACTTGTCGTCCTTGTTGAGGTTGGCGCGCCACTGTACCCAGGCCTGGCGCGATTTCTCGGTGAGCAGGTTTTCTTCCTTGAAGCCCATGCGGAGCGCGAACTTGAGCGCACCCTCGCCGACGATCATGACGTGGTCGGTCTTGCGGAGCACTTCGAGGGCCACGGCTGCGGGATTTTTGATGTTGCGGATGGAGGCGACCGAGCCGGCCTTGTGGGTCGGGCCGTGCATGACGGAGGCGTCGAGTTCAACGATGCCCTCTTCGTTGGGCAGGCCTCCGAGTCCCACGGACTGGTCGTTGGGATCGTCTTCGTTGAACTTGACGGCGGCGACGACGGCGTCGGCGGGGTCAAAGCCGCTCATCACCATCTCGTAGGCTTTGGCGACGCCGGGATCGCAGTTGCCGGAGGCGATGGCGCACGGGCCGCGGTGGGCGTCTCCCTCGGCGGGGGCTGATGGGAGCGAGGCGGCGCGTGCCTTTGTCGAGCCGAGTGCAAGGGCGGCGAGTCCGGATCCGGCCATTCCGGCGCCGGCAAGCCCTGTGAGGGTGAGGAATTCACGACGATGGAGTGAGTTCATGCGCATCGGTGTACCGCGCCGGCGCGTCTCTGTCGACCGTCCCACGCGTGCCGGTCCGAGAACGCCTGTGAGTCCACGCGGGGGCGGACCCCGGTCAAGCCCCCGGGCGGAAACGTCGATCGGGTTGGACGTTTTCGGAGGGAATCTTGATGCCGAGCAAAGTCCTCATCGCTGACGACGAGCACCATATCCGCCACATGGTGGCGGCGAAACTGCGATCAAGCGGGTTTGAAGTGACCGAAGCTCGCGACGGTGCGGAAGCACTCGATCTGTCGCGTGAGATTCGGCCCGACATCGTCGTCAGCGATTTCCAGATGCCACAGATGTCGGGCCTGGAGTTCTGCACCGCGCTGACGGCGGAGCAGCCGGGGGTTCGCATCATCATGCTGACGGCGCGTGGGCATGTGCTCTCGCCGGAGCAGATGAGGGGAGCGAACATCCGGCGGATGATGTCCAAGCCCTTTAGCGCGTCGAAACTGGTGGAGTGCGTACGAGAACTGCTTTCATCCGGCGAATCCGCCGGAGCGAACCTGCCGGAGGCCGCCTGATATGCCGACGCCACTCGAGATCGCGCACCTGACGGTGCGGCAGCGTTGCACCAGTCTGGGAGTCGCGACGGTGTCGATCACCGCGAGCGGGGCGATTGTGCCTTCGCCGCCGGCGACGCCGGGCGAGCGCCTGGTATCGACGGCGGTGATTGTCGCGCCCCTGCTGGAGGCCGCGAAGGGGTGGGCGAGTCAGCCAGCACCGGGCGTGGTGGAACTGTTCACCGGGTGCTTTGCCGCGCCGGTTCCAGTCGAGGAGCGACGTCGCCGAAGCGGGTACACGGTCGCGCTGGCGTTCACACCCGCGATGCTGTCGCAGCCGTGGTTCTTTTCGGCGTGCGAGGCGGCGGGTATACCGCACCAGGAGGCGCACACGGCGTTGGCGCCTGTGGCGACGCACACGCCGGAGTCGATCGCGCACCTGCGGAGTTTCCTGCGCTGGATGGCGGTTGACGTGGCGCAGGCGGCCGATCACTCGGACGCAACGACGGTGCTGACGAGCGAACTGTCGGCGTCGTATGAGCAACTCGACGCGGTGTATGACATCGGCCGCGCCATCGGCGACCTGACCAACCCGCCGAACTTCGTCGGCGCGACGTGCAAGAGATTGCGTGCGGCGTTGTCGTTTGATTTCATCATGGCGCGATTCGCGGACGACCCGGCGGTGACGCCCGGTCTTCGCGGGACGACGATCATCGACGGTCGATCACCGATCAGCGATGACGAGGAGAACGAGGAACTGGCGGCGCGGTCGCTGGGGGTGCTCTCGCGGCTGACGGCGAATCGGGACTGGTCGATCATCGATCCCGGCATTGATTCGCCGCTGGCGCCGGCGTCGCAGACGCTGGTGCAGCCCCTAATCCGCGAGGGTCGGGTGATCGGGGCGATCATCGCCGCCAACAAAGCAGGGCCCGATCCGGCGATCAGCAGTTACGACACCCAGTTGATCCACGCGGCGGGTGGGTTCGTCAACGCGTTTCTCGAGAACTCGGCCTTGTATCTCGAGCAGAAGCAGTTGTTCCTCGGGACGATCCAGGCCGTGACGGCCTCGATCGACGCCAAGGACCACTACACGCGCGGGCACAGCGAACGGGTGTCGCATCTCTCGGAACTTCTGGCGCGCAAACTGGGTATCGCGGACCGCGACGTGGAATGGGTGCGAATCTCTGGGCTCGTACACGACGTGGGCAAGATCGGAGTGCCCGAGGCGGTGCTCACCAAGCCGGGGCGACTGACCGACGAGGAATATGCGGCGATCAAGCGCCACCCGGAGATCGGGCACAGCATTCTTCGCACGGTCGTGCCGCTGGGACCGGCGTTGCCCGGGGTGCTGTCGCACCACGAGCGCTGGGACGGCAAGGGCTATCCGCACGGCCTGAGCGGCGAGGGGATTCCCCTTATCGCACGGATCATCGGGCTGGCGGACACGTTCGACGCGATGAGTTCGAACCGCTCGTATCGCAGCGCGCTTTCTCGGGAGAAGGTGCTGGCGGAGATCGTGCGCTGCGCGGGGTCGCAGTTTGATCCGCAACTGGCACCCCTCTTCGTGAGCCTTGACTTCACCGGCTTTGACGCGTTGATTGCCAAACATGCGGGCGACGCGTCGACCTACCAAGCCGCGGCCTAGGCTCTGGTTCGCTCCGTGAGGAGCAGATCGGAGAACCCGTGCACGAACGCAAGCCTTTCGTCGGTGGCAACTGGAAGATGAACACGAACCGCACTTCGTCGGCGGACCTGACGCGCGCGGTCGTGGACGGCCTGGCGCGGGTGGAAGGCGTCGAGGTGGCGGTGTATCCGCCGTTCCCGTATCTCCTGTCGGTCCGGTCGATCCTTCGCGATCGATCGTCGTCGATACGGATGGGCGCGCAGAACGTGTATCACCGCCCGGACGGCGCTTACACGGGCGAGATTTCAATCGACATGCTGAAGGACTGCGGCGCGACGACGGTGCTGGTCGGGCACTCCGAGCGTCGGCACGTGATCGGCGAGCAGGACGACCTGATCAACGCCAAGGTGCGGGCGGCGCTCGAGGCGGGGCTGGAGTGCGTGCTGTGCGTGGGCGAGACCATCGAGCAGCGGGAGGCCGGGCACACCGATCCGGTGAATCAACGGCAGGTCCGATCGGGGCTCGCGGACGTTCCGGGCGACTGGGTCAACCGCCTGATCCTGGCCTACGAGCCCGTGTGGGCGATCGGGACGGGGAAGACGGCAACGCCCGACGACGCGCAGGACGTGCATCGCAAACTGCGGCAGTTGATCTCTGGGTTGTATGGCCCTGAGATCGCGGCCCGCACCAGGATCATTTACGGCGGATCGGTGAAGCCTTCGAACGCGGCGGAGTTGTTCGCGCAGCCCGACATCGACGGCGGTCTGATCGGCGGGGCGTCGCTCAAGCCCGAGGACTTTGTGGGGATCGTCAAGGCCGCCGCGACGACGTAAGGCGAGTTTCGCCACAAGCATCGGCGTGGGGTGCCGCGCGGTCTGAAGGAGTGGCCGCGTTTCTGGATGCCCCGCGGGGCGGTTCATGACGGCTGGTGATCGATGCGAGGCGGCCGCTTCAACGGCCGGGGCGCGCGATACGCTACGCCCATGAGTGGCCAGTTGATCGAACTCAAGTCACTACTTGACGCGCGAATCACGGCACGCGCGTGGACGATCATCGCACCGCTCCGCTGCGGTGTCGCGCAGCGGGCCGCGAAGGACGACGTCGAAGCACGTTGCCTCACTTTTCACCCCGTCGATCTCGGATGGCGCTGGGGGCCGGTCTGGTCCATCGCCTGGTTCCGACTCACCGCCTGCCTCCCCACCACCGACCGATCAGTCCATCTCCGCTTCTCAAGCGGGACGGAAGCCACGCTCTGGCGTAACGGGTCCCCGATCCACGGCCTGGACGTCAACCACACACTCATCCCGCTCGACATCACCTCGCCGAACATCGATCTCTTCATCGAGGCAGCGTGCAACCGCCCGCTGGGTGCGACAACGTTCTTCTGGGACGACTCCACGGAGCATGCCCGCTGGAAGGAGGAACTCCCCGGGCGGCTTGAATTCGCAGAGATCGTCCGCATCAACCCCGCGTGGCGTTCGCTCGACATCCTCGCACGCTTCACGCTCGGCCTGCTCTCACTGGCGGACCTCGACGCATCCCGGCGCAACACCCTCGACTCCGCACTCCGCGCTGTCCTTGACGACGCGGGCAGGGCCGACTCGGACGAGTTCGCACGGTCGGCCGGTGTTCGTCTACGCATGGCGATCACGGGCGACGCGCCACTCTCAAACCGAACCGAGTGCTTCCCGATCGGGCACGCCCATATCGATACGGCGTGGCTGTGGCGTCTGGACCAGACGCGGCGCAAGTGTCTGCGCACCTTCGCCACCGCGCTGCGGATGCTCGACGACCATCCGCCGTACCGCTTCCTCTGCAGCCAGGCGCAGCAATACGCGTGGGTCGAGCGTGATTCGCCCGCGCTCTTTGCGCGCATCGCACGCGAAGTCACCAATGGCCGCTGGGAACCCGGCGGCGCGATGTGGATCGAGCCCGACGCCAACCTCCCCAGCGGCGAATCACTCATCCGCCAACTCATCCACGGCACGCGCTACTGGCACGATCGCTTCGGCGCGCACGGCACACAGCGATACCTCTACCTCCCCGACACATTCGGATTCCCCGGCACGCTCCCGCAACTCATGGCGCAGAGCGGCCTGGACACGTTTATCGCCAACAAACTCGCGTGGAACGACACGAACGAGTTCCCGTTCTCCACCTTCCTCTGGCGGGGTCTCGACGGCACCCGCGTTCTCTCGCACATGACGCCCGGCCTGGAATACAACGCGACCAATACTCCGCCCGAACTGCGAAAAGGCCGCGTCAACCACGAACGGAAGGACGCCGGACGCACGCCGATATGGCTCCAGCCCTATGGCTATGGCGATGGCGGCGGCGGGCCGACCGAATGGATGCTCGACAACCTCGTGATCGCCGATACCTGCCCCGAGATGCCCGCCACGCGCATCGCCACGCCGCGTCTGTTTGTGCAGGAGTTGCACACGCTGGCCGCCCGCGCCGACCTGCCCGTGCACGACGGCGAACTGTATCTTGAGAGTCATCGGGGCACATACACGACGCAGGCCTGGATCAAGAAGGCCAACCGCCGCGCCGAACGCGCTCTTCGCCGCGCCGAATGGCTCGCCTGCGCGGCCCCCGCGCACGACATTACGCCGCGCGATGTCCGTGCCGCCCTCGACGAGGCGTGGAAGCTCCTCCTGCTCAACCAGTTCCACGACATCTTGCCCGGCTCGTCCATCGGCGAGGTCTACGACGACGCGCGCGAGCAGTTCAACGCCATCAGCGCGGCGGCCGATGCAATCGCAAAGCGCGCCATCGACTCGTGGACACGTGCCATTTCCGCGAACTCACCATCGCCCGCCTCGCACCTTGTGTTCAATCCGGCCTCTTGGCCTCGATCCGACGTCGTCGACATCAACGCGACGCCGTGCTTCGTCGCCGGCGTGCCCGCGATGGGCTGCCGCGCCGTGGGCGCGCACGCGCCCGACTCTTCAGCGCCCGCGCCCGTGACCATCGATGGCCTGACGCTCGCCAACTCGCTGATCTCCTGCACGCTCGACACGACCGGAGCCGTCGTCAGCCTTGTTCATGTCGCCTCGGGCGCGCAGGCGGCCACCATCGCCGCTCAGAACAATCGCGACTCAACGTCCGCCACGCACCCGCTCCGCGGCGTGCTCGGGCGACTCGTCACATATCGCGACGAGCCCAAGTACTGGGAAGCCTGGGACATCGACGAGGACTATCTCAACCACGCCACGCCGCTCGACTCGCCCGCGGATTCATGGCGTGTGGTTGAGCAGCACCCGCTCCGCGCTTCAGTCGAGTTCGTCCGATTCTTCGGCAAGGGCAGCACGATCACGCAGCGCTACACCCTCCGCGCCGGCTCTCCGCGTCTTGACGTAGCGTGCCATGTCGATTGGCGTGAAGATCGCACGCTGCTGCGTGTGCTCTTCGACACCGGCATCCGCGCATCGCACGCCACCTACGACACGTCGCTCGGCGTCGTCACCCGCGGCACGGGGCGCGACACGCCGCACGATCGCGCCCGCTTCGAGGTCCCCGCGCACCGCTGGATGGATCTCTCGGGCGGCGGCGTGGGCCTGGCGATTCTCAACGACTGCAAGTACGGGCACTCGTGCCACGCCGGCGTGATGGGGCTGTCGCTCCTGCGCTCCGCTCGCTTCCCCGATCCGCGGGCCGACATCGGCGCGCACGAGTTCACGTACGGCCTCATGCCCCACGACGGCGACTGGCGCCGCGCGGGCGTGGACATCGAGGCCGAGGCGCTCAACGACCCGATGATCGTCGTTCCGATCACCAAGGAGGCGCCGGCGTCGCCTGAACACGGTACTTCAGAGTGGTCACCCTTCGTGATCACGCACGACCCACGCTCGCGCATCGAGATTCTCGCGCTCAAGCCCGGCGAAGACGACGACTCCCTCGTGCTTCGCCTCGTCGAGACCCGCGGCGTTGCAACGCCCGTGTCCATCACGTGGCACGTTCCCGCGTTGCGCGTCGATGAAGTCGACCTCTTGGAACGCGTCGACACGCTCCCGGCGTCGCAGCGTCGCGGTGTGTCGCACACCGGCAACACCACAGCGCTCGCCCTGGGTCCGTTCCAGATCGTCACGCTGCGTGTACGCCCGGAACACGGCGCTGGCGTGGTATGCTCCGCATGACCGATGAGTGATTCTCCGCACACAACCACGATGGCCAGCGTCACACGGCGCGCGGTGATCGGCTCGCTCGCGGGGGCGGCCGCCCTCGCGGCGTTTTGGCCGCGCGAGGCACGCTCGCGCCGCACGATCCCGTCGGGACGGGTGGTGCTGCGTTACTGGGAGAAGTGGACGGGCCCGGAGGGCGAGGCGATCCAGCGCGTGGTCGATCGCTTCAACGAATCTCAGGATCGCGTCTGGGTGCAGCGCGTGCCGGTCGCCGACCCGATGAGCAAGGCGATGGTCGCGGTGGGCGGCGGCGATCCGCCCGACGTGCTCGGGATGTTCAGTTATAACGTCGCGCAGTTCGCCGAGGCACGGGCCGCGATGTCGCTCGACGAGTTCGTGTCGCGCCCCGGCGCGATCGATCCATCGATCTACAAGCCCGCGGTCGCGCGGATGCTTTCGCACCAGGGACGGCAATGGGCCGGCGTGAACACGTGCTACACGCTGGCGCTGTACTGCAACCGCGCGATCCTGGCGAGCATCGGGGCCGATCCATCGCGCTTGCCGCGCACGATCGAGGAGTTGGACGCGCTGGCGGAGCGGCTGATCGATCGCGATGCGCAGGGGAAACTGACGCGGGTGGGCTTTGTGCCGAATCTGCCGTCGTGGTGGCCGTATTTCTGGCCGATCATGTTCGGTGGCTCGCTGTACGACGCGGCGCACGATCGCGCGACGGTGGCATCGGAGGAGTGCATCCGTGCGTACGAGTGGATCGGACGGTGCGCGGCGCGGATCAGCCCCGCGTCGGCCGGCGCGTTCGCCAACAGTTATGCGCGGAGTTTTCACTCGCCCGAGGACCCGTTCATCTCGGGGCACGCGGCGATGATTGTGCAAGGGCCGTGGCTGGCGAACTTCATCCGTCACTACAGCCCGTCGCTCGACTACGCGGCGGTCCCCGTGCCGCTCTGGCCGGACGTGCCCGACCCGGATCAGCCGCGCGGCATGCTCGAGGCCGACGTGCTGATGATCCCGCGCGGGTGTCCGCACCCGGAGGAGTCGTTCGCGTTCCTCCGCTACATGCAGTCGCGGGAGATCCAGGAGCAACTGGCGAGCGAGCACTGCAAGAGTTCACCCATGGCCCGCGTCTCGGACGAGTTCATGCGCACGCACGCGAACAAGTCGGTCGCGGTGCACGACGCGATCACGGCGAGCCCGCGCGTGGAAGTCCTGCCGCAGACCCGCGCGTGGAAGCCCTACGCGGACCTCCTGATCGGCGCGTTCGACGAGGTATGGAGCGGCGGCGATCCGCGGGCGATCATGACGCGCGTGCAGTCGAGGGCGCAAGCGATTCTGGACAAGGCCGCGGTGCTCCGTTCGCGCCGGGAAGGAGCCCCGGCATGAAACGGTCTCCGTTCCTGGTGGCGCTCCCGTGGATCATGCCGTGGATCATCGGCTTTGTCGCGTTTCTGGCGGCGCCGATCGTGATGAGCCTGTGGTACAGCCTCAACGACTACTCGCTGCTGGAGCCCGCGGCATTTGTGGGGCTGGACAACTACAAGGAACTCGCCGGCGATCCCCTCTTCTGGCGCGTCACGCGGAACACGCTGCTGTACGGGCTTGTTTCGTCGGGACTTTCGGTGATGTTGTCGCTCTTGATCGCGGCGATGCTGGAGACTCGGGTGCGCGGCGCGGCGCTGGTGCGCGCGATCGTGTTCATCCCGACGCTGGTGCCCGCGGTGTCTGGCGCGGTGTCGTGGCTGTGGCTGTACAACCCGCGGTTTGGGCTCATCAACTCGGCGCTCTCGACGCTGGGCGTGGACGGGCCGGACTGGCTGGGGAGCACGGCGTGGGCGATGCCGTCGCTGGTCGTGATGGGGCTGTGGGTGATCGGGAGCTCGGTGCTGGTGTACTCGGCGGCGCTGCAGGACGTGCCGCGGACGCTGTATGAATCGGCGTCGATCGACGGCGTTGGTCGGCTCGGGCGGTTCAGGCACGTAACGCTGCCGATGGTGTCGCCGGCGATCCTGTTCAACGGCGTGATGTCGCTGATCTGGTCGCTGCAGTTGTTCGCGCCGCCGCACCTGATGACGCGCGGCGGGCCGGAGGAGACGACGTACACGTATTCGATGTACGTCTACAACAACGCGTTCATCTACGGGCGGATGGGGTACGCCAGCGCGCTGGCGTGGCTGCAGATTCTGGTGACGCTGGCGCTGACGCTGATCGTGCTGGCGGTTGGAAGGAAGTTCGTGTACTACCGGGCGGCGTGATGGGACGAGCGTGGATCGTGTGACCGATGGGTGTTGAGCGGCGACAGGGTGGTCATGATTCGGGCGCGGGGCGCGAGGGTGGCGGCGCGCGCATCGGCTCGCGATTGGGCGCCTGGATGTCGCTGGCGGTAATCGGGTTTCTGTATGCCGTGCCTTTGGTGTGGGGGTTCCTGGTTTCGCTCAAGACGCCGGGGCAGGCGTCGGCACCGGGGCTGGGCGTCCTGCCGCGGTTTGAAGGTGAGGGCGGGGATCCATCACTCTTCAGTGTCGCGTATTGGTCGCGGTTCTTTGAGCAGGCGGCGTCGAACTATCGCGACGTGTGGACGAGCCCGATCGCGGATTTCCCGCTGTACCTGCGGAACTCGCTCCTGGTCGCGGTGCTGAGCGTGCTTGGCACGCTCGTTTCGAGCTCGATCGTGGCGTATGGGTTTTCGCGGCTGCAATGGCGCGGGCGCGACGCGGTGTTCACGCTGGTCTTGGCGACGATGATGGTGCCGCAGGCGGTGGTGATCGCGCCGTCGTATCTGATCTTCCGCGAACTCGGGTGGATCGGAACGTTTGCGCCGCTGTGGGCGCCGGCGTGGTTCAGCGGCGCGTCGAGCGTGTTCATGCTGCGACAGTTCTTCCTGACGATTCCGCGCGAGTTGGACGAGGCGGCGCGGATCGACGGGTGCTCGCATGTCGGCGTGTTTGTGCGGGTGATCCTGCCCTTGTCGCGGCCGGCGCTGGCGGCGGTCGGGCTGTTCCAGTTCGTGGCGTCGTGGAACGATTTTCTCGGGCCGCTGGTGTTCTTGAACCACCAGGAGCAGTACACACTGCAACTCGGTCTGGCGAACTACTACGCGCAGCACGGCGGCACGCCGTGGAACCTGGTGATGGCGTTCAGCACGCTTGTGATCGTTCCGGTGCTGCTGCTGTTCCTCCTGACGCGCCGGTTGTTTGTGGAGGGAGTCGCGACGCAGGGGTTGAAGGAATAGTCGGGACGAGAAGAGCCGCAGTGAATGGCAGGAGACACCGTCGCTCGCGGAGTTACTGACTCGGAAGCGCGGCGCGGGCGGTGGTGAGGCAGTCGGGCGCGACGAGGCGGGATGGGTCTGATGGCGGGCGGATGATCGGGAAATCGAAGGATTCGCCGGGCAGGAGCGTGACGAAGTTGGCGTCACATTCGGCTTTGGCGTCGGCGCGGTCGGCATGGATGATGATGTCGCGGAGGAGCGAGGCGGCGGTGAGCGAGAGCACGGCGCCGTACTTTCCGATGGCGCGCCATGACCAGGTGAACTCGGGCGGCGGGTCGTGCAGTTCGCGATCGACGCGGTAGAGCCAGGTGGCGCGGGGAACATCGGGCGAGTCGATCGGATCGACGACGGTGATCTCGCGCCAGGGGCGCGTGGTCGGGGCGATGAGGTCGTCGATGGCCGCGATGTGACGGACCTCGCCGGCGGGAACATTGAAGGCAACGTGTGACTCACGGAGCGCTGTGCCGTCGAAATCGACGCGGCGGACGCGGGCGCGGCCAGACCAGTTGCGAGCGGTGTCGTTGATCGCGATGAGCGTGGGGCGCTGCTCGATGGGCTGGATGGTGAGAAGCCGCGGCGACATGGAGCGCCGCACGGCGTGCCACGCGGGCTTTCGGCGTCCGGCGGAGTCGATGAGCGACCAGGAGAAGCCGGCCCACGCGTCGTTGAGTTGCCAGATGAGGGCGGCGGAGCAGCGGGGTTGGTTGGCGCGGAGCCATTCGACGCCGATGGAGAGGGCGCGGGCCTGGGCGCGGAGGGCGAGGTCGTGCCAGTGCTCGAAATCGCGGGGCTCGCCATAGACGCGGCGGATTTCGGCAAGGTGGTGAGGCTCGTGGCCGCCGGTGGCGCGCTGGCGGTGGTTGAGCTGGTCGGAGAAGAGTTGAAGCAGATCGCTGTCGCTCGCGGTGCGAATCGGCTCGATCGACCCGGACCTTCGCGGGGCCTCAGGTCCGGCGTCCAAAGACGGCGGACTCGGTCGCACGCGCGCGAGCGATTCGGCGGGGATGGCCTTGCGGAGCGTGGCGAGCGTACTGACGGATTGGTGTCCGAATTCGGTGCAGGCGCGCGGGATGACTTCGCGGTAGCGCGCGCCCTGCACGTCCCAGGTGTGTCGATCGCCGCGGTCGGGAGAGTTGGGCGCGCTCGTTGCGTCGCGCGACCAGGGTGAGTTGGCCCAGTAGGGACGCGTGGGGTCGAGCTCGCGAACGATCCGCGGCAGGAGATCGAAGTAGTAGGCGGCGCCCCAGGATTGATCGGGCGCGAGGCGTTGCTTCCAGCCCCAGTTTTCATAGCCCCACACGCACTCGTTTCCGCCGCACCAGAGCGCGACGGAGGGGTGCGAGGAGAGACGGGCGACGTGATGGCGTGCTTCGCGTTCGACGAGGGCGCGGTATGGCTCTTCCTCTGGGTACATGGCGCAGGCGAACATGAAGTCCTGCCAGACGAGGATGCCGAGCTCGTCGCAGGCGTCGTAGAACGAATCGGGCTCGTAGCACCCGCCGCCCCAGACGCGGAGCGTGTTCATGTTGGCGTCGGCGGCCTGCTGGACGCGGGCGCGGAGGGTGTCGGCGCCGGCGTGCAGGGGCCACATGCCTTCGGGGATCCAATTGGCGCCCTGCATGAAGACGCGGCGATTGTTGACGCGGAGCTCGAAGGATTCGCCGAAGCGGTCGGGCGAGGTGTTGAGCGAGATGGTGCGCAGGCCGACGCGACGCGAGGATTGATCGAGGGTGGCGAAGGATGGCGGATCGGTGAGCGAGACGCGGAGGGTGTAGAGGGGTTGCGGGCCGTGGGAGCGCGGCCACCAGAGCTGCGGGTTTGTGATGTGGAGGGGGATGGTGACTGAGCCGGCAGAACACGTCGCCGTGCTTTTCGCGACGAGCTGATCTTGAGGGTCGAGAAGTTCTGCGATGACGGTGAAGGGGGAGTGCGAGCTGAGCGCCAGATCGACATGGACCTCGAGCGCGGCGGCGGAATCATCGGCGCGGGTGACCAGCGGGCGGACGTGGTCGATGCGGGCGGCGGACCAGTGCTCGATGCAGGCGTTGCTGAGGCCGCAGGTCGCGAGTTTGGGGCCCCAGTCCCAGCCGAAGTTGCAGGCGGGTCGGCGTGCGAAGTTGAAGGGCTCCCAGTCGCCGTTGACGGGGCGCGGACCGAAGCGAGCGGCGCGCTGACGGATGGCGCGGAGCGGGGCTTCGAGGGCGAGGTCGACGGTGTTGATACCTGTGCGGAGGTGGGTCGCGACGGGGAGGCGGTGCGGAACGTACAAGCTCTCGGTGCGGGCGAGTTCAATGCCGTTGAGCGAGATGGTGGCGAAGGTGTCGAGGGCGTCCAAGACGAGGTCGATGTTGGCAAATGGCTCCGGCGAGGTGGGCGTGCTGCCCTCGCGTGGCACGGATTCGACGGGCGGCCAGGTAAACTCGCGGCGATAGATCCAATCGCATTCACCGACCCACTGCACGTCGAGTTCGTGCATGGATTCAGCGGGATCGGGGATGAGGCCGGCGGCGAGAAGATCGAGATGGATGCAACCGGAAGCGGGGATACCGCGAGAGAGTTGAGCGCGGAGCGCGGGTGGGGCGGCGTCGGAGCGCGGGCCGAGGTAGAGCGTCCAGCGGGAGTCGTTGAGCGAGAGCGCCTGCTTCACGTGCGGAGGGTAGGGGAACGAGTGGATGGAATGGGAACGGCCGGTGAGGGAGTCGAGGGCACACGGCGGAGCATGCGTGGCCACCGGGTTTGCAATGCGACCCCGCGGCGCACGGCTGTAAGCAGCGGGAAGTGGTGTTGACGATTCGATACACTGGGGCGGGTTACCGCAAGGAGAATCGCATGTTCACACTGCTTCGTCGCATTGTTCCGCTGGCCCGGGTTTCGGTGGGAGTGGCCTCGATCGGATTGGCCGGGCTGGTATCGATGTCGGGGTGCGCGGGTACTTCTCACTCGGCTGGTTCGTCGGGAGGAGCATCGGCAGCGGCGGGCGAGCCAGAGCGGCTGGGCTGGTGGAGCGATGCGCGGTTCGGCATGTTCATCCACTGGGGGCTGTACGCGATCCCCGCGGGCGTGCATGGCGACAAGAACACCTACGGCGAGTGGATCCGGAGCGAGGCGCGGATTCCGGTCGATGAGTATGACCTGTATCGGAAACAGTTCAATCCGACGAAGTTTGATCCCGATGCGTGGTGCCGGATTGCCAAGGCCGCGGGGATGAAGTACATCGTGATCACGTCGAAGCATCACGACGGGTTCGCGTTGTTCGACTCGGCGGTGACGGATCACGACGTGATGGACACGCCGTTCAAGCGTGACATCCTGAAGGAGTTGGCGGACGCGTCGCGGCGGCAAGGGATCCAGATCTGCTGGTACTACTCGATCATGGATTGGCACCATCCCGACTATCTGCCACGGCGTGACTGGGAGAAGGATCGGCCGACGGCGGGGGCGGACTATGAGCACTATGTCGCGTACATGAAGTCGCAGTTGAAGGAACTGCTGACGAACTACGGGCCGATCGGCGTGTTGTGGTTTGACGGGCAATGGGAAGGGACATGGACGAACGAGCGCGGGCATGACCTGCAGAAGTATGTGCGGTCGCTGCAGCCGGACATCATCATCAACAGCCGCGTCGGGCGTGAGGGCGGCGCGTATGGGCTGGAGACGAACCGCGCGGAGCGGCTGGGCGATTACGGCACGCCGGAGCAGTTCATCCCGGAGACGGCCCCGGCGTTCCCGTGGGAAACGTGCATGACGATGAACGGGCACTGGGGCTACAACGCGGCGGACAAGAACTTCAAGAGCGCCGACGATCTGGTGAGGAAACTGGTGGACATCGCGTCCAAGGGCGGGAACTTCCTGCTGAACGTCGGGCCGACGGCGGAGGGCGAGATCCCGGCGGAGTCGGTGGAGCGACTGCGGTCGATCGGGCGCTGGACGTTTGTGAACGGCGCGTCGATCTATGGAACGGTCGGGAGCCCGCTCTCGGCGCAGTCTTGGGGGCGATGCACCGCCAAGTACACCGAGGACGGAAACACGACGCTGTTCCTGCACATGTTTGATTGGCCGGCGGACGGCAAGTTGCGGGTGACGAATCTCCTGAACAAGCCGCTGCTTGCGACGCCGCTGGCGGACAAGAAGGCGTCGGGGTTGGCGGTGGATCGCGATGGGGATTCGCTGGTGATCACGCTGCCGGCGAAGCCCGCGCAGATGGAACCGGTGACGGTGGTGAAACTGGTGATCGAGGGGAAGCCGGACGTGGTGTCGCCGCCGACGATCGAGGCGGACGCGGGGATCTTCATCGACTCGATGAAGGTGCGGGTGACGAGCGGGCAGAAGAACGTGGAGATCCGCTACACGCTGGATGGGAGTGAGCCGACGGCGAGTTCGGCGAAGGCGACGGGCGCGATCACGATCGATCGGACCTTGGCGTTGCGGGCGCGGACGTTCCGCGACGGGAAGGCGATGAGTTCGATCGTGGAGCGGACGTTTGAGAAGGTCGTGCCGCGGAAGGCCGCCGAAGGCGTGGCCGCGAACGAAGGGTTGAAGTACGAGTTCGTGAAGGGCGACTTTGATCGCGTGCCGAAGTTTGAGTCATTCGCGGATCGGGCGCGGGGCGACTGCCGCGGGCTTGATCTGTCGAAGGCGACCGAGCCGAATCACTTTGCGATGCGGTTCACGGGATTTCTGGATGTGCCACGGGACGGCGTGTACACGCTGACGCTGGGCTCTGACGACGGGAGCGTGATGACGCTGGGTGACGGCGTGCTGATCGACCACGACGGGCTGCACAGTTACGATGAGAAATCGGCGACGGTGGCGCTCGCCAAAGGGATGCACCCGTTCAGTGTGTCGTTCTTCGAAAAGTCGGGCGGGTATGACCTGAAACTGTTCTGGAGCACGCCGGGCGGGAAGAAGGAAGCGGTGCCGTCGAAGGCGATGGTGCGGTAACGGTTCTCGACGGAGCGGTGGGTGTGGACTCAGCAGCCCGACTCATAGTGCTCGGCAAACAGGTCGTAATCGAGGGCGTTGACGAAGCCGTCGGTGTTGAAATCGGCGTCGGCTGACCCGGTTTCGAAGGCCTCAACGAAGGGCTGGTAATCAAGGTCATCAACGCGCCCGTCGAGGTTCAGGTCCGCGGGCGAGGTGACAACGAGACTGATGGACGGCATGAGAATAATGTCGCGAGGCTGATGCGCGACAACAACCTCGATCTTGTCCACGCCGCAGCGGGTGCCCGCGGTCACAGAGGCAATCAACGTGCCGTGATCGCTTGCTTCGACGGGCCCGAGGGTGGTGGTCCTGTCACTTCCTGGCGCATGGGAGAGGCGGACCGCGGCGGGATCGATCGTGACCGGAGTTCCCGCGAAGTCGCGGAGCGAAATAGTGATCGTGGCCGAGGATCGGAGCACGGCGCGGATGATCGATTGGTCGGGAGTGGCCTGTGACTTCACGCCGTCGGCAACGCCGACCAGTCCGGAACGCCAGGCGTCGAACATGTTCCTGAGGGTGTAGACCGGATCGGGATCGGAGGCGGTCTGGTTGGGCACGTTGAAGGTCATGTAGTAGTCGCCGCCGCCCTGGCCGCTTTGCGGGTTGAACGCGCCTGGCTCGCGGGCCTGCATGAGGATGGCGCCGCCGGCGCCGACGCACGCGATATCAAGACTGGCATCGGCGTTCAGATCGGCAACGGTAATCTTGGGAGCGGTCCAGCCGGTTGGGTACGCCCGGGGCGAATCAAACGTGGCGTCGCCGTGACCGAGGACGATGTTGAGTCGCTGGGGCGCTGATCGCGTGGTGACGGCCAGGTCGACGAGCCCGTCAGCGTTGACATCGGCCACACGCAGCGCATTGCCCGTGCCGATGATGGGGATCGATGCGAGGTTCCAGTTCGCGCCGTCGCGGGTGTACATGCGCACAGCCTGTTCGGCGTTGTTGACGGTGGCGAATACTTCGGGAACGGCGTCGCCGTCGATGTCGCGAGTGACGACGGCGAGGGCGGCCGCCGGGAGCGGGAGCGTGCCAAGCGTCTCGAGAGTTCCGTCGTTGCCGGCGTTGCGCAGCAGAACCATGGACTTTCCGGTGAGATCACCGACGACCAGGTCGGGGCGGGAGTCGCCATCGAGGTCGCCCGATGCGATGAGATTGGGCCCGGCACCGACGCCTGTATTGGAAAGCATGCTGAACACACCGGAGTCGTTGCGCAGGATGGTGACGGCGGGTGCGGTTTGCGACACGATCGCCGCGTCGAGATCGCCATCGGAATCCACGTCAAAGAGCGTGAGAGCCCGAGGGCCGGTGGGGAGCAAGATGGCGGGCTCGGCGACAAACGAGCCGTCGCCCTGACCGCGCAGGGGAATGAAGCGGGCGCCGTCCGAGTCGATCGCAAGCAGGTCCCTGGTGTTGTCGGCGTCGAGGTCGAACACGACCAGGTCGCGGAGCGTGCCTCCGAACTGCGTGTTGACGGGGGACGCCATGCGGACCAGACCTCGTTCGGGCGTGATATTCCGCAGGAAACTGAGCGTTCCGACGGCGCCGCCGCCGATCACGATATCTTCGCGGGAGTCGGAGTCGAAGTCGGCGCTGGCGATGCACATGGGAGTCGCGGCGGTGCGGTAATTGGCGTTGGAGCCGTCGACATCCCCGCGACGCGCGATGAGCATGTAGGCGATGTGGGCGGACTTTTCAAAGTTCGGTGGTGGGGCTCCGCAACTGTCGGGCTTGGACTGGCTGCAGGAGCATCGTCCGTCGCCGCCCATGGAACGGGCGGCCTCCATGCCGGCCATGAGTTTTTCGGCCATATCGCCCGGTGTATTGACGATCGCATCGACGGCCAGCGACACGACCGGATTGCCGGTAAGGACGTTGCCCTGCACGGCGAACACGAGATCGCCGACGGAGCCGGTTTCTCCTCCCTTCCACACGCCGGCGCCGGATCCACTGAAGGTCACGGCGCCGCCGCGAACATCGACGATGCCGTACTGTCGAGTCTGGTGCCCGGTGTCGAAGGCGGACAGTCCGGCGAGGATCTGCGCCGGGGTCCAGCCGTCGAGGAGGTGATCGCGGATGTAGGTGCGGTTGTAGCCGTTGGTGTCGACGTAGGACTGCGCTGTCGCGCCGCCGACGCCCATGAGCATGACAGGGGTGTTCGCCTGGAGGTCAAAGCCCGTGAGGCATGTCGCGGACGCCAGCCCGACCTCACCGGTGCGAGTGTCGACGATGACGATCGACCATGTCGCATCGACAAGGGAGACCACCGCCGACGCCCCCACGACCGCGGCCAGCGCCGCCACGCGATTCTTCCGCGACATGACATCTCCTCCGTCGTGGCCCGGAATCGGGCCGCACGACCAGCGTACCTGACGCGCCCCCATCTCCGGAAGCGCGTCGCGCCAAGCACATCGACCGAATTGCGATCTCGGATGGCAGACGGGCGCGAACGCCCCATCGCTCGTTGTCCTCAATGCCTATCGCAAGCCGTACTCGCGGAGTTTTCGGTACAGCGTCCGCTCTCCAATTCCCAGGAGTTTGGCGGCCTGTTCGCGATTTCCTGCCGTCAGACGCAGCGTCTCGCGGATCGCGCGCTTCTCGATCTGCTCTAGGCTGGTGCCCGCCAGCCCGCTCCCGGAAACGGGCATCTCGCTCTCGCCTTCGGTCGTGTCGTCGCTCCGAACGCTGTCGGGGATGTGCTTGACATCCAGCACGACGGGACCACCGCCGCCGATCGCGCTCTCGCCCATCGCGGTCACGACCATGTTCTGGACGACGTTGAGGAGTTGGCGCACGTTGCCCGGCCATGTGCAACTGGTGAGGCGCATGATCGCCGCGTCGGTAATGTCGGGCGTGGGCGTGGCCTTGTTGAACTGCTCGGCGAAGCGAGATACGGCGTGGCGCACGATGCGCGGGATATCCTCTCGCCGCTCGCGCAGCGGGGGGATGGAGACGGTGGCGCCGTTGATGCGGAAGAAGAGATCGCCACGAAACGATCCCTCCGCCACCATCTTCGAGAGATCGCGGTTGGTCGCGCTCACGAGGCGCACGTCGGTCTTCCGCGGCTCGTTGCTCCCGAGGCGGACGACCTCGCCCGTCTCCAGCACACGCAGCAGTTTGGCCTGCATCTTGAGCGGCATGTCGCCGATCTCATCCAGGAACAGCGTTCCGCCGTTGGCGTATTCGAACACACCCTCGCGATCGCGCTCAGCGTTCGTGAACGCGCCCTTGACGTGCCCGAACAACTGATCCTCGAGCAGGCTCTCGGCCTCGGCGGCGCAGTTGAGCGCGACGAAGCGCCCGCCTCCCTTCACCTGCCCGCGCGGGCCGTTGCGATGGATGGCCTGCGCGATGAGTTCCTTGCCCGTGCCGCTCTCGCCCGTCACCAGCACCGGCAGGTTCGACGGCGCGATCGTCTTCACCGTCCGCAGGATCCGTCGCATCGCCTCCGAGCCCGCGATGATCCCCTCGAACCCCTCATGCTGCACCAGTTCGCCCGAGCCAAGCCCGCTCCGCTCGCTCTCGTGGCGCAGCAGCACCGTCTCCGCCGCTCGCGTCACCAACTCGCGGAACACCGAAAGGTCCAGCGGCTTTTCGATGAAGTCGTACACCCCGTGCTTGAACGCCGCCCGCGCCGTCGCGACATCGCCGTGGGCCGTGACCATGATCGTCTCGGCATTGGGCTGGAGTTTCTTGACGTTCTCCAGCACGCGCAGGCCCGCGTCACCGCCGTCGGGCGAGACGCCGTTCGCGCCCGCAGAGTTGGGCATGCGCAGGTCGGTCACGATGACATCGAAGGCGCCGCCGCGAAGTTCATCGATCGCCGCTGGGACTGCGTTCACAATGGTGCAAACGTGCCCGGGCTTCCGCAGGGCGTCGGCCATGACGTCCGCGTGTTCGGGCTCGTCGTCCACGATCAAGACCTGGGCGCGAAGGTCACGGCCTTGGGTCGTCTGAGTTGCGGTGCTTTCGGACATGCGGAGAAGTCTAGGTTCCGTCCGGCAAGGACCGATCATCCCGCGCTCTGGGCTTTCACTTTCGCGATCGCGTCGATCACCGCCGCGTGGATCGATCGCTCGCAGCACACGATCCCCGCGTTCTTCTCCAGCCCGCGCCCATGCCCGAACTCCAGCGGCTTGCCGTACACGTCGCTCACCACGCACCCGCTCTCGCTGGCGACCAGCGATCCCGCCGCGTGATCCCAGATCCGCTCCACGTACCCCTTCTTGGTCGGCAGGCGCAGGTACAGATCGCCCTGCCCGCGCGCCACGACGGCGTATTTGCACTGGCTGTCCACCTGCACCAACTCAAACTTCGGGCTCACGATCGCCGCGACCTGGTCCGTCGCGGAGATGTTCGAGTGGGCCTTCTCAACCGACGCCGTCACCCGCAAAGGCGCGCCAGCCCGGCGCGGCACGCGCGTGATCTTCCGCGGCGTGGCTCCCAGCACCGCGTCGCTCTCGAACAGCCCGCCGCCGCGCACGCACGAATACACCGTGCCCGTCGCGTCGGGCTTGCCGAGCGGCCTGTCGAACGACGACGGCAGGTTCGGGCAGCCCATCGCGCCGACCACCGGCTCTCCGTGCTCCACGTAGGCCAGCGCGACGGCGTACTGCTCGCCGCGCAGAAAGCCCTTGGTGCCGTCGACCGGATCGAGTGTCCAGAATCCCTGGACGCTGGGCTCGCCGTGCCCACGCTCCAGCGCCGCGATGAACCTCTCGCGCGTGACATCGGGCCATACAACCCGGGCCGCGTCGACTGCGGCGGTGAGTTGCGCGTCGTTGGCGGCCTCCTTCAGAAAGTCGCTCGACTCCTCCCCCACCAGCACGAACGCGTCCAATCGATGCGCCAGCACGTGCGCGACGACAGCCTGCGCGGCAAAGTCGGCGACCGTCACCGGGCTGTTGTCGTCCTTGGTGATCGCGCGGACCTCGCCGATCCGCGACTGCACCGCCCGGCACACGACGCTGGCGTGCAGCACGGCCTCACGCGCGTACTCGATCCAATTCGCTCTGGCCGTCATGCCGGCTCCTTGCTGGGTGAGAGGGCATCGGGCATTGGGGATCCGAAAAGCAGAAGTGGACGAGTGGCAATGCGGTCAAGCGTCCGAGCCCCATGGACGTCTTCGCCTCACTTCGACTCATCGTCTCTTGTCGATGTCTGATGCCTGATCTCCGATGCCTATCCCTTCAACACGCCTTTGGCCTTCAGCAGGTCCATGCACGCCGCCACGCACTGGTCGACACTCATGGTCGCGGGCTTGAGAACCAGTTCGGGGTTGCTCGGCGCTTCGTAGGGGTCGTCGATGCCGGTGAAGCCCTTGAGCTCACCGGCGCGGGCCTTCTTGTAGAGGCCCTTGGGGTCGCGCTGCTCGCACACGTCGATCGGAGTATCGACGAAGACCTCGATGAAGACCATCGCGCCGGCTTTGTCCTTCTCGTGGAGTTCGCGGCAGAGGTCGCGGTCCTTGCGGTACGGGCTGATGAAACTGGTCAGCGCGACGCACCCGGAATCGGCGAAGAGCTTGGCGACCTCGCCGATGCGCCGGATGTTCTCGGCGCGATCGTCGGCGCTGAAGCCCAGGTTCTTGTTGAGGCCGAAGCGGATGTTGTCGCCGTCGAGGCGGTAGCAGTTGATGCCGGCGTTGACCAGCGACTGCTCAAGCGCGCTGGCGATGGTCGATTTGCCCGAGGCCGAGAGGCCCGTGAACCACATGGTGCAGCCGACCGCGTTCAGCGCCTTCCAGCGCTCGGCCCGCGTGAAGTTCCCCTCGTGCCAGTGGATGTTCGTCGCCTTCTGAACCGTCACAGTGACCTCCGTCTTCCCCGCCTTGGGCGAAAAATCGCCCGACCCGGGCGAGTTCCAATCGTGCCCGTCCGACCCCGGCGAATCAAGCGAATTCGCCCCTATCGCCCCCGATCGCGCTACCCTTGGTGCTCATTCCGCCCCGCACTTCCCGCTTTTCTGGAGACCGCACCGTGTCTGGACTGATCTCATACCACGGCGGCACGCCCGTCGACCGCGTCGTCACCGGCCCCCGCGCCGCCGAACTTGCCAAAGAGGCCGCCTCGTTCTCCGCCATCAAACTCACCGCCAAGCAGTCGTGCGACCTCGAGTTGATCGGCATCGGCGGCTTTGCGCCCCTGACCGGCTTCATGGGCAAGGCCGACTTCCAGAGCGTGTGCAAGAACATGACGCTCGCCAACGGCACAGTCTGGTCGATCCCGATCCTGCTCTCCCTGGCCAAGGGCACCGAGCCCAAGGTCGGGCAGAAGGTCGCGCTCATCGCACCAAACGGGACGCTCCAGGGCGTGATGACGGTGAGCGAGGTCTTTGAGCACGACAAGAAACTCGAAATCCCCAACGTCTTCCGCACCGAAGACGCCGCCCACCCGGGCGTGGCGCAGGTGCAGGCCGAGGGCGATGTGTGCGTCGCCGGCCCGGTGGATGTGCTGACGGTGTGCGTTGATCCGCACGGCCCGGAGGCGTTCCTGGACAAGCGGCTCACGCCCGCCCAGACGCGCGCCGAATTCGCCAGGCGGAACTGGTCACGGATCGTCGCGTTCCAGACGCGCAACCCCATCCACCGCGCCCACGAGTATGTGTGCAAGTGCGCTCAGGAGATCTGCGACGGCCTGCTCATCCACCCGCTGGTGGGCGAGACCAAGAAGGGCGACATCACGGCCGCGGCTCGCATGAAAGCGATTGACGCGCTGGTCGCCAAGTACTTCAGCCCGACGGCGACGATGGTGAGCGTGCTCCCGGCCGCGATGCGGTACGCGGGACCGCGCGAGGCGATCCACCACGCGATCATGCGGAAGAACTACGGGTGCTCGCACTTCATCGTGGGGCGCGACCACGCGGGCGTGGGCAACTACTACGGGACCTACGACGCCCAGAAGATTTTCGACCAGATCGACCTGAAGAACCTCGCCATCCAGCCGCTCATGTTCGAGCACACCGGCTACAGCAAGTCCTACGGCGGGATGGTGTCGCAGAAGTCGTACCCCAAGATCGAGGGGGACATCATCAATCTGTCGGGCACCGCGGTGCGTGATCTCCTGCTCAAGGGCGAACGCCCGCCCGTGGAGTTCACCAGGCCCGAGGTCGCGGACGTGCTGATCGAGGCCGGCCGCCAGGGCACGCTGTTTGTGTGAATCACCAAACACACGCCTGACGCACGTGCCCCGGGAGGTCTCTTTGGCTGGATGACGCCCCCTCCGGGCACGCCGGGAGGCTGGTTTGGCGATTTGAGCCCCGGCGATTTGGCGATTTCTGGACGCCCGCCTACCATCCCCACCCCGATCGCGGCCAGATGCCGCTCGGAGTTTCGGAGCTTTCCCCATGTACGCGATTATCCACGAGTCCGGCGGTCAGCGCAAGGTCGCCCAGGGCGACGAGATCCTCGTCGACCTGATCGATGCCGGTGAGTCCAAGCCGGGCCAGAAGGTCACGTTCGACAAGGTGCTCATCGTCGGCAACGTCGGCGGCGATGCCAAGCTCGGCCAGCCGTTCGTGGCGGGCGCGTCGGTCACGGGCGAGGTCCTCTCGCCGGTCGTGATGGGCGAGAAGATCGACGTGTGGAAGTTCCGCGAGAAGAAGGCATGGCAGCGGAAGAACGGGCACCGCCAGCGCTACACGCTGGTCAAGGTGACCAACATCAAGGGCTGAGTATCTTGGGGCTGATCCAGTCGAACGCGGCGCGGGCCGAGCCCCCGTCAATGTTCGCCCGACGCCGCGATGAGATTGTCAGAGAATGAACCCGGGCCTGGTCCCGGGTTTTTTCGTGGAGAGAAAGAGACGGAGTGGAGAGAAGGTGTAGTCTGGTGGTCGAGCGATCGGGTGGCATGCATGGTCGCATCCGTTCTGGCTGGTGCCTTCTCCGATGCGCATCCCCCGACGTCCAGTGCCTACTTCACGAACGTCCAGCGTTCGCGATCCTTCTTCACGCCCGGGAAGGGCAGGGCCCGGCCGTGGGAGACACAATAGACGCCGGGTGAGAGGACGCCGGTGGCGAAGATCGCTTCGGTGAGGTTCTGGAGCGCGTCGGAGCGCGTCATCTCGTAGGGGCGGAACGCGCCGGTGAGGACGACGGGGACGGACGGCGTGCCGATCTCGCTTGCGATGCGGTCGCCGGTGATGGAGAGGGTGTCGGTGCCGTGGAGGATGACCACGCCGTGGATCGGCGAGGCGACGCCGGGCTTGACGACACCGCCGCAGGCACGGACGGCCTCGATGATGCGGGCGCGGTCGTCGTCGGTCATGACGAGGCTGTCCTTGCTCATGAGTTCGATGACGCTGACGCTGGTGTCTTCGAGGCGGAGGCGCTTGAGCATGCGGCGGACGATGGATCGCTTGTTTTCGAGGCTTCCGGTGGCTTCGTCGTAGGTCTTTTCGATGGTGCCGCCGGTGGTGATGAGCGTGATGTGGCGCATGGGAAGAGGGTACGCGGGGAATTTGGCAATCTCGCGGGCGTTGTGTTTGGTGGGAGGGGTTTGGTAGCATGATGGCATGGACCAGAGCCCGCCACTGCGCGATCGGCCTGCTTGCCTGTTCGATGGATCACGATGGGCACGCCGCGCGAGATGTGCGTTCACGCTCATCGAACTCCTGGTGGTGATCGCGATCATCGCGCTCTTGATAGCGATCTTGCTCCCGGCGCTGGGGCAGGCGCGTGCGGCGGGGAAGCAGACGGTGTGCCTGGCAAACCTGGGCCAACTCGGGCAGGCGCTGGTGCATTACCAGGCGGCGAATAAAGGCTATTTCCCGGGGCACCACACGCAGAGCCCGGTCTACATCGTCTGGCCGCCGCGGCTTCGCTTCCAACTCAACGGCGTGATGAAGGTCTTCAACTGCCCCTCGGTGCTCCCGGAGTTCACGTGGCAGCGGGTGTACAAGGCCAACATGAAGGCCGAGTACGGCTACGACGAGAACGAGAAGCGGCTGAACAACGTGTCGGGATTCAGTTACGGATACAACGACTGGGGCGTGCAGGAGTTCACCGTTCCGCACCTGGGGCTCGGCGGCTGGGTCGGGCACAAAGACTTCGGCGAGGTGAAAGACACGCGTGTGGCGTTCCCCTCGGAGATGGTCATGCTGGCCGACAGCAAGTCGGACTTCAACTGGGACACGGCACTGGATCCCAGCGACGCGGCCGATGCGGAATGGCCGAGCCCGCGCCACGCGGGCGGGTCCAACTTCGTGTGGGGCGACGGACACGCCAGCGCCAAGAAGCAGCGAGACATGGTGGCGCCGACGCTCGAGGCGCGGCGCAAGTGGAACAACGATGGCAAGGCGCACGAGGAATACTGGCAGTAGGAGCGCGCACCATCAACACCGGCTCGATCATCAAACTCACGGTCGCGGCGCTGGCGCTCCTCGCGGCGGCGGTGATCGCGTGGCGCTCCATCGGGTCGTCGGCGGGCACGGGCGAGCACGCCATGGACTACGACGAGACACGGACGCGCTGGCTGTGCCTCGACGCGGCGTGCAAAGAGGAATTCACGCTCTCGACCTCGGAACTCGGGGAGTTTTACTCAGAGCACGAGGACCAGAACCCGCCCTGCCCGGCGTGCAAGAAGCAGAACACGACGCGGGCTTCGCGGTGCGAGGCGTGCACGAAGTTCTATGTGCCCACGCACGAGCCGCCGGCTACGGGGCAGAAGCCAAAGCCCCAGACGTGTCCGCATTGCGGAAAGCCGGTGCGCTAGCCGGCACTTGCACGCCCAACTTCCCATAAGTCCCACGTCACAATCGTCACACGCGGTACCTGATCCGGTGCTTGACCGCGCAGGCGGCACCGGCGCTCCACACACACGCGGATTGGGCCGATGTCCTTGACGGGTGGGTACGCACGCGCGCCCCGCCGTGGCATCGCTTCAGAGAGAGGCCGGACGCCGTGGACAAAGCCAGTCTCATCGGAACGCTGATCGGTGTCTTCTGCCTGGGCTTCGTCGCCTACGAGGGATCGCACGGGCACCTGGCGATGTTCTACTCCCAGGAAGGCGTCTTCACAGTTATCGGCGGGTCGATCTCGGTTATCTTCATGGCGCTTCCACTGAGTCGCGTGATGGCCGTCGGCGGCTACATGAAGAAGTTCATGTTCCACAAGGGCAAGGGCCCCATCGAGATCATTCAGGTTATTCAGGCGCTGGCGGAGAAGGCGCGTCGCGACGGCATCCTGGCGCTGGAATCCGAGACACGCAAGATCGAGGACCCGTTCCTGGCCGCGGGGCTGAAGATGGCGGTCGACGGCGTGGACCCATCGAACATCGAGATGACCCTGCGGATGGAAGTGCTGGCGATGCAGGACCGGCACAAGTCGGGCAAGAAGTTCTTCGATCTGGTGAAGGTGTACGGGCCGGCGTGGGGGCTGGTGGGCACGCTGATCGGGCAGATCGGCATGTTCGGCCAGTTGGGCGACGGCGACATCGGCGCCATGGGCAAGATGCTCGCGCTGGCCGTCGTCGCAACGATGTACGGCACGGTACTGGCCAACGCGGTGGCGGGCCCGATCGGCGACAAACTGGCGCTGCGTTCGTCGGAGGAGATCCTGGCGCGCGAGATGATGCTCCAGGGGATCCTCTCGATTCAGGCGGGCGATAACCCGCGTGTCACGCTGGACCGCATGATGTCGTTCGTCCCGGCCGCCACCCGCGGCAATGTCAAGGTCGCCGCCTGATCGTGAGGGTGGAGCGAACGAAGGATCACCATGTCAGACCATGAAGAAGGACATGACGAAAAGGAACATGGCGGGGGAGGCCATGGCGGTGGCGGGCACGGCGGCGGCCATGGCGGCGGCCACGAAGAGCACGAGGGCGTGCCGGAGTGGATGATCTCGTTCGCGGATAACACCGCGCTCATGATGGGTCTGTTCGTGATCCTGCTGGCGATGAACATGGGACCGAAGGCCGACCCCGTCATGGGCGGCCAGCCGGACGAGAACGGCGCGGGCGAGAGCATGTCGGCCGAGGACCGCATGCTCGACCTGGCGATCGGCATCAGGGCCGCGTTCAACAACCCGGTGAGCATCGATTCCAAAGACCCACGCGAGGCAGCGCTGGTTCGTCGCAAGAAGGAAAAGATGTTCGGCCCGGTCAAGGAGGCCGGCCCGCCCGGCAACCAGGAGACCGGCCAGGGCCCGACGCAGACCGACGTATCGAACGTCTCGAACACCGTCAGCTTTGAGGACGGATCGGCGCAGTTCAACGCCGCGGCTCGCGACGCCGTGATCGACATGGCAACGCGTGCCAAGGATCAGCGGTTTGTGATCGAGGTGCGCGGGCACATCTCCCCCACCGAGCGCATGCGCTCGGGCGGCGATCGAGGCTATAAACTCGCGTTCGATCGAGCCCAGGCGGTCGCGAACCTGATGGCGGCCAACGGCGTGAAGTGGGAGAACATCCGACTGGTCGCGTGCGCCGACAACGAACGGGCCGTCCCGCGGGCCTACACCGAGGCGGACCAACGCAAAAACCAGCGTGCTGAGATCGTGATCACCAAGCAACTGGTCGGACCTGACCCCCTCTCGCGGCCGAGTTCGGGCGGCGCGAGCGCGCCCCCGGGTCAATACTGATCGGCCGGTGCACCACGGAGGCGACCCGCCCGCCGGCTTCGCTGGCGGCGCTGACGATTCGGCGCGGATGTGGTACCCTCTTCACGTTCTCCGGAGCCGTCGCATGATCACGTGGAAGCGAACACTGCGAACACTCTCGTCCGAGCGGTTCATCGCGTATAAGGATGGGCGTGAGGCCGCGCTGGTCGACCTGCACTTTCTGGGCCTCGGCCCGCGCACGCCTGTGAGCGGCACGGTCGTGCTGCTGGAGAACTCCGGCTGGCGCGAGGAGGACGTGCCGGATCTGCTGTCGTCGCTCGACGAGGAGTTCCTGCCCGAGGTTGACGCAGCGGAAGGCACGCTGACGTACACCGTGGTGATGGGGCGCTTGATCGCGAGCTACGAAGCGATGGCGGACGGCGGCGGGGATGATGAGGAGTAGCACCTCACCGAGCATGGGTGAGACAGCAGCGCGTGAGCAGGCGTGACCCGGGCCTGAGCGGGCTCGTGTAGACGCACACCTTGCGTGGTGCATCGCGTCAAAGGACAAGCGAGATTCATGGGCCGCACCCACGCTCGTGAGCCCGTGCGTGCGGTCGGATGCGTTACGGCAGGGCAATGACACGGGTCCCGACGACGGGAGTGACCAGATGACTCCGCCCCGGAGCGGCGCTATGGTTCTCCCCGCCGCGGGCATGGGCCCGGGGCGTGAAAAGTCGGGCGCATAGCTCAGTTGGCTAGAGCGCGGCTGTCACATAGCCGAGGTCACAGGTTCGAGTCCTGTTGCGCCCATTTCCTCTTTTTCAACGCGATCACACGCGCGCCCACAAGCGACGAAATTGGCTTGATTTGTTGGCGTTTCCGCGTTTCGCTGGTTTTGTGTGGGCGCGCCTTGGCGCGTGTCTGTTGCCTTTTCTGTTGCCGGATTTGTTGCCGCGCCGCGACCCGTCACAAGGTCCAGGTGTGAATCGCGCGACTGGAGGTAGTGCTTGGCCGAAATCGTCGGCGAGTGACCCAGCCACGCCGCGACGGAATGCACCGGCACCCGGTCGGCCCAATCGGTCCCGCACGACGCCCGGAGGTTGTGGAACAGGCGGGGCCAAGGTTTGTGTCCGGCTTTCTCGACGATCTTGGTAAACGACGTGCGGAGGTTCATCTTGGGATCGCGCAGGCGCGGGATCACCGCTTCCACACCGGGCTCGGCGCGGTCAAAGAGCGCCAACAGGATTTCGGCGAGTTCGGGCGCGATCGGCACGCGCCGTGCGCCGTGCCCTTCGTGCCCCGCCGTCTTTGGCGAGCGCACGTTCATCGTGCCGCGTTCCCAATTCACGTCCCCCCACCGCAACAGCATCGTCTCGGAAGGGCACCGGAGCCCCGCGTAACGACTCAGGGCGACGATGGCGCGCCACTCGGCATCGGGGCAAGCCGCCAACACCGCCGCGATCGTCTCGCGCGGGACGTAGACCAGTCGATCAGGATTGGCTTGTGAACCGGCGCGGAGTTCGGCGAAGGGGCTCGCCGGGATCATTCGCCAACGCACCGCGCGACGGAACACCGTGCGGGCCACGCGCACTCGCTTCGCCACCGTCGCGGGAGCCAAGCCGGAATCGGCGATCGCCTTCCGCCAATCGTCGGCCTGGGCGGGCGTGATTGACGCCAGCGGGGTTGCGCCCTTCAAGTGGGCCAACAGGCTGTCGGTGGTCTGCTTATACGCCGCGACCGTTGAGGGCTTGATGCTGGCCGTCGCGTTGAACCGCTCCACGAGCTTGGAGAGCGTGACGACTTCCTCGGGTTGCCGGGGTTGGCAGAGTCCCAGCGCCACGACGCGGGCGTACACCCGATTATCAAGCCCCGCGAGCCACGCCACGCCGTCCGGGTGCATGGTGGTCCCGAGTCGCTTGGCTTCGATCACTCGCTCAAAGCCCGCCAGCGCGCTCCGAGCGCCCGCCTTGCCGCACCGGCCCAGCCGAAGCGATTGCTGCTTGCCCGTGTCGTCACGGAACACCAGCCGGACGCGCTCACCCTTCTTGCCTTCGTATGCGATGCTCGCCATTGGTCAATGCTCCTTCCGCTTGCGGGCGGGCTTGGAGGTGAGTTTGAGGCCCATGTAGTCGCACAGTCGATCCAGGTTGTCCGAACGGATTTCACGCCCGCTGGACACGAAGCGAGAGAGGACTGATTTGTTGATCCCGGTGCGTTCCGCGATCATGGACATGGGCTCGCCGCAGTTGAGCAGCGCCCGGCGAAGTTGTGCGGAAACTGATTCCATGACGGGGATGGTACCAGAATCGTTGCGTTCTTGCAACATCGTGTTTGCCGAACCACCGTTGAAAACTCCGCTCACTTGGGTGCCTGACGTGCGGGCTTCGTTGTGGTTTTTCATCGTTCCAACTCCCATTGATTTCCACTCTCCTCTTGGATTGGTGCGGCGTGGCGTGGTGGCGGATTTGTCGGCCCCCGTGGGCGGCCAAGTCATTGCGCGTGGGCGTGGAATCACGATGCACCCCCGCCGTCGCCGGCGTCAGCCCCGCCAAGGTTGCCACCTGACGCGCCCAAGGTTGCCAACCCTTCGAGCGTGGCAATCTTCGGGCGATTCACGCGGGATTCGTCGGGTTTCGGCCCAAGGTTGCCACCGTCCGGGGTGTGGCAATCTTCGGCGTAGGATGGGCGCTCTTGGTCAGGTGCGCCAAGTTCCCACACCCAGCCACCGCCAAATGCTTCCTTGCGGGTGCGGACGCCCGCCGCCGGCTTCGCCCGGTCGATTGTGCGCTTCGAGAAACCCGCCGCCTTCGATTCGATCAGCACGTCCCGCGCCAACTTGGAGCCGTTGCCAAGGTAGTCCCGCAACCAATCCGCCGCGTCATCGCGTTCCGTACGCCCGCCGCCTTCGGCTCGATCACTGGCGAGCGCGTCATCGGCGTTCACGTTCACCGGGTCCGGTTCCCACGCGACCACCGGGCATCCATCGACGCCCAGGGATTCGATCCGGTACGCCAGCCCGCCGGTATCCGGCGCGATGTTGTTCTTGATCGGTAGCAGCAGCCTCCGGCGCGGGTCGTCTTTGTCTTTGCTCACCGCCCACGCCGCGCGCGCCGCCGCCGCGAACGCGAGGGAACCCATCGCCCGGTAGATCGCCGGCCCGCCGCCCGACTTGTTCAGGTGGGTGACCGCGACCACCGCGACCCGATGCCGCTCCGCGATCGCGCTCAGCTGAGCCAGCAGCCCGCGAACCTCGGCGTTCTTGTGCGAATCGACGCCGCCCAGGTACGCCGTCACCGGGTCGATCACCACCAGGCGGCATCCGTCCTCCGATCCGATAGTCTCTTCCAGCCGGGTCAGGTCGCGCGACAGATCGAACATGCGGGCCGACTCGCGTCCGTTGACGCCCAGCGATCGGATCGCTGCCAACGCCACGATTCGGCCCAAGTCCGCGCCCGCCGCCTCCAAGCGCGGCCGGATCGTGTCCGCCACCCCATCTTCGGCGTTCAGCAGCACCACGCCGCCGGGCGTCGTCGCCACGCCGGGGGCATCGGGCCACGCCCTACCCATCGAAACTCGCGCCGCCATATCCAACGTCAAGAATGACTTTCCCAAGCCGGGGTCGCCGGCAATCAGCGTGAGTTTCCCAAGGGCGATCCGTCCGGGCCACAACCACGACACCGGCTCGGGCCGCACGTCAGACAGCCGCACGGTCATCGGCGCGCCGTCAATGGGCACAGGCTGCAACGGCACATCTGCCGGCGGCACGTCGGGTGCGCGGTCGGCCGCGCGGCGCTTGCGGATCGGTGCCGCTCGTTTCATCGCTGCTTCCAATTCTCTGTCCGAGATTGTCGGGTTCACGCCGCACCCCCAATCGTCGCGCGATTCGGGGTCACCCAGACGGCCGCCGGGCGCCCGCTCGCGGTGTTCCTCCGGCGTCCAGAATCGACCACCAGCCCCAGGGCGACCAGTTCACCACGCCGGGGCGTGTAGGTCTGCGGCTTGATCGACAGCGCCGCTTCGCCCTCGTCGTCCGTCGCGCCGTGCGGGCCTTGCTCCACGATGAACGCCAGGACGCGGGCGCGCAGGTCTTTCGCGTGGCCGACGATCCGATCCGCCGCGACGCCGGAAGTTCCCGCCGGCATGTCGTGCCACACGGGCGGGATCAACGGCAAACGGGTAGGATCGAGGTGAGAGTTTCGATCGTTGACGCCCGCCCCGCCCGCCAGCGGGGCCGCGTCTTTTCTAGGGGAGTGATCCGGCGGGCCGGGGTCGAACAGGGTGGGCGTGTTCATTCCGCCACCGCCTTCCTCGCATCGATGAACCGGCGCAAGTCGGCCACGTCAAACAACCGGCGTGACATGAGTTTGAGCGAGGGGAGTTCGCCGGCATTCCGCAGGTTGTCGATCGTGCCAGGCGAAACGCCGAGCAATCGCGCCGCCTCTCGCCGATCGACCAGCATCGGGGCCGGGGCATCGCCCGGAGTGTTCGGGAGTTCAGCCACGCGCCACCCCCTTCGCCGGCGTGGGCGACTCGCGCAGCCGATCGAACACGATCCGCTCCACTACTTCGGGATCGAACAGCAGCGCACTACCCGCGCGCAGGTGCGGGATTCGTCCCGCCTCGGCTTCGGCCCGCAGCCACGTCGCCGGAACGCGCAGCCGCCGCGCCATTGCTCCGAGGTACAACGGTTTCTTGGTTTCTTCCATGCCCACACGAAAGCGCGCGGGCGTTTCTACCGTGGGTATTCTGCGCGGCAGTTAGGGGGCATTAGCGGGGCGTCGGCGCGGTCGCTCGCTTCAATGCCTCAATCCCGGCGGGGAGAATCGCCACTCCCGATCTTCCATCCTTCGGATAGTCCACGAGCGGGAGTGTCCGATCGGCCATCTTCCGAAGCCGCTTCGCTATGGCCTTTCGGTCTTGTGGCCCCTTGTCAGGCAGCACGTCGGAAACCTTGCGCCGCAAACTCGGATTTCGATTGAGAAACGCCAGCAGTGCCGCATCGTGTTCGTCGATCGCCACAGCACCAGCGGGAAGGGCCGGGGGCTTCGCGTCGCTGTTGTCGCCGCCGCCGTACACGCGGGCGACTTTCTCAACCGCGCGCTCCGCCCCACGTTCCGCCGCACGATCGATTGCCGTCTGGTCGATTGCCGGGGGGCTCGGCACGGTGTCGCCAGCGCCCACCGAACCGACGGAATCGCATTGCGGGAATCCCGACTTCCGTCCGAGCAGCGTCGCCGCCGTGCCCGCCTTCCTTGCGAGCGCAAAGACTCGCGTCGGCAGTGCGGCGTCGAAAGGCTCGGCCTTGTCCAAGCCGTCGCCCCACCGCTCTATCAACTCTCGCAGTTCAATAAGCGACGCCGCAAGTTCGGCGGCGGTCAACTTCCCAGCAGTCAGCCGTTCGAGTCTGAGCCCCGCACCGCTATCCACCGCTTGCACCGCACTGTTGATGGTCTCTCGCACGCGGCGCACGATGCACTCGCGCAGGTTATCAGCCAGTCCCACCGCACATGGGAAGGTGAGCATGGCATTGATGCGATCCGTTCGTGCGGGCCGCTCGACCCCCGGCACAGGCCACGAGCTGAGCAGCCCGTCTCCCAATGGGGAGTTGAGCGCCCGTTGGTTGGCCGCAATCTGTTTGATTCGGTCCTCAGTATGCGAATGGATCACCGAGCCAACCGATCCCGGCTTGCTGGGATCAAGGTTGCCAGCGAGCGTGTAGAGCGCGGCGCGCAATTCTGCGTCCGGTGTAGATTCCTTGCCCGGAAGTGCGGGCGAGCCCCCACCGGTAGGTACTACCCCGTCCCCGGACGCCGCGCGGGTTGAAATAGTCGCGGTTTCGCGTGGCGCGGGTGGCCCCAAACTTGATTGACACCCGGACTCGGACGGTGCCGCCGGGGAGTCAGCGGGATCGGTTGGATTGGAATCCTCGCCGGTTTCGGACGCATCATCGCACAACTCCAGCATGAGAGACTTGACGCGATCAAACCTCGGCACCAGGGGCGCGACCGCGCGCCGAAGTGCGTCCGGCACACCCGCCCGGATCATCGGCAGGGCGGAGGGTTGGCACGATTGATCGTGCCCCACCAGGATCGCGCCGCGAAGGGCTTGCAGCTCGCGCACGACTTGCATCGACCAGCGTTGATCCGGCGCGGCACTCGGATCGTTCACCAGGTCCGCCGCCTGCCGAACCGCCTTGAAGGCGCTGTCGATCGCCTTGCGCAGCTCCAGCACTTCCCGGACACAACGTTCCCGGCAGAGTCGAAGCGTGTGGCGCAGTCCGCTTTCGTCAAGTGGCTCCGCAAGGGTCCGCCCCGATTGATCGGTGGTCGGCACAAGGAAGTCGGCCGGGTCGCAGTTCGCACGCTCGATCGAATAGGCTTGCTCCATCGACTCTACTTCCCCGGCGAGCTTGTTGCCCCACCAGCCAGAGAAGAAAATGGAATCGCGCAGTGCTTCGAGCCGGGCGCGCACGGACACGGATTGGCTCATTTCTATCCACCCTTCTGTGGGCCGATTGGGCGCGGCCGTGGAGGGTGAACCAAGGCCGTCGCCCGATCGTTCGCGGGGGATCAGCCCGCTACCCATGCCCAAAGCCTATCCGCCTGCGAATCTCGCGGCCCGTCGATCCCGCGCCCTTTGGTGTTGCACTCGTGCAACAATCTGGTACAATCCCGGCATGAACAAGGCACAGGCTGAGTCACTGGCGAAGGTGTTGGGTGCCGAGGTGTGGAAGCGTGACGAGGGCCAGTACGTCGCCGCGATCCGACGCCCTGACGGCGCGATGGTTGTCTTCGGTGACGACGGCGTGGCCGAGTACCCCGACGATGCCGCCTATGACGCCGAGACTCCAGCCGCAACCATCGTCCTCCGCGATGATCCGACCGAGTATTGGGTCATTGAGGACGCCGAAGGCGCGGTTTTCCTCGCGGACCCGGATCATGGGCGCGGGTGGCCGACAGAAGAGGACGCGACCCACGAAGCACGCGGGCTCCAATCCCGAACCGGGGTGAAATGCCGGGCGCGCCCTCAACGCCCCGACGACGCCCGCGCAACAGCGCGGGGCGACTGAACTTGGCCGAGGAACCGCGCCAGGCGAACCCGGAGTCGTTCGATATCGCGGGTCTGACACTCCCAGACCACCAACACGCGCCAGCCAGTTCGTCGAAGCAATCCGACTGCCCGTTTGTCGCGTTTCGCATTCCGCCCGAGCTTCGGCAGCCAATAGCTGCGATTCGTCTTGGGTTGCCGCGATCCTCTTGGGCAAGAGTGCTGGTGCCAGAAACAGCCGTGAACAAAGACCACTGCACCGAGGCGAGGGAAGGTCAGGTCGGGGCGACCGGGTAGCTGGCAGCCTCCCAGGCGAAACCGAAATCCGAGGGCGTGAGCGATGGACCGGACGATCCGCTCGGGCATGGTGCCTTGTGAGCGGACGCCCCGCATCGCCCGGCTTCGCGCTCCGGGCGAGAGGTTGTCCACATCACTCCTCCTCTCCAACTCCCGCGGCCCCGACTAGCGCGGTCGGAACTTCGATGAGCAGCGAACTGTCCGTTTCCACTTCCGACACTCGGGCGTTGTACGATTGGAGCAAACAGCCCCAAGTCGGCGCGATCCGATCGGCCGTGAACTCAGCCAACTCGGACAGGTTCTGCCCAACAAATGATTCCACAGACTCCACCGCTACGCGGTCGGCGATCTTCTCGAACTCTAACGCATAGCGAGCGCGGTCAACGTTGGCTTGATCCACGATGAGGAATGCCGCAAGCCCATCCCGGAGGTTCTTTGCACACTTCGCGGCATGCGCCTTGGTTGGGGCGACGGTGACATGGAACGCGGTGCCGCCCACTTGGAAGTCGCCCGATCGTCCACCTTGATCGTCGGCGGCGCTGTAAGGGAAATTGGAGATGACCTTCTCAGGAAATCGAATTGCGAGCTTTGCGCCAACAAGGTGCTGAGCTACAGCCCCGGTTTGCTGGCGCTCGCCCGCATTGGCGAGTATCTCAGCCACCATGAATTGAGCTGGCTTCCGCGAATCGAACACGAATCGGATACGTTCCAGGCGGTAGTAAGCATCCAATGACCCGACCAGCATTTGCTGCATCTTGTCGATTGCGATGACGCGATCACTGAGGCCGAGTTGGTCAAGACCACCGGCGGTCATTGCTCCGAGTAGCTCGCGGATGGGCTTGTTGTTGCCGCGGTTGGTCCGCCCACCTTCGCTCGGAAACTCCCGCTTCTCGCCGAAGCGCACGAGCACCTTCCGAAGGGCCGGGAGGCTCATTCCCGAGATTTGCGCGCCGCCCTCTGCTAGATGATCTTCAAGCCGGAGAGCGCAATTCTCGCGGAGTCGTTCAAGCACGATCAAGGCAGCTGCAATGGTTCCTTTTGCTGGACGCCCGGCGTACTGCTTCAGCGGCTTCAGAGCCTGATACCACCTGTCGAAGTTGGCGAGCACGTCCGCGGGCTTGGCCATGATTCATGCTCCCACCACAGCGGCGCGACGCGGCGGGTCCTGCAACGAAGCGAGTGCCGGGTTCAAGTAGTTGTCGGCAATCCAAGAGATAGCAGGCACGCACACCGCGTCCCCGAATCCGAAAAACGCTTGATTGTCAGCGACCTTGATCGTGAAGTCGTCCGCTCCCATCAGCCGAGCGCACTCGCGGGGCGTCAGAAGCCGCGCGGCATACCGCCCATATCCGGCCTTGAAGAGAATCTGTCGTCCGCTCCCGCCCTTTGGAGTCCGAAGGCAGCCTGCAATCCCATCGGTGCGAAGCTCTCCCATTGACCGCTTCTCCCCGTTTGCTTGCATGCGCACGCGGCGGAACACGGTGGCATAGGTCCAGCGGCGCTTGGCAATCATCGCGTCCGCAACCAAACGATGCCGCGCCGAGAACTGGTTGTACAGGTAGTCGGCCCGATCCTTGCTCCACCACTCGGCAGCACTGTCTGGCAGGTCTTCCAGGATGTCCGCAAGCGAGTGCGCCGATTGAGCGGGTGGGTCAGGCAGCGAGCGAATGCGCCAGTGAATCTCGGGGTGTTCGGCAATGAACTTCTGCAAGAGCGCGGGGCGAATACGGCTTGTGCTCGCTTGCCGGGCCGCGCGCGGATCGGGGTGCTTTGAGCCCACAACGAAGAGACGCGGACGACTCTGCGGCACAAACCACCGCGCATCGAGCACGAACGCATCGACGCTATACCCTATTTGATTGAGCGCCTCCATTGCGGCGCGGAAGTCCTCCCCGCCGTGCGAGGTCAGAAAGCCGACCACATTCTCCAGCATGACCATCGGGGGCCGGCGCGATCCCATTCCTTCAAGCGCTGATACGAACCCCCAGAAGGCAGACGAGTGCTTCCCTTTGAACCCCAGCCGCGCGCCCGCCAGAGACAGGTCGGTGCATGGGAAAGAGGCCGTCGCTAATTCGATGTCGGGGAGGTCTGAGCCTTTCACAGAATGCACGTCCGCAAGGTCGAAATGCTCGTCCGCATCGCCGAAGTGAGCGTCGTACATGGCCCGCTTCTCCGGGTCGATGTCATTCGCATAGGCGAGGCACCACCCGCGAGCTTCGAGGCCCATTCGCACGAGGCCGATGCCGGCAAAGAACTCGGCGAATCGTGGCCCGGTTCGTTTGTTGGGCGGCCTGAGCGCGAGTTTGAGCTGGCCATTCTTCACGGATTGGAGGGTACCCTGATTCCCGCCGCCACGCCCGGACCCGTCCACAATGGTCTGAGCCGCGATTGCCGCGCCAGTCCCCCAAAGGGGGGGGTCGGAATCAAGTTCCAGGGTTTGGACTCGCTGAAAAACCGCGACTGACACGAACCGCGCGGGGTCCGCGAGCGGGTAGTACCTAAAGGGGGGCCGGGTAGTCGGACCTTCACCGCCGCCGACTCCCGCCCGTTCCAATCGCGGTCAACGTGATTGCCTCAACTGGAGCATGTGCCGAGCCAGAAATCAACGTAACGGCGCGCGGCACCAGGCGAGCGGGAGGAGAAAGGCGTGCGGGGCCGATTCCAAGGAACTGATGGAACGGTGACGCCGGCACTCGGGCTGGGCTTGGCTCCGATGCTGCCGGAATCGCAGAGAGCCGGGTCCATGCGCGCGAGGGGCGACCGAGAACATGGACGCCAGCAATAGCCAAGAATCGCTCACGGGCAGATTCCGAACCGCTCTCGGTGTTGAACTAACCGGCCCAATTACCCGCCCGGACCAGCGCCAGCACGCCCGCCCGAATCACCGCGGGGAGAATGGGCCACGCCGCGACGATGGCCGCCAACTCGGGATCGGCGGGGGTTGCCGGGGGCGTCGGCGGGGTGGGCCGGGGGGGCTCGGAACCACCGGAACCGGCCCCAATGTTGCCGGATTTGTTGCCGCGCGAGTCGGAATCGTGCGAAATCGCCTTCGCATCCCGCACAGGTTCGAGTCCTGTTGCGCCCATTTCCTTCCTCATCGCTGCTCGGCACGATTCGGCAAGAATCGCCCGCGTCCGGCGAATATCCCTGAGAATCAGGCCCTTCCACTTCATCGTTCCGCCGCTGCCAATCAGCGCCTGAGTTTGCCGCGTCGTGTGGCACGTTGCCATCGCGTTGATTGTCGCGTTGTCTGGCGCGTTGGTCGGAGTGTCCGAGCCCGCCACGGACGATTCGTGCTGAGGCTCGGGCGCCCTGAGAGTCCGTTCCGTCCCGTGATCGAAATCGGGCGCCCAGCGTGCGGAGGACGTGTCTGCCCGCGATCGTCGGTGAACGGCACGAGCCACGCCGTCAATATCGGCGCACGCCCAAGGCCAATGATGTGCGTCACCCCTGCAGACCACACCCAAAGCCGATACCTTCCAGCCGCTCGGACTCGGGAAAGAAACTGATAGGCTGTGCCACGAACATGACGCGCCGATGGGCGCGGGAGGCATTGCTATGGCGATCACGTGTCGTGCGGCTGCGGTTATGGTGGCAATGGCAAGCAGCCAGGCGTGGCTCGTTTCCGCGCAGAGTGCCGAAGCGACACCCGCGCCCATCCGCTCAACCGTCTCGCACTCAGACGTTCCCGTTTCGACCGACCTTCGCCCGAAGTTCGCCGGCTTCGGGCTCACGCCGCGTGTGCAGGGCGGACGCGGCACGTGTTCAGTCTTCGCTGTCACGCAGGCGCTGGAGTTCGCCGTCGCTCGAAAGAAGGGCGCGGGCGAGCGCCTGAGCGAGGAGTTCCTCAACTGGGCCTCGAACCAGGCGCTCGGCGAGGCGGCCGATGGAGGGTTCTTCTCGGATCTGTGGAAGGGGTACGAGAAATTCGGCGTGTGCACCGAAACCGCCATGCCATACCGCGAGAAGTTTGAGCCCGACTCGCCGCCGAGCGCCGACGCCACGATGCAGGCCGCCCAGGCTCAGAAACTCGGCCTGCGACTGCACTGGATCAAGGAATGGGATATCAACACCGGATTGACGTCCGATCATCTCGCGTCGATCAAGGACACTATCGCGAGCGGCTGGCCGGTGTTCACCGGCTTGCGCTGGCCGAAGAAGGCGGAGTGGAGCAACAACATTCTGCAGATGGCCGCGCCCGCCGACGTCTTTGACGGGCACAGCATCCTTTTCGTCGGCTATCGCGACGACCCCGCGATGCCCGGCGGCGGTGTGTTCATCTTCCGAAATTCCTCCGGGCCAGTGCGCGAATCCGAGATGACGTACGAGTATGCGCTGGCGTATGCCAACGACGCGGCCTGGATCGATGCCCCGGGAATCGGCGCCACACAGATCGACGCGGCAGGACAATCTGAGCACGACGCGGAAAGCGGCAAAGAGGTCCGCGCTCGCCCTCGCGATGCCGCTCCTTCGCTCACTGATTTGCTCAGCCCGTCATCGCTCGCGCCCGCCGGGCGAAACCGCCGCGTCTCCAGCAACATGCAGCCCGCATGGAACACCGAGAATCTCGATATGACCTGGCTTCAGCCGGGCGAATCGATCGAGATGCCGCGGCTCGAAGGCCCGGGCGTCATCACGCACATGTGGTTCACCAGCCACGCAGGCTGGACCGGCGAACTCAACGCGCTCTCGCTCCGAATCTACTGGGACGGCAGCACCACGCCCGGTGTCGAATCTCCGCTCGCCGATTTCTTCGCGGTGGGCCAGGGCCGACCCGCGGTCGTCGAGAGCGAGGTCGTGCAGGTTTCATCAACGGGCGCTCTCTCGTGCTACTGGCGCATGCCGTTCGAGAAATCAGCTCGCATCGTCGTCACCAACGACAATCCTGACCGCGGCGCTGGCCTCTACTGGCAGGTCGATTGGACGCAACTCCAGGGCCTGCCCGTCGGAACACCGCGGTTCTACGCGAAGTACCGCCAGGAGTATCCGGCCGTTGCGGGGCGCGATTATCTGCTCGCCGAACTCACCGGCAAGGGGCGCTACGTCGGCACGGTGATGTCGCTGACGCTCGCGCAGGACGGCTGGTTCGGCGAGGGTGACGACTTCTTCTTCATCAACGGCGAGCAGACTCCCAGCCTGCAGGGCACGGGCTCGGAAGACTACTTCAACGACGCCTGGGGATTCAGACCGCGCACCAGCCGCTGGTTCGGCTCGCCGCGCTGGCAGGGCGATTCGACGGGGGACAGCGGCGTGTGCTATCGCTGGCACGTCGCCGACGCCGTCAACTTCGATTACTCCCTCAAGGTCGCGATCGAGCACAAGGGCAACCTGCCCGAAGACACGGCCGGCTTCTTCGTTGAGCGCCCCGACTTCATCAGCAGCGTCGCGTTCTGGTATCAGGATGGCGAGCCCGCGCCGTGGTCGCGACTCCCCGGATGGAATGAACGCCGCGTTCCGTGGGAACGCCATCACTTCGTGCGCGACTATCAGGCGGCCAAGCAATCGCTGGGCGACGCCGTGCGGATCGATACCTCGGGACTGTTCGGCGCTCGTCCGGTGCTCCTGTGGACCAATCACGCACCGGATGCGTCGGTGTCGTTCTCATTCGATGCAAAGGAAGACGGCGAATACGCGCTGCGCCTCACCGCCGCCAGCGCCGGCGACTACGGCACGTACGACATCACCATCGACGGCACGAACGCGGGCACGATCGACTTCCGCACGTCCGACGGCTCGGAACTCGACCTCTCGCTCGGAAGACGCACGCTCACAAGGGGCTCACACATCATCACTTTCAAGGCGACCAAGCACCAGCCCGGGCCGCTGGCGATCGAGATGCTACGCCTCCTGAAACTCCCCCCGGCCGCCAAACGCGAGCCCAAGACACACCACGAGGCGCACTTCGTCCGCCTAGCGATCGGGCGTGCGGCCTACGCCTTCCGCCTCGCCTTCGGGCGAGTGCCCGAATCGCTCGATGAACTCGTGAAGTCCGGCATCCTCGACACGAGATACCTCAGCGACGAGAACAATGTGCCGCTGAAATCGCGACGCGATGGCGAGTACCTCGTGGTCGAGAGCACCGCGGGAGAGATCTGGAAGCACAAGTGGACCGGGCTCGACGCACGCCGGTAACAACCCGCCGCGCTGACACCCGCTCCCCCTTCGGTCCGATTCCGCGGCATGCTGCCGCCTTCGCCCCGAATTCACCCTCCGCCGCCCGGTCTCGCCCGAGGCTTGACTGACCGCCCGCGCCGGCCAATACTTGCACGATGACGCAAATGAGCAAACGCACCCGACCGATCACTCCCCCGACCCCAAAGGCCGAGCACCGCAAGGCCGCCCGCCCCGCGACGCCAAAGCACGCCGCCGCCTGCTGCCGCCCGATCGACTCGCTGCTCAACCCCGAACTCTTCCGCGCCCTGTGCGATCCCACCCGTTCGTCGCTGGTCGCGTGCATCGCCAAGTGCGGGCGCGGCTGCTCCGTCAGCGAAGTCGCCGAGTGCTGCTCGGTCGATCTCTCCGTGGTGTCTCGCCACCTGTCGCAATTGGCAGACGCCGGCGTGCTCCACTCGCGGAAAGAAGGCCGCACCGTTTTCTACGCCGTGCGCTACTCCGACCTCACGAAGATGCTCCGCGATCTGGCCGACTCGATCGACGAATGCTGCCCGGACGGACGAGCCGAAGGAGGCTGTTGTGTCCCGCGCTGAGCCGATCCACGTGCTCTTCCTGTGCACGGGCAACTCGTGCAGGAGCCAGATGGGCGAGGGTTGGGCCCGCTCGCTCCTGGGCGTTCGCGTGGAGGCGCACTCCGCCGGGACCAAGCCGCAGGGCCTGAATCCGCTGGCGGTGCGCGTCATGCACGAAGTCGGCGTCGATATCTCGCGCCACGAGTCCAAGCCGCTCGAATCGCTGCGTGAGATCGAATTTGACTACGTCATCACGGTCTGCGATTCGGCCCGCGAATCCTGCCCGACATTTCCCGCCAAAGTGCGCCTGATCCATCAGAGTTTCGACGATCCACCGCGGCTCGCGAAGAACGCCCGGAGCGACGACGAAGCGCTCCCCCACTACCGGCGCGTCCGCGACGAAATCAGGGAGTTTGTACAGCGTCTTCCGCAATTCTGGCAAGGAGTTCGTTCATGACCAGTCACGCCGCCCACAACACGAGCCACAACAGCAGCAAAGCCGATGGCCCGAATCGCTCCTGCGGCTGCTCGGATGGCTGCTGCTCCGACATCGCCACACCCTCGCACGCGAGCGAGCACACGCACCACGAGGTCCGCGAGAAGGTCCGCGAGGGCTACGCCGAGATCGCTCGCTCCGGCTGCTGCGGAGGGCCCAGCGGCACAACCGGCGGCGGGTGCTGCGGCGCCACCGCCTTCACGCCCGAGCAACTCGCCGAGGCGATCGGATACGCATCGAGCGAACTCACCGCCGTGCCCGACGGCGCCAACATGGGCCTTTCCTGCGGCAATCCCACCGCGATCGCGTCGCTTCGTCAGGGCGAGATCGTGCTCGATCTCGGCGCCGGCGGCGGATTCGATTGCTTCGTCGCGGGCCCCAAAGTCGGCGCGACCGGCCGCGCTATCGGCGTGGATATGACGCCCGACATGCTCGGCAAGGCCCGGCGCAATATCGCGTCCTACCGCGAGCAGACCGGGCTCGACAACGTGGAATTCAGGCTCGGCGAGATCGAGGCGCTCCCGGTCGCCGACGCCAGCGTCGACGTCGTGATCTCCAACTGCGTTCTGAACCTCTCCCCAGACAAGCCGCGCGTGTGGCGCGAGATCGCTCGCGTGCTCAAGCACGGCGGGCGAGTCGCCGTATCCGACCTTGCACTGCTCAGGCCCCTCCCCGCGTCGGTGCTCGCGGACGTGGAGGCCCTGATCGGCTGCGTCGCCGGCGCAGTGCTGGTGGATGAGACGCTCGCCATGGCACGGGCCGTGGGCCTGGTCGACATCGTGCTCACGCCCAAGAGCCACTACATCGACGCCATGACCAACTGGGACGACCCGCTCTATCGCAAGATCGTATCGAGCCTGCCCGCCGGCACCAAGCCAAGCGACTTCGTCACAAGCCTCGACGTTGTGGCGAGAAAACCCTGAGCCTCAGGCCCGATCTCGGGCCTTCTCTGGCTTCGGTCGCCGCGGATCTCGCGATGCCTCGCGCGCTCGCTCTTGCGTCCCGCCTTGCGTGTGATGTTGCGACTCGCCGTTGCCCGTATCGTGCGGAGAGTCACACGCGGATTCCATTGCGCGTGCGGCGTGGCGCTCCGCTGCCCGGCGCATCGAGCTGGTGGATTTGAAGTTCACAATCTGACGCGCGGGGTTGAGAGCCGCCATCGGATGCTCTGGACTGCACACCTTCGCGCCCAGCACCAGCCCGATGTACAGTTCGTGGTCCGCCTCGATATCAAAGTGGCGCACCACCTCGCAATCGATCGCGATGATCGAGCGGCTCAGGATCGGCGACGTCGACACAATCCGCTCGGTTGCCACCGAATCAAACTGATCTCCGTGCTCCGACAGGTGCCCGCTGAACCGCCGCACAAGCACACGATCCGTCGGGTCGATCATCGAGACGCCGAAGTAGTGGCTGTCGCGGATGATCGGCTCCAACCCGTGCCCCTTCCACGCCGCAACAGCCAACAGCAACGGTTCTTCCGCAACGGGCATGACCGACTTCACGATCACCCCGCCGCGCTTTCCTTCGTAGCTCGACGTCATGACAAAGAGCCCGCCTGGAATGCGGGTTAGCACGTCCTTGGTCCGTGCGACTTTATCTTGCACGCCGCCAACCTCTCCGCGGCCCAAGCCGCTGCGTGTCTGGGGTCGGCGTTCACCGCCTTTCAATCCAGCCAGATTCCCCGTCCACGCACGAAACACGTGCGATCATGCCGATCAGAGGGGCAGAACACCCCGGGACACATGTCCTTGCGCCCTACTTGCCTGTCGGGTTTCGCCAGATTTCCACCGAAAGGATCGCAACAAAATCTGAACACGGACAGGTTCTGCACCAGTTATGCACAAGTGCGCGAAGTTTCATGTTCTGTGTTGAAGCGTGGGGCAAAGTGGGGCATAATCCATCGCCGATCCAGGAGTGAGGCGGTGCTGATTGCTGTATGTGGGGTACTCGGAGTTGGTGATCGACGCCAAGGCGCGGATGGCCGTGCCGGCTCGCTACCGCGCTCAGTGGGACCCCGCGGCCGACGGGAAGCACTGGGTGCTGGTTCCGTGGGAGCGCGGCCTGCTGCGTCTCTACACGGAAGTCGGCTTTTCACAACTGGTTGCGCAAATGAAGAGTTCCTTGACGCCGAGCCCGGAAAGGGCACGGCTCCAGGCCGCTTTGTTCGGGTTCGCCGAGGCCGTCGAGATGGACGGCGCTGGGCGCATCGTGATCCCCAAGCACCAGTTGGAGCGGACGGGGCTCTCGGGCGAGGTCGTGATGATCGGCTCGGGCGACCGGTTCGAGATCAGGACCAAGTCTGCCTGGAAGAGCGGCGAGGACGAGTTGTTCGCAAGCCTGCCGTCGATGGCTCAGGACGTGGAAAAGTCCGATCGTCCGGGCGGCGGGGAGAAGTAGTTGTGTGAGGGAGCCCACCCCGGGCTTTCGCGGGCTTGGGGTGGGATTGACAGTTCGATTCGTGATCTTTGAGCCGGCGCGGGCCTTCGAACGGACTCGG
>JADLFE010000010.1 GCA_020845755.1 Phycisphaerales bacterium
CCCCCGAGGCCATCGTCGCGGCGTCCGGTGCAGAGCCGGGCTCCGCGGCGCTCCGCCCGGCTCTGCACCGGGGCGGGAGCATCCCTAAACTAACTCTCTCGGTGGTATGAACCGTGGGGGCAGATCAAAGTACGACACCGTCGGCGCGCGGGCCAAGGAGTCGCGCGCGTATTTCACGATCCCGTCGGCCGCCAATATCGACGTCACGACCAACTTCGACGCCACCACCTACGCCTACGACAGCATGGGGCGGCGCATCCGCGTCAAGGACCCGACCGCCACCATCACGCGCACGGCCTTCGACGCCATTGGCCGCGCCACCGAGTCGTGGATCGGCACCAACGACCACGACTTTGCCCAGGGCGAATCCTCCGGAACCGACAACATGACCAAGGTGTCGGTGACGGTGTTCGATTCCGGCAACGACAAGGGGAACAGCTCCGTCACCAGCCGCAAGGCCGACCCCGATGGCGACTGGACCGGCACCACCAGCGACCAGCGGATCACAACCTACACCAACGATGTGCGTGGCCGCCCGGTGATCATCACCAACCCCGACAAGCCGCACGTCCTGAACCTGTTCGACAACCTCGGGAGGGTGACTGCGCGCGGGTTGTACAGCTCCACGGGGAGCCTGACGCTCTCCAGTGATCCGACCAGTGTGGCAGGCAGTCGACTCGATCTCTCCGAGACGCTCTACGACGAGCGCGGCCGGGTGTGGAAGACCATCGCCCACAAGATCGACGTGGGGGATGGCTCGGACGACGACACGCTCGTCGGCCTGACCTGGTACGACCCCGAAGGACGGACCATCAAGTCCAGCAGCCCAGGCGGGCTCTCCAAGACTCAGTACGATCGTCTCGGGCGCACCACCCACCAGTGGGTGCTCGCCAAGACCGACGACACCAACTACGCCGGCGTGTGGGACAGCACCAACAAGGTGACGCTGGTCGGCGGTGATCATGTTCTTGAAGAAAGCCAGTCGGTCTACGACAACACCGAGACCGGCGGCAACGGCGGGCAGACCGGCAACGTCGTCATGACCGCCACCATCAGCCGCGCCCACACCGACCTGGCCGACGGCTCCACCGGCGCCCTGGACAGCAACGCCGACAACGACCCGATGAAGTTCACCTCGACCAACATCACCGGCCGCATCCAGATCTCCGCCACCTGGTACGACGCCCTGGACCGCGCCAGCTCCTCGTGCGAATACGGCACGAACTCAACAACCGCCAACGCTGCCACCTTCGATCGCGCCGCGGCGACCAGCCCGCCCACCAGCGCGGTCAACACGCCGGTGACGTCCTACACCTACGGCGACAACGGCCAGCTCAAACAGGTCACCGACCCGCGTGGCAAGAAGACCGTCACCCTCTACGACGCCCTGGGCCGTGTCTCCGCAGAGATCAGCAACTACGTCGACGGCGCCTGGAGCTCCGGCAGCCCCGGTGAGGACAACTTTGTACGCCACCTGTACGAGCATGGCCTTGAAACCAAGCTCTTGGTCGACCTCGACGGCGACGGATCGAAGAATGGCGACGATCAGGAGACTGTCTACACCTACGGTGTGACCAAGGGCACGAGCGCCGGCGACTCACGAATTCAAAGCAATTCGCTGCTCAAGGAAGAGAAGTATCCGGACTCCTCGGGCTCGACCGACGTGGTGACGCACGCCTACAACGCGCTGGGCCAGGAAATCTGGAAGAAAGACCAGGCCGGCAACATCCTCCAGACCGACTACGACCTTGTCGGCCGCATCACCCAGCGGCGGGGTACGACCATCGTCAGCCCGTTCGTGTACTCGGTGGCCCGGATTGGGCTCGCGTACACCGACCGAGGGCAGGTCAGCACCGTCACCCAGTACGACAACGCCACCGTGGGCTCGGGGGCAGCCTCGGATCAGGTCAAATACAGCTACGACGACTGGGGTAACGTCACCTCGTTCGCCCAGGACCTGAACTCCGCGGTTGGCGCCAGCGGGAGCGTGGACGACTCCTCCGTCAGCTACACCTACGCGAAGGCGACACCGACGGGCGGGCACGACACCATCCGGCGCACCCACCAGAAGGTCAAGTACACCACCACCGAGAAGCAGTCAATCGAGTATCAATACCTCTCCACCAGCAACAGCCTTGATGACGCCGCTAGCCGCGTGAGCCTCGTCCACGACGGCACGCGTTCGATCGCCGAGTACAAGTACCTCGGTTCCTCGCAGCTCGTCTCGACCTCGCTGCCCGAGGCCGGAGTGAGCAACGACCGCTTCGGCGCCACGGCGGCGGGCTACTACCAGCGTCTGGACCCGCTCAACCGGATCGAGCACGACATGTGGACCAAGGGCCGCAACCTGTACGAGATGGACATCGCCTACGACGAATCCGGGAACATCACCCTCCAGGAGGACAAGCTCCAGCGGAACTGGGGGGCCACGGGCGACCCCGGTGTCTACGACGCGGCCTACACGATGGATGATCGGAACCGTTTGGTGCGGACGACCGAAGGGAACTGGGGCGGGTCGTCGATCGACTCGCCGCCCTCGCGTGTGGAGGTCTGGAGCAACGCGGGCGCGACGGCCGACGCGCTCTCGCAGACGGGCAATTGGGACCGCTACCGTCTGGACCTCAACGGAGATGGGGACTTCACGGACACCAGCGATCTCGACGACACGCGGACGTACAACACGGTGAACGAGCTGCTGACCCGCGATACCGACAGCACCAGCGGCACGACGGGCAACAACTACAGCACGGCCTACGACGCGGTGGGCAACCTGACCGACGACGGCAAGGACTACTTGTACGTGTACGACGTCTTCGGTAGGCTGAAGACGATCAAGAAACGGAGCAATTCCGCCGTGGTAGCCGAGTACGAGTACAACGGGCTGAACATGCGCACCGGCTGGCACTACGACGCCGACGGCGATGGGGACGTGGATTCGAGCGACCCGTGGTACCGCTTCGTGCATGACGAGAGGTGGCGGATCGTGGCAACGCTCCGGGGGAGCGACACGAGCCCGAAGGAACTCTTCGCGTACCACAACGCGGGTATGAACGGCCGCGGCGGCTCCAGCTACATCGACAGCGTGATCCTGCGCGACAAGGACGCCAACACGGCCTGGACCAGCGCCGCCGACGGCACGTGCGAGGAACGCATCTACTACGTCCAGAACTGGCGCGCGGATGTCTCGGCGATCCTGTCGGAAGCAGGGATCGTGAAGGAGTGGATCAAGTACTCGTCGTATGGAGTCCCCATCCGCATCGACCCCGGCGACTACAACCGTGACGGATACGTCAACGGCATTGACTACGACGACTTCGCCGACGACTTCGAGAATGGTCGCCCCGAAGCGGACGCCAATTTCGATGGTTACGTCAACGGTCTGGACTACGACGAATTCGCCGAGGCGTGGGAGAATCCCAGCACCGCGGGGCGGAACGTGCTGTCGGCTTCCTCGATTGGAAATCGAATCGGCTACGCCGGGTACCAGCACGAGCCGGCCGTCCAAGGCGCGGGGAGAGCGGTCTACCACGTCAGGTACCGCACGTACGACTGCGCAATTGGTCTTTGGTTGCAACGAGACCATCTCGCAAGAGTGTCGCCGTTTGTCTCGTTATATGATTATGCAACATCTATGCCTATTGTTTCCAACGACCCTCACGGTCTCTTTGCTTCTTCATGCAGCAGCACTTCGTGTAGCACACCCCAATCCAATCCAACTCACGATCCTAGCTCACCATGGCGCAAACACCCAAGCTGGCCGAATACAATAATACCGTCATCCGATGATGGTTGGTTTGGGTGCCGAACAGTCTCCGGAAGCCGCTGCTTAGCGGAAATTCTACTGGATCCAGACGTGCAGAAAGTTATTGCGGAAATGCAGGTTTCCTGTGGCAAGATTGGAGGGTTGTGGAATTTCGATATTCAGTGTCATAATAATGGACTAAAATGTCAAAATCGGGTGCGTGATTGGGATTGGTCGTTTCCTGGCATCTACGGACATCCTGGACGTCCGTCAGTAGATATTTGCGTTCCTAAGACATGTACCGTGGCCGACAAGATTATGCTGAAGTCGGCGATCATTCACGAGCTCACCCACGCCCGGCAAAGCTGCGATCTGAAGGAGATTTTTCAAAGCAACTGTAGAACGGCTGTATGCCAGGAAATTGAAGCATACTGTCGCGAATTTCGGGCTGTCTCGGGCATGAACTGCGGCGACGCGACGCAGATCGTTTCACTCTGCAAGTCAGCCTGCAATTCTGCCTCGGACTCATGTACCAGTACTCAAGCGAATTGTCTTTCGATGTGTATGTCAATACAGTCCAAGTGCGTCGATGATGGTGATCTTCGAACATCGCCGCTCCCGGATTTTCTTCCGATAGCAAGCGGGTCTGGATCTGGGCATTCGAACGATTACGGAGGATCGACAACTGCAGTACAGTAGGAAGGCAGCTACAATGGGTATATATGTTAGATTGGCAATTTACATTTCAATGCTATGCTTGCTGTTATTGTATTCGGTTGCAATTCACTATAGAGATAATAATAAAATTAATACTCTCATCGACAGGTGCCTTCCATCCCCTGGGATACGATCCACTGGCCCGCATATCGAGAATGTGTATTTATTGATATTAAACGACGGGATCAATACCGCGAGAATCATTCCAAGTGCGTCGCACTCCGGTTCGGATTCAGGTGTGACGCAACAATCTGTACATATTACCATTGGTCAATCATATTGGTATGGATTATTGTTCCCAACAATGAGTATTCGCGAAGTCCTTGTTACTCCAGATTCGCTCGATTCGTCGAGCCGAGCAATCCTGGTCGGATTCTTGCTCGATTCCGATGAAGACTCTTCAACACGACGTGCGGGTCTAGCCATACAGAATAACTTAACGTTCGATGTGCGAGTTGATTCTGGCATGTTTGTGTTGGAGTGCGCTGTGTTTGTTATTGTTGGGATTATTCTTGGCGAGTTGCTCGTAGTGGTCAATACGTGGTGGTCAAAAACTCGTCGCCAGCGCTCTCGCAGGTTTCCACTCACCCCGCCCGCCGGTGGTAGTGTTTGAGGACGCCGCCGAGCCGCTCCTGGCACCGCACCTCGCCCGCCGCGGGTGGATCGGGGGTTCGATGATCCCGGGACTGGATCGGGGCCCGGAAGGAGAGCCTCGAGTGCGGGCGCTGCCGGTTGTAGTAGTCGGTAAACTCGGCCACGAGGTGGTCCAGATGGCCCGTGCCCAGCACCACGAAGGGTAGCGTGTGTCAACATGCGCACTTTGCCAAAGAGCTTCTCGCGAGGAAGGTTCTCTCCCGCTGCTGAGGCTGAGCCCGGAGGGCGAAGGCTCAGCAGCGGCGCGGCTCACGCGGCCGCCGTCGCCAACGCCGTCATCACCGGCTCACGCAGCCGGCTCATGTCCAGGTACCTCCGCGATCCCCAGCGCGTCCCCGCCACGTGCCGAAGACGTGCCGCCACCAGCATCAGCGCACTCTGCCCGTCGGGGAACGCGCCCACGACTCGGGTTCGCCTCCGGACCTCGCGGTTCAATCGCTCCATGGGGTTGTTCGTCCGCAGACACCGCCAGTGCTCGCGCGGGAACGCCATGTAGCTCAGCGTCTCGGCCACACCCTCGCGCACGATCGTCGCGGTACGGGGCAGCATCATCCCCGCGTGCTCATGTTTGACTACCCCTTGTGCGCCTTCTTCACACGCACTCGTCCCAGCAACTGATTCACCTCGGCCAGATCGAAGCGGTCCGGGTCCCAGTCACCGATCCATTCGAGCAGCTCGCGGCTGTCGGCATCATTCCCTGCGGTCGGATGCGGAGGCTCGGCCTTCAGTTCGAGGATGTGCTGGTAGCCATAGAGGCCGCCGCAGTCCTCGGGCGGGCCGTTGCGCGCGCCGGCGAGGCAGATCGCGGCACGCTCCTTGCCGGAGAAGACCCCCTTGCCCTTTGTGACAAAGGTCTCGCCGGGATACTCCAGGGCCTGGCTTTCAACCATCTTCTCGAACCGCACGGCGTGGACCCACGAATCACCAAAGTCGTACTCGTACGCGATCGTCTTCTTGGGGCGGTCGAACACGTCGGCCAGCAGCACGTTGCGCTCGTCGATCGTGGGCTTGTCCGTCCCGAATCCAAGGTCAAACCCCCGGGGCGCGGGCCTGGCGTAGCACGTTCCGTCCTTCTCGTGGAACTGGTGCATGTGCGAGTTGGTCCAACCGAAGGCGTGCTGGAGCACCGAGTGCAGTTGCTCCAGCGTCAAGCGCGGGTCCACGACCAGCCGCCGCCAGACCTCCGGCTCGGAGTCGACCAGCCACGCTCGGAGTTGCATCATGGTGCTCACGCTTGCATCGTACCGCGCGGGCCATTGGCGTGGAAGGCGGTGTCCGATGGTCGCGGGGGGCGTCGTGCTGCGTTCGGCCTGGTGGTAGCACGGCCATCGTTCTACGCTCCGGCGTGCTCCCGGACGGTGCGGTATCGATGGCATCCTTACCGGGTGGTTGAGGTGCGTGTGGAGGACACTCGTGCGCGGTGCAGCGGAACTACCCGCGTGGATGTTCGACGAGGCCGCGTGCCAGGGCATGCCGCTGGAGACCGTGCCGCGGGTCAGTGGCGAGGTCTACCAGGCGATCCGGCCGCCAGCACCGGGCTTTATTTTCCCTTCCGGTCCGTGCTCCGCTCGCGCAAAGAGAGCCCGCCTCCACCCAACCCCCACTCGAACGCCCACTCAAACCGAGCCCGGGTAACCCCCCGCGGTCGTAGGTTGGGCTCAACGCGGGCCCCCGCTATTACCTTTGCAGCCGACCGCCCGAAGGGAAAATCGGGTTCGAGGCAGCCGACACGCGCATCAGCCTGGACAGCAGCTGATGCTGACTCCGGAGTCAGGCCGCGATGCGTGCGGCCGCCAGACCTCGAACACGAGGTAACCGGCGAATTGAAAAAGTGCGGCTGACTTCCACCTTCATGACAATCGACAACCAACTCAACATTCCCGGATGGGAAACCGCCGGATCCCCGATCCTGTACACGCGACAAAGAGCCGACGAGCACCTAGACGCCATCTTCGTGTTTCGCTGGGACCACCCATCCAACGATCAGTTTATCGACCATCTCTGCCAGGCCGCTGCCCGAAAGCCTCCCGCGGCCCCTGCGCCCAGGCCGGATGGTTACTTCACGGGAACCATTGATGATGCGATAGCAGTTCTCACACCCGATGATCGCGCGGCGCTCGCTGGCCGCGATCCGGGGATGCTCGACCGCGTGCGGTTGTTGTTGCCGCGGTTTGACGCCCGTGGTCACGAACAGCCCTTGCGACTGGTCCACTTCTCGTACGAGACGCTCCTCCCTTCCGACATTTCCGATGCACGCAGAGAATTCAAGGACAAGTATGTGGAAGCCCTGTTCAACGGCTATCTCAATGACGTCGAAGACGACCGAGGCTTTGCCTGGATGGCCAAGGCCGAACTGAGCTCGCGAGGTACTCTTGAAAGTGACGCACGCCTTGTCAACGGCGTGAGCTATGTCGGATTCCGCTCGGTTTACATCACCCCGCAGCACCGGGCAACGGCGAAGGGTGTGATCGCCGACTTCAGCAGAACCCTGCAGCGCCCGAAGGAAGTGGCCAAGCTCTCTGATCGCTCGTGGACCACGTGGGACGGCATGATGGTGCCGCTTGTGCACGAACTTGCCTGTGGTGAGAGGCTGCCCGACGGAGCGAAGATGTACCGATTCCCGGACACATAGCGCTGCCGCCGAATCGAGAACAGACCGAGCAACCGTCAACCCGCTTTAGTTCGCTTATGCCCAGCACGCGGTCCGAAACGCGTTGCGGATTCCGGTTCGGAATTCACTCGACCGGATGGCGTAGGTGCCATGGTTGATGGAACCTTGGCTCACAACCATGGTTGCGCCCGGGCAGGCCGCGTCGATGATTGTCTGCATGATCCACTTCCAGTGCGCCAGCTTTCGCCCGATCTGCTGGGCGACCCCAACGCCGTCCGGCATGCTGAGTACGGTGCTCACCCAGGTTCCAGTGCAGCCGTGCCACCGGTTTGGGTACCCAAAGACGACTTCGGCGATGCGGTCCGGGTCGCCGTATCGAAGTCCGAGGTCTCGGATGGCCTTTTTTACCCCGGGACCCTGGAGGGCGTGAAGCGGGACCTGCTGCAGCTTGCCGTTCCGAATGATGAGAACTACTGAGTTCGCTTTGTCGATGATGTTGGCGTTTGAGACGGGGGGGAAGTCGCGCCCGATTTCCAACGGGTCAACACCGAGCCTGATGACCGGCATGCCAAAACCTGAAAGCAATGTGACGCGCGGATGGTGATCGTCCGGCTTCCGGCTGCTGCCCGACGATCCGGGTGGTCTCCCGGAGCCAACCGGCTCGCCATTCACGGACGGCCCGAGGCGGCCGGTGTCAGGGTCGGGTGTGCCTTTTGATTGGCACGGATGTTTCTCGCTCGCACGGGTTTCAGGGGTCACGATTCGCAAGGCGCGGGACGGTACGGTGGTCTGGCTCATGACTCGGTTCTCCAGGGCCAGCATCTGGTCTGGCGAGGAGTTCTTTTCGCGCTGAGGGGCAAGGGCGAGGTGCAACCACAAAGATGCTACTGGCGTGCAATCCACATGCGTGGCACGTGCGAAGCACGCGAGACGCACGAGTCGCGTATCATGTGTCATGAGCAGTTCATTACCCATGGCTTTACTTGAAGTGCTTTCTTGCACGTTGAGCGAGCAAGGGGTGGAGATCCATCCGAAGCAGAACGATGGCGGTCTACTTCGCCTCATAGAAATGATCGATAACACACCTGACGTCGCAGGGCTCGATCCATATCGGATCAGCGGTGTGAATGGGACACTCAGAAATGCAAGGCGTAAGGCTCTCGTTGAGTGGATTCGAAGAGTCAGGGGGGGTGCCGGTATCTCTCCCCCTCGCTTTGCAGCCTTTGTGGCGCTTGCGTCGCGTCATCTCAATGCTTGCTCCGCGAAGAAGCTCTTGGAATTGCTCAAACACCACGACGCTCGTCGCTACCATCTTGGTCCGGGCGACACAGGGCAGCGGCTGGCACAAGCGAAGTCCGCGGCCGAGAGTTTCCTCAATGCTCATTCGGGCGCGTCCGTCGGTGCCGAACAATCGGTCTCGAAGCCAGGGAAGCCCGCCGATTCCGAATTGGGTCCCAGAGTGTTCGTGCTCTTCACACGCATGGAAAAGGGCACTCCCGACAAACTGAAGAAGCGAGCATCTCGTATCTGCGAGCATGTCGGAAAGGCGTTGGCTCGCGCCGGGTGTCTGATCAACATCGGAGGCAAGTACAACGAACTGACGGTGGCGTGCTGTGAGGCTTTCAAACAGCAGATTGGACCTGGACGGATCAACGCTCGGGCCACGACGTACAGCCCCACGGAGCCCGATCACGATCATCGCGGCAAACGATGGAAGTCCTACCGACTAGGCAAGGTTATGCGATGCCAGGGGCGATCCTTCCTACGTCGGCCAACGATCCTGGCCGCTTCGGATGTGTTGCTGGTGTGCGCAGGAATCCATGGCCCAAAGGAATACATCGAGACTCACCTACCCCGAATGCCTTCGCCAATCCCGGTTGTCGCTATCCCGCAGGCCGGAAGTTACTCGGAAAAGCTCTTCAATGCACAGTTGAGGAGTGCCGCGCTGGGAAGGGATCGTCATCGTATGAAATTGCTGCAAGCGATCGCGGCGGAGCCGTTGACCGAGTCGGCCATCGCCGATGCGGTGGTGGATCTCGTGCTGTACGAACATCGCACCAGGATGTTGTCGTTTGCGTCGCCTGACTCAGAGAGGTAGCCACACCTCGTGGTTCGAGCGATTCCTTCCCACAACGCAGCACTGACGGGGACTATCCATGCTTGCCATCGAGCATCGATGGTCTGCGGAGATACGAGGATCAATGGGTTGCCCAGGAACCTCGAGCCAACGTGCGTGTCTATCGAGGCGTGGATTGACAGCCGAGTATCCTTGGGCTTTGGCTTCTGAAGCGTGGGTTGCCTCAAAGGTCCCGGTGTCCGTCATTCCCGCCCGGTTTGAGCGCGGTGCTGTGGTGTGTCATTCGGATCGATCGCCCGATGCACCACACCTGCCTGAGCACGCCAAGGACGACCGCGAGGATGAAGAGGATGGCCAGCCCGATTCCGAAGCGGGCGATCCAGACCAGCCAGAACTCAGCGCGGTCGGGTGTCATGGTCTGGCTTCCTCAGGGTGTGCCGCAGATCAAACCAGACCCGAGCGTCGCGCCCGGCATTGCCGGCCTGCGAACGCCGATGACTCGGCTGACTCTCGATCGACCCAGCCCGCGGCAGCGGGCGCTCGTTGTTATTGAGCCGCGGACACCGGGGGCGCGGCTTCTCAAAGTGGGACCGACGCCAGAGCCATCCGAGCAGGCCCCGGATCGGCGCGACGGCCCCAAGGGCCAGGCACGCGGCCTCGTACACGATCATCCCCAGCAACACGAATTGCACGCAGGTGAAGACGGGTCCCATGACGTCTCGGAATAAGTCGTCCGGCATCTGATACTCCATTCACAGGATGAACCTCGCACTTGTCCTACCACCAGGTCCGCGTCTCGTCGGGCGGCGGGGAGGGAGGAAGACCCTGCCGGGCCGCGCGTTCCTCCCCCCCTCCGCACAGGGCCAGCACGGCGATCATCAGGATGGCGATGGCCACCATGGCGTCGACCGCCGTGAACGTCCCATCGAGCTTGGACATCGCCTCCCCGAGTTCCTGCCGCGCGATGCGCCAGACGACCAGGGCGATGATTGCGAGTGCGACCAGGCTACCGAGCACGGTCAGTCGCATGAGTTCCTCCTTGCCAAACGGCCGATGCCCCACAGGGTGACAACCACGATTCCCGGGACGAGCAGGCGGTTGTCGAACGTGACGTGGGCGCGTGCCCCGGTCCATCCAAGGGCCCGAGCCAGCCCATAGACCCCAACCACGAGCGCCAGACTCGCGAAGACATGGGACTTGATACTTGAACACGGCTTCACGGCATCACCGCCTTGCGGGTCACCCGCCGCGAGATGGACGTGGTGTGCTGCACCAGGGCCCGAAGGTCGCGGATAAAGACGTACCGCGACTGGCCGTCGACCACCGACGCGACACGCCGCAGCAGACCCTCGTTGACAAGCTCCGCCCGGTCTCCGATGCCGATGATGTCGATCACCACGCCCTCGGCCTGGAGGGTTTGGGCGATCTCGAGCGGCTGTCCGCCGTGGCCGTCGGTGATGAGCACGATCCGGCGCTGCAAGTCCGCCGGCGCGAATGCCAGCATGGCGCGGGCCTGGTTAAGCGGGGCCGCGATGTCGGTGCCGCCCCCGATCTGAAGAGTCTGCACGGTCCGAATGACGTCCTTGCGATGCTCGGTGATCGGTCGGCACGGGCACAGCTCGCGGGCGCGCTCGTCGAAGGAGAGCAGCCCGATGTGATCAGCGGGCGAGATGGAGGCCTTCGTGACAACGAACGTAATCGCCGCGGCCTCGGCCGCCGCCAGCTTGTTGGCCGCGCCCGTGTAGGGTTCGTCCATGCTTCCCGACACGTCGATCGCGATGACCGTCGCCTCCGCGCTGGGTTGGTCCGAAGTCCTCAGGGTGCGTTGGTCGTCGTGATGAGTCTCGCGCAGGACCAACGCGGAGGGGCTGGATGACGCTTGAGTTCGGAAGACTTGCTGGGTGAGAGGACGGGTCAGTGAGGTCAGGAGTTGATCGAGGTGAGACATGAGAATCTCCAGCGCGGGGCTTGCGACCCCCGCGAAAAGATGGCGGCGCTCTGGCCCACGTAGACCAGTTCACCGTCCACAAGGCAACGGGTCGGTTGGAGGAGTTCGGTGAGTTGCGTGAGACACACCTGACCGCAGCCCGCGAAGACTCGCCAGAGCCGGCGCGAGATCGAGCGGTCGTGCGGATTGAGTTGGGCGCGGCCGACTGTGTAATTGCCCTCGGAGATCACGAACGTCTGGTCGCGCGCCGGCCCCGAGCAGAACGAGAGGCGGCTCGGCGAGAAGACTCGCCCGCAGTGCGTGCAAGTGGAATCGCTCATTGCCCGCCCACCGCAGGCCAGGCATCGTGCGATCGAGCCCGTGATGGGTGCGTCGACGCATCGTCCGAGCAATTCACTAAACTCGCGGGCGCTCGACGGGCGATCCACTCGTTGCGCCGACAGAGCGGCCGAGCACAGGTCGCTCAATCCACACGGCACGTTGGGCACGAGCGATCGGGCCGGGAGCGGTGCTTTGGAAGTCACCTCACGCAGGTAGTCTTCGGGCGTGTCGGCGGTGAACGGTCGGCGGCCGGTGAGGCACTCATACAGCACGACTCCCAGCCCGAAGAGGTCGGCCCGGGCGTCGCATGTTGAAGAGTCAGTCACCTGCTCTGGTGCGCTGTACCCCACGGTCCCGACGTAGGCGCCCGTCCTGGTCAGGCCTGAACCCCACACCCGCTTCGAGATGCCCAGGTCGATGATGGTGGCGTCGCCTCGGTCGTCGACCATGATGTTGGCCGGCTTGACGTCCCGGTGGACCAGCCCGGCAGCGTGGATCGCTCCGAGCCCGCTTGAGAGTTGCTTCCCGAGCGTGATGACTTCGGCCGGGGCGAGGCGACCGCGGTCGGTGAGCACCGCTTTGAGTTCTTGACCTTCGATGAACCGCTGCACATGAACCCACTGGCCTTGTTCCTGGAAGGCGTCGATCGTCTCGACCACGTTGGGGTGGAAGACCCGAACCGACGCCAGCTCGGCAAAGCGGGCGGATTCCTCCGCGTAGCCCGGATCGCCGGGCGAGGTGAGCTGCCGTCGCAGCACCACGGCCTGCCGTGTGGTCAGATCGGTCGCCTTGGTCACGCAGGCCTGACCGCAGACCGCCAGGATGTCCTCGATCTGATACCGGGCGCGGATGACCGCGTCGACTTTGGAGTAGATCATGGCGTTTCCCTTGTGTGCGAAAGGGCTTGGCCCACGAAGCGTTTCGAATTGCCGGCATTGCTGTCCGGGGCGCATTGGGCACGCGGACTTCTGGACAACAAATCGTGAAGTCCTTGTGCTGCCTGGGCCAGAGGCCGGACTTCAATGACGAGGTCAGGCGGGAGCGGGTACCGCCGCAGGTGGACGCCGATCCGCTCGGCCAGACGCATGGTCGGGGTGGCGATGAACAGGTGCGTGGCGTGGACGGCGGCGGCCTTGGCCAGGTCCCGGTGGACACGGCGTGGTGAGCGTTCGGCCTCGACGATGACTTTGAGATCGCCGGCTTCGATCAGGAGATCGGCGTACCCGAGGTTCGGGCCGAGGTAGGCCTCGACCCGAGCCGGCGCGCCGTGATCGAGCGCGACCTGATGAAGGCGATTCACCATGCCGACGTTGTGGATGGCGCGACCGCGGATCATGGCGCACCTCCGGTGCCGCGCCATGCCCGGAGTGCGTCGAGCCCCAGGACCGAGAGCTCCAAGAGCACCGAGGGGCGACCTCGGGTGGTGGTCTGAACCTCGGCGGAACGCAGATAGCCCTCTTCGATCAGCCGATCACGGATGGGACGGGCCCGCTTGGGGCTGAGGCCGGCCAATGCCGGATAGGCCGAGCTGGGCTGCGCCGGGTGATCATGGACGACCGCGAGGAAGCGCAGAGCCGCTTCGTCGAGCCCTGCATGAGCCGCGGCCTTGGGAGCCTCGGCAGCGTCGGTTGCTTGGATGGCCGCATCCAAGGCGAGGTGGGGGACGGGCGACCATGCTTTGTATTCGGCTGCTTCCTCGATCGGGAACCGAGCCAGCGCCGCGTGGCCGGCCAGGACCTCCTCGTCGGAAGGCGGCGGCGGGATCTTGGCCTTGGGCATGCGCAGCACAAACGGGCGACGCCAGCCTTGCGCGAGCTGCGCGAGAAAGACGCCGGGCCCCAGGTGCCTGCGAGCCCACTCTTCCTGTTCCTTGGTGAGGAAGAGCTCGGAGGCGGCCCGATTCCAATCGGACGCAGAGCCGAGACGCCCGACGATCTTGTTGTTGAGGTTGGCCAGTATTGCCGGGTCCACGCCGGTCAGGCTCTGGCAGAGCGCCCACAAGTTGAGGCCGCTGCTTCGCACCAGTCCCAGCGCCTCGGCGAGGGGAGTCAGTTCGCTGGACTCGGCCGAGCCCGTGAGGAATCGCTGGGAGTCGTCGATGACAAGGTGCAGTGGGGCGTGCGTGGCCTGGGACTCGATGCGCCGCTGCATCGTGTGCCGCAAGGCGTGCAGCACTCCGAGTTCACGCTCCATCTGGGACGCATTCCCGAGCTCCCGCACCAGCTTCAGGGACTCGAGTTCCTTGCTGGGCCAGCCGCGTCGTAGGGCTCGGGTGTGGACGCACACCGTGAGCAGAGAGGAGAGGCGGGCCAGCAGGGTCTCGCGCGCGGAGTAGTTGGCGTCGCCAAGGCCGGACTTGGCCATCTCATACAGATCGATCAGGCACGGAGAGCTCGACGCCCCGCGCCATACGCCGCGAAGTTCATACGCGAGGTACAACGCCCGTTGCAGGAGCATCGTCGCCAGAGGCGGAAGGCCGAGCACGCGGGCGAGCATGTATGTCACGATGGGCAGGTAGCCGCGCGGATCGCACCCGTCCGGATCGAGCACGTTGATGCGCTCGTCCCCGGCCCGGAGAACCACGACGTCGTGCCCGAACGCCGCGGCCAGAGGGAGCAGGCGGCGTGCTTCCTGCTTGTAGGAATCGAAGACCCACACCCCGCCCTCGACGGTGACAAGCTGCGCGAGCCAGGGCACGGCCAGCGAACTCTTTCCCGAGCCCGTGGAGCCGACCACGACCCAGTGCCCGGAGAGTTGATTAAAGCCCTGAAAGAGCCACCGGCCATCCCGGCGTTGCCCGATCGCGAGCCCGGACGAGCGCAGGCGCGCCGGCGCGAATGGTTCACCCGCGCCGAGCGCCTCGCGCAGCTGGTGCCGAGCGATTCGTGAATGAACAGTCTGCCGGTCGAATTCGGTCGCGTAGCCGCGCAGCAACGATCGCAGAGACGAGTGTGCCAACTTGCCCTGGAACGCGCCGCTCTCACGAGCCTCGCGGATGGCGCGGGCGGTCGAGACGTCGAGATTTGGAGTGGCATCCCAGTTCATCGTGCTTCTTCCAAGCGGACGAAGGGAGACAGGAGGGCACGCACGACCCGGCGCACTCCGCGGGTCCAGCGCCACTCCGCGGCCTGGTCGACGCTCACGCGGCGGAGGCGGCCGTCTCGACCGAGCAGGTGCCGGCTGCATTGCCCGCAGAGGGGTTGGCCGTTGGCGCTTGAGTAGCCCGAGACGGGGCACTGCACGCAGCAGACACGCCGGCACCGACCGCACCTCAGCCCCACGGATCGCTCGTGGGGATCGCAGCCGCAGGCGAACTCCTCGGCGGCGACGTTGAACTGGTCGACGCGTCCGCCGGGGAAGAGCACCGCAAGATGCTCATCACCCAGCTCGAGGTACTGGCCGCTGGCCGGGTCTCCCCTGCGGACCGCCTTGACTTCACGGCGTACGGGCGAAGGGCCGGGATCACGATGAGGTTTGCCGTTCATCACCAGGAACTCCTGAGAAACTGACGCCAGAGAAAACCCGCCAGCCGGACGCACGTCCAGAACGCGACGAACCCTGCCAGCGCTGCGGCGGAGAGCAGCGCCCAGTGCAGGAACTGCTGCGTGAGCGCGCGGGTGGCACGCCGCAGGCGATGGAGCGGAGAGTGTCGGTGGAGGGGGTTCATAAGCGCAGCTCCTGACCGTTCAGAGGATGGTGAGCCAGCCGATGCCGCTCCCCAGACGCACCGGCCGTCTGCGCCGGTGGCCACAGGTGCCGAGTCCAAAGCCGAACGGCCGCGGCGGAATGTCGGGTGTTGAGGTCTGGTTGCATAGATACTCCTCGGGCCGTGCTCGACAGCTCGCGGCCATGAAGAACCTACGACACAGCGTTCGGAAGTCTGATCGGTACTGCGATTCGTGTGCGTCGTGGACCACATTGGCCAGCGCATCTGCCCAGCGCAATGCAATCCCGACCAAACGAAATCACGTGCCTCGTGCGGCGTGGTGAGTCGGGCCGCTCGACCGCAAGCGCGGTAGCGCCTCAAGCGCCGCGGCGACGTCCAGGAGCCGCGGGTCCGTGTAGAGATTCATCGTGAGTTGGATGTTGGAATGGCGCATCGCCGCCTGTGCGGTCCGGGGCAGGACGCCCCGGGCGCTGAGGTGCGACCCGAAGGTGTGACGCAGGGCGTGGACGTCCACGGTGTAGCCGCGGTCGTCCCGCTTGGGAATCTCGGCGGCGCGGAGGTCGGCCTCGAGCACCCGGATGAGGTCGGCCCGCACGCGGAGCAAGGGGTGGCCCGGGGAAAGCCCCGCCGGGATCGGCAGGCCGTCGCGGCGGGCCGCCGCTCGTTCGCTCGCCAGGGACTCTTCGAGCCAGTGCCGGAGTTCGGCCGCCAGGTCCGGCCGGAGGGGGATCTCGGCCCCGACCCGGGCCTTGGCGGCCTTGGCCGCCAGGATCGCGTACGGCGGGTCGTGATCGAGCCGAAGGGAGCCAACCGTCAGGGACGCCAGTTCGCCCTTGCGAAGGCCTGTGAGGACCAAGGTCCGGTAGATCAACTCGCGTTCGCGCCCCAGCCGATCGAGCCTTTCGAGAACTTCGGGGTGCTTGGCCAGGATTTTGCGCCCCCGCGCATACGCGGCTTCCAGGTTCTTAAAAGTGAGCGGGGCCCGGGTCCAGGTGGCGCGCCCCTTCCGTTCCTTGAGGACCCTCTGAACGACCTCCCGCCCGTAGTCGGCGATCGGCCTGCGGCGAGCCACCCAGAGAAGTCGTTCCAACTCGGGCTCGGTCAGCGCCCGGCGGTGCCTCCGCTGATCGCACTTCTCATCCAGCACCGGCAACCGCGTCAGCGTGTGCGACGGGATGCGGTCAGTTCGCTGGGCCCAGTTCATGAACGCGATGAGCGTGGCCCGGTGGTGGTTGTGCGTGCGTGCCGACTTCCCCTCAGCGCTCAGGGCTCGAAGCACTCTCGACGCAGCATCGAGGGTGAAGTCGTCGATGCACGCCGCATCACAGCCGGCGATGAATCGGCCCAGGTGAAGCTCTTTGATCTGCAGGTGCCGTGGGGCCTGGCGCTCGTGAAGGCACTGCTCGAGGTACGCGCTCACGTGCTCGGCGATGGGTGTTCGGCGGAGCTGCGCCTTGGGATCATCAAGGCCCTCGATGGAACGCTCGACCTCTCTGATCATGCGGTCCAGGGCGCTGCGGGACGCCTGCTTGTCGACGTAGAGGGTTCGGATGACCCGCTTGCCCGTTCGCGGATGGGTGAACGCGCCCGTCCACCGCGCGGCATCGGGGTTCTTCTTGTACAGGGTTCCTAGGCGTGCCCGGCCCACTCAGCGATCTCCTTCACAACACACGCTCCAGTAGACGCGGACACCGGCACGAGGCAAGGTCCGCACCGAGATACTGGCCGAATCGGCCGCGACCCGGATCCGGTTCGGGGATTCGCCTTGCTCGGCACCTACCGGCGCGCCCCCACGCCCGTCCTCTGCTCGGCCCCGGCCTCGGCGATGAATGCTTCGAGATCGCACGCCCGCCAGCGGGTCGATCCCCCGAGCTTGATGGGCCGGGGTAGGTCGCCGCTGGCGACGAGGCGCCACACGCACCGCACGGAGATCGCGAGCAGAGCCGCGACATCGGCGGCGCGAAGCAACGCCGGAGAATGAACGCGGGCCACGGGTGAGACATCGTCCCGGTTCTCAATCGCGGTCGAACGGCCAGTGGTCATGGCAGCTCCTATCGAAGGGGGTGTGCGGCGGCTGGAATTGCGTGAACTGCCGATTGGCTCCGTCTTCTTCACTCCAGAGACAGTCGTCAGTAGCGGCCGCTCGGAGATTCGGCGTGCATCCCGGAGGGGACTTTGACATCGAGCCCGGACCGCTCAGCTCGTGCCGCCGCAACCGGCCGGCGTCGCCGAGGGATCCTCAGCCCTCGACCGGAGTGAGATGCGTTTTCGGTTCAGGTACCAGAGCGAGACAAAGAACACGGAGATTGCAAGAGCGAGGGCGAAGGAGTCAGCTGTGGGAAACAGCGTCACGAAGAAACCAACCTCCCAGATCAACAGCTTTGTGGTAATCAAGCGGACTAGCAGCCTGAAAATCAAGTGATCCTCTTCGTGAGCGGGCTGATGGCGAGTGGTCTCCAAGTCGCGTCGCAGCACGCTCCAAGCCTCGGGGTCGCCGCCGCACGAGCAACGCGGCAGGGTGAACCGGTCTTCCTCGGACGCCGTGCAAATTTGAGTGTGATCCATGCTCCTATTGGAGCACGCGCCGATCGGGATTCTCATCGGTACTGAAATGGACCGCCGGCGAGATCAAGAGCAAATACGACGCGAACGTGGTCGACTTGCGGACCATTGCTCCCTGTCTTCATCCCGTCAGCAGGTCCGGGGTTGCAATCGGGGCGCGCACCGCCTTCCCAATCCGATCGTTCAAGAAAACGACCGGCCAGGTGGTAGCGCTGGTGGGAGCGCTTTGTTTGCTTTGGGGGGCACTTGGCGGCACCGCCGGACCCGAGCCCGTCAGCCACGAGTTTGGCGAGCCGAAGACAAGCCCGGCGAAACTCCCGAGTTTGTCGCGGCTTGGCTCCGATTGACGCAAAACGTCATGGGAGCAAAACAAAGCGGGCGAGGAGGATCGAACTCCCGACATTCAGCTTGGGAACGGCCGGGCTGCCGATCGAAGTCCCCGTGAATCTAGCCCTTTCTCGCACGCCGCTCGCCCGCTTGCACACGCGCTTGCACAAGCCCCCGGCTGACGGGGATTGCGCCCAAACGCCCGTCCCGCCACGTTCGCCCACGGGCGTCCCGGCCCGGCGCTGGCCCCGATCCCCGGGCGTCGCCAACCGGCGGCACGTCGGGCCAACGTGGGGCGTCGTAGGCGGACCTAGCGAAACCCGCGGGGCGGCGGCGTCTGCGCGTCTACGCCTACAGAAGCCGCGGTGGGGGGATGCGGCGGCGTTTCCGTAGACGGGGCGGCTCTGCGATTCGGGAGTAGGTGCTCGAAGAAGAGCCTTCAAAGGCGATGTCTGCTGGTGAAGCGGAGGGTACAAAGCTGTCAGATTCGGTCCCGCTGTCAGAGGCGGAAGACCTCGCCCGTTCCGGACACTCGGGCACAACCTTATCCCGTTCGGTCCGAGCTCCCGGTACGGGCTCCAAGCGCCGGAAGCCCGAAACCGGCCGCCCGGGGTTCCGCCTGGGGCTGGAGATCGCCGCGCGTTAAACCACCCGAGCCGTCACTCTGGTCATATGCACGTTCCGGCATCTCGCCACATTTTGTCTGCCAACTGATCGCCTCAATGGCACCATCGCGACGGTCCATCCAAGACACGCCTCTTGATTGTCGCTCGGGCCCGCCCGGTCGGTGTACGCCTTGCTTCCCGCGTGTTTTGGCGACGGTGTTGGGTGAATCAGCTGGAGGCGGCTACGGCCACGGTTCACAGCCCGACTGCACCGCTGAGCGTCCCACAATGGAAGTGCTCAGCCAGGCCCTCACGGTTCGCGCCATCGATCTCGCGATGCAGGCATTCAGTGTCGCTTCAGGAGAACAGACACGGCGCGGCGCAGCTGAACTCCTACCTCGATGATAATCGGATACACGAACGAGTTTAGAATGTTCTGGCTGCCGTACATCCGCTCTCTGTAGGCCGCGTACCGGCGCACGTCCTTCGTTGCACACAGACGGTGAAGCGCCGCCTCCTCGTCTTTCAGATCTACAGAATTGGCCTCAGCTTCGTGTGGCTCACGAAGGGCGGGGTCATACTCTTGAACTGAAGTACTCAAGCGACTTCTCCTGCGCCATCCGTACGACGACCGCGCGATGCCGGATCGCGCGATTCAGAGTCTATGCCTAAACAGGCCGCCGCCAACATTAGGCTGTTGCGGTCCGAAGCGACGAAGCCGTGAAGCCGACGCCTGCAAGCCAAAACCACACCGACCTTTTGTCCACCAGTTCCCACAACCGGAATGGCAGCGAACGAACAGAATCGAAGCAAATCAGACACTTCCGGGCCTCCGCTTTTCAAGACGCTGGCGCGAAAGCCACTCGCGAGCCAATCGAAGTCAGAATGGCCCAAGGAGTACAGCGTCTGGCCGCTAGTAAAGACCCATCCTGTGAGGCTCACACATCGGGTGATTTCCTCAGCCGCCGCCTCGACACGTTGCCGATCTAGACCCGTCTGTGGCGACCAGCACTCGCGGAGAAACGAGTCGTAGGTCGATTGGCTCCACGCCGGCCGATGAGATTGCTTTACTTTCTCTACCGCTTGAACCACAGTGGCAAGTCGAGCAGGGCACGAGGCCGCGACGATTCGGAACCGAATCAGATCGTGAGGTGTTCGCTTGTCGCCGCCGAATCTCGCCGCTGGCTCCTGCGCATCATCATCTGGCGCTTTCTCCTCCGGCTCAAGGTACCACAGTGTGCAGATCGTCTGTCGCCAAACGACGGGAAGGCGCGACAGCCAGGAATCGTAAACGTTTGACGTCATCACCTCTGCAGTGCGATCGAGTATGAACTTTGCTCGCTCCTCAGGCGTCCCACCGTTCTGTGCTCGGCGAGATCTCAATTGGTGCATCAGCTGTGTGCCCAGCCCATCCCTCGCCTCGCCCCAGTGGATCTTGCGTCCTCTGACGCTGGTCATCACAAACAACGCGAATACGATCCCGACGAGCAGGTAGCCAGCGGAACTCGCACGGGCGTGCATCGAGGCACTGGGAGACTGATGCAGGCACCAGAGCAGGTAGACGATGGTCAGGATGGCTACAGCCACGAAGACAAAGTTCTTTGCCCTCGAGATACTGAGTGTGGCGTCATCGATCCGGTCTTTGAACAAGTATTTGCTCAGCCGCTCAATGAACGCAAAGGTGGCCAAGATGAAAGCCGGTATGGCCAAAATCCCTGCTGAAAACTGGTACGCCCAGTAGGACACGGCAGCAACCACAAGATACACGACTGCCATAAGCGGCAACCGCCATTCACCGCGATGTTGTCCCGGATCTCGGCCGGCGAGCGGGTCGGGTACGGCCTTGAGCGACTCCTTGTACTTTGTTTGCAGCAACAGTATCTGTTCGCTCTGCTCAGGAGTCAGGTACCCGTGTATCTGGCAAATATCAAGCACCTTTGGGACGTGGCCGGCGCAAGACCGCTGCAAGAACCGCTGATACTTCGCGATCTCCCAACATTGTTCACGGGTAAGCTTCGCCTCCGCTACAGCGATGGCGAGAACATGCGCACAGTTCGACGATTCCGATTGAACTCCTGCCATATCGCCCCAACACCGAGGAGTCCCGTCCTGCATGCGCACCGGTCCACGCGCCGGCCGCTCAACTTGAGCATAAGGACATTCGTCCAATCGAGCAAACCAATCCTTTGCCAAGCCCGAATTGAACGCGCATACTCGGGCATGGACGACGCCAGCCACGATCGCAATGCATTGGTCAGGCGTGACATACATGTCTTCACTCGCAATCGAAGCTCAATGTCTTCGGCCGCTAAGTAGGGGATGTCTCGTGACCACGTGCCTGGTTCCGGAAGTGGTCCAAACTCGCCTCGATGTCTCATCCGCATTCCGCGCCGCGCCTGTCGTGCAAAGTTGTCACCGCTTGGTCGGGTCGTTTGTGGTACGGGGAGCGAGCAACGTGTCGCGGAAATAGGTCTTCTGATCTACTCGAATCACGAGGGGCCCTTGCAACGTCCTCGCGCAGTCGGCTTCGTTACTTAGTCATCGCGCGAGTCTTTTGCATTCTCGCCCATTCTCTCCACTCTCTCGTCTCTCCCCGCATCGCCACGGCATCGAGCATGGCGGCGGTGCGTTCGTCGGTCTTGCTCGCGCGGACCTGAAGGCGGACCATCGCCTGGATGGTGGGGAGGTGCTCGGGGTACACGTCGAGGGCCGCGGCGTAGGTCGCTAGCGCGTCGTCGTAGCGCCCGGCGAGCTCGAACGTGAGCGCGAGGTTGTGGCGCGGGTCGGGGTGGCCGGGGAGGAGCTTGCGGGCCCACTCGAACTCGGCCGCGGCGTCGTAGAGCTTGCCCTGCCGGAGCAACAGCGTGCCGAGGTTGTTGTGGGCCGCGCCGTGATAGAGGTCGGCGGCGAGCGCTTCGCGGAGCAAACGCTCGGCCCCCGCGGGGTCCTTCTCGATGAGTTCGGCGGCCTCTTGGTTCAGCGCTTCGGCGCGGGATGAGTCGCGGGCCTCGGCGGATTGGCCGGAGTACGGGGATGTCGAGCGGGTGGATGCGCAGCCTGTTGGCACGGCCATCAGCACGACGGCGAGCGCGGCAGCGACTGCCGCGATGGTGGTGAAGGCTCGCTTGGTCATGTCCCGCCTCCGATGAGGTTGGTCTGCGTGGATGGGTTCGTGATCGCGTCGCTGAAGACCGCCTCGAGCGTGAGCGTCGCGCGAAGGCGGAGCTGTCGATCCTCGCCCGGCGCGAGTGCTTTGGTCCCAGGTGCGGCCGAGAGATCAATCGCGGTGATCGCCCACGCGGGCTCGGCCGATCGCCACGTGTCGAGGATGCGCCCGAGCGCCGGGAGCGTGAGCTTCTCCAGGGACACGCGAGCAATCTGCCGGGTGCGATGAACGCCGCCGGCGCTCGGCAGTTCGACGGGCGGCTCGGGCAGCACGGAACCCAGCGTTGAAGAATGCAGGCCGCAGGAGGCCAGGACGGCGGTCATGCGCGAGGCCAAGTCGCCGCTGGAACGCGGGAGCGTGGCGGTGGCGCGCCGGAGCAGCACGAGCTCGTCCGCCTGGGCGCGGCGGAGCACGAGTGTCTCGGAGGCGAAGGCCCGCTCGCGCCGGGCGACGAGGTATCCCGAGGCGGACCGGAACAGGGCAGCAATGCTGGCGAGGGTGATCACGGACAGCAACACGATCGGAAGTGACGTGCCTCGGGCCGCCGCTTTCATCGCCCACCACCCTTCGTGTCGCTCGGTATGACCTGCTTCAGTTCAAGCGTCACGAGCCCACCCTCGGCTCCGCCCTGGGCATTCGACTGCACGCCCGACTGCACACGCGGCTCGGCGCTCGTCCAGCCCGCGGGGGTCTTCCACGCGGCCAGGAACACCGCGGGCGCGCCCGGAGTTCGCACCGTGAGCGTCGATGCGTCGGGCCGCACGCTCAGCGACTGCGGGAGCGCCCCTTCCACGCTTGTCCCAGTATCGCCCGGCCCAGCATTGCCCGGCCAGGCCCCGACGATTTCGGCCAAGGCCCGCGGCGCGTCGAACGATGGTGCCCGACCCGCCAGCGACGCGATCGACCGCAGTTGCTCGAGCTCCCGCTCCAGCGCGATCGCGTCCGGCACGCCCGAGCCCGACACCCGCGCGAGCACGGCCTGGGCGGCGGCGGTGTCGTTGCGAGCGATTCGCCGCAGCTGCTCGGCCCGGCGCGAGAGATCGAGCGAGACGACCAGGCACGAGATCGCGATCGCGCCCAGCACGATCCCGGCCCGCCGACGGCGGTGCGAGCGGACGGCCCGCGGCTCGAACTCGCCGGTCAGCAAGTTCAGACGCGATGGATCGGGCGTGTCCATTCCCGGCGGCACGACACACGCCGGGATCGTCTCGGGTGTGAGCATCAACACGCCGGGATCGAGCGATCGCAGCGCTTCGCGTTCGATCATGCACACGATGGCATGATCGACTCCCCCTGCTCCGGATGCCTCTCCTGTGCGGCTGGTGGCCAAGACCGCCGCCGCGTGGAGTTGCTCTATGGGAACGGGGACCTGATCGCGGACCAGTTCGATCGCGCCTGGCGGGAGCACGCCGTCGCGCCGGACGATCCCCGGCGGGAGCGTGGCCCAGTAGAAGCGATCGGCGGGCCAGGTTAGCGTTGCTGACGCCCGGCTCGACGGGGCTGGAGCGGCGAGAGTGACTGTCGCAGTTGTCGAACCCATCATGGCGCACCCCCGCCCTTGAGGGCCAGCGTTCGCACGCCCGCGCCGTCGCGGATCGAGACGCCCTGCGCGTCGATGCGTTCCACCTTGCGGTCGCCGATCGAGTCGCCCACCGCGACGACCCGCACGCGATCGGTGGCGGAGTCGTACAGGATGGCCTTGGTCGTTCCGCTTTGATTTACGAGCCCGAGCAACTGAAGTGTCAACGCCGGCGGGGGCGGCGCGGGCTTCTCGACCGCAACCTTCGCAGGCTCGGGCGCGGCAGGAACCAGCCACATCGCGCGGTCGAACGCGGCAAGGTCGAGACGTAATGAGTGCGTCACCGGATCGGCTTCGCCCGCATCAGGCAGCGCCTCGGCCTTCTTGGCCACCGAGCCCGGCGGTGTCCTCTCTGCTTCGATCGGCCACCAGCGCACACTCATCGCGGCCAGGACCACCAGCACGCACACCCACAGCACAACCCGGGTCTTGGCGACCTGTTGCGCCAGGGGATCACGATGGAGCGATGGCACATTCACGCGCGTGCCTCCGATGCAGACGTCGGAGTAACGGTTGTCCCGTGTGCATGCGCGTGGTCAACGGGGTTGACCACGCCACCCGGGGCACTCGCATGATCCACGCCACCCGGCGTGTCTCGCGCGAACGACGCCACGTCCTCCTCGTCCACCGTCTCGATCACGCGTGTAACCTCGGTCCTGGTCGTCACGCCCTTCGCGATCAGCTCCTGACCGGCCTGCGCCAGCGTCGTCATGCCGCGCGACACCGCCAGCGCCTTGATCTCGGGCGATGACCTCCGCGATTCGATCAGGGCACGGATACCCGGGTCGATGGCGAGCAGTTCGAACACGCCCGTGCGTCCCCGGAACCCCGAGTGCAGGCACTCGGCGCAGCCCGTTCCTTTGCAAGGCTGATGCAGCGTCCGTACCAACCGCTGCGCCAGCACCCCCGACAGCGACGAGGCCACCAGGAACGGCTCCACGCCAAGGTCGATCAATCGCGCCACCGCGCTGGCGGCGTCGTTGGTGTGCAGCGTCGACAGCACCAGGTGCCCGGTCAGGCTCGCCTGCACCGCGATCCTGGCCGTCTCCTGGTCGCGCACCTCGCCCACCATGATCACGTCGGGGTCCTGGCGCAGGATGTGACGCAGCCCCGCGGCGAAGGTCACGCCCTTCTTGGGGTCCACCTGCGTCTGGCTCACCGAGAGCCCGGCGGTCGAGAGGTCGTACTCCACCGGGTCCTCGATGGTGAGGATGTTGAGTTCGCAGCCGTGTCTGCTTGAGGCCGCGTTGCTGGCGCTGATCCACGAGAGCGTGGTGTAGAGCGTTGTGGTCTTGCCGCTCCCGGTCGGGCCGGTGGAGAGGAGCGTGCCGCTGGCGCGCGACGCGATCTGCAGGTAGCGCCGCTCCAGCTCCGGCGGCATACCCAGCGCGCCGAACGAGAGCGAGCGCGCCGAACGCTCGGGGTCGAGCAGGCGGATCACGACCCGCTCGCCGTAGGTCGATGGGAGGGTGCTGACGCGGAGGTCCACGCGGCGTCCGGTGGTGCCGAGCGTGACCGCCGCCCGCCCGTCCTGCGGGGCGCGCCGCTCGGCGACGTCGAGGCGCGCGATGACTTTGATGCGTGTGATGATCGCCAGCGCCAAAGACGAGCCGGCGGCCAGCTCGCGCACCGTGTGCAGCACGCCGTCCATGCGATAGCGCACCAGCACGCGCCCCTGGATCGGCTGGATGTGGACGTCGCTGGCGCCGCGCCGGATCGCCTCGAAGAGGACAAGATCGACCAGTCGCACGACGGCCGCCTTGCCCGAAGTATCCAGCAGGTCGGCGTCGCGCCGGGACTCGTCGAGGGAACGAGTGAGTTCAACATCGAGCTGGGTGGACCAGAGTGATGAGTCCATACCCGAGCTCAAGCCTGAGCCCACACCCGAGCCCACACCCGAGCCCAGACCCGAGCCCAGGTCCGGGCCTAGTCCAGCACCGAGCCCGCCCGTGATGACACTCCCATCGCCCGCAAGGATGGGCGTGGACGGAATCGGCCCATTGGGACCGAGTTCTGAATGGCCCCGCGTGCGCTCCTCTTCCCGTTCCTCGGCCGCGCCGGCGTAGGCCCGATCGATCGCCTCCGCCAGCGCCACATCGTCGACTGGCTCGCTCGCGCTGGCTCGCTTCATCGCCACGCCGACGTTAAAGATCGCGACCAGGCTGGTGGTCGAGCCCACGGCCAGGCGGGCCGGTCCATCTGCGGAGCCTTCGAGCCCCAGCACCAAGTGCCGGCGTGCGAAGTCGTACGGGATCAGCCGCAGGAACTCGCGCGATGGCGTGTCGACGGCGCTGGTCTCTGGCGAGGAGAGCTTCGACGCGTCAGCCGCATCACTCGCTCGCATCTCGGCGGTTGCCGTGACTCCCGCTCCCAACGCGACTCCCGCGCCGAGCGGCTTCACCTCGGCCACGTGGGACACCGAAATGCCTCCGCCGTCGCTCACCGGATCACCCGCGCCTTCACCTCGGGGAACCCGTCGTCCACGTGCATCGCCGCGCTGGTCTGGTCGCTCAGGTACTTCAGGTCCTCGAAGTCCGTGCTCCGCAGCACCGTCGCCTTGATGAACACATAGAACCGCGTCTTGCCGCTCCCGTTATTCCGCGATTTGAACAGTTCGCCGATCAGCGGCACCTCGCCGATGAGCGGCACGCGCGATTCTCCCTCCGTGCTCGTCACCAGTTCCAAGCCGCCCACCGCCACGACATGCCCGTCCGGGATCGTCGCCACGCTGTCGACGCTGTTCTCCTGCTTGGGCGGCGGCAGCCCCGCGGCCGAACTCGACCCCACGAAGCTCGACAGCTTGATCGTGTACTCCAGCACCAGGTGATCGCCCCGCGCGATCTGCGGCCTGACCGAGATCGTCGTGCCCGCGCTCTCGCTCCCGCCGTAGCTGAACGTCGTGTCGTTGCTCCCCGTCCGCGTCTGCTGCGTGATCGGTTGCTGAAGGACGCTGGAGAAGACCGCCTGCTCGTTGTTGCTGACCAGGAGCTTGGGGTTGGAGAGCGATCGCGTCTTGTTGATGGATTCCAGGGCCCGGATCAGCACGCCGAACTCGCCGGGATTGAGCACCACGCCGCTGAAGCCCGCGGCCGAGCCGACGGTGCCCGTCGCCGGCCCGCCGTTGGAGAGGCCAAAGAGCGACGCGAGCTTGGTCGTCGCGTTCTCGATGCTCCCGATCTTCTCCAGTTCCACCCCCAGCGACAGCGCCTCGGAATCGTTCAGGCTCACCAGCATCGCCTCGAGCATGAGCTGCGGCTGGCGCACGTCCAGCGTCGCGATCAGCGATTCCAGCTGCGCCAGCATCCGCGGCTCGCCGATCGCGATGATCGCGTTGGTCGCGCGGTCGGCGGTCAGAGAGAGGCCCGCGCGGGAACCCGCGCCAGGGCCGCTCCCGGCCGCGCCTGTGCGGAGCAAAGGGCCGCGCCCGGAGCCTGCGTTGTTGCCGGCCGGGCCAACCTCTCTCTCGCCGGTGGTAGAGGACGTTGAAGTCGTGCTGTTGCCGCCGGACGAGCCGGAACCGCCGCTATCGCCTCCGCCGCGCGCGACATCGCCCGTCGCGGTCGGCATGGGCTGGCGATAGCTCGACTGGGCCGCCCCCGTTCGCACCTGATCCCGTCCCTCGCCGCGCGCCGATCCGCTCCCGTCCTCGCCCGGCACCTCCAGCGCCCCGGCCGCGATGAGCTGCTGCAGCGTGACGAGCAACTCATCCACCGGGCGATTCCGCACCGGGAACGACTTCACCGGCGTGGGCGCGCGCTCCGCGGCGTCGAGGCGTGCCATCAGCGCCTCGATCTTCTCGTGCTGCGACGCCGTCGCCGTCACGATGAGTCCGCCCGTCAGCTCAGCCTTCGTCGGACCCCGACGAGCGGCAGATGGTCAAAGGGGCGCAGCACCAGCTCAAGAGTGTATTCAATGCCGAGCAGATCGAGTTCGCCGCCGAAGAACTCGTCGCCAGCGGTGGTCAGACGTGGACGGCGGACGAGTCGGTGCTCGAGGCCGCCGCGCACATCCGCGGACTGGGTGATTCGGCCTCGTTGTATTCGGGCTCGCAGCGGAAGATCCTTGCGCGAAAGGCGCAAGGCCATCTGACCTGCCCCCCAAGAACCAGTCCAGCCGCCGGGTTAGTCTTCGGCGGCAAGGACGCATTCAAGGGGCTCGAAGATGGGCGACACAGGCAAGCGGTACACGGCGGAACAGATCGTGAACAAGCTGC
>JADLFE010000011.1 GCA_020845755.1 Phycisphaerales bacterium
AGGGGGCCTGACCCATGCAGGCCACCCGCGCCCAACTCGAAGCCCTGCTCGACGCGGCCGAGCGCCTGCTCAACGCCCGCGAGGTCCAGATGCTGACCACGGAGGAGTGGGACGCGCTGGAGCACGCGGTCGCGGCCTGCAACGAGCCGCCCGCGAACGAGCGGACCGAGACGTTTACGGTCGATGGCACGCGGGCGCTGGTGCGGAGCGTCGTCCCGACGAAGGGCGAGCCGTACCAGCACCGCTGCCCGGAGGACGCCTTCGAGGCGGTCGCCCATGCGGTGACCGAGGCGACCAGCCCGTTCAACCTCGAAGACCTCCGGCACGCCGCCAACATCCCCTGGACGCAGGCGGCCGTCGCTTTCGCCTTCCTCAAGGAGCGGAGCGTGGTCGTCCCCGCGGGCGGGCGCAACCACGCCGCCGCAGGAGCGACGCCCTACGAGGATGCCATGATCGAGTTCCACGCCCTTCGGGAGAAGGGCCCCAGCGTCTGAACGCATGGGTGCCCCCTCCTCACGCCTCGGCCTTTGCCGGGGCTTTCTCTTCGGCCACATCCTTCGCGGCAAGGCGATCATCCGCGCTGAAGCCGAGTACCGTAAGGTCGAACGCCCTTGAGGTTGGCAAGCTCGATGGGCAGCAGTTCCATGTCCCACGCCGTGAGCGACACGACATTGTAGTCGGCGATGCTCCTGCCCTTGCCGCGATGGAAAGTCCCGACCGTGTCGTGCTGGACCTTGAGATCAGCGTCGCTGAACCGCGACTTGCGAACCTGTTAGCGTTTTTACGCCGAGCCGTTCCGTTCTACGAGCAACCGGGCGGCATTCAGGTCTCGCTCCTTCGGGACGATCAGCGGCCCGGCCGGTACATCGAGCGTGTTGAGTACATTGATGAGGCGGCCTTCGCGCTCGACCAGCGCCGCGTCGCCGAGGATGAGCAAATGAAAGCCCTGCTGGCGGAATGGCGCGGTCTGCTCCAAGAGCCCCCGGTCGTGCGAGTCTACCGAACGATCTGTTTTGCCTGACGACGGTGAAATCGCCGCTCGCCGAGAGGCGGATCGACTGTCGGGCGGTGGGCGAAGCCGGTCCATCCCTGATCTCCCCACAGGCTCCGACCAAGAGGGCCGCTAGTCCGCACCGTCCGGCTTACACTCTCGCATTCGTGGATGTCGGCTTGGGCGCCAATCAGGATGCGAGGTGACGATGCCATCCTTGAATCGAGAAACGGTCCGGGCAGGTGCACGAGGGGTCGTTGCCACTCTTCTCGTGGCGGCCCTGATCGCCATCGGCTCACGCAATCTCGCCCACTTTGACGCCGCGCTCGTTGGCTACACATTCGCCACGCTCTTCGCAGTATTTGGGATCACATACCGCTACTCCATGTGGCTGCAGCGCCCGCCGACGGCACTCTATTGGCGGCGGGGCTGGCAGGTGTTTTTCTCTCGTGACCGGTTGCTCAGCAACCTCGCCGTCTGGCCTAAGCGCGTCGTCAGCGTCTTTGCGTTCAATAACTTCATATTCCGGCGGAGTCGAACCCGCTGGGCCGCCCACTGGCTCATCATGTGGGGCTGCCTGCTGGCGGGGGCGATCACCTTCCCACTGGTGTTCGGGTGGATCCACTTCCAGACGCCCGCCGACGACTTCGAGCGATACCGCGTGTACGTCTTTGGTTTTCCCACGTTCAGTTTCCGGATTGGGAGCGTGCTCGGCGGATTGATCTTCCACGGCTTAGTGTGGGCTTCGTTTCTGGTCATCGCGGGAGTGATGATCGCGATGAGGCGGCGGATGCGTGATCGCGGCGCCGAGGCCGTGCAGCAGTTCGGCGAGGACTTCCTGCCGCTCATCCTGCTCTTCGCGGTGAGCATCACCGGGCTGATGCTGACGGCGAGCTACACATGGATGAAGGGGTACGCCTACGACTTCCTCGCGATCGTGCACGCCGCATGCGTCATTTTCACGCTTCTATGGCTGCCGTTCGGCAAGTTCTTCCACATCTTCCAGCGCCCGGCGCAGCTCGGTGTATCGTTCTACAAGGACGCCGGTAGAACCGGCGAGCAGGCTGTGTGCCGGAACTGCGCGCAGCCGTTTGCCTCGAAGGCGCACGTCGAAGACCTCATTCGGGTCGAGCGCGAGCTGGGGTATTCCTACGAGATGCCGGGGGTGCGGGGAGACTCAGTCGGCCACTACCAGTACATCTGTCCGCGCTGCCGCCGTCTTAGCATGGCGCTGGCGCAAGGCCGATTGTGGCAGACGGGGCGCGGCCGCGAGGTGACCGACCGCCCCGGGATCGTGGATGTTGCGGAGATGATGGAGGCCGCGTCGGCCCCCGCTACGACGACCGAGCGGGCTTGATCGACAGAAGGATTCTCATGTCCAACCCCCCTTCAAACCTCCTGCCGATCCTGGACCGCTTCGGGCCGCACCTGAACCGCGCCAGCCCCGTGCGCCTGGCCACCGACGCCGAGCCGGACCGGCTCGTCAAGACCCACTGCTGCTTCTGCGGCCAGCAGTGCGGTATCCAACTCAAGGTCAAGGACAACGTCGTCACCGGTTTCGAGCCGTGGTACGACTTCCCGTTCAACCGCGGCATGCTCTGCCCGAAGGGCGTCAAGCGCTACCTCCAGGGCGCTCACCCCGACCGGCTCCTCACAGCGTTCAAGCGGGATACCACGGTTCCCGAGGGTTTCAGCCCGATGGGCTATCAGGAGGCGATCACGCGCGTCGCCTCCGAGATCGCCCGCATCCAGAAGACCTACGGCAACGCCGCGATGGGCGTGTTGAGCGGCGCGAGCCTCACGGTCGAGAAGGCGTACCTCATGGGCAAGTTCGCCCGGGTTTGCCTCAAGACACCGTACATCGACTACAACGGCCGCCTATGCATGGTGAGCGCCGGCGCGGGGAACAAGAAGGCGTTCGGCATCGACCGGGCCGCGAACCCGTGGAGCGACATCCCCAAGGCCGAGTTGATCTGGATCAGCGGGGCCAACGTCGCCGAGTGCGCCCCGATCACGACCGAGTACGTCTGGCAGGCCCGCGACAACGGCGCGAAGATCATCGTCGTCGATCCTCGCATCACGCCCCTGGCCCGCACCTGCGACCTGTTCCTGCCCGTCAAGCCCGGGCGCGACATCGCGCTCTTCAACGGCGTGCTGCACCTGATGATCGAGAAGGGGTGGATCGACCGGACCTTCATCGATGCATTCACCGTCGGCTTCGACAAGGTCGCCGAGCACGTCCACGACTGGACGCCCGCCAAGACCGCCGACGTGACCGGCATCCCCGAGCGGCTGATCCGGCAGGCCGCGGAATGGTGGGGTACAGCCAAGACCAGCTTCCTCATGCACGCTCGCGGCATCGAGCATCATTCCCACGGCGTGCAGAACGTGCTCGGAGCCATCAACATCGTTCTGGCGTCGGGGCGCATCGGGCGCGAGGGGTGCGGCTACGGCACCATCACCGGCCAGGCCAACGGCCAGGGCGGGCGCGAGCACGGGCAGAAGTGCGACCAGCTCCCCGGCTGGCGCGACATCTCCAACCCCGAGCACCGAGCCCACATCGCCAAGCTCTGGGGCATCGCCGAGCCTGACATGCCAGGCCCCGGCGTCGATTGCTACGAGATGTTCCGCAAGATCGACGCGGGCGAGATCAAGGGCCTGATCTCGCTCTGCTTCAACCCGATGGTCTCGCTCCCGGATAACAACTTCATCGCCCGGGCCCTGGGCAAGCTCGAGTTCTACGTCGCCATCGACTTCTTCATGAACGAAACGGCCCGTCACGCGGACATCGTGCTCCCCGGCTCGTTGCAGGAAGAGGACGAGGGCGTCGTCACGCAGATCGAGGGGAAGGTCATCAAGATCAACAAGGCGGTGGACTGCCCCGGGGATGCCCGGCAGGATTGGCGGATCGTTCAGGACATCGCCGCCGCGCTGGAGCGGCCCACCGGCTTCACGTTCGACTCCCCCCGCGCGATCTTCGACGAACTCCGCCTTACCAGCAAGGGCGGCGTCGCCGACTACTCCGGCATCACCTACGAGAAGATCGAGAAGCAGTACGGCGTCTGCTGGCCATGCTATAGCGAAGACCCGACCGGCAAGCCCATCGACCACCCCGGTACGCCGCGGCTGTTCGAGCCCGGCTCTTGGAACGTCGTCGCCAAAGGCGCGGGTCCGTACTACTTCCCCGACGGCAAGGCCCGCTTCAACGTCGCGCCGTACACGCCGCCGACGGAAGAGACCGACGCCGACTACCCGCTCATGCTCACCACCGGGCGCGTCGTCAGCCAGTTCCTCTCCGGCACGCAGACCCGGCGCATCGGCCCGCTGGTGGACCAGTACCCCGAGCCGCGGATCGAGATGCACCCGCGCCTGGCCGAGACGATGGGGATCAAGGACGGCGACTGGGTGACGGCCGAATCCCGCCGCGGCGACTGCACGCTCCAGGCGATGGTCGTGACCACGATCCGCCCCGATACGATCTTCATCCCCTACCACTGGCCGGGCCGTAAGAGCGCCAACCAGCTCACGATCTCGGCCCAGGACCCGATCTCCAAGATTCCGGAGTACAAGGTGTGCGCGGCACGAATCCGCAAGGCCGGCGCGCCGCCCGAGTGGGCGGGGCGACTCGAACCACAGCAAGGGTGAATCGACCGGAGTTGCCATGTCCGTCCCCAGCCACCTCAACTTCTACATCGACGCCTCCCGCTGCATCGGGTGCCAGGCGTGTGTGCAGGCGTGCACCGAGTGCGACACGCACAAGGGACACTCCATGATCCACCTGGAGACGGTGGACCGGGCGCACTCGACGCAGACGATCCCCGTCATCTGCATGCACTGCGACTCGCCCACGTGCGCCGAGGTCTGCCCCGCCGACGCAATCAAGCGGAGCGAGGACGGCGTCGTGCAGTCGGCCCGCAAGCCGCGCTGCATCGCGTGCAACAACTGCGTGCTGGCGTGCCCCTTCGGCGTGCCCAAGATGAAGGTCGAGTTCGAGCTGATGATGAAGTGCGATATGTGCTATGACCGCTCGTCGGTCGGACTCAAGCCCATGTGCGCCAGCGTGTGCCCGAGCCAAGCGCTCTTCTTCGGGACACAGGAGGAGATCGAGGCGTTGCGGCCGCAGTCGGCCACGATCGACCGCTTTCAGTTCGGCAACCAGACGATCACAACCAAGGTCAAGATGATGGGGCCGCGCAGCGTGGCGGGCTCGCGCCCCGAGCATCTGGATGTCACCGCCGCGCTCGATCCCCATCCGCCCGCACGATCCGTCTCGCTGGGCGTGCTCAATGGCTCGCACTGACCGCATCCTCGCGCGTTCCCGACTTGGAGTTGCCTATGGCTGAGAATACCCCGTCCCCACACGCCTTGCGCGTCCACACCCCCGATGGCCGACCGGAGGACGAGCAGCCCAAGTGGCGCAAGGACTTCCCCATCGACACCGCCCAGGACAACTACATCGCGCGGCGGGACTTCACCAAGTTCATGGTGCTCATCAGCGGGTCGTTCGTCGTCGGACAGGGGTGGATCGCGCTCAAGACGCTGAAGATCGATGGGCAGGCGGCGGGGCCGAAGGCCATCGCTGCGCTCGACGAGATTGCAGTCGGGCAGGCCGCGTTGTTCTTCTATCCCGGTGAGCACGATTCGTGCCTCCTGGTCCGCGCCGGGGAGCGCGAGTTCCTCGCATACAGCAACAAGTGCTCGCACCTCTCGTGCCCGGTGACGCCGGATGTCAAGGCCGGGTGCCTGCGCTGCCCGTGCCATCACGGTTCGTTCGATCTCGCGACCGGCAGGCCGCTGGCGGGGCCGCCGCGCCGGCCGCTCGCGCGGATCACCCTCGAAGTTCGCGATGGAAAGGTCTATGCCACGGGCGTAGAGGAGCGCACGGTATGAGCACACCGGACACCAATCCGTCCGCGCATCCGCGTACCGACCCCCCCGCGCGCAGGCGCTTCGCCGAGCAGAGCCGCACGGCGATCGTGACGGGTATCCTGTGTATCGTGCTCATCATCACCCTCATGCAGTTGTGGCTGCTGACGGCGACCATGAACGCGTTCCTGGGCGGCGACCACGCGGTGGCGTGGCCCGCGCTCGGGGCGAGCCTTGTCTGTCTCGTGCTCAATCTTGGCCTGCTCCGCTACCTCTGCCTGCTAGAGAGGCCGCGATGAGCGATGATCGCGGTTCTGCCATCCAATCGCCACCGAGCGGTGCGCCCAGGCCGGTAAGCGGAACGGGTGGCGAGGGGTCGGTCATCTATCTCGCTGCTGCGGGCCTTCATCCGGCGTACTTCGCGCTGGTGATGGCGACGGGCATCGTGTCGCTTGCGGCGTGGGTCCAAGGCTTCGCGGCGGTCGCCCGCGGCCTGTTCTGGCTCAACATGGTCTTCTTCGTAACCCTGTGGGGCCTGACGTTTATCCGCATCGTCCGGCACCGTGCCCGCGTTGTCGCGGACTTGAAAGACCACAACCGAAGCGTCGGTTTTTTCACCGCAGTCCCGGGTGCGTGCGTGCTCGGATCGCAGGCGCTGCTGATCGAGGGCGCGATGAACCTAGCCTGGACGCTCTGGGTTGCCGGCGCCGCGCTTTGGGTTCTGCTGACCTACGCCATTTTCACCACCCTGACCGTCAAGGCCACCAAGCCCGCCCTGGCGGATGGTCTCAACGGGGGGTGGTTGGTCTCGATCGTGGCGACACAATCGGTCTCGGTGCTGGCGGCTCAGTTGGCGGGCCCACATGGTGGGGCGGCCGGGGGAAGCGAACTCCTGCTCTTCGTCGCCCTGGCCATGTGGCTGGGCGGGGCCATGCTCTACGTCTGGATTATCTCGCTGATTTTCTACCGGTACACGTTCTTTCCCTTCAAGCCGTCCGATCTCGCTCCTCCGTACTGGATCAACATGGGCGCGATGGCGATCTCGACCCTCGCCGGGGCGACGCTCCTTCTCGCGGGAAAGGAAAGCCTGCTCATCCGAGACTTGGTTCCGTTCATCAAAGGTACGACGCTGTTGTTTTGGGCGACGGCGACCTGGTGGATCCCGATGCTCATCATCCTTGGGATCTGGCGGCACATCGTGAAGAGGTTCCCTTTGCGCTACGACCCGCTCTACTGGGGTGCCGTGTTCCCGTTGGGCATGTACTCGGTCGGCACCGCCCGCATGGTCGAGGCGATGGACCTCCCGTTCCTGAGCGTGGTGCCGCCGGCGTTCTTCTACATCGCGTCTGGAGCATGGACGTTGGCTCTGATCGGGCTGCTGCACCGCCTCATCACTGGCGGCGCTGAGGGAACGCGTGCGCAGGCCTGACTCCAACCCGCAAGACCGCGGATCGCTCATGAAACGAGCGTTCTCCGCCAAGCCCCTCACCGTCGTGGCGTCTGGCCGCGCCTGGCCCGCATCTCCGACCCCATCGCCGAAAGGTCGGACGGCGAGAGCAGCGAGCCCGCCAAGGGGAACACCTCGGCTTCCTCGATGTGGATGTGATCGCGGTACAACTCCCGGAGAGTCGCGAGGAGCGAGCCGACTTCGGCGAACCGCTCGGGCGGCAACGAACCATCACGTAGCCACGCTTCGAGCAGAACATCAACCTGCGCGTGCAGACGGTCGGCGTGCGCGTGGTCGCCCTCCAGCCGCGCGATCGCATCGCAGCCCGTGCCCTGTGCCCCCCCCACCCGCCCCCGTGCCGCCGCGGCCCTCATCCGCGGGAACAGCGACTCTTCTTCGTCCGCGGTGTGTTTGGGGGCCGCGTGGGCGAAGTAGCGCTGCGCGGTCCGCACCGCGTCGGCGGCCTTCGTGTCGAGCGGCTTGTCGCCGTACTCGCGGGCCGCGCGCTGGAGCATTTCGAGGAACTTCTCTATGCGGCGGTGGCAGTCCGTCAGCAGGCCGATGGGTTCATTGAAGTCGTGGCCGGGCGCGTGGCCCAGGATATTCAGCGAGGCGCACATGGTGAATACTATCACCCGATGGCGCACGACGGCTCCGAGCAACCTCCTCCACCGACCCCGCCGCTGACCCCCCCCCTGAAGCGTCACGCGACGCTCCAGCCCTTGTCGCGCGAGCACATGAACGGGCTGATCCAGGCCCGGAACTTGCAACAGGCCGCGAACCAGGATCGTGCGAGTCGCGTTCGCGCGATCGCCGGTTTTCTGAACGCGTGGCGCTCGGAGATCGGAGCGCACTTCGATGATGAGGAGCGGCTGCTGCTCCCGCTGGTCCATTCTCCCGCGCTGCGGGACCGGCTGCTTGACGAGCACGGCGTCCTGCGGCGTCTGGCGGAGCGTTGCGCGCGCGATCCGGAGGCGGCGGCGAGCGACGCGGACCTCGTGCGCGAGGTCGGAGCACGTCTGCACGACCACATCCGCTGGGAGGAGCGGGAGTTCTTCGAGGCCGTGCAGCGCGACCAGCCGGAGGCGCTGGCGGCTTTGGCGTCTGAGGCGGCCGTCATCGAAGCGCATCGGCCCGGCTCGCGCGCGAGGCACACGCTGTCTGTGGATGACGCGATGCGGGGTGCGGGGGGAGGGCAAAGTGAGGAAGTACCATGACCGATGAGCGACTACGCACGGCACCTGCGGAGCGATTCGCGGTGGAGCATCTTGCGTTTGACCTGCACGCGGAGGCGGCGGCTCTGGAGGCCGAGCCGACGCCCAAGCAGCACGGCCATCGACAAAAGACGCTCTTCAAGAACTCCGGCAGGACTGTCGCGCTTTTCGTGATGGACGCGGGCGTGAGCCTCGCCGAGCACGCCGCCGGCGGTATCGTGACCGTGCAGGCCACCGAGGGGGAGCTCGATGTCACGGCGGGGGGGACGGGGTATCACCTGCGGCCGGGCATGTTGCTCGTCATGGCTCCGGGTGTTCGGCACGATGTCCGGGCCAAGACACGCGCGGTGTTCCTGCTGCAGGTGTCTCTCGCGCCCAATCCCTCCACACCACCCACATCCCAGAACCCGTGATCGCCGGGGTCTCGTGACCAGGAGGCATCGTGGCGAGCCACAATAACCAGGACCAGTCACCCGCAAGCAGGGTTCCCGGCACGTACAAGGAGTTCGTGAAGAGGTTCCCGGCCCTTGGGCGGGCTCACGAGAACATCGCGAAGGCTGTAGAGGAAGCAGGACCGCTGGATGCCAAGACGCTCTCGCTGATCAAGATCGGCATCTGCGTTGGCGCGGGTCTGGAGTCGGCCCTGCGGAGCCATGTGCGCCGCGCGATGCAGCACGGGGCAACGGCCGCCGAAGTGGAGCAGGCGATCCTGCTGGGCATGAACACCGTGGGTTTCCCACGAACCGTCGCCGCGTGGAGCTGGGCCACTCAGCAGTTTGAGCGGGGTGTCTAACGGAGATCGGAGCGAAGCGCGTGCGGACCCCTATGCAGGACAGCAGAACCGTATCCGTGTCCCGACCTTCCGGGGCGGGTGGCGGGATTGCTCTCCCGCAGTTCGCCGGGCAAGCGACTCCGCCTCCAGATCGTGCACCAGCGCCCGCCCCCCCGCACGTGCGAGTCGGTCGCCGGATGGTCGATTCCCACGGCCGAACGATCCGCGACCTGCGGATCAGCATCACGGACCGCTGCAACTTCCGCTGCATTTACTGCATGGAGCCGGATGTCCGGTTCGCGCCGCAGGAAGCGCTGCTGACCGTGGACGAGATCGTCCGTGTCGCCGCGATCGCAGAGTCGCTCGGCGTGCGAAAGGTCCGTCTCACCGGGGGCGAGCCAACGCTGCATCTTCACCTGACAGACATCATCACCGGTCTCGCCGCGGCGGCCGGCGTCGAGGTCGCCCTGATCACCAACGCGTCCCTCCTGAACCGCGACTCGCTGCGTGCATGGAAGGACGCGGGCCTTGCGCGCCTGACCGTCAGCATTGATTCGCTCCGACCCGATCGGTTCGCTCGCCTGACACGATCGTCGTCCTCGCCCGCCCAGGTGCTCAAAGGTGTGCAGATGGCTCTGGACGAGGACCTCACTCCGGTCAAGCTGAACGCCGTGCTCATCCGAGGTTTCAATGAGGATGAGGCCGTCGAACTCGCGGCACTCGCCCGCACCTTCGGTGTCGAGATGCGGTTCATCGAGTACATGCCCCTTGATTCGGCGCACGCGTGGGATTCGTCCAAGTGGGTTTCCGCCGCCGAGACCCGCACGGCCATCGAAGGCATCTTCCCGCTCATCGCGTGCGACGACGACGATCCATCCAGCACGGCCCGGACGTTCCGTTTCACGGACCTCGATGGGGATTCGCCGGCACGTGTCGGGTTCATCGCGCCCGTCAGCAACCCCTTCTGCGGGGCGTGCAGCCGCCTGCGGATCACGGCCGACGGCAAGGTCAGGCCCTGCCTGTTCAGCACCACCGAATGGGATCTGCGTTCGCCGCTGCGGGCCGGTGCGACCGACGAGGAACTGGCCGACTTCTTGATCGACGCGACCTGGACCAAGCAGCCTGGTCACGGGATCACATCATCGGGCTTTGTCCAGCCCGACCGGCCGATGTCGGCCATCGGCGGTTAGTGTCACTCTCAAAGGCCACCGATGCCGGCGGACACCCTTGCCACCCTCGCCGTATTGTTTCTCATCGTGGGCGCGCTCTACGCCTCGGTCGGTCACGCCGGCGCTTCCGGATACCTCGCCGTCATGGCCCTCGTTGGGGTCGAAGCCGCGGTCATGCGACCTACCGCACTCTCGATCAACGTCCTGGTGGCGGCCATCGCGTTCACGCAGTTCGCACGCGCCGGGCATTTCACATGGGCGCTCTTCTGGCCATTTGCAGTCGCTTCCATCCCCGCTGCCTACTTGGGCGGCCTCGTCGAACTCCCGCAGCACGCGCTCAAGGTCGCCATCGGCTTCGTGCTTGTGCTCACGGCCACACGCATGGCATTCGTCGCGTGGCGACCCTCCAAGGTGGCGTCTGAGCCACGTGCCCCTTCGATGCCGATGGCCTTGGCCGTTGGTTTGGGACTGGGCTTCTTGGCGGGGCTGACCGGCACGGGCGGCGGCATCTTCCTGAGCCCCGTGATTCTGCTCATGGGCTGGGCCGACCCCAAGCGGACGGCGGCGACGTCGTCTCTCTTTATCCTCGTGAACTCCGTCGCGGGGCTTGGTGGCCTTGCGAGCCGGGGATGGACACCACCCACCTCGCTGTGGCTGGCCGCCATGAACGCGCTCCCGCAAGCCTGAGCACGCCACGACCCCGCCCCCTCAGCCGCGATGATAATCGCGGCTTTCAATGAAGCCGGGTCTTGTCAGGCGCGAACCGCCAAGATTCGACAGGATGGTTCGGTTTCCTTTCCAGGCTCGTACGCACCCTCAGGGAATCCGTTCGGTGTGGGCCCATCTCATCTACTGCATCGGCGGCCTGCCCGCTTGTGGATATCGGGTATTCTTCTCTGCTATCCTATATGACACACGACGGAGAAACGGCCGATGACCTGCAGCCGCGAACAAGATCGGAGAACCTCTCGACGCCGAGCCGGCACCAGCGCGGGTGGACCGAACCGACGGGCGAACGAGTGCATCCGGCGCGTGCTTTGGGGCATAGCAACGGTTCTGGCGTGCATGTGCGGGTGTGACTCAAAGGCCCCACCGCCAGCGCCATCGGCAGTGAACGCGACCCCTGCGGTTGACCGCGAATTGGCCCAGCTGCTGTATGTGAAGCACTGCTCCGCCTGCCACGGCAGCGACGGGCACGGGGACGGGTCGGCCGCGGAGTACCTTTTCCCAAGGCCTCGGGCATTCAAGGACAGCGCGATGCGGTTTGCGACTACGCCGACGGCGGTCGTTCAGACGATTCAAAACGGCGTGCCTCGAAGCGCCATGCCGGGCTTCTCAGGTGTTTTGACCAACACGGAAATCGCTGGCGTGGCGAGGCTGGTTGGAGAGATGACCAAGGGCGGCACGGGTTCGCCGCAAGCTGTCACGCCGATGCGATTCTCCAAGCCGCCGTACTTCACAGAAGGAATCGTGGGACACGGATCGAGCCTGTACCGGTCGATGGGATGCGTGGGTTGCCACGGCGCCTCGGGTCACGGGGAAGGGATAGAGGGACTGCTCGATTCTGTAGGAAAGCCGGTTCGTCCGGCGGATTTGGCGTCGGGGCTGTACAAATCCGGACAGCGTCCCGAGGATCTGTACAGGACGATCATCGCGGGGGTACCTGGCACGCCCATGCCCTCGTACGGATCGATGCTGAGCGACGACCAGGTGTGGGCGCTCGTCGCCTTCATCCAACGGCTCGCGCCGCCCAGGCTTACCGGCCAAGCCTCGGGCGGCGAGTTCCATGTGCAGGCCATTGACGATGAGTTGTTGACCGATCCAGCCCGCTTTGGCTGGCTGAGCGTCGAGGGCGCCCAGGTCGCCATGCGTCCCTTGTGGTCCCGCGTGGAGGACACCCTGACCGTGAGCGTGAGCTTTGTTCGGGCAGGCGACAGCATCGGGATCCACATGCGGTGGGACGACCCGACATGCGACGTGAACCAGGACAGTGGACGATTCCCGGACGGCGTTGCGATCATGTTCGCACGGAGCGACGTCGTACCGCCACTCCCGATGGGCGTTCAGGTAGAGCAGCAGCCCGAAAGCCCGCCGGTGAATGTCTGGCATTGGAAAGCCAGCCGGCAGTTCGACGCGTCGACCGGCCGGCGGCACGACGCGGATGAGCCCCGAGTTCTGCCGGACGGCAACTACCACCTCTTTGGCCCGCCGCCCGAATCAGCCGCGGTGACGCCGATCGCCCCAGCGCTCGAATTCGATCAGGATCTTCGGCTGGCCGACCCGCTGTACCGCACTGCTGCAGCAGTGGGGAACATCCACGCCGATCCGGCGCTCGTCTCTCGTGCCACTCTCGAGGCGAACGCCGTCGGGTTCGGCACACTCAAGTACCAACCCGCGGAGTTGCAGGACCTACAGAGCACGGCGATATGGGCCCACGGCCACTGGTTCGTCACCATCTACCATTCGATTTCGACGCCCAAGAACGGGGATGTCGAGTTTTTGCCCGGGAAGCGGATCCCCTTCACTCTAGCGGTCTGGAACGGATCCAAGGGTGACCGCGATGGCACCAAACTCATCTCCGGCTGGCATTGGCTCGTCATTGATGGCGCGGAGGCAGCAATCGTCCCGGCACCCGTAACGCCGGTGAAGTGACTCCGCGTCACTGGCTCATCCGCTCGTAAGGATCTCTCATGAACACCAACCCGGTATCCGACGCACGCAGCGAGGAATTCCTCCCGTGCACCCGACGGCGATTTATCCAAGCCCTAGGCGCGGGGTCGGCGGTGCTCCTGGGTTGGCGAGCAGGCTGGGGCGGACTGGTCGCCATGCCTGGCATCGACAACCCGCTCGTGGCCTACCCCTCTCGTGACTGGGAGAAGGTGTACCGGGACCAGTACCGGTATGACTCGAGCTTCACATGGGTGTGCGCCCCGAACGACACGCACATGTGCCGGCTCCGAGCGTTCGTTCGCAACGGGGTATTCATCCGGGCGGAGCAGAACTATGACCACGACCGCTACGGGGACCTGTACGGGAACAAGGTCACCAGGGCGTGGAACCCTCGCGGGTGTGCCAAGGGATACACGTTTCAGCGGCGGGTGTATGGCCCCTATCGGCTGCGCGGACCGGTCGTCAGGGCCGGGTGGAAGAAGTGGGCCGACGACGGCTTCCCGAGCCTGTCGGACACCCCCGAGCTGCGGAGCAAGTACAAGTTCGACGACCGCGGCAGCGACACGTTTGTCCGTGTCGGTTGGGACGAAGCATCGCGGTATGCGGCGATGGGCCTGGCGGCCGTTGCCCGCACGTACAGCGGCGATGATGGAAAGCGCCGGTTTCTGAAGGACGGCTACGACCCGCTCATGCTCACGCACTGGGGTGGGGCCGGGACGCGCACGATCAAGCTGGGGTCCAACCTCCCCATCCACGGTCTCGTCGGCAAGTTCGGCATCTACCGCATGGCCACGATGATGGCGCTGCTGGACCACCATGTGCGGGGCGTCGGAGAGCACGATGCCCTGGGCGCCCGGGACTGGAACGAATACACCTGGCGCGGGGACCAGGCGCCCGGGACTCCCTTCGCGACCGGGCTGCAAGCCTCGGACATGGACTTCTCCGACCTGAGACGGAGCAAGTTCGTTCTGCAAATCGGCAAGAACCTCGTTGAAAACAAGATGCCCGAAAGCCACTGGCTTAACGAGGTGATGGAGCGCGGCGGAAAGGTCGCGTGCATCACCCCGGACTACAGCGCGCCCAGCGCCAAGAGCGACTACTGGATCGGCACGCGACCGGGCTTGGGCGATCTGGCGCTGCTGCTGGGGGTGGCCCGCATCATCATCGACAACAAGTGGTTTGATCAGCAGTTTGTTGAACGATTCACCGACCTGCCGCTCCTGGTGCGGACCGATACGCTCGAACGGCTGCGGCCGCAGGACGTGGTCGCGAGCTATCAACTCAAGGACCTGCGGGACGGCCCCAGCTACAAAATCCAAGGGTTGACCGACGAGCAGCGGTCGCGGATCGGCGACTTCTGCATGTGGGACGCGGAGCACAAGCGTGTAGTGCCCGTGTCACGCGACGAGGTGGGCGACAGGCTCGCATTCACGCCGGCGCTCGAGGGCGAGTTCACCGTCAAGACCGTGGGCGGCGCCGACGTGGCGGTCATGCCCATCTTCGAAATGTACCGTAGGCACCTGAAGGACTACGACGCCAAGACAGCCGGAGAAATCAGCGGCGCGGATCCGGCCATGATCGAACGGCTCGCAAAGGACCTGGCGACAATCAAGCCCGCGGCCATCCACTTCGGCGAGGGCGTGAACCATTACTTCCACGCGACCCTGCACAACCGCGCCTGCTTCCTTCTGGCGGCTCTGACGGGCAACGTGGGAACCAACGGCGCGGGCGTCATGGCCTGGGCGGGGAACTACAAGGGCGCGATGTTCCAGGGCGCGCCCTGGGCGGGGCCGGGCGTGGCGGTGTTCAAGGACGAGAACCCGTTCTCGCCGCTCCTCGACGAGAAGGCCACGCCTAGGAAGGAGCAACTCTCGCATTCTGCGTTGGGGGAGGAGCCGTCGTATTGGGCCCACGGCGAGAAGATCCTGCGAGTCAAGACCCCCGAGGGAGAGAGGGTTCTCACGGGCGTGACCCACCTGCCCTGCCCGACCAAGGCGATGTGGTACAACAACGCTAATTTCATCAACCAGGCCAAGTGGGTTTATGAGATCATCCATAACGTCCTGCCGCGCTGCGACATGGTCGTCGACCAGCAGGTTGAGTGGACCGGCTCGGCGGAGTACGCCGACATCGTGCTCCCCGCCAACTCTTGGGTCGAGTTCCAGGACTTGGAGGTTGGAGGGTCCTGCTCCAACCCATTCATCCAGGCGTGGGGCGGCGCCTCAGGTTCGATCAAGCCTGTCCACGACTCCAAGGATGACGCGATGATCTTTGCGCTGGTCGCCAAGAGCCTCGCGGCTCTCACCGGCGACCGTCGCTTCACCGACTACTGGAAGTTTGTTTTGGAGGGAAAGTCCAAGGTCTACATCCAACGGGTCTTCAACTCGTGCGTCACCACCCGTGGGACCGACGGCCCCTACGACGTGGATCGGTTGATGCGAGGCGAATACGGCGGTGAGCCGGGTGTCGCGATGTTCCTGACCCGTACCTACCCCCGAATCCCGTTTTATGAGCAGATCCACGACTCGATTCCTTTCTCGACTGACTGTGGTCGTATCGCTGCGTACTGCGACCTTCCCGAGGCGATCGCCGCCGGCGAGAACCTCATCGTGCATCGCGAGGGCGTCGAAGCGACACCCTATCTGCCCAACGTCATCGTCTCTTCAAGTCCCTACATCCGCCCAAAGGACTATGGCATCGGGCGGGACGAGATGGATGCCGACCTGCGCTCGGTCCGAAACATCAAGATGCCCTGGGCCGAGGTGAAGGCCACCGTCAATCCGTTGTGGGCCCAGGGCTTCCGGTACTTCTGTTCGACCCCCAAGAGTCGCCACACGACCCACTCATCCTGGTCAACGGTGGACTGGCACTGGATCTGGTCCTCCAACTTCAGCGATACGCAGCGCCGCGACAAGCGCATGCCCGGCGTTGGCGATCGGCAGATCCAGATGAACCCCAAAGCCGCCGAGGATCAGGGACTGAAGGAGGGCGACTACGTCTATGTGGACGCCAACCCCGCCGACCGCCCCTTCCGCGGTTGGCAAAGCGATGATTTCCGTGCCCGGGCTTTCCGCTGCATGGTCCGCGTGAAGCTTAACGATGCCCTTCCCTACCACTTCACCATCATGAAGCACACCGGCTGGATCGCAACCGAGCGCACCGTTCGCGCTCACGAGTCTCGCCCCGATGGTCGGGCATTGGCCGCCGACACCGGATACCAGGCCAGCTACCGCTACGGCTCGCATCAATCGATCACCCGCAACTTCCTCCCTCCGATGCACCAAACGGACACCCTGTTTCACAAGAAGACCGGCGGCATGGGCTTTGTCTTCGGCTTCGATGTAGATAACCACGCGATCAATACCGTCCCCAAGGAGACGCTTGTCCGCATCGTCAAGGCGGAGGACGGCGGGATCGGCGGAAAGGGCCCGTGGGCCCTGCCCGGCAGCATCGGATTCGGCCCGACCGGTCTCTCTGCAATGAACCTGGCCTACCTCGCCGGCACTCTCACCCGCATCAAGAAGGCATGAACGGAGCGTCATCGTGTCCGATCAACAACACGTTCCGGCTAGCGTCATGCCCTGGGAGCGACCTGTCCGGCCCGACCACCCGATGGTCGTCGAGGGCGGTTTGGTCGACGGCGACACCCGCCTCATGGCGGTCTGCCTGTTCGAGGAACTCCTCCGCACCGGCATGTCCGCCCGCGACCTGCGCTGCATGAGCGCGGACCCGAACTACCAGGCGCTCTACGCAATACGTGCGTCGCTCGGCGATCAGCAGACCGACGCGCTGCTTTCGGCGACCGTCGGTCGTGTCGGCGTCCACCGGTTCCAAACCCGCGAATCCACTGAGACTTCCATGCCGGCAATGCTCACCATCGGGGCCACTGACGGCCCCCGGGTCGGACCTGTATCCGACGCGAAGGGGAACTAGACATGCCCACCGTCCGTAACTGGCAGCTCGGCCGTCCGATGGAGTATCCGTATCAGGAGCATCATCCCAAAACCCAGTTCGCCTTCGTTTTCAATATCAACCGCTGCATCAACTGCCAGACGTGCACGATGGCGTGCAAGAGCACGTGGACGTTCGGGCGCGGTCAGGAGCACATGTGGTGGAACAACGTCGAGACCAAGCCATTCGGCGGGTATCCCAGGTACTGGGATGTCAAGCTCCTCGAACTCCTTGAGCAGGCCAACCCCCGCAAGCAGGAGTGGGATGCCGGCGCCGCAGGATCACACAACGCGCCCTACGGCCGCTTCGATGGGAAAACGGTCTTCGAGGCCATCCAGAACTACGCCGGTCCCGAGGGGGCCAAACGCGTCCTGGGCTATCTGCCGACACCCGAGGAGTGGGAAGCTCCCAACATCCACGAGGAGGTGGCCACCGGACTGGCGTGGGACGGCAAGGCCTTCGGAGCCTCAACCCGCCTCCCGGAACACAAGGTCTGGTACTTCTATCTCGCCCGACTCTGCAATCACTGCACGTACCCTGCGTGCCTGGCGGCGTGCCCGCGCCAGGCGATCTACAAACGGCCGGAAGACGGCGTGGTGCTCATTGACCAGTCCCGCTGCAACGGCTACCAAAAATGCGTTGAGGCCTGCCCGTACAAGAAATCGATCTACCGCTCGACCACCGGCACAAGCGAGAAGTGCGTCGCCTGCTACCCGCGACTGGAGGGCAAGGACCCGCTGATCAGTCCCAACGGCGAGCCCGCCGAAACACGGTGCATGACCGCCTGTCCCGGCAAGATCCGGTTGCAGGGCCTGGTCTCGATCGACGAGGATGGCCAGTGGGCGATCGATCCCACCAACCCGGTTTACTTCCTGGTTCGCGAGCGCCGCATCGCGTTGCCGCTCTACCCTCAGTTCGGCACCGAGCCGAACGGCTTTTACATCCCGCCCCGCTGGGTCCCACGCCCGTATCTGGAGCAGATGTTCGGCCCCGGGGTCGAGCATGCCATCGCGCAGTATTCATGCCCTGACCGCGAACTGCTCGCCGTTCTTCAGCTTTTCCGGACCACGCAGCAGATCATCTTCAAGTTCCAGATTGAGAAGGGTCCCAAGGTCGCCGAGATCGAGGTCACCATGCCCGACGGATCTCGCAATTCTCAGGAGATCTTCAACGACACCGTCATCGGCTACAACAAGTTCGGCCAGGAGGTGACACGCATCACGATCGAGGAGCCCATGTTCGAGCGGCCCGGGCAGCACATCAACAGCTTTTGATCCCGAGGAGATTGCGATGGCCGCCCCTGCACTTGTGCTCTCCGAGACCAGCACGGACCTGTTCGCCAGGCAACTCGTGTCGGCGGCGATGACCGCCGCGCTACGCGACCCGTGGACAGGTGCCCGCGAACCGAGCCCGCCGGTCCCCATTGAACTGCTCGCCGACGCATGGGATATCCTCGCGGCGCCCCACGCTGGTGCGACGCGAGCCGCGCTCGGCCTGGGCGAGTCTCCGCCGATCGAGGCCGATCCCGCGCCACTCGTCCGGTGGTTCGAGCGTACAGCCGACGTGCGGGAACGTGTCCACGCTCTGGTCTTCGGCCTGGTGATCTCCAAGGACTGTCCGCCGTACGAAACGGAGTTCTACCCCTCGCGCGAGGCGGCGTCCCGCGCCCAACACATGGCCGATGTCGCCGGTTTCTATCATGCCTTCGGACTCGAGCCAGATGCTCGGACACCCGAGCGTCCCGACCACGCTTCGCTGATCATCGGATTCGTCTCGTTCCTGTTGCACAAACGCTTGCTGATCGAGTCAGCCTTGGCGCGCCAGGCCACCGACGCTGAGCACGAGGCGATCGCGCGTACCGCGATGGCGGCGTTCATCAAGGACCATGTCGCGTGGTGGCTCCCCGCATTCGGTCGGTGCCTTGAGCTCCGGGCAGAGCGCGTCGTGGCCGAGGTAGACTCGCCGCAGATATGTTCGGCCCTCAGAGACATCGCCGGCGTCGGCCGCCTGCTGCGGGCGTGGGTCGCGGCAGAGCGAATCAATGCGGGCGTCGAGCCTTCTTGCCGGATCGTCGGATCGAGTCCGACCTCCCCCGATCATGAAGGAGAATGCGGTACTTCCGACTGTGCCGGCTGCGCAGAAGGGGGCGACTCTACTTCGAACGGCCGGTAGGACACGCCAAAGGACAACGACATGACTATTCGCGCCAAGCAGAATCCAGCGCATAAACCGACGACCGCGGTTCGTCTTCCGGCGACCTTCAAATCGTTCATCACGCGGTACCCCGGGCTTGGTCGCGCGCACGAGGACATCGCAAAGATTGCGGAGTCGGCGGGACCGCTCGATGCCAAGACACTCGCGCTGAGCAAGATTGGCATCTGCATCGGCGCAGGGCTGGAGTCGGCACTCCGCAACCATGTACGCCGCGCCCTGCAGCATGGGGCCAAGCCCGCGGAGGTTGAGCAGGCGATCCTGCTGGGTATGAATACCATCGGCTTCCCGCGCACGGCCGCGGCCTGGTCATGGACACAAGAGCAGGTCACGCGGGAAAGGGGCTGATGAGCCGGTCCCAGCAGGGATTTCTTTCGTGTCCGTGAGCGCTCCCGCCATCGCCCCGCTCGCCATGGGCTCGCCCTCGCCGGAAATGGCACGGGTCTCACTGTCACAACTGCGTCACCCGCGTCACGCGGATGTCGGGGGTGGCCCACGAACGCCTCGTTCTCGATCTGCCCGTCGAACTCGCGCTGGCCCTTGGTGTGGAACGCGCCGGGGATGACCCACTCCACATCGTCGGCCCGGCACGCGAGGACCGCGGCGTGGTCGGTACGCCGGAAAGCCTCCATGTACCGCTCGACGGCCTGGGTGTTCATGCTCATGGCCATCGTGCCTCCATCAGCGCCGCTGGGGGCGTGGGAGCGTAGAAAACCCGGCGCGACCGAAGTGGCCGCGCCGGGCGTGAGCGACCAAGTTGCGTCCGCGGGCGGCCCGCCCGCCGCGCTGTGATTACTTCAGCACCGAGAGATCCGCTCCGTGGTTGATGTGGAAGGGCTGGCCGTTGATGACCAGCGCGGGGACGGACTTCACGCCGGCCTTCTCGGCCTCGGCGACTCGGCCCTTCTGCTGGCCGAGGTGGACGATCTCGACGTTGTACTTGGAACGGTCCAGGGCCTCGGCGACGGTGCGCTCGGCGGCGACGCAGACGGGGCAGCCGGCGTGATAGAACGTGGCTTTGGTGCTCATGATGATGTTCCTTTCAGGGATTCGGACACCGCGCGGCGTGACATTGACGCACGAACTCCGGGCCGCGCGCGGCCGTTCCTCCCGGGTCCGTGTTGATCCAGCGGCTGGCCGTTGACGAAGACCTCCCACAGCCGCGCCCGCGTGGGCGTGTCGGCGTCGTTGCCGGTCGGCTCCATCTCGGCGCAGTCGAGGCGCAGATCGGCATCGCCGATGGGCGCGCCGATGTACTGGCAATGGTGCGGCTTGGGCGTGCCCGGATGCTCGTTGGGCCGGAAGAAGCGGCACTCCACGCACATGCGGGCCGTCGGCACCATGCCGCGATCCTGCATCGTGCGGACCATGCCGACCAGTCCGCGCAGGAGCGTGGCCCGCTCGGATTCGGGCATCGCGTCCACGGCCTCGACGATCGCCCCCGGCCATTCGGTCGTGCGCGCCGCCTCGCGCTTCCCCCGCGCGGTGAGTGTCAGCACGACCGCGCGCCCGTCGGACTGGTCGGGCTCTTTGCGGAGCAGCCCCTTCTCGACCAGTGCGCCCACCGCTTCGCTGGCGGTCCCCATCGTGACGGCTATCTGCGCGGCGACGGCCTTGACCCCCACCCCCCGCGGCTCACGATTGCCCGCGACGACCGCGAGAATCTGCGCCTGCGTGGGCGTCAGCCCGCGCTCCCCCGATGCGGCCCACTGCGCGTGCCGGAAGACCAGCGCGACCTTGGACAACCCCGCGACGACGCGCTGCGCGGGGGTCGTGTCAATGGCTGGAGGTGTCGGGGTATTGGGCGGCACGGTCCCGGATAGTATGGACTCCGAAGTATGTCGATCAAGGCGTGCCCCCGCCGTCCCGCCGCGCTGCGCCGGCATTCCCCGGCGCACCGGCGGGCCTCCCCAACCGACCGGGGGGACGCCCCGCGCGGCGTGGGGGACGCCGCATCGCGCCCGTGGGGTGCCGCGATGCGCGTGCGGAATCCCGCGTGATTCGTGCGGCACGCCCCAAAGTCGGCGCGGAATCCCGCCGATGAAGCGTGGAAGCCCGCACCCGCACAGCGGGCTTGTACAAACGCGTTGCGGGCCGGAGTCCGCGGCGCACGGACACGAATCCGCGGCGCACGGAAGGAAAGACACTCACCACGGAGGGCACGGAGAACACGGAGGATGGCAGGGAATCGGGTTCGGCACGGATCGAAACACACCCTCTCTTCTTTCTTCTCTGTGCTCTCCGTGTTCTCCGTGGTGAAAACGGATTTGGAGTCTCCCCATGCCCCACGACTACATCCCCCGGCCCGATGGCGACTTCTCCGCGTGGGCGAACCATTACTACATCGCGGTGAAGGAATGGTGGGCCGCGCACGGCCTGGACCTGGGCGAGCTGGGGCCGCTGGAGGCCGCTCTGGATCTGTGGAACAAGGGCTACGCGGCCCACATCGCGGCGCAGGCGAAGGCCGAAGGCGCCGCCGCGGCCAAGCGTCAGGCGCGATTTGGCCCCCCCACCAGTGGCACAGGCGTCCCGCCTGTGATTCCCGCGCTCGAAGCCGAGGCCCGCCGCATCGCGGCGTTCATCCAGACGTACCCCAAGACGACCGACGCCGACCGCGCGACGATCGGGATCACGGTGCGGGACACGAGCAAGACGCCCGCGCCGACGCCGACGAGCGCGCCCGTGGTGCAGGTCGAGAGCGGGCAGCGGTTGACGCACCGCCTGCGCTTCACCGATGCGGCAGCGCCGACGAGAAGGGGCAAACCGCCGGGCACGATCGGCGCAGAGGTGTGGCTGGCGCTGACTCCCACCGGGCAGCCCGCGCCGCCGCCGGGCGACTCGTACAAGTTCCTCTCCGTGAGTTCACGCGGCAACCTGCAAACCGACTTCCCCAGCGCCGAAGCGGGCAAGACGGCGTACTACGCCCTGCGGTGGGTGAGCACGCGCGGGGAAAAGGGGCCGTGGTCGGAGGTGTGCGCGGCGACGGTGGCGGCGTAGGGTGAGTTGGCGGCGGAGGGAGAGCCGCGGTGCCCATGCTCTGACGCTTCTCTCGCGCGATCGCGTTGGTGGGGCGCGGCGGGTCATACTACCATCTCGCGCATGGTCACCACTCCTTCAGACGCCGAGGCAACCACACCCACCATCGGGCCGACGTGGTGGCAGCGGCATGCGCGGCGGGTGTGGCTCGCGGTCAAGATCGTTGCCGCGCTCGCGGTGGCGGCGGGGGTGGGTTGGTGGTTCCTGCTCGCGCCCGTGCTGGTCACCACGCACACCGTCGCGCGCGGCGAGGTGACGGCGGAGGTGCTTGGCACGGGCACGCTGGAAGCCCGCGTGAGCGCGATCGTCGGGCCCAAGGTGGCCGGGCTCATCACACGGATCACCGCCGATCAAGGCGACTGTGTCAAGGCGGGCGATACGCTGATCTTTCTCGAAGACACCGACGTCACGCAGCAGGTGGGCGTGGCGGAGGCGGACGTAGCCGCGGCGACCGCGGGCGTGGAGCGGTTGCACGCGGACCAGCAGCGGGCCGAGGCGGTGCTCGCGCAGGCGCGGCTGACGCACGAGCGGCTGCTGAGCGCGGCGGCGAGCAACGCGACCTCGGCGCAGGAAGTGGACAAGGCCGCCGAGGCTCTGGCCGTCGCCGAGGCCGAGTCGGCCCGTGCCGCGGCGGCGATCGTCGAGGGTCAGAAGCGTCTGGTGGCGACGGAGCGATCGCTCGACTATCAACGCGCCCGCCTGCACGACACCACGATCGAAGCGCCCTTCGACGCGCTGGTGGTGAGGCGCGATCGTGACGAGGGCGATGTCGTCACCGCGGGGTCGTCGGTGCTGCAACTGGTCTCGCTCTCCGAGATGTGGATCACCGCGTGGGTGGATGAGACCGAACTGGCGCGGCTCGCCGAGGGGCAGCCCGCGCGAGTGGTCTTCCGATCCGAGCCGAGCGTGGAGTATCCCGGCGCGGTGGCCCGCGTCGGGCGCGAGGCGGACCGTGAGACGCGCGAGGTCATCGTGGATGTGCGCGTCGAGAAGTTGCCCGCAACCTGGGCCGTGGGGCAGCGGGCCGAGGTTTACATCCGTGTGGACCGGCGCGAGGGCGTGACCGTCCTCCCCGCCGCGCTCCTGCTCGTGCGGGACGGGAAGACGGGCGTCATGGTGGATGACGGCGGCAAGGCCCGCTGGCGCGAGGTCGCCGCGGGCCTGCGCGGGCGCGAGGTCGTGGAAATCACGAGCGGCCTACCGCCGGGCGATGTCGTCGTGAGCCCGGCGACGGCGGGCGGGGGGGCGCTGCGCGAGGGGCGGAGGATCACGCCCAAATGAACCTCGCCGTCCGCGACATCCGCCACAGCCTGGGGCGCTTCGTCCTCACCACGATCGGCGTGGGGATGCTGCTTATGGTCGTGATGGGCATGGGCGGGATTTACCGCGGGCTGGTCGATGATGCGCTGGTCGTCACGCGCGGCGTGGGGGCCGACCTGTGGGTCGTGCAGCGCGACACGCGCGGGCCCTTCGCCGAGGTCTCGCGCCTCCCGCGGAGCCTCGTCGATCGCGTGGCCGCCGTGCCGGGGGTCACCGACGCCCGCGAGTTCGTCTTCCACACCATCCAGCGCGAGCACCGCGGGAAGCCCCTGCGCATGGGTGTGCTGGGGCTGGGCTGGCCCACCGACAAGGGCGAGGGCCTGCCGTTGGTCGCGGGCCGCCCCCTCGCGCAGAACCACTTCGAGGTGATCGCCGACGAATCCCTGGGCCTGGCGCTGGGCGAGAGACTCCGGCTGGGCAAGGACACCTACACCGTCGTCGGACTGACGCGCTGGCTGGTCGCGTCGGGGGGCGACGGGATCGCGTGCTTCACCAGCCGCGACGCCCAGGCGATCCAGTTCGACGAGCCGGGGGAGTCGATCCGGCTGGAGCGTCAGGCCAGACGCGCCCGCGCGGGCGGGATCGACTTCGGGCGCACGCAGCCGGGCGTGCTGGAGCGCGCCTCGGGCCCGTCGGGCGCCGTCGCCGCGCTCCCCGGCCCGGCGGTCAGCGCCGTCATCGCCCGCGTTCTCCCCGGCGCCAAAGCGGGCGCTGCGCAGCGGGCTATGAGCGGGTGGGGCGATGTCACGGCCTACACCGGCGCGGAGCAGGAAGAACTGCTCCTGAAGGGGAGCGTGGACCGTGCCCGCCGCCAGATCCTGCTCTTCCGCGTGCTGCTCACCATCATCTCCGCGGTCATCATGGCCCTCATCATCTACACACTCACCCTTGACAAGCTCCACCCCATCGCCCTCCTGAAACTCATCGGTGCCCCCAACCGCACCATCGTGGGCCTGATCCTGCAGCAATCCCTCATCATGGGCGCCATCGCCTACGGCGTGGGCTTTGCACTGGGCACGCGGCTGTTTCCCCTGTTCCCCCGGCGTGTTCTGGTCACGAACGATGACCTGCTCCGGCTCGCGGGGATCGTGCTGCTGATCTCGGTGGTTGCGAGCCTCTTAGGAATCTGGAAGGCGATGCGCGTCGCCCCCAACGAGGCGATCGGCTGAGGCGAAAGAACGGAGGACCGGGACGGCATGGGTGAGCACTTGGCACTCGAAGTAAGCGGACTGACCAAGGTGTACGGGCGCGGGCACACCGAGGTGGTCGCGATGCGCGACGCGTCCATGCGCGTCCGCCGCGGCGAGACCGTCGCCCTGCTCGGCCCCAGCGGCGCGGGCAAGTCCACGTTCCTGCTCTGCGTCGGGCTCATCAACCCGCCCACGCGCGGAACGGTCGCGATCGGCGGATGGCCCATGCAGGACGGGCCTCGCTCCCTCGGCGACCTGCGCCGCTTCCGCCGTGAGCACATCGGCCTTGTCTTTCAGAAGTCCAACCTCATCCCGTTCCTGAACGCCGTTGAAAACGTGCAGGTCGTGGGAGAGCTGGTCGGCAGGCCCCCCTCAGTGGCGCGCCGCCGCGCGATGGAGTTGCTGCACGCCCTGGGCGTCGGCCCACGCGCGCTCAACATGCCCACGCAACTCTCCGGCGGCGAGCAGCAGCGCGTCACCGTCGCCCGCGCCCTGGCGAACCAGCCTAGCCTCATCCTCGCCGACGAACCCACCGCGGCCCTCGATAGCAAGCGGGGGCGGCAGGTGATGGCGCTCTTTCGAGACGTTGCCCACGAGCACGGGACGGGTGTCATCGTGGTCACCCACGATCACCGGGCGCTCGATGTGTTCGACACGGTGTACGAGATGGAGGATGGGGTGCTTCGACTCGCAACGCGCGCGGTGATCGACGCGGCGGTCGGACAAGTTCGGGCACGCTAGTCGTCCGTGGCCACCGCATCCGATCCGGATGGAGCCGGTGGCGCGGAGACACGCCCCGCGAGCGGACCCGGTGCCGGAGTGGGCGGCGGCCCTCTCTGGCATCAGCGGACAGACCGCCTATAGAGGATGCGGAGCGCTCCAACGCTCTTGCGATTCCGCACATACTTTTCGCGCGCTCGTGAAGTCGGCCCCCGCGAGCGTCGATACGACGGGGAGTGCCCACCGCGTGCCGATCGACGGCTCGGGTAGCGGCGTGCCCTCACGGGTAAACACGCGCACAACCTGATCGCCAAAGGGGAGCCACGGCTGGAGGGTGACGCCGACGTAGTTCCCGGTGGCAGCCCCCAGTGCGAACGCAAGGCCGTACGCGGGTTCCGTCCGGATGTGCGCGATGACCGCAGACACGACGAAGACCCTAATGGTCATCTCCAGTAGCCCGAAGAGCCACGCCAGGCCCCGATGCCCGCTGACGACCGCCACGGTCCGCATCGTCCCCAGCGACACATCCCCGATGCGGGCGAATATGGTGATGACGCAGCCGAGGATGATGTCCCAAGCCATGACTGTGAATCACTCCGTTCACCGAGTCGTCGGCGCGCGTGCGGGGTGTCAAGCCGCGAGATCGGGTTTGACGGCAAGGATGGAGCACGGCGCCCCGCGCACCACACGCTCGGCCGTCGAGCCGAAGATCATGTCTCGGATGTTCCACCGATCGCGCGTCCCCAGGATCGCCAAGTCGCAGCCCTGTTCCTTGACGAATCGAACGATCGCGTGGCCGTACCCACCGCCGCGCCATTCGGACTCAAGGCAATGAAACGCCGCCCTCAGCGCGTTGAGCTCGTGCGAGAAGGGTGCGCAGAACTCTCGCACGCGGTCCAAAACGCCTAGGTTGAACTGCGCCTTGAAATCGGGCATGTGCGCCTTGACGCCCGACGGCGGCCCAAGCCCGTACCAGGGGTCGTCGTACACATGCAAGACGTGCAGGGCGGCGCCGTCCTGCGCGGCGACCCTGATCGCCTGCTGCAACGCAAGTTTGGAGGTTTCGGTGAAATCGAGGCAGGCCACCACGCTCTTGAACGGACCGGCGTGGTTCTCTCGGACCACCAACACGTTCATTCTTGCTCGCTGCATGCACGACGTGGCGGTGGGACCGATGCCCTTGTGCGCATCGAGCACGCTGTGCGATCCGAGCACGAGCAGGTCCGCGCCCGCGCGGGCGGCAGATTGGAGAATGAGCTCGCTGGGATTGCCCACCTCAATGTCGCACTTCACATCCGTGCGCGTTGGCGCGGCCGCCGCGAACACAGTCCACGCGGTCGTCGCATCCGCGACAAAGTCCGCCTGTGTGGGCAGCGGGAACGGGAACAGAGGGTGCGGCGCCGGCACGAAGGACGGGAGTGCCACGGCGTGCACGGCACGCAACGATGCCCGGTTGCAGTCCGCGAAACGCGCCGCCACTCTGAATGCCGCGACGGAACAGGGCGAGAAGTCCACGGCGACGAGGATCGATTTGAGGTTGCTCATCTGATTCGCTCCAAGGTCAGGCCTACACAGCGGATGCACGGACTCGGCGGCTTACGCGCCTTTCGCTTGGGATCGCCGGGGACCCACATCCCCCGTCCGGTCCTGCCGAAATCGCCGACGTGCCCGTGTATCGATGCGCTCGACGGCCCTGCGGATGGCCACATCGAGCTTCCGAGCGGCCGCGTCGATAGCGGCGTAGAGATCGTCGGCGCGGGCTTTGACCGCAACGGGTTCGCGGCCGTTGACGCGGGCTTCCATCACGCAGCGGGCATCGTTGTCGCCGTGCTTGGTCCCGTTGACATCCTCGAAGTGGACCTCGATGGCTGTCATCTTGGCTCCGTACCGCCGGAACACGCCGACGAGCTTGCGGCGAACCCACGCCTCGATCGCGGCGCTGGTCTGGAGGTTGCCGGGCTTGATGTGGATGGGCAGGTCGGGAGCTTTCGGGGGCATATCGTGCCTCCTGGTGGGAATGATCTGGGTTCACCGATCGAAGTGATGCTCACGCTCGGGTTGGTACTCGATCCGCTCGACGGTCACGCGCCGAGACACACGGCCGCCCGCGCACTCGACGCTGGCGCCTTCGCGAGCGCCCAGCAGCGCCGCCCCGAGCGGCGAGAGAACGGACAGCCCGCCAGACTCAGAATCCGGGTAGGTTAGTTCGTACGCTTCGGGTTCTTCGTCGCAGGGGTGGCGCACCAGCACCCGCGAGTTCATCGTCACCACATCGGGCGGCACCCGGCGCGGCGCGACCTTCCGGGCTTGGTCGAGGAACGCGCGGAGACGCAGCACTGCCGCGTCGACATACCCGCCCGTGAGCAGCGGCTGAAGCCGGGCGAAGTCCAGGGAGTTGATGATCGGTTGCGCGGTCATGAAGCACTCCTTGCGTGCGCGGCACGCGAAAGAAGATGTGGGATCAAGGTCGGAACACACCATCGCGAATCGCTACAGGTGCAAGTCGCCGGCGGCCTCCGGCTGGTAGAGCACGCTCAGGATGTCGCACGAGCGTTCCGCGCCGCCCGGCACCCGGAACCTGACGCTCTGCCCGACGCGGCACCCCAGGATCGCCGCGCCCAAGGGTGCGAGCACCGAGATGCGGTCGTCCTCCGGGTCGGCGTTCTCGGGGAACACCAGCGACATGATCCACGTCCGCCGCCCGTCCCGCAGGCGGATGCGCGAGTTCATCGTGACCACATCGGGCGGCACCTCGTCCGGCCCAACGACGACCGCGCGGTTCAACTCCGCTGCGAGCGTCACCAGATAGGGCCGATCCCGGTCGTCGCCGCCCGCGCTGGCGTTGGATGACGCGATCAGGGCGCGCAATCGCTCCATATCCTGGTATGTGACGTGAATGGTTCGATCGTTCATGGTGTTCTCCAGCGGCATGGGGCTACTACTCCGGTCCACTCCCATCACGCTTTACGGGAAGATGCCGCGCTCGGCGTACACCTGCTCGATCCGCCGCAGCGCCACGGCGTACGCGGCCGTGCGCCAGTCGAGCGACTTTTCGTCCACCATCCCCTTCACGCGGGCGTACGCGCGCTCGAGGATCTCCCGCAGCCGCTCGTCCACCTCCGCGGCGTTCCACGCCGCGCCGCCGCGGTTCTGGAGCCACTCGAAGTACGACACGATCACGCCGCCCGCGTTGCACAGCACATCCGGCAGCACGTCGATGCCGCGCTCGCGAAGGATGGCGTCGCCCTCGGGCGTCGTCGGACCGTTGGCGCCCTCGGCGACCAGCCGCACGCTCAGCTTCCGCGCCGACTGCCCCGTCACCTGGTTCTCCAGCGCGGCGGGGATGAACACATCCGCCGGCACGCCGAAGAACGCGTCGATCGTGATCGGCATCGCACCGGGGAAGCCCGCGACGCCGCCCTTCTTCTTGACGTGCTCGGCGAGCGCATCGGCGTCCAGCCCCGCGGCGGTGGGGGCCTTGATCGCCCCGGTCACATCCTGCGCGGCCATCAGCTTCGCGCCCTTGTCCTTCAGGATGCGGGCCGCCCACGAGCCGACCTTGCCGAACCCCTGCACCGTGTACGAGAGGTCGGAGAGTTTGCAGTTGTGATCCACCGCCCACATCCCGATGAGATCGACCACGCCCTGCCCGGTGGCTTTCTCGCGCCCCACCGAGCCGCCCGCGCTCACCGGCTTGCCGGTGACCACCGCGAGCGCGCGGTAGCGCTCCTGCGGGGGCAGCGTGGCGGCGTAGGTGTCCACGATCCACGCCATCGTGCGGGCATCGGTGTTGACATCAGGCGCGGGCACGTCGTACCCCGGGCCGATGTTCGCGCCCAACGCGTACACGAACCGCCGCGTCATCCGCTCGACCTCGCGCCGGCTGAGCGTGGCGGGATCGACCTGCACGCCGCCCTTGCCGCCGCCGAACGGGATGTCTACCAAAGCGCACTTGATCGTCATCCACGCCGCGAGGGCGCGCACCTCGTCGAGGCTCACGTCCGGGTGGTACCGGATGCCGCCCTTGAACGGCCCGAGCACGTTGTTGTGCTGCACGCGGTAGCCGGAGAACATCTCGACGCGCCCATCGTCCATCTTCACCGGGAAGTTCACGGCGACTTCGCACGCGGGCGACGACAGGATCTTGCGGACCTCCGGGGCCAGGCCCGCGGCCTCGGCGGCGCGGTCCATCTGCTCGCGCACGCGCTGGAAGAGTTTGGGGTGCTCGCCGTTGTGCGCTGGCGCGGAGTCGTTTGTGGCCGGCACGGACTGCTGGGGCTTGGACGGGGCGGCGAAGGTGGCGCTGGTCATGGTGGTGCTTCTCCGGGTTGATAAGACACCGGAGACATTGCAATCCGCGTGCCAGCTCCGATCCGCGTTCAGCGCAGCGGGAACGCGGTTCGCACCTCTGTGGGCGCGAGGAGGAACGAACCGGTGGGGTGTTTCACCCCGCGCTGGACGTACGCTTCGTCGGCGGAGGGCCGCCCGCGCGAGCGCCGCTCGCACGGATCCTCCGCAACGGGCCAGGCGTCGCCTCGTGGACACGCGCATGATCCGGTCGCTCGCACACCTCGCACACCTCGCGCTCTTCGCCGCCGTGTACGTCGCGGCGGCGGTGGTGTGCGCAGCGCAACTTTCGGGCGCGCAGGCCGCGCTCACGCCGGGTGTCCTGCTCTATGCCTGGAGCACGGCCCTGCTCGCGTACCTGCTCGACCGGGTGAAACTCCGCGATGCCTGGCTCGATCCGGCCGACCGCGCAGCGCACCCGGCGCGGTTCGCGTTTCTCTTCGCCCACCGCCGCGCCGCCCGCCTGCTCATGGCGGGCGCGGGCGTGTTGTCGCTGGTGTCGGGGTGGATGCTCCACCCCGCAACCCCGATCCCCATCGCCGCGGCGGGGACGGTCGTGACCATCGCGGGCGTCCTGCTCTACGCGGGGCGGCCCCGCCCACTCCACGGCGGGCCGCGCGTGAAGGACCGCTTCGTCGTCAAGAACCTCTTTGTGGGCGCGGGGGTCGCGGGCTTCGCGGTGCTGGTCGTGGGGCTGGCGGCGGCGAGGCCGGGGGGCGCCGGCGGGAACGACGCGGCAACGGCCTCGGACCTGATCTCGCGCCTCCCTCGCCCGCCGCTCCTGCTCGTGCTGGTCTTCGTGTACCTCACGCTCCGCATCTACGCCGACGCGGTGCTCTGCGACATCGACGATGAAGTGTCCGACCGCGTCCACGGCACGCGCACGCTGCCGACGCGCTTCGGCGGCGACCGCGCGTGGGACATCGCCATGTGGCTGCGGCTCGCGCTCGCCGCGTCGCTCCTGTGCTGGCCGGTCGGCCCCTTCGCGGCCCGCGCGGCGTGGGCGGGTTTTTCGGCGGCGGGGACCATCGCCCTGCGCTGGTGGCGGCCCGCGAAGATCCGCGACCTGGTGGATGCCCGCTTCGGCGTGGAGGCGGCGTGCGTGTGGACCGTGACGCTGTTGGCGTGAGCGATTTCTACCGTGGCGAGCGGCCGACAGTTCGCGGGTGGGGGACGGCGCGATGCGAGGGCGAGTGTTGGGCAGGCTCAGACCTGCTCGAACCGTGCCTGGAAGAATCGCAGTACCTTCGGCTCGAACGTGAAGCGCAGGCCGCGGACCTCGCCGCAACGCTGGTACAGGTCGATGACCGCTTCGGCTGTCACGTCCATGTGCGCCTGTGTGTAGACGCGCCGCGGGACCGTCAGCCGGATAAGCTCGAGAGTTGGGTAGATGTTCTCGCCCGTGTCCGGATCGCGCCCCCGCACGAGACAGCGCCGCGCTCCATCGCCCGCACGCCTGACTCGACATAGAGCGCCGCCGCGAGGGCCTGCGCGGGGAACTGCTCGCGCGGGATGTGAGGGAGCATCGCGCTGGCGTTTACGAACACCGCGTGCCCGCCGACGGGCTTGACGATGGGCACGCCCCCTTCCTCGATCAACTTACCGACGTACTCGACCTGCCCGATCCGGGCCCGGATGTGGTCCTCCTGGACCGACTCGCGGATGCCGATCGCCATCGCCTCCATGTCGCGACCGGCCAGCCCGCCGTAGGTGTGCAGCCCCTCGAAGAGCACCACCAGCCCGCGGGCCTGCTCGGCCAGGTCGTCATCGTTCAGGCACAGAAATCCGCCGATGTTCACCAGCGCGTCCTTCTTGGCCGAGCACGTACACCCATCGGTGAAGGAGCAGATCTCGCGCACGATGCTCGTGATCGAGCGATCCGCGAACCCAGGCTCGCGCTGCTTGATGAAGTACGCGTTCTCCACAGCCCGCGTCGCGTCGAGGAGGACCTTGACGTCGTGCTTGCGACACAGGGCCGAGACCGCCCTCACGTTCGCCACGCTCACCGGCTGCCCGCCGGCCATGTTTACGTTGCACTGAAGGCACAGGTAGGCGATGCGTGCCGCACCGTACTTCTCGATCGCCGCCTCGACGCGCTTCAGGTCCACGTTCCCCTTAAAGGGCGACAGGTCCGCCGCATCGTGTGCTGCCTCGCCGATGACATCCACGAACCGCGCGCCCGCGAGTTCCTGGTGGGCCTTGGTGGTCGTGAAGTACATATTGCCCAGCACGACATCGCCCGGCTTGATGCACATGCGGCTGAGGATGTGCTCGGCTCCGCGCCCCTGGTGCGTGGGGATGAGGTGCTTGTAACCGTACACCTCCGCCACGGCCTCTTCGAGGTGGTAGTAGTTCGCCGACCCCGCGTACGCCTCATCGCCGAGCATCATCCCGGCCCACTGCCGGTCGCTCATGGCCGAGGTGCCCGAGTCGGTGAGCAGATCGATGTACACGTCCTCGCTGTGCAGCAGAAAAGTGTTGAACCCGGCTTCACGGATGGCCCGGGCGCGTTCCTCTCGCGTGGTCATCCGCAACGGCTCGACCATCTTGATCTTGTACGGCTCGGCCCAGGAACGCTTGGTCATCGTCACATTCTCCGCTTCATACTTCGCCGGCAACGCCGCCGCGTCGTCGTGATTGTAGATATACGACTCCGAAAATCCACATATCGCCTCTGGGTACGGACGGAGCACACGCGCCTGGCGACTGAGGCTTCAACGTCGTTGTGCTCGGGGCCACGCGCCCCCGCACCGTACGGCGCGCTCGTTGACGTGCGGGCAGCTGCCGAGTGGGCCGATCAGCGGGTCTCCGCGTTCGGCGTGCTGGGCTCCGCGCCGTCCCCCGCCTCGGTCGCCTTCAGTCTCTCCCGCAGCGACTTGCGGTCGATGCCCAGGATCGCCGCGGCCCTGGTCTTGTTCCCGCCCACGCTCTCCAGCACCGCGCGGATGTGGGCCAGCTCCACTTCGCGGAGCGTGCGGTGCCCTCTGCCCGACGGTTCGCTTTGTGCGTTCATCGTCGGGGCGACGTAGCGCATCACTGTCGGCAGGTCCACCGTGTCGATCACCCCCGCATCCGCGAAGATCACCAGCCGCTGGGCGAGGTTCTGGAGTTCGCGCACGTTGCCAGGCCAGGAATAGCGCCGCAGCGCCTCGACCGCCGCCTCCGTGACCCGCGGAGCGGGCGCAGAACTCTGCTCCGCCGCGGCCGCCAGGAAGTGCCGGAGCAGCGGCACCACATCACCCTCGCGCTCGCGCAGGGGCGGCACCTCGATCGGCAGCACGTGCAGCCGGAAGAACAGGTCCTCGCGGAACTTCCCCCCCCCTCCCCGCCCCCCTTCCTCGCGGGCAAGCCCCTCAAGGTCCTTGTTGGTCGCGGCGATCACGCGGACATCGACGGTGCGGGGCTGGTCCGATCCCACCGCCTGCACCGTCCGCTCTTGCAGCACGCGCAGGAGCTTGGCCTGCGCGATCGGTGAGAGTTCGGCGACTTCATCCAGAAACAGCGTCCCGCCGTCGGCGGCGACAAAGAAGCCCTGCCGCGCCGCGGTGGCGCCCGTGAACGATCCCTTCGCGTGCCCGAACAGTTCGCTCTCGATGAGCGTTTCCGGGATCGCGGCGCAGTTGACGGCCAGGAACGGGGCCGAGGCGCGGGGGCCGCGGTAATGGATCGCCCGCGCCACCAGTTCCTTGCCCGTGCCGCTCTCGCCGGTGATGAGCACGGGGACGCTCGCGCCCGCGGCCCGGGCGATGAGGCGGTAGACGCGCTGCATCGTGGTGGAAGCGCCGATGAGGCCGTCGGGAGCCTCGACCGGGCCGGGGGCCTCGATCTCCCGCCTTTGGCGCACCTTGTCGAGCGCGGCGGCGACGGCGTGCCGCAGTTCCTCATCGGAGAACGGCTTGGGGAGGTAATCGTCCACCCCACCCCGCATCGCGGAGACCGCGCCGCCGACGGTGGCGAACCCGGTGACCATGATGACGCCGGTGCCTCGGTGGTGGTCGCGGATGTGGCGGACGAGTTCCATGCCGTCGGCGCCGGGCATCCGCAGGTCGGTGATGGCCAAGTCGATCGGTCCCTGGTTCAGGATGGCTATCGCCGCCGCGACGTTTGCGGCCGAAGCCACCTCGTGCCCTTCGGCACGCAGGTTGCGCTCCAGCACCTCGCGCGTCGCGGGCGAATCGTCAACGATGAGGATGCGGGCGGCGTCGGTCATCACGTCCATTCAGCGTATTCGAACGGATGCCGCCGCGTGGACGGGCAGCCGCACGCGGAAGACGCTCCCGCGCGCGGGCTCCGATTCCACTTCGATACTCCCGCCGTGCCCGGCGACGATGCCCTGCACGACCGCGAGCCCCAGCCCGGTCCCCTGTCCCACATCCTTCGTGGTGAAGAACGGGTCGAACACGCGGCGAAGAACCTCCGGCGTCATGCCCGAGCCGGTGTCGGCAACGCTGAGCACAACGGCACTGCCCACGACGGTGGTGCGCACCGTAATCGTGCCTGCCCCGGCGATCGCCTGCATCGCGTTGATGACCAGGTTGGTCACGACCTGGCGGACCTGCACCGGGTCGGCCGCAATATCCGGCAGCCCCGCGCCAAGATCGCGCACGAAGCGGACACCGGGGTTCTCGCACCCGGCCTCGAGCAGGAACATGGCCTCCTCAACGACCGCGTTGATCGTCGTCGGCTGCTTGGAGGCCGGTGCCTGGCGAGCGAACACCAGCAGCTTGCGGATGATCTCACGCCCGTGGAGCGCCGCATCCGCGATTCGGCCAAGATCGGTGCGGACCTGCGCCGGCACGTCGGCGACCTTGAAAGCCAGTTGTGCGAATCCCAGCACGTTCCCGAGCGGCTCGTTGAGCTCGTGTGCGACGCCCGCGGCGAGCTGGCCGATCGTCGCAAGCCGGTCGGCATGCCGCAGCGTGGCTTCCATATCGGTGCGGTGCCGATCCGCCTCAACGCCGGCGACGAACACGCCGACCTGGCGGGCGACCGCCTCCAGTAAGGCACGCTCCTCGGCGAGGAAGTGCTCTGCAACTCTTGCCTCGGGTGGGAGAGAATCGTCCACCGGTGGATCGGAGTAGGCGAGCACCATTTCGCCGCGTTCCCGGCCCGCCACTCGAAGGGGAGCACTGATCCGGAGCGCGGCGGAGGCGAGCGGGGCCCCCGGCGAGGCGACCACGAGCCCGTCGAGGCGCAGGCTCGCCACAGCCCGATCAGGGAAGCGACACGCCGCCGGGAGGACCGAGACCACCCGCGCCAGGCACTCACGCAGCGATTCTCTTCGGTCGGCAAAGACCGCCGCGACCTCGTAGAGGCACTTGAGCTCCTTGACCCGCTCCCCAAGTTCGGCCACCGCCGCACGCTCTTGCTCGGGGAGGCCGGATTGCTGGGAAGGAGTCTTCATCGCCGCGTCTGGCGAATCGTACGCGGGGCGACTCGAACCAGCGACTCTGCGACCGCGACCGGGCGTTCGCGGTGCATCTGGACCACTTGTGGCATCAGTTCGCCCCAGGTGTGAGACCATCCTCTCGGGGGCAAGCCCACAGTCGGCTCGTGGCGTCGGGCTGTTCCGATCGCAACCGGTGGTTGCGCCGCCGCCCCACCCCTGCGGGCTACGCGAGGCTTCCTCTTCGACGCCCTCGGGTAGATCCGGAGTTAGGTGTACCTCGCTGGAGGCCCTGAAAACGCGGCTTCCGCCCGTCCCCGTTAACGACCCGTGTCAATCGCACACCTATCGGTCCACCCCGAGAGTCGTCCGCCAACCCTCCGAAACGGTCTTGTGCAGGGAGTTCAAGGCCCCTGTCCAAGCGGACGGGGGCTTTTTCGTTTACGGGCCGGGGCGAGAAAAACCCCCTGTCACGACGCGGGAACGGGGTTGGGCGCGAAGGGTTTCGTGACCAGAGAGCGCGGTGGCGAGCCGGACGGGGCGAAACGGGGTCAGGAGGCCGCGTTGCTCTCGCGCTCTGGCTCTCCGATTGAACAGGGCGTCCGGATCGGGGTGGCGAGCGGGACGGAGGTTCGAGACTACTTCAATTTAAGCAGTCTTCGCACCATTGGGTGCATGGCGCGTCGGCGGATCGCCAGCGCGAAATACGTCTCTCGCACGCCGCGGATCCATCCCACTCGCTCGACGCCAAACTGCGCCCGCACCTCCGCCTCGATCAGCGCGGTCGCGGGAAACGCTCCCAGCCCGATGCCCCCGAACGTCTTGAGCAACTCCCGATCCTCGAATTCGCCAACGATGCGCGGCTGAACACCCGTGGACTCAAGCCACCGATCAACAGAGTCTCGCAGGCTCGTCGCGGTCACGGGCAGCAACATCGGTGCGCCCTGGAGCGATCGAGGAAATCCCGGGCGCAGTTGCTTCGCCAGCGCCGGCACCGCATAGATCGCCATCGGCGATTCCATGATCGGCTGACTAATCGCGGGCACATCGCCGCTGTCGGGATGCGCGCGATCCGCGATCACAAGATCGAGGTGGTAGATGCCGAGCCCCGCGAGCAGCTCTTCGATGCGCCACTCCCGGCAGATGATGCGCATCGTCGGGTCTTCTCGCATCAGCGGCTCAAGAATCTGGCGGATGATGGGCTTGGGAACGAAGTCCGAAGTGCCTACGTGCAAAACTCTCGAGTGCCCCTGCGACGCGCCCTCGATCGCGCCGGGAATCTCCGCCGAAATCCTGAACATCTCTTCCGCGTGGCGAAACACGATCTGCCCTGCCTCGGTCAGCTCGAAGTTCCGCCCAGTCCTGGCCAGAAGCGAAACGCCGAGGCGCGACTCGAGCGCGCGGATCTGGGTGCTAACCGTCGGCTGGGCTAAACCAAGTTCGCGAGCCGCGCGCGTCAGATTCATGTGGCGCCCAACGACCCAGAAGTAGTACAGATGGTTGTGGTTGATCGCCTTTCCCATGACAGAGTCTAACGTCTTACGGACCTTTGGTGACTCAAGGCTTTGCCTATTGGTCCGGCGAGACGCCAAACACTATCACTGATAGTGGATTCCTTCGGTTACCACATGTGGATGTCGTGGCTGGTCGCCGGAGGCGCTCCAGGCTGCCCATTTGACATCCCGCCAGATTGGCCGGAACTGGTCCCCCGCGCCAAACGCCGACCGCCACACGCCAACTCAACCGACCCAGCGGGCTGTCCCGGTACGCGTCACGCCGCCGGCGAGGCAAAGGCCCAGGATCACGCCCCGCGGAACCACGGGGATTCGGTGCGATGATGACAGAATTGATCGAGAGACTCCGAGTCATTGCGCGCGCGCCGATCCTCCTGATCGCGTGCGACTATGACGGCACGCTCGCGGAACTCGTCGCCGATCCGTCGTCGGCCCGGGCCAATCCCCGAGCGCTGGCGGCGCTCGGTCGCTGCGTCTCCATGCCGTGGACGTCCGTCGCGATCATCTCGGGGCGATCGCTCGAGGACCTCCGCCCGCGCCTGGGAGATGTCCGCCCGCACTTCATCGCAGGCTCCCACGGCGCCGAGATCGCGGGCGCGGGCCTCATGCTGTCCGAGCACCAGGCCGATTCGCTAGCACGACTTGAACTTGTCGTCGAAGACCTCGCGCGCCGCTTTCGTGGCGTTCGCGTGGAGAAAAAACCCGCGTCCGTAGTCCTTCACTACCGCGAGGCAATCCAGCCCGATGGACTTGCCGCGGCCGAGGCGGCGATCTCCGAGTGCGCCCAACTCCCCGAAGTCCACGTCCGCCACGGGAGCATGGTCATCGAGTTCATGGTGATGCCCGCCAGCAAGGGCGACACGCTCCACCTCGCACGACACCGGTGCGGCGCCACCGGCGTCATTTTCATCGGCGATGATGTCACCGACGAAGACGCGTTCCGCGCTCTCTCGCCACACGATCTCTCCGTCCATGTCGGCGACGGGCAGAGCATCGCCTCTTATCGCGTCGGGAGCGTGTCCGAAGTTGCCGAACTACTCGATTTGCTCGCCACCTTTCGCGCCGACTGGGTCCGCAGCCGAGACTTGGTCCCTCTCGATCAGTGCGGGCTTCTCTCGGATCAGCGCACGACCGCGATCGTCTCACCGAGCGCCAGAATCTCGTGGCTCTGCCTACCGCGCACGGATTCCTCTGCGATCTTCTCCGAGTTGGTCGGTGGCCCACCCGCGGGCTTCTTCGAGATCGCGCCGTCCGATCCCACCGCGCCAGTCCGATGCACCTTCGATGGCGACTCGTTCGTGCTGGTCACCGAATGGCCCGGTCTGCGCGTCACGGACTATCTCGACGCCTCCGGCGGTAGGGCCTACCAAAAAGCCGGCCGCGCCGATCTCATCCGCGTCATCGAAGGGACGCTGCCGGCTCGCCTTTGTTTCGCGCCGCGCTTGGACTTCGGCCGCATCGCCACGCGCCTCAAGGAGCGAGAGAACGGGATCGAGGTCGACGGCTCGAACGACCCCATCACGCTCCGGGCGCCGGGCGTGACATGGAGCATCCAGCCCGACGGCGTCCACCACACCGCCATCGCCAGCGTCGATCCCTCCACGGGACCGATCGTCCTCGAACTCCGATACGGCACGGCAAACCTCGCTGCTTCCACGGAGCCCGAGCCGGAACGACGCGAACAGAATCGACGCTTCTGGTCCGGATGGTCGCGGTCCCTCAAGCTCCCCGCGATGCATCCCGCGCTCGTGAAGCGCAGCGCCCTCGTCATCAAAGCCCTGTGCCACGGGCCCAACGGCGGGATCGCGGCGGCCGCCACCACCAGCCTCCCCGAACTCATCGGCGGCACCAGAAACTGGGACTATCGATACTGCTGGCCACGCGACGCCGCCATGGCCGCCGCGGCGCTTGTCCGCCTGGGAAACACAGGGCACGCCCTCAAACTCCTCGATTGGATTCTCGAAGTCGTCGATCGCTGCGAATCCCCCGACCGCCTTAGGCCGATCTACACCATCTCGGGCTCTCACCTCCCCCCCGAGGCGGACCTCGGCCATCTGTCCGGCTACGCCGAGAGCCGCCCGGTCCGAATCGGCAACGCTGCGTCAAATCAGGTTCAGCTCGACGTCTTCGCGCCCATCGTTCATCTCGTCGCGCTGCTGGCCGAGCGCGGAGCGCCGATCGCGCCCGACCACTGGCGCCTGGTCCGCGCCATGGTCCGCGCCGTCGAGGCCCGATGGAGCGAGCCGGATCACGGCATCTGGGAAATGCGCCTGGAACGCCGCCACTATGTGCACTCCAAGGCCATGTGCTGGCACACCATCAACCGCGCCCTCACGGTCGAGGAAGCAATCCTCGGCACGCGGAACAGCGACTGGACCACCCTCGCCGAAACCATCCGCGCCGAGGTACTCAGCAAGGGCTGGAACCCCGCCCTGGGTGCCTTCGTCGGCGCGTACGAACAGCCCTACCCCGACGCCGCCGTCCTCACGCTCGGGCTCAGCGGCCTGATCTCGCGCGACGACCCCCGCTGGATCTCGACCGTCGAGTTCGTGGAGCGAGAACTCCGCGACGGTCCGACCGTGCGCCGATACAAAACCGACGATGGCCTCCCCGGCGGCGAGGGCGGGATGCACATCTGCACGGGCTGGCTCATCGAGTCGCTGGCGACCGTCGAACGCTGTGATGAAGCCCGAGCGCTGCTCGATCAATTCGCCGCGCTCATGACAGGGCCCTGCCTTCTCACCGAGCAGTACGACCCCGCGACCAAGCTGGCCATCGGCAATATCGCCCAAGCTTACTCGCATCTGGCCTTCATCAACGCGTCCCTCGCGGTCGGCGATTTCTGTACCACCCACTCACCGAGAGGAACGGCCGTATGAGCAAGATCCCGGTCCGCCCATTGAAGTCTCGGTCCGCGCGATTCGGCCTCGTCGTCGCGATCTTGGCCACAGCAATCACGGCCACTCTCTCTTGGCTGCAGATCCAGAGCGAACAAAAGAGTGGCATGGACGACCTCGAGCGCCGCGCGAAGCTACTCGCCCACCGCAACGCCCCGGCCGCGCTGGCTGCCATCTCGCAGCCGGACCCTCAAGCGGCGATCGGAGATCGACTCGACGGACATTCACGCCTACTGGGAATGGCCATCTTCCGCTCCGATGGACAGCTCGCCGCGAGCGGTCAAGGAGTCAGCGACACAACGGCGGTCATGATCGAACCAGCGGCCGAGGCGATCGCGCACGGCGAGGACTTCGTTGCCCTGCGTCGAGCCAAGGACGGCAGCACACATGTCTTGGCCCGTCCCCTCACCAATGCCGCAGGGGCACCCGTGGGTGCACTGGTCGTCCTGCACGATGCGTTGTACCTCGATGATCGCTTGACACGCGGAATGGTTCAGGGTCTGCTGCTTTCCATCGCGATTGGCATGAGCATGTTCCTGCTCACGACCGGGCTGGCATGGACGCTTTTTGAAAGGCCCCTGCACAATCTCGCCGCATGGATGCGACGCCTGCGGTTCGGCAATCTGCCCGAACTGCCCCCGCGCGGATTGCCGGTGGGCCGCCTCGCCGACGAGACCGCTCACCTCGCGGCTTCGTTCCGCGCAGCTCGTGCCAAGGAGCGCGAAGAGGCGCAAGAAGTCGTTCGATCCGACAAGGCCTGGACGAGAGACCGCCTGCGCGCTCACGCGATCGATGCTCTCGACGGTGAACCGCTCGTCGTGGTGAGCAATCGCGAACCCTACATGCATCAACTCCGCGATGGCAAGACCGTGCTCGTTCGCCCAGCAAGCGGGCTCGTCACGGGGCTGGACCCGGTGCTGAGTGCGACCGGCGGCTTGTGGGTGGCGCACGGCGCCGGCGATGCCGATCGACAGACCGCCGACGCCGCCGGGTGCATCCCCGTACCGCCGGGCGATCCGCGTTACACGCTCAAGCGTGTCTGGATCTCCAAGCAGGAAGAAGAGGGTTACTACTACGGCTTCTCGAACGAAGGCCTCTGGCCACTCTGCCACCTTACGCACGAGCGTCCGGTCTTTCGCTCGTCGGACTGGGATCAGTATGTTCGTGCCAATCACCGCTTCGCCAAAGCCGTGCTCGATGAACTTGGAGACGCGCGGGCGGTGGTCATGGTCCAAGACTACCAGCTCGCGCTGGTGCCCGGCATTCTCAAGACGAGTCGACCCGACCTGCGCGTCGGGCTCTTCTGGCACATCCCGTGGCCAAACGCGGAAGCGTTTCGAATCTGCCCATACCGCGTCGAGCTCTTGCAGGGCATGCTCGGCGCGGACCTTGTCGGCTTCCATCTCCAACAGCACTGCAACAATTTCCTCGAGTCCGTGGACCGCATGATCGAAGCAAAGCTCGATTGGGATCGGTTCTCCGCTGAGACCAAGGGGCACACCTCGCTGGTGCGACCGTTTCCAATCAGCGTTCAACGCTGGTCGGAGCGAGGCGTGGCGACGGGCCGAACGCTCGCCGAGCACATCGACTCCCTTGTTGAGCAGCATCAACTCCAAGGCATCGCGGTCGGTGTTGGTGTCGATCGAATCGACTACACCAAGGGTATCGCCGAGCGGTTTCGAGCCATCGATCGCCTGTTCGAGAAGCACCCCGAGCACCGCGGCAGGTTCACGTTTGTGCAGCTCGGCGCGCCGAGCCGCGTCCACATTCCCAAGTACCGCGATCTGGTCACCGACCTCGAACAACTGGCCGACTCGATCAATTGGAAGTACCAGGACGACAATTGGAAGCCGATCCGGTTTCTGGTCGATCACCACGATGCCCCGAGGGTCTACGCATTCCTGCGGATGGCGTCGGTCTGCGTCGTGAGCTCGCTTCACGACGGGATGAATCTGGTGTCAAAGGAGTTCATCGCAGCCAAGGAGGACATCGATCAGAGCGATCCGGCAACCGAAGGCGTCCTCGTGCTCTCAGAGTTTGCCGGCGCAGCCCGAGACCTTCCCGAGGCGCTCATTGTCAATCCGTACGACACGGAGGAGTTTGCGGCCGCCATCCACCTCGCGATCACCATGGAGCGCAAGGACAAGCAACACCGGATGTCGCGTATGCGCCTTCAGATCGAAGAGAACAACATCTACCGATGGGCGGCCGACTTCCTGACCTCGATCGCGCAAGCGACGCCTCGCGCCGTGCCCGCGCCCGTGGTCACTGTTTCTACGGCGACCGCCGCAAAGTCCTCGCCTGCACCATCATGATCGATTCGCTAGGATTGGCCGTGGAAGCATCGGAAGCCGCCCGCCCATCAACACCCCAAGCGGAGTCTGAACAAGAACTCTCGCCCTCGAGGTTCGCGCGCGACAGCAAGGGCCAGCATCTTGTACGGGCAGCAATGATCGGTGTCATTGCGGGCTTGGTCGCTGTCGCCTTCAAGTGGGCTTTGACGGAATCCGAACGAGCGCGCGGGGCACTTCTTGACTGGCTCCATTCGAAACCTCACTCCGACTTGTGGGGCTGGGCCGTTCTCCCGCTCCTCGGCTTCTCTCTCGGGTGCATGGTGGGCTGGATGGTCAGGCGATTCGCGCCGGAAGCACCCGGGAGCGGCATCCCGCACCTCAAGGGTGTGCTGCTCCACGCCAGGACCATGCGATGGAAGTGGCTGATTCCCGTCAAGTTCCTTGGAGGTGTGCTGGGGATCGGTTGCGGTCTTTCGCTCGGACGCGAAGGGCCAACCGTGCAGATGGGAGCCGCCGTCGGTCAGGCCATGGCAGAGCTTCTTCGTGTGCCCTCACGTTCGGTCCTTCAGTTAGTTTCGTGCGGAGCCGGTGCGGGAATCGCTGCGGCGTTTAACGCGCCGCTCGCTGGCTTCCTATTCGTGATTGAGGAATTGCACCGAGAACTCTCTGCGAGGACCTTTGCGGGCGCACTGGTGGCCGCCCTCTCCGCCGACATCGTTGCTCGCGCCCTCGGCGGCGAACTTCCTTCTTTTTCAATCGGTGGCTACCAGTCCATCCCGCTCACCGCGCTCCCCGTAGCCGTCATCATCGGGCTCGCCGGAGGCGTGCTCGGAGTTTGCTTTAACCGCTCGCTCTTGGCCGCTTCACGCGCATCGCTGCGCATTCCTCGCGTTCCACGCTGGGCCCTTCCGGGGATCGCAGCCGCTCTATGCGGTATCGTCGCGTGGTGGTTTCCCGACATCGTGGGCGGCGGCCACATCGCCGCGGACAAGTTGCTCGGAGGTCGGTTAACCGCGGGGCTCGGACTGCTTGTCTTCATGCTCGTCTCCAAATTCCTGCTCACCGTCGTGTCGTATGGGTCCGGCGCACCCGGTGGCATTTTCGCGCCCATGCTGCTCCTGGGGGCCATTGCGGGCGCAATCCTCGGCAATCTGCTCTCGCGTCCGTTCGCCTCGCTTCAGCACATCAGCACGGCGCTCGCCATCCTGGGGATGGCCGCATTCTTCACGGGATCGGTCCGAGCTCCGCTCACCGGCATCGTGCTCATCATCGAGATGACGGGAAACTATCAGCAGCTCCTCGCGCTCGGCGTCACATGCCTCACTGCCGACCTCACCGCCGGCTCGTTGCGCGACACGCCCATCTATGAGGCCCTCTTGGAATTTGATCTGAGACGGCGCCCGCCAACCACCGCATCGGAATCCACGATTGCTGCCCCAAGATCCGTCTACATCGGCGTGCAGCGAGGTTCGGCGCTCGCCGGCAAGGCGTTACGGACCTCAGGCATGCCGATTGGTTGCCTCGTCGTCTCGGTCGAGCGCGCCGGGCGCGAGATTCTGCCCGAAGCCAATCTGGTACTTCTCGCGGGCGACCACCTGACCATCCTCGTGCCCGACGGCGAGGGCGACAAGACCATGCAGGTCGTCCGAATGGCCACTGGGATCTGACGCCGAGTGAACGCGTGGAGCGGGCACGTGACGGCCATCGATTCGCGGCCTCACAAAGTCGTGGCATTCGAATTCGAGGACTTTGACACCTATCTCGCTCGCACCCGCGCGACAGTTTCGCTTCGGCGCGCAGATAAAGGTGGTAGCCCGGCGCGGTCTCGAAACTGCCCGGGCCGGGGGTCCATGGCTGCGGGCACACAACGGCGTTGGAGTGATCGAAGGAAGTACGCGGAGCTTGATCCGGACGCCCGCCGCCGGGAGGTCGTGGGGCTCCTGGCGGTCGGTATGGCGAGGGCGGTTCGCGGCGAGAAGACCACTATTTCCGTTGATTGCCAGTGGTTTTCCGGTCCGTACCGCGCGGGAGCTTGCCATGGCGATTCCAGACGTGTTTCCTTGAACTCAACGGATGTCGAGCCCTCAGTGTCGTCGCTCCCTTCCCCGCTCGTGAACGAAGATCTCTCCTCGGATGCGGGCAAGGGGCGCGGAGATCGGGGGCCGGTGCATGGATGACGTGATGATCGAGATCGACAGACTGAAGAACATGACGGCCGGGGAACTGCGGACGCGCTACGCCGAGGTCTTCGGCGAGCCGGCGCGTTCCGGGAACAGGCAATGGCTGTACCGCCGCGTGGCGTGGCGTATCCAGGCCAACGCGTACGGCGGGCTCTCGGAGCGAGCGCTGGAGAGGGCGAGGGAGCTGGCGCGGGACGCGGATATCAGGTTCCGCCCGCCGACGGGCCAGATCACGCCCCCACCGCTTCCATCAACGGTCGTGCCCCACGACCGGCGTATCCCGCCGCCGGGGAGCGTGCTCACGCGCGTCTTCAAGGGCCGCGAGCACAAGGTCACGGTGAGAGGTGACGGGTTCGAGTACGCCGGGCATGTGTACCGCTCGCTGACGGCCGTGGCGCACGCGATTTCTGGGTCGCATTGGAACGGGCTTTTGTTCTTTGGGCTGGCCACTCGGGAGAAGTCGGCGTGAGAGAGCGCGGAAGCACAACACCAACGTCCTCCACCGGCAGGGCCGCATCTTTGACCGCCAAGGCCACTTCTTTCACCGCCAAGGCCACGGTCCGCTGCGCGATCTACACGCGCAAGTCGAGCGAGGAGGGGCTGGAACAGGAGTTCAACAGCTTGGACGCCCAGCGCGAGAGCGCCGAAGCGTTCATCGCCAGCCAGAAGCACGCAGGCTGGACGTGCCTGCGCGAGAAATACGACGACGGCGGCTTCAGCGGCGGCAACGTGGACCGGCCGGGGCTGCAGAAACTGATGGCGGATATCGAAGCGGGCAAGGTTGATTGCGTCGTCGTGTACAAGGTTGATCGGCTTAGCCGCTCGCTCATGGACTTCGCGAGGTTGATGGAGGTCTTCGACCGCAAGGGCGTGTCGTTCGTCTCGGTGACCCAGCAGTTCAACACCACCCATTCGATGGGGCGGTTGACGCTGAACATTCTGTTGTCCTTCGCGCAGTTCGAGCGCGAGATCATCTCGGAACGAACCCGCGACAAAATCGCGGCGGCCCGCAAGAAGGGCCGCTGGGGCGGCGGACGGCCGCTGCTCGGTTACGACATGGACACGTCGCCCGCGGGCACGAGGCTGGTGGTCAACGCCAGCGAAGCCAAGGTCGTCAACCGGATTTTCAAGACCTACCTGGAGACCGAATCGCTCTCGGAGACCCTGGACCGCCTCGACGCCGAGGGCGTCAAGAAGAAGGCATGGACCGCCAAGGACGGCACGCGCCACGGCGGGCAACCGTTCGACAAGAGCGCCCTGCATGGGTTCCTCACGAACGTCACCTTCACCGGCAAGGTCTCGTACAAGGGCGATATTTACGACGGCCTGCACGAAGCGATCGTCGACGAGGAGACGTTCCGCAGGGCCGGGGAGCTGCTCAAGGCCAACCGCTGCCACGAGGGACGGAGCCCCCGCAACAAGCACGGGGCGCTCCTCAAGGGCCTCGTGCGCTGCACGTCCTGCGGCTGCGCCATGGGCCACCACTTCGCGATCTCCAGGGGGCGGCGATATCGCTATTACGTCTGTATCCACGCCCAGAAGCGAGGTTGGCGAGCCTGTCCCGGCCCCTCGCTCCCGGCCGAAGAGCTCGAGTCGTTCGTGGTCGACCGAATGCGCGAGGTGTGCGGCGATGAGTCGCTCCTGCAGCAGTCGGTGCTCCGCGCCCAGGAGCAGCTGCGCGAGGACCTCGACGCCGCGAACGACGAACGCGACGGCGTCGCGCGCGATCTGACGCAGGCCAGGCAGGCGCTGAGCAAGGCCACAACGCAGGGCGACAACGCCGGAGCCGGCGAACACCGGGAGACCGTGAGGGAGTTGGAACGCCGTCAGCGCCAGCTGGAGGCCACGATCGGGGCGATGGAGGACCAGGTGATCGACCCGGACGAACTGGCCGGAGCCATGGAGGCGTTCGATCCGCTCTGGGCGAGCCTGACCGTCGAGGAACGGGAGCGGCTGGTCCGGCTGATGGTGCGCGAGGTTGCGTACGACGCACAAAATGAATCCCTGTCTGTTGCTTTTCTGGACGGAGTTGCTGGCTATTCTCGGAGTCGGACATGCACGACGGCGTCGTAATAAAGAAGACAGTGACGTTCGCGACCAGGGCCCGTGGCAAGCGCGTATTGGATGTGAATAACCTGTCGTTCACTTCATGCCCGCCCGGCCGCGTGCCGCGCATCACCAGGCTCATGGCGCTGGCAATCAAGCTGGACGGCATCCTGGCGGCGGGGCGGGAGCTCTCCCAGACGGACTTGGCCGAGCTCGGGCACGTGACCAAGGCGAGGATGACGCAGATCCTCAATCTGACGCTGCTTTCGCCTGAAATCCAGGCCGAAATCCTCGATCTGCCGCTGGTGACGAGCGGGCACGACCCGATTTCGGAATCCGACCTCCGCCCCCTGTGCGCCATGGTGAGCTGGCGGCAGCAGCGAGGAGCTTGGGCACGGATGGTCGACACTCGACGTGGCTCGGCAGTCCCAAACACATCAACAGACGGCGTGAAACACCACAATCGCCACCCAGCCGCTGTCCAGCATGTTATAATTTAGTGGTAACTGTGCCGCCCGTGGGATGGCGGGCAGTGCAGGTGGACGGCAAGATGCCGAATTAGGATTGTCGGGCTCAAGCCCGTCGACAAGTCATGCAGGAAGCAGACGGCGGTCGCCGGCGTTCTTTGAGCGCTGGCAATGCCAAGGACGTCGCATTGCGCAAAGACTCGATCAACGACCCGTCAGACAACCCGTTCCCCGCCGCAATCGCCGAGCGCGAGGCCCATATACGTGCATGCCAGGCGTGCAGAGACACCCCCAGGCTGGGCATCGACGAGGATGACCTGAGGCAGAACCTGCTCGCGGAGGCCGTCAAGGCCTGGCCCAGGTACGACCCGTCCATCGCGTCACCCCGCACCTTCTTGTCCGGCGTAATGCACAAGCAGGCGCTGGCCGAAAAGCGTCGCGCCGCCGCGCTTCATCGGCGTGAGTTGCAAACGCAGGCTGGGAGAAGCGATCGCGACAAGCTGCGGAGCAGGCCCTTTACGCTCGTTGACCAGATCGCTGCGGCCGAATTGAAGCAGATCGCGCTCGATTCGGTTCCACCAGAGCATCGCGAGGTGGCGCGCCTGGTCCTCGAGGGAGAGGGCGACGCGGCCATCGGCGAGAAGGTCGGCCTTCATCGCGGCAACGTGCATCTGCTCAGGCGCGAGCTCCGATCGATCTGGTCGAAATTCGAAGCCGAGTGGCGCGACAAATCGGCGTCGGCGCGCAGATATAGGAGTAACGGCGAATCGCCGGGAGGTGCTTCTTGATCATGCACATCGCCAGATTCCAGTTCGCCCCGCACGTTCCCGAGCCCGAGATCGAATCCCTCCTGGCCATCGCATGCTGCGCGACGGAGGGGCTCTACGGAACGACGCGGCTGCAGGTTGAAGACCCACTGAGTATGGACCTCGCCCACGGAACAGTGCTGGTTAACACCGCCGGAATCGGTGGACGAAGTCTCGCACTCATCCTCCTTGAACTCGCCGGGGAGGCACTTGGACACCAATCAGTGGTCTGCGATCGCCTTCCGAATGATGCAGATGTCGACGTGACAGAGGAGGGGAAACGATGATCGACCCATCTGGCGTGGCTGTCACTGAAGGCTCGAGCTCTCATGACGAGGTGGCGAGTCGGATACGGGGCGCGGCTCGCGCCTACCTCGACCACGGCTACGCCGTGGTGCCCGTGAAGTATCGAGCCAAACGAGCGTTTCTCCGCGACTGGACAAGCCTGAGAATCAGCCACAAGGACATCGATATGTGCTTCGCCAAGCGCACCAATATCGGCATCATCCTGGGCGAAGCGAGCGGCGGTTTGATCGACATCGATCTGGACTGTGATGAGGCGATCGAGCTCGCGCCGCTCTTCCTAACGAGCACCAGTGCCACCACCGGACGCGCCAGCAAGCCCCGCAGCCACTGGTGGTATCGAAGCAAGGGTGCCCCATCTGCCCAGTTCAAAGATCCGCTGTCCGGACGCATGATCGCGGAGCTGCGCAGCGACGGGCACCAGACCGTCGTGGGTCCAAGTGTGCATGAATCGGGAGAGGATATCGATGTGCTGTGTGGAGAGCCGACTTCCGTGAGTGCAGCGGACCTCCGATTCATGCTCGAGGCTCTCGGCTGCGCAGTACTCATTCGGCGGTATCCAGCCGGCCTTCCCGCCCAAACGACTCGCCGTCCTGCAACGAAGTCTCTGGACAACCGGTCGGCTACCCCCGGCATTCCAACCTGCGAACCCAGCGTCGTGGCTCGTGCATCCGCGTACATCTCCAGGATGCCCCCGGCGATTTCCGGGCAAGGTGGCCACAACGCCACCTACGCCGTCGCCACAACGCTGGTGCACGGGTTCGGGCTTGAACTCAGTATCGCGCTGCAGCTGATGCGAGATGAGTACAACCCGAGGTGCGAGCCTCCTTGGGGGGAGCACGAACTCATCCACAAAGTCAAGGACGCGGCGACCAAGCCGCACCAGCGACCATTCGGGTGGCTTCGAGATCAGACATTTGAGCGTGCCAAGAGCCAATCGAGTTTCAGCACAGCGACAGAAGCAGCGAGCAATACATTGAGCGATTCACGACTGCCCGGTCTCAGGCCCGACGAGTTCCCGGCTGACCTGCTGGAGGTTCCCGGCCTTGTCGGCGAGTTCGTGAAGTACGACATCGCGACTTCGTTCCGCGAGCAACCGGTCCTCGCGCTTGCGGGTGGAATCTCACTCCAGGCAACATTGGCCGGTCGCAAGATCCGCGATGAATTCGGCAATCGGACGAACCTCTACATCGTCAGCGTCGCGGGGACAGGCGCCGGCAAAGATCACGCGCGTCAGGTGCTCAAGTCCATTCTCCACGGCTCGGGGTTGAACAACCTCCTTGGCAATGAGGATATCGCCAGCGACGCGGGGCTGATCGCAGCGGTCAAGGAATCGCCATCGGCGGTCTTTCTTCTCGACGAGTTCGGCAAGTTCCTCGCCACGGTCGGGAATCCGCAGAAGTCCCCGCACTTGTACGGGGTCGTAACAACCATGCTCCGACTGTTTTCGTGCGCGGGCACCGTATTCCGAGGTAAGGCGTATGCGGACACCTCCAAGACACCCGTCATTGTGCAACCCTGCATGAATCTGCTCGCGACATCCGTTCCAGAGAGTTTGTTCGCGTCACTGACCCACGAGAGCATCAGTGACGGATTTCTGGCGCGGCAGTTGATGTTCGAAGGGAAAGAAGATCCCTTGCGCAAGAGCTGCAAATCGCAGGATATCCCCAAGTCAATCCTGGAAACGGCCGGCTACTGGGGAGCACTGCGTCCGGGATCAGGATTTGACCTCGACGCGCCGGAACAACTCGTTATCGTGCGAGACCGCGACGCCGAGGACGTCTTTTCAGACTTCGGTCGGGTCTGCGAACTTCGGGAAAGAGCCCGCGATTTTGGATTTCAGCTATGGAGCCGTGCGGAAGAGAAGGCATGCCGACTGGCCTTGGTTTACGCCTGCTCGGCAAACCCCCACAACCCGAAGATTGATGCGGCCGCCGCCACCTGGGCTGTCCGGCTCGTGACGCACCTGACAGAGCGGTTGATTCACCTCGCGTCGAGGTGGGTCTCGCACGGCTACTTCGACGCACAGCAGAATCGCGTCTATCGAGTGATCGAAGATGCCGGCGGAACGGTTTCTAGGAGCGAGCTCTCGCGGCGTACGCAATGGCTCAAAGGGAAGGAACGCAATGAGATCATCGACAACTTGATCGAAACAGGCCGCATCACGTCGAAGGAGATTCCAACGGACACCAAGCCCATAACGGTCCTCTGCATCAGCGCCGGGTCAGGAAAATTCAATTCTTCAGAGGGTGCTCGGGAACGAGGCTAAGCGGCGGCCACGTGGAGGGCATACGCGATCCGATTGACCTTGAAGAATTGAAGAATCTCAATACTCATTCGATATTAAGCCTGATTTGAAGCAGTTTACATGATCGTCGAGCCACAAGAAACTTCAAATGCTTCAACACTGCGTTGCTTCATCGCGTCACGTTAGCGCACTCACGGCATGCTTCGGCCGAACGTACTAAGTAGTTCCTTACGAATTTTTCAATGGAGGCAGACTCTTGAACATCACCCTACGCCCCCCCGGCCAGCTCAAGCCCTACGCCAACAACCCCCGGAACAACGACCACGCCGTCCACGTCGTGGCGGCCAGCATCCGAGAGTTCGGGTTCAGACAGCCGATCGTGGTCGACAAGGACGGCGTCATCGTCGTCGGGCACACGCGCTGGAAAGCCGCGATGAAGCTGGGGCTGGCCGAGGTGCCCGTGCACGTCGCCAGCGAACTCACCCCCGAACAGGCTCGCGCGTACCGCCTAGCCGACAACCGCACCGCCGAACTCGCGGAATGGGATAAGGACGCGCTGCGGATCGAGATTGGGGAACTGCAGGCGCTCGACATCGACCCCGCGCTCCTGGGCTGGACTCCGGAGGATCTGGTCGCGCTGGGCATGTCGAGCGCCACGCCCGTGGGCCTGACGGACGAGGACGAGGTTCCTGAGCCGCCCGACGCGGCCACGACCAAGCCCGGCGATCTGTGGGTGCTCGGCCAGCACCGCCTGCTGTGCGGGGATTCTGCGAAGGTCGAGGATGTCGACCGCCTGCTCGATGGTGCCGTCATTCACCTGGTGAACACGGACCCGCCGTACAACGTCAAGGTCGAGCCGCGCTCCAACAACGCCATCGCGGCGGGGCTGAGCTCGTTCAGCGCGGCGCAGAAGAAGGACGCCAGCGCGTGTGATCAGCAGTCCGCCGACCTGAACCGCTACCCGGGCAAGTCCAAGGCCACCCACAAGAAGCTGCGCGCCAAGGACCGGCCGCTCCTGAACGACTTCGTGAGCGATGACGAGTTCGATCGGTTGCTCCTGGCGTGGTTCGGGAACCTTGGCCGGGTGCTGGTGCCGGGCGGGTCTTTCTATGCGTGGGGCGGGTACGCCAACCTCGCGAACTATCCGCGCGCCCTCGAAGCCTCGGGCCTGTACTTTTCGCAGGCCATCGTGTGGGATAAACAGCACCCGGTCCTCACAAGAAAAGACTTCATGGGCGCGTTCGAGCTGGCCTTCTACGGCTGGAAGGAAGGTGCCGGGCACCAGTTCTACGGGCCCAACAACATCGCCGACCTCTGGCACGTGAAGAAGGTGAACCCCCAGAGCATGGTGCACCTGACGGAGAAGCCCGTCGAACTGGCGCGGCGCGCCGTCGAGTACTCATCCAAGATCGGCGAGCACGTCCTGGACCTCTTCGGCGGCTCGGGCTCCACGCTGATCGCCTGCGAGCAGACCGGACGCCGGGCGTTCCTGATGGAACTCGACCCTCTCTATTGCGATGTCATTGTGAGCCGGTGGGAGTCGTTCACCGGCCGCAAGGCCACGCGGACCAAGCGATACGAAGCAGCCGAAAAAACAGCCGCGTCCGTCTCGGGCATCGCGGCTGGGGAGGGCCTGTGATGTCGAACCACCCACACGATCGTGCGGCGTCCGCTGCCGACTCAGCCCTTGGCGCGGCCGGTCGCGACGAACACGCCGCGTTCGAGCTTCCTGAAGCGGGACTTGTCGCCGAGGGACGCGATCTCGCGGATCATGGCGGCGTAGAGGGTGGCGTGCGGGGTCTTGCCGCTGGGGCTGTGCCAGAGCCCGCTCTTCTCCATGGCCGCGATCAGCTCCTTGGCCCGCATGGGCACATCGCTCTTGGTCAGCACCTGCGCCGCGGCGTCCAGCGCGCTCACGCGCTTTGGCTTGGCCTGCTTCGCCGCCTTGCGCCCTTTGCCTTTGTCCTCCTTCTGACCTTGCCGGTCGGCGTCGCCCCTTGGCTGGGCCTTCTCGCCGGGATGTCCCTGGGCGAGTACCTGGCGCTTCGCGCTGGACGAGTCACTCTTGGGCGCGCGGACAACCTTGGACTTCCTGCTCATGCGAGTCTCCTTCATGACAATCCATCAGCCGAGCGCCCCATGCGCCCGGCAAGCGCGTCCGTCGCGGTCTCCCGCGACGCCGCGTGCATTGGCTCAGCAGCCCGCCACCCGCTCGATCTCGCTCATCACCTCATGGATCATCGAGTTGGTGCCCAAGGGTCTCCCCTGCCGGTCGGTGCCCATCACCACCTTGGCCACCTCGTATGTCTTGGCGTAGATCGCCTCGCGGGACTCCCGGCGGTCGATCCTGGCGATCTCCACATCATGCTTCCCTTGGCGGCGCGAGAACCGCTCGACGCTCACCGTCGCCCCCTCGTCGGTGTGGGTGACCTTCACGTCCCCGTCGACCCCCTCGATCACGATCGTTCTGATGAACATGGCCTTGCTCCTTGTGCTGGTGTTCGTTCACTCCGCGTCGGCCAGGAAGTCCTCGACGTGCTCGGGGTCCATGTTCGACATGAACCCGACGAGGTTGACCAGGTCCTCGCGGACCTTGCCGAGGTTGCCGACCAATCCCCAGTTGGCCGGCGCGGCGGCGTGCTCCTTGTCGTTGATGTCGAGATGCATCTGCAGGACGTCGAGCAGGCGGGCGATGTCGCTGCGCCGCGCGGCGTAGGTCTCGGCGGCCGTCGGTTCGGGGCTGGTGTTCCTCTTGGCGTTCTTGGGGGCGTTCATCTTCGTGGTCTCCATCGCGTGGCGTTCGTCGCCCCGCGTGTGACACATGAAGCCAGCCACGTCCCGGCATTGCAAGGCGATGCGGCGACATTCGGGCCTGATTTGCAGGCTTTTTTGTGCGATCGGACCGAGCCAGCGCTGTGTCAAAGTGGGGCGAGTTGGCGCGGCCGCCAGCGCACGCTCCAAGCGGCCCAGGTCCGCCCACACGCGCCACGTTCGCCCGTGGGCGGGGAGGACGCGTCGTGACGGGGAGCCTCCCGCCCAACCCGAGCGACCCAAGCGGGGCCAACGTCCCCCACCACGGTCAGGCCCCCAGCCCCAGCGCCCTTCCCCAGGGAGAGTCCTTGGCCGGCGGCGATCAACATCTGGATGGCGCGGCCCGCGACCTTCATGTGGATGCGACCGCGCGCGAGCCCCGCGATCGCGCCGCTGCCGACACCTTCGAGGGGGACGACGACGAGCGCTACGAGGCCGCCCCGCCCGGATCATCGCCACGCGCTTCCGCCGCCGAGCGCCACATCGAGAACAACGCCGAGAGCAACTTCACCCTCGGGCTCACCGCCGGGCAGGAGCGCGCCATCGTCGCGCTCATGGCCGAGCCCTCCATCGCCAAGGCGGCGCGCACCGCCAACGTGGGGGAGCGCACCCTGCACTCCTGGCTCGGGGAGCCCGAGTTCGCCAAGGCGTACCGGGAAGCCCGTCGACGGGCCTTCGCGCAGGCCATCGCGCTCACCCACAAGATGGCGGCGGCGGCCGTGCAGACGCTCGCCAAGGTCATGATCGATACCACCGCGCCCCACGCGGCCAAGGTCAGCGCCGCCACCTCGCTCCTGCGCTTCAGCCGCGAGAGCATCGAGCTGGACGATCTGGCGGCGAGGCTGGAGGACCTGGAACGACGCATCGGAGGCGAGGCATGAAGTCGATCACCGGACGTTTGGCGTCCCTGGAGCGCCGCGTGGAGAACCCCAAGGCCCCGCTCCGCCCGCGCGCGTGCGAGTCCTGCGGCAACCCCGTGGGGTGGCGGCCGCGCGTCTACTGCGTGGACATGAGCGAGCCCGACCCCGATCCGCGCTGCGCCGACTGCGGCTATCCCCTGCGGGCCAAGGCCGAGCCCGCCCCGCCGGGGGAGTGCACCAGCATCCTGGTGTTCGCGTAGCGGAAGCGCCGCATCGAGAACTCCCCCACATCGAGAACGCGGGCAACTGGCCTTCCCTTCGTGCCCCCTCTGAGGTAGTGCTTGCTACGTGTTGTCACGAACTGGTAGCAAGCAGAAGGGAGCGGGACCATGAGGAGGAGCGCGCAGAACACGCACAACGGGCGGAACGAACGGGGCACGGAGAGCATGCGGGGCAAGCGGGACGCGACGAACACGCGGGGCATGAATGGTCACCCAATCGGTCGGGGGACCAAGCCCCGGCCCGCGCGGCGGCTGCCGATCGAGGTGCTGGGGAAGACCGAAGTCGCGTCGCTCCTGGACGCCTGCCAAGGCCACGGCGTCACCGACATCCGCAACCGCGCCCTCATCGCCGTCCTGTACCGAAGCGGGCTGCGCGTGAGCGAGGCGCTGTCGCTCCACCCCAAGGACATCGACGCGGCGTCGGGCGCGATCCGGGTGCTGCGCGGCAAGGGCGGCCGGTCCCGCACCGTGGGCATCGACCCCGGCGGGATCGAGCACGTGAGCCGGTGGCTGCGGGTCCGCGCCAAGCTCCCCTTTGTCGGCCCACTCTCGCCCCTCTTCTGCACGCGAACCGGCGGGACGATCGCCACCGCGAGCATCCGGCGCCTGCTGCCGACGCTGGCGCGCGCGGCGGGGATCGCCAAGCGCGTCCACGCCCACGGCCTGCGCCACACGCACGCGTCGGAACTCCGCTCCGAAGGGCTCGACATCGGCCTCATCGCACGCCAGCTCGGCCACGCCGACATCTCCACCACCGCCAGATACCTCGACCACATCAACCCCACCGCCGTCATCGAGGCGATGGGGAAGAGGGGGTGGTGAGAACCTCACTCGATTAGGCCGACGCGCCTGTCGACTTGCTCAATCGAAGCGATGGAGTGCCACGCTGCAAGAACGCTTTCCTCGCCGAATCCAACTCTCGCACCTCTCCGGCGGGGTCCTTGTATTTCCAGAAAGTCCAACCGTTCGTGTTCATCCGTCTGCCGGTGACCGACCCGCGTGCAACCTCAGCAGCTGTCGAGCATGATGGGTATTGCTGCCGTTGGAATTCCACCGTGCCATCGGCACGAAGTGTGGCTTCCAGGTCGTGGTCGAGGTAATGACAGAACAGCCGAAGCGGGGTTGCCAGCAGACCCGAAGAAATGAGGTCGGCGAGTTGGACGCCAATCTGTTGCCGCGTGCCCTTCTTGCCCGACGGTGCGGTGGGAGCCGAACGCGCTGGCTTCGTTGACGAACTCTTCTTGAGGGCCGACCGCCTCGGCACGGCTGATTCAATGCGGACATCCAGACGGCGGATTGAATCGGCGATATCGCGCGGCGAGAGTTTCGGGACCTCCTTGCGAACCAGTTCTACAACTCGCTTGTCCGGCTGGCTGAGCAGCGATGTCAGCGCGGACTTGACCCGACGATCAACAAAGTGCCCAACCCAAAGCACATCTAGCAGGTTGTCCTCAAGATTCTTGCGCGAAAGGAGGCCGAGGATTTCTTCGGCCTCGGGAGCAGTGGCTTGCGATAGGCGAACGCTGCAGAATCGCTTCTCGTCGGCATCAAGAGGCGCGGTCGCGTTGTAGAAGCAGTATTCGTCGCCGTCGGTCAGTACGCACCACTCCACACCAGCCACAACGGCGTACCCGAGCACCTGGGTGATCCACTTACGCTCACCCAACGATTCCCCCAGCCCTTTGGCTTCCAAGAAGAGCCTCGGCTTGCGCATCAGCTTCAGGGCGTAATCGACGGGCTTGTCACGTCCCTTGGCACGGTACTCGCGATGAACCTCGTCGGGATCACGAATGTCCCACCCCAGCGCCTCGAGCAATGGCTCGATCAGGGACGCCTTCGTGTTTTGTTCACCCAGGTGGCGATCACCGAATCGCTTGGCCTTCGCTGCGATCACCTCAATGGCACTACCGAGTGCTGTCATAGCCGACCTCCCGGCACCTCGCTGAAGGTGCGACACCCTTCCCAGCATACCGAATGTGCGCGGCTGCTTGGTGGCTTGTCCTCGGCTCAGCACCCTACGTCGAAGTGCTCTGCAAAGAGGTCGTAGTCATTGCCGTTCACAAAGCCGGCGGCGGAGCGCCGCGGGCTGCGGGCTGCCGTTTAAGCGGGCTTGTCCGCCACGAGATCCATCTGGAGAGCCGGGTCACCCGCCGGCACATAGGTTGTCGGGAGGCCGAGTTCCTTCCGCACAATGTTCGTCCCCAGCGCGATCGACACGCTCTTGAAGAACGCGATGTCGCGGTTGCAGCCCTGGCGTCCAAAGCCGCAGTCGGTGGAGATGATGAGACGCTCGGGCGGGATGTGCTTCAGGGCCTGGCGGATCGCGGCCGCGACCTCCTCGGGTTGCTCCACCTGGAGGCGGCGGTGGCTGACCACGCCGATGCAGACTTTCTTGCCCTTGCTCTTCATGTAGGGCGCCAGCAGCTCGATCTCGCGCATGCCGCGGTCCTTGGTCTCGATCGTCCAGACATCCCCGCGGGCCTGGGACATGTACATGTCCAAGGAGGCGGCGTAGCTGTCGTTGTCGATGACCCGCTGCATGTTGGGGTTGCCCCAGCAGGTGTGGATCCAGATCTCGATGTCATCCAGCCCCTGCACCTCCCGGTTGTAGCAATCGAGATAGTGCTTCACCTCTTCGTGGTCCTGGCCGTAGGTATTGGCCATGAAGTGGAAGCAGGGCTCCTCGATCTGGATGCACCTGCACCCGGCCTTCTTCAGGGCCAGCAGTTCCTCGTTCATCGCCACGGCCATGTCCCAGAGGACCTCGCGCTTGTCACGGTACGCGGAGGTGTGGATGTCGAGGAACAGGCCCATGACTTGGGAGCAGCAGGTGCCGAAGCGGACGGGCCTCCGGGTCCGGGCCTGGGCGATGCGCCAGACCTTGTCGTAGTCGAGCGGGCGGTGCTCGATCTTGCCGACGACCCGGGGCCATCGCCAGCCCGTGTAGATCTCGTTGAGCATGGTACCGGGCGGGTACTTGAGCCACGGGGAGCGGGTGGCCCAGGACTGCAGATGGTCGCCCTCGAAGCCGGCCCAGCGCTGCAGGGGGTAGTGGTGCCAGGACCGGCCCGCGAAGTCCTCATCGCAGTGCAGGTCGCCGTGCGTGACGATATCCAGGCCCGCGCGCTCCTGGTCGCTGATGAGAGTCGCCATCGCATCCTGGAACTTCTCGCGGAAGCGGATGTCCATCATGCAGGTGTCGAGCGGCCGGCCCCACATGCTCTCATCCATCCACCGGGGGCGCGGCCAGGAACCCGTGATGGTGCAGGGGAGGACTTGGTCCGCGGTCACGGTGAACATGCCAAGCACTCCGTCATGGCGAGCGGCGGGCCCGGGGCGCCGCGATGTCCGCGGCCCGGGCTTGAGCGGAAGGAAGTCGATGCGGCGATCAGTCTACATCTGTTCGCCCGTTCCTTCAGAGCTTCACCGTGCAGAGCCGGGCTCCGCGGCGCTCCGCACGGCTCTGCACCGGGGCGGGAGCATCCCTAAACTAACTCTCTCGGTGGGATGAACCGTGGGGGCAGATCATCAGCACGAGCGGGGCCGCGGGCACGTGGAGCGAGATCACGTCGGCGACGGTGGCGGCGCAACGGCTATCGGCATTGCCCGTCATTGAAGGGAACAGGGCACCGAACAATATCCTTTCGGTTTACCTAATGGCTTTCCTTCCCACCGCTCGTCGGATCGCTTTCTCAGTCTCGACGATGACCAGAGTGGCCGCGCCCACTGCAAGCACTCGTGCCCATGCGATCACGTCAAGCGGCGCAGAGTGAAACAACCGGTTCATCAGCGGGGTGTGGGCGAAGGCGGCCTGTACAACGATCATCGCGCCGATTCCAACCCATAGCCATGCGTTTGAAAACAGCGGCACCGACCATGCTGACCGCAGGAGTGCCCTGGCGGAGAACAAGTAGAACGTCTCGCCGACAACGATGGCCGACACCGCCGCGGTGCGAGCTGTTGGTTCGCCCATGCCCCGCCCAAGCTCCCATTGGAAAAGAACCATGGCCCCGGCACAGAGCATCACCGATACCAAGCCCGTGCGCATGAACAGTTCGAACGTGAGTAGTGGTCGAGCTGGGTCTCGCGGCGGCAGGGACATGATGCCCGACTCCTTTCTCTCGAATATCAACGGGATCCCGAGCAGAACGGCCGTGGCCATGTTGATGTAGAGGGCCTGCACCGGCAGAATCGGCAAGGGCGATCCCATCGCAATCGCGGCGATGATCACGAGGGCCTCGCCATTGGTTGGAAGCGTCCACACGATGAACTTGGTCAGATTGCTGTAGACGCTGCGGCCCTCTTCGATCGCGGCCTCGATGGATGCGAAATTGTCATCCGCAAGAACGATGTCCGCCGCGTCCTTGGCGACTTCGGTCCCTGCGGTGCCCATTGCCACGCCGATGTCGGCCTGACGCAACGCGGGGGCGTCGTTCACGCCATCACCTGTCATGGCGACGATGTGCCGGTGCCCGCCCGTGCCGGACTGCAGCGCCTTTACCAGTCTGAGCTTTTGCTCCGGAGTCATGCGAGCAAAGACGGTGGTGGTCTGAGCGCGCTCGGGAAGGTCCTCATCAGAGATCGCGGCCATCTCCGCGCCAGTAAGCACTCGCAGCGCAGTGCCAGGCTGCGCCCCTTCGATCCCGATCATCTCCGCAATTGTCAACGCGGTCAGTGCATGGTCCCCGGTGATCATCTTGACGAGCACGCCCGCGCGTTGGCAGGCCGCGACGGCTTGGACGGCCTCGGGCCGCGGCGGGTCGAGCATCCCCTGCAAGCCCAGGAAGGTAAGCCCATCCGCAGCCGTCTCGACCATCGGGTGCGTGAGATCGTTGGCTTCTGAAGGCGCTGTGCCCCTCGCAAAGGCCAGCACGCGCAGGCCGCGACGTGCCAGTTCGGCAGTCGCTCGATGCACAGCATCCCTGTCGAGAGCTTCCGCACTACCAACTGCATTCAACTGATGCACCGACATAGCAAGCACTCGCTCGACGGAGCCCTTCACGTAGATGACCCGATTCGCAGGATCAGCCTCTGCGTCCGCTCTGTTACTGGCGGTGCGGGCGTGCAGCGTCGCCATGTACTGCCGTTCGGACTCGAAAGGGATCGCGTCGACGCGAGGCAGCTGATCCGCGAGTGCGTCGCTGGAGAGGTCCACGTTGGCGAACTTGCGTGCCGATACGATCAGCGCCGCTTCTGTCGGATCACCGTGGACAGCCCACTTGATCGTCTCGCTGGGTTGGGCAACGAGCGAAGAACCGTTGCAAAGAACGCCGCACTTGAGTAACTCGCTCAGCGCGGAGTCGGCTCCCGCAAGAGTCTCACGATCGGCTCCCACCCGCCCCGCCACTCGTACGACCCCTGACGGGTCGTAGCCTGCGCCGGTGAACTCGTATTCGGTGCCGGCAGCCCATGCGGTCTGCACAGTCATTTGGTTCTGCGTCAAGGTTCCGGTCTTGTCCGAGCAGATTACGGTCGTCGCTCCAAGAGCTTCAACGGCAGAGAGTCTTCGGATGATGGCTTTCCGCCTCGCCATTCTCGTCACGCCCACCGCGAGCATGATCGTCACCGCTGCGGGCAGCCCCTCGGGGATCGCGCCCACCGCGATGGCAACAGCGGCCTTGAACATCTGGCCCGGCGGGTTTCCTCTTGCGATCCCAACGGCACATGCGAGCGCCGCAACCCCGAGAATAACCCAAAGGAGGGTGCGACTCAGCGACGCGAGCTTCTTGGTCAGCGGCGTTGCGATCTCTTCCGCCGACGCGATCATCCCGCTGATGCGTCCGACCTCCGTCACGTCGGCGATGGCCACAACGACGCCTTCGGCCGCTCCGCGGACGACCAGGGAACCGGCGTACGCCATGTTCAGCCGTTCGGCGAGTTCCGCCGTGGCTGGTAGGGGGCCAGGTTGCTTGGATACCGGCTTGCTTTCCCCGGTGAGCGTTGATTCATCGATCCGAAGGTCGTGCATCGTTCCATGACGCACCGGCCCTCCGTGTGCCGAACCATCAAGCAGACGCAGGTCGGCAGGCACTTTGGCTCCGGCCTCCAGCACCACGATGTCGCCCGCGACAAGGTCCGCGGCCTCGATGCTGATCCGCTGACCGTCGCGCTTGACGGTGGCAAGGATTCGCATGGAGCGGGCTAGTGCATTAATTGCCTTGACGGCTCGCCCTTCCTGAACGAATCCGATGATCGCGTTGATGATGACGACACCAAAGATGACCCCGCTGTCCGTGTGCTCTCCAAGCCAAAGCGTCACTCCGCCGGCAAAGATCAACAGGTACACCAGCGGCGTATGGAACTGCAGGAGAAGCAGCACCCACCATGGGCGGCCTCTCGTAGCGGTAATGGTGTTGCGCCCGTGCCGCGCCAACCGAGCCGCCGCCTCGGCGGCCGTGAGACCGTCGTGGGCATTCGAAACGAACTTTGTGATGACTTCTTCGGCGGGGACAGCGTGCCAGGGAAGTGCCGGAATGTAGTTCATCAGTTGGAGCGTAGCGGATTTCGCGAGGGTGACAGGCCTCGGTGCCCTTCGGACCCACGCCGCGAGCACTGGCAAATGGGGAAGTCTTCGCCTTGATACTTCGGCTGTACGGCGCCAAGATGCTTCACGCTGGATGAGCGGCTCAGGAAGATCGACACGCGATCTTGTCGAGCACTCCGCGTTCAAGAAATGAGAACCGCATGTCACGCCACGGTCGCCACAACAACGCCCACACAGTGCAGCCCTCCACAAACGAACCCAAGCCTCGCGCGGGCGAGTTGGGGGTCAACGGTGATAAACCCACTCCAGATTGCATCCGCCTTCGGGCCTACGAGATCTCCCAAGCGCGCAACGGCGGACCCGGCAATGCAGCGTCTGATTGGATTCAGGCAGAGCAGGAAGTCGCCGCTGAACACGCCGTCAAGCACTGATCACTGCTGTTCGCTGCTGATGGGCGGAGCTTTATCCGCCGTTTGAGTCATCCGGCTCAGGTAAACGAGATCAGCGGCTTGATCATGCCGTCTTCTTTGGTCTGCATCATCTTGAACGCCCGCTCGATGTCTTTGAAGCCGAACCGGTGCGTCGTCATGGCCAGCGGGTCAACGCGGCCCTTCTCGATCAGCCGCAGCAGGCGGCCCATCCGCTCGGAGCCGCCGGGGCACAGGGCGGTCCGGATGGTCTTGTCGCTCATGCCCACGCCCCAGCCCAGCCGCGGGATCGGGACGGTGTCGCCATCGCCGTGGTAGCCGATGTTCGAGATGGTCCCGCCCGGGCGTGTCGCGTTCACGCACGCGGCGAAGGTGCGGGCCGATCCCAAGGCCTCAATCGATGAATCGACGCCCTTGCCGCCGGTGAGCTTCATGATCGACTCGACGGGATCTTCCTTGGAGTAGTCCACGACGACGTCGCAACCGTACTTCTTCGCGAGCGCGACCCGTTGCGGCATCGACTCGACGCCGATGACCAGCCCCGCGCCAAGCAGCCTCGCCCCGACCGTTGCCATGAGGCCCACGGGACCTTGCGCGAAGACGGCCACGCTCCCGCCAATCGGAATGTTCGCGTGCTCGGCACCGACGAAGCCGGTCGAGAGCATGTCGCAGCAATAGGCCGCCTGCTCGTCGGTCAGGCCGTCCGGGATCGGCGCGAGGTTCGCCACCGCGTTGTTGACGTGGAAGAACTCGGCCATGCTCCCGTCTTTGAGATTGGCGAACTTCCAGCCGCCGAGCGCCCCGCCGCATTGGCTGGGGTAGCCCCGCTGGCAGTTGTCGCAGGCGTAGCAGGGGGTGATGGCGTTGACGGCGACGCGCTGGCCGACCTTGAACAGGCCGCTCTCGGCCGCGAGCGAGCCGAGTTCATGGATCACGCCGACGGCTTCGTGCCCGAGCGTGAGGCCTTGTCGGTCGCCTATGGCGCCGGCCACGGTGTGCGTGTCGGAGGTGCAGATCAGCGCGGCGGTCGTACGGATGATCGCGTCGCCGGGGCCCGGCCGCGGGATCGGCTTGTCCACCACACCGACCTTGCCGATGCCGTGCATCACGAAGCACTTCATCATCTTGGACATGGGTGGCTCCTTGTTGGGCACACGAGAAGGGTACATCTGATCGGCGGAACAAGCCGTGACGACGCCGCGTGTGGCACATCGCCGGCATCAACCACAACGGATGCACGCTTGGAAGAAGAAAGGGTACCTGTCTCACTGCGGGTCGCCGGACGAGCAAAGTTCCTCTATTGAAACGTGCAGCAGGCCCGCTGCAACCCGATGTGAAAGTCATCGCTCGCCGGGACCTACACTTTAACGGACCGGTATGTCCTCAGGAAGTGAAGAACTCGTAGCAAGCGAGATCCGCGAGCGTGCCCGAAGGTTTCCTTGTTGGAACGGATCGGCCGAGGTTCAGGCGTGCTGTCGGCCCGTGCGACGTGACATTCGCGGCCCAGCAACCGGCCGCTCGAAGGAGGCTGGCATGAATCGTGTCCTCATCTGGGATCTCCCCACACGGCTTTTCCATTGGTTGCTTTCGGGAGGATTCATCGCTGCCGCCGTCATTTCGCTCGCGCTCGGCGAAGACAGCCCGCTCTTTCCGTACCACGCGATCATCGGCCTGACGATCGCGCTCATGGTGTGCCTCCGCGTGATCTGGGGCATCGCCGGCTCGCGCTACGCCAGGTTCAGCACGTTCATCTTCGGGCCCGGCGCGGTGATCGAGTACATGAAGGGCACGCTCGTCGGCGGCGGCAAGCGCTACATCGGCCACAACCCCGGCTCGGCGCTGGCGATCTTCGCGCTGCTCGGGCTCGTGCTGGCGATGGCCGTCACCGGCTTCATGCTGGGCCAGGGCAACGAAAGCGTGAAGGACCTCCACGACATCCTCGCATGGGTCACGGTGGGCGTCGCGGTCGTCCATGTGCTGGGCGTCGCCCTCCACACCATCCGCCACCGCGAGAACATCACGCTGAGCCTGATCCACGGCAAGAAGCACGCCGAGCCGTCCGACGCGATCGCGTCGGCCAAGCCGATCATCGCGGTGATCTTTCTCATCATCGCCGGGGCGTGGGCCGTGGGCCTGGTCCGCAACTACAACCCCGCCACGCAGACCACCACGCTCCCTCTCATCGGAACCGTGCTGCAGCTTGGAGAGTCAGAAAACGAGGGGGGCACCAAGCAACCGGGGAAGTCTAAAGAGTCCGACGATGACTGATCCTCTATGAACCCGTTACTCCGGAAGGTCTACTGAATGCCGATGCTCCAGACGATGCCAGCACAGCACACGACCGGCACAGATGCGGCACCACGAGCCGGCACACCGGAATCAGACGACGGGAAGTCGATCTTTCATCGCCATGCCGGCCTTGTTCTGAGCGTCTCGTCCGCTGTGCTCATCGTGTTCGCTTGGACGCTCTCTCGGTGGGCCGAACTCCCGCATCCCGTGGCGGTCGCCATCTACCTGATGGCCTATGCCTGTGGGAGCTTCATGCTGGGAGTCGGAGCCGTCCGCAATGTTCGACGTGGGTCGTTTTCACTCAATATCGACTTCTTGATGATCGTGGCTGCGATCGGGGCCGCCGTGCTGGGCAAGTGGGCAGAGGGAGCGTTCTTGCTCTTCCTGTTCTCGCTCGCCAACGCGCTTGAGCATTATGCACTGGGAAGGGCTCGCAATGCCATCCGCGCCCTTGCGGACCTGTCGCCACCGACCGCACGTCTGCTCCAGAACGGAGTGGAAACGGTCGTTTCGATTGACGCCGTGAGCGTCGGTGACACCGTTGTGGTCCGGCCAGCCGAGCGCATTCCTGTCGACGGTCGCGTCCACAGCGGGAGCTCTTCGGTCGATCAGTCGCCCATCACAGGCGAATCAGTCCCCGTCGAAAAGACCGTGGGCGATGAAGTCTTCGCCGGCACGATCAACGGTTCCGGGGCCATTGAGATCATCAGCAGCCGGGCGGTGGGCGACCGAACGCTCGACCGTGTCATCCGTTTGGTTGCAGAGGCTCAGACGCAGCGTGCCCCGACACAGGTTCTCACCGACCGACTCACGCGGATCTTTGTGCCAGCCGTTTTGGGCCTCGCCGTCCTCCTGATCGTTGTGCCGCCCCTGCTCAGCTGGTTGACATGGAGCGAGAGTTTCTACCGCGCTATGACTGTGCTGGTTGGTGCCTCGCCGTGCGCACTCGCTCTTGGCACTCCGGCGACGGTGCTCGCGGGCATTGCCCAGGCCGCTCGCAAGGGTGTCTTGATCAAGGGCGGAGCCCATATGGAGAATCTGGGGACCGTGACGGCGATTGCCTTCGACAAGACCGGCACTCTGACCGTCGGCAAGCCCGAGGTCACCGACATCGTCCCGGCCTCGGGAGCCACGCCTGTCGAGTTGCTCACGATCGCCGCGGCCGTCGAACGCCGCTCACAGCACCCGCTCGCCGCAGCGGTCGTTCGGCGTGCGACGCAAGACTCTCTCGAACTGCCGTCCGCTGGCGACCTTCAGAGCGTGACGGCTAAGGGAGTACGTTCACCGGTCGGCGGGCAAGTCGTCGAGATCGGGAGTCTCAAGCTCTGGGACGACACGCCCGGCGGAGTCCCCGACGAGATTCGCAACCAAGTGTTGAAACTCCAAGCGGCGGGACGGAGCATTGTCGTCGTCCGGTGGGGAGCGCGTTGGCTGGGCGTCCTCGGCGTGATGGATCGACCTCGGCCAAGCGCCCGCGACACCCTGAACACTCTCAGGACACTCGGTCTGCGTTCCCTCGTGATGCTCACGGGCGACAACAAAGGTGTGGGTGCGGCGGTCGGGAGCGAGGTCGGCGTCGACGAGGTACACGCGGACCTACTCCCGGAGGACAAGGTCGGAGTCATCAAGGAAATGCTCAAGACGCATCGCGCGGTCGCGATGGCCGGCGACGGAGTAAATGACGCCCCGGCGCTCGCTCAAGCCACGGTGGGCATCGCCATGGGCGGTGCCGGCACCGCGGTCGCACTGGAAACTGCCGATGTTGCCCTCATGGGCGACGATCTGTCCCGATTGCCGTTCGCCATCGCGTTGTCTCGTCGCGCACGAGCGATCATCCGCCAGAATGTCATATTCGCCTTGGCGGTGATCGTCGTGCTCATCATCGCTGGGACGACGGGATTGGCCACCATCGGCCCCGCCGTTCTGCTCCACGAGGGCAGCACCATCCTGGTGGTCCTCAACGCACTCCGCCTGCTCGCGTTCGACACTCCGCGAAACTGAGGCCGTCACGGCAGCAATCCACCCGCTTTCCCCGCACCATCAAATGTTTTAAGGATTGTGAACGAGGCCGCCGCACACCGAAATTCGTCAGTAAAGACCTGAAGTTCAAATCCCGCCAACACCCACCCCCAAAGCCCTCGTTTTTGTTGGATTCCGCGCGAGCGATTGAACTCTCGCAACTCCTGTCCCCACAACGCGAAAGCCCTTCGATGTGCTCATCGAAGGGCTTTACTCTGAAACAAGTCGGGGTGGCAGTACACCAATAGAACTTTTCTTGGAGGGCGTTAGGGACTGGGAGCCGGAGGTGTGCCGTTTGTTGAGCGCCAATGTGGATTCGGGAGTTTGAGAGATACCTATCAAGCCGAGAGCGCCCCGTCGGCTGCGGGCTCTTGTTCTGCATCATGACCATCCCTACCCGCCCGAGTTTCCGCGCCCTGTCCGAGGCGGGCGAAGGCGGCAGAACCGCCGTCAATCTGGCCCGCTCGATCAACACACGCGGGGAAAAGGGACCGTGGTCGGCGATTACGACGGCGACAGCTGCAGCCTAGTGCCTTGACACGCCGTCAGCAGGACCGACGGTGGCGGCGTAGGGAACGCGTTTGGCACACTTGGGGCTTGCACCCTGCGCGAACGGGAAGAACTTCACACGATCTGTTGCTGTGAACCGCGCCGGGTCGTGTATACTGCACCTCGCAAGGGCGGAGAGAGCCTCACCCCAATAAGCGGCCCCCACTCATCATGGCAAGCCGAGGAGCTCTGCCATGTGCGTTCCCTCGATCATTCGTTGCGCTGTGTTGCTCGTGTCGGTTGGATGTGCGGCCTCGGCAGTCGCGCAGCCCACCATCACCGTCATCGGCCTCGCACCCGGTTCATCGGGCGGGGCGCTGCTCGCGCTCAGCGCTGACGGCACCGCCGCCACCGGCGAGGCCTATACCGCAACCGGCACCGCGGCATACCGCTGGACGAGGTCGGGCGGGATTCAGAACATCGGTTCATTCTTGGGCGGGAACAACGGCACCGGAGCCGGCATCAGCGCCGACGGCTCGGTCATCGCCGGGACACAGTTCACCGGCGGCTCACGCGGTTATCGCTGGACCAGCGCGACCGGCCCGGTCAACATCGGCATCCTGCCGGGCGGCCCCGGCGGGTGCGTCACGGCCGGAATCAGCGGCGATGGCTCGGTGATCGTCGGCCTCGGTGGCTCGGCCGACGGCGCACGCGCCTTTCGATGGACCGAGGGAGGCGGGATGCAGAGTCTCGGCACGCTGCCGGGCGGCACCAGGTCCGAGGCGACCGCGATCAGCACCGACGCATCCGCCGTGGCCGGATCAAGCAACACACACGGCGGCGAGCGTGCATTCCGATAGACGAGCGCCGGGCTCATGCAAAACCTTGGCGTGCTCGCGGGCGGCTCCATTTCACTGGCCTTCGGCATCAGCGGCGATGGCTCGATCGTGACCGGGTCGGGAGACTCCGCCATCGGCACGCGTGCGTTTCGGTGGACCAGCGGGGGCGGGACGCAGAGCCTCGGGAGTGTCTCCGGCTTTGACTTCTCGGAGGGATACGGCATCAGTGGCAACGGCCAGTCAATCGTCGGCGGCTGCGGTGGTGCTAGCAGCGCCATTGCATTCCTTTGGACTCCCGCTCTGGGCATGGTGGACCTGAACACCTATCTCCCAACGCTCGGGGTTGATCTCACGGGCTGGACGCTCAACATTGCCAGGGGCATCTCCGCCGACGGCTCAGTGATCGCGGGCGACGGGACGTTCAATGGCGAAGCCCGGAGTTTCGTGGTCTCGAACGTGCCCGCACCGGGCGCGGCGGTGCTTCTGGGGTCGGGTGGGCTGGTGGCTGCCAGGCGGCGTCGAAACGTGTGAACGGATCAACTGCGCCGCAGTGCGACGCAGACAGGCGAGGTGGATGAGTCCACGCCGACCCGGCGCGCCCGGCCCGCGGGCGTGCTCGGGGCGGAGGTGTGGGTGAAACTCGTCGATGCGGACCAACCCGCGCCGACCGACCCCACCGCGCTCACGTTCCTGACCATGACCACCCGCCCAAGTTTCCGCGCCGAGTTCAAGGCGGGCGAAGGCGGCAAAACCGCCGTCTACATGGCCCGCTGGGTCAACACACGCGGCGAAAAGGGGCCGTGGTCGGAGGTCACGACGGCGACGGTGGCGGCGTAGAGCGAGCCTGAGCTACAGCATCGATCACAAAGGAAATCGAGCGAGGTGGCGAACGGAGCCTTTTGGATCAATCACTTCGGAGTCGATCCGCCTGCCGCGCCGTCTGCCGACCCGAGCTTGACCGCAACGGAGAAGCCGTTTCCGTTGTTGCTGCCAGCGCCAAAGCGGATCTCGTAGAGCGTTGTCGGCTCGGAGAACTCCACCAACACTCCACCCTCGGTGCTGCCGGCTGCCAAGCCAGTGACGGGCTTGCCGTTGATGACCAGTTCGGGCTGCGTCACGGCACCCTTGGTCAACTGCAAGAGAACAGAGCGGACGGCCACCCCCTCAGCTGACCGCAGTAGCAGCGTTGACGAGTTGTACAACTCGTAGCCTCCGCCCCGGCGGTCCTCACGGTAGATCTCCAGGCGGGAACTCCGCTGCTCGGATAGCTTTGCCGCTGCGAACTCGCCGTCGACAAAGGGCTTGGCCTTCATGACGTCCTGCAGGCCCGCCTTGTCCAAAACCTTTGCCGATGCAACCTTGAGCGCTGGCACCTTCGCGACAGCGGCTTGCCACTTGGCCATCGCTGCCGGCACATCCGAGCCAGCCGCCATCAGGGACACGTAGTCGCCGGAATCATTGAAGTTGGTCAGGCTCCGCACACGACGACCGTTGATGTTGGCACCGTCCGCTCTTTCGAAGAGGTAGGCAAACCCCGGCTCTTCAGGCTCGATCGCAAGAACCGTGTTTTCCTGTTCTTCGCCGAAGCGGTCGTCCTTCCGCGTGAGCTTCTTGATTGTGATCTTGGTGGTTGTGGGCGGAAAATGCTGCCAGTCCGTCATTGTGCCGGTGCCGTCGCCGGTTGCGGCATCAAGTTTCAGGTTGGAAAACGACCGGCTGAACAGCCACGGCGTCTTGGAACCACCCTGACTGTCGCCCACAATGAGATGGCCGCCGCTCGCGGCCAGCCTGCTCATCACGGAGACGAGTTCGGCGATCTCTCGGTCGCGCTGCTCGGCCCGCTTGCGCCGCTCGGCGTCGCGCCGGTCCTTCTCCTTCTGCTTCAACTCCCCAACGAGTTTCTGGTGCTCGGGGGAACCGTCAAGGACGCCCTCCTTGAACGTGCTCCGCAGGCGAGCTTCTTTGAGCGCGTACCGCGGGTCGAAGCCATTTCGGTTGTCGGTCGCGGGCAGGACGACGCCGGACGCAGGACTGACCTCTTGGCTTTGAGCCTGAAAGATGTGCTTGCCGGCGACGGCCTTTCCGCTCACCGAGCCTGTGACAAGCAGTTTGGTCCCTTTGGGAGCAACGATGCGTAACACCGGAACCTCGTGGTATTGCCCGCGGTCATCGGGATCCTGCCACTGGAGCGAGTTGTTCGCAGCCACCAAATCGTCGGGGGCCTCGACTTCGGCAGCGAACCGCGACCGGATACCCCGCCCTTGGTTGCCGTAGTCGTCCTGGTCCGAGTCCTTGAACGGCTCGAAAGACACAGACTTCACTTCGCCCATACCGGCGAGCAGGGTCTTGACTGCCGATTCGGCCGCAAGTTGTCGGTCTGCGGCCTCGGCCTTCTTGGCCTCCTCGACCCGCTGCTGCTCGATCTGCTCAGGGGTCAATTTCGGCGGCGGGGGTACCTCGGCCTTATTCTCCTTGCGCTCACAGCCCGCCATCGGCATTGTCGCCGAGAAGCAAAGTAACGAGAGGGCAATGGCCGCGATTCGGAGGTTGGGGTTCTGGACCATGGCAGGATAATACCCTGGGCCGCGTTGCGCAGGCAAGCCGTGATTGTCAAGCGGGAAGAGGCCGTGATAGTCGGCAGGCTCCGTGAACTTGACCTGCCCCCCAAGAACCAGTCCAGCCGCCGGGTTAGTCTTCGGCGGCAAGGACGCATTCAAGGGGCTCGAAGATGGGCGACACAGGCAAGCGGTACACGGCGGAACAGATCGTGAACAAGCTGC